>JBJMNO010000008.1:0-576143 GCA_045804225.1 Gemmatimonadaceae bacterium
CGAAGGAGCCTTCCGAGGTCGTTCCCAAAGCAATCGTCCGGGCTCGTTGTGCAAGGAGCCATGCCTTCCCGGGAACGATTCGTCAAATTCGCAAGATTAGTAAAATCCGTATCCCCGTTTGGTTTTTGTCGCTCTTCTGATCTCCGTGCGCTTTACGCGTTTGTCTGCGGCTAAGCAGTGGATGCCAGACCTCGAACGAGCTTTCGCTGGTAATCGGCATCTGAACAGCAGATCCTTCGCTGCGCTCAGGATGACGTAGCCGTCTAACGATCCCGTTTTTCCTTCCGCTCACCTTTTTCTTCTCGATCGTCGTCCGCGATATCGCGCGACATCGGGAAGAAGAGTGACTGCCGCACGGCGGGATACGGCGTCTTCCATCCACGCGTATCGTGCCAGATGATGCGATTCAGCGCGTCCGATGGCGCTTCGTCGGGCCCGTCGAAGCGCATGCGCGACGACGCAATCGCAGCGCGGCGGCGCGCCGCCGCGTTAGGCCCGCGAATCTCGCTTACGCGCGAGTTCAACTCATCCAGTCGCTGTGACGGAACGATGGCACTGAACGGGGCAAAATCCGGCTTCTCGTTTGGGCCAATGAAGCTGCCATGCATGTCTGTCGCGACCAGATCGAACAGGCTGAGCGCGGGCAACCCGAGCATCAGCTCGATGGTCTTCACGACGCTCGGCTGATTGTAGAACACATGGTCAACGCTGCCGCGGCGCGCGAAAGGCGAGATGGCGAACGCGGTCGTGCGATGACCGTCCACGTGATCGACGCCGTTCTGCGCATCGTCTTCGATGACGAAGATCGCCATGTCCTTCCAGAACGACGAGTGCGTCAAGCCATCCACGATCTGGCCCAACGCGAAATCGTTGTCCGCCACACAGGCGCGCGGTACGCACCACCCCGGCGACGCGCCAATCGTGTGATCGCTGGGCAGAATCATCATGACGAGGTTGGGCATCTCGCTCTTCGCTTCCCATTCGCGCAGATGATCGAGAAGCACCTGCGCTTTCACCACATCCGGTACCTCCTGCGTCCAGCCCGGATACTCTCGTACAAGAAGCGAGTCCAGCGAAGGAATGTTCGACTTGGTGTTGTAGCGGGCGCGCAGAAGATCACGAAAGTAGCCCGGCCCGCGCTGCGCGTTGCGCTGGTATTCAGAGAGCAACGTCGCGCGCACGCTGGCAATTGAATCAGACGCCGCGGGAGCGAACTCGCCGAAGACACTCACCGAATGTCCCTTCGCCCGCGCTGTCTCCCACAGGAATCCGCCTGACGACAAGGCGAGCGGGTCGACACCATCAGAGGGATAGCTTCGTCCATGGTAGAGCGGCCACATCGCGTAGTCCGTCTCGTTCGCTTGCGTGAGCCAGTTGTGACCGTCCGCTGAATTACCGCCACTCGCGAACATGCGATCGAAGAGGATGAACTGTCGCGCGATCGCATGCTGGTTCGGTGTGACATCACGGCCGAAGATGACCAGGGAGCTGTCGCTGTCCCCGCGACCGATGTCGCCGAGCACCTGGTCGTACGTGCGATTCTCCTTGATGACGTAGACGACGTGCCTAACGAGCGACGGCTCGCCCGGGCGTTCCGGCAAGGCACGTGGCACGACATGCCGCGCCGAATCGACCGCCGGCGCCGAGCCAAGCACCAGATGATCGTTCTCGGCAACCGCTCTCGTGTATGCCGCTAGTTGCGCGGCCGTCGGGATCTCGACGACGCTCACCGAGCCACGTTCCGTGAACACGTAGCGCGCCGTTTTTCCCGGCGATCCCTCTGTGCGACCTTCGCCAGCGCCGACACCGAGCAGCGCTCCTACGGCCAGGTGACGGCCGTCCGCGCTGACGTCGAGGGTGGACGGATACCACCCTGTCGGGATGAGACCCATGAGCTTCGCTCGATCCGTCGTCGCCGACACGTCGAACACCGCAACCGCATTGAGGCCGCCGAGTGCCACGTAGAGAGAACGACCATCGGGTGACAGCGCGAGCGCGGTCGGCTGCGCGCCGATCTTTCGCTGCCTGAACGGCGCGATGGGGATCGTAGCGATCGCGCGATTTGCACGTGTGTCGATGACGCTGATCGAGTCGTCGTTACCGTCCGCGACATACAGCAATGCCCGCGACGTATCCCAAACGATTGCCGTGGGATGTCGGCCGACGGTTATCGAATTCGTCACCTTCCCGGCGACGAGATCGACGCGCGTCACGCTCCCCCGTTCAGCGATGCCGCGCGCGTCCACACGCACGGCTTCGCCGCGCGGATAGCAGCACTGCTTCACCGCGCGGTCGCCGGGTTCCGGCTTCGCGCCGCCGAGATTGGTGACGTACGCTGTGGCACCATCCGAAGAGATCACCGCGGCGATAGGGGCAACGCCGAGAGCGACCGTTGCCAGGGTCGCGCCCGCGTCGGCGTCGAGGATCGTTAGGCGATCTTCCACGGTGAGCGGCACGACGGCGACCCGATGCCCTGTGGCATTGGCCGATCGCGCCACCGCTGGCGCCCCAACGGCGTATTCGCCCAACGCACCGGTGAGTCGCGCCGGCGTAATCGTCTGGCCACGGCCGGCGTCGTCGAAGAACGCGAGCTGCGCGGCCGGGCGGGAGGCAACTCGAGGCAGAGTGCCAGGCACCGGAGCCTCAGTCGCGGCAATCGGCACATGCCCAACCGTCGTGACCAATGCCCGGTGCCCAATGGGATCGAACACCACCGCCTGGACACCAGCGCGGCCGCTGAAGCTTCCGCGGGCAAGAACCTTGTTGTCCGCCCAGGTGAGGTGATACGCGGAGCCGGGAACCGCGACCCAGAGCTCGTTGGGCGTCGTTCCGAAGCGAACGCCGGTGACGCGACCATCGAAAACGGTTTGCACGCCCGCGGGGGTCGCGCGCTGAAGGCTGGCGATCACGCCCGGATCGGGCACGCTGCGCCGGGGCGCCGGCGGCTGCTGCGTCGCCTGAACGAGCAACAGCGAAAGGAGAGGGGCGAAGGTCATGGCCGAAATTACGTCTTCGTTTCCGGCGCCGCGACCAGCAGCGAGTTACGATTGCGTGACCGGGTTTCGCCCTCGGCGTCAAAGTATGAGCTCGGTTAAGCCTACCCTCACGTCTGCCCACCTCCGTGTACAGCATCCGTCAGTACAAGCGCAAAGGCCGCGGTCTCGTGGCGACGGAGGAGATTCCGGAGGGGACGGTCATCGTCTCTTGCCCCGTGATCGTCTACGACGATGCGGATGCCGGTCGCATATCCAAGACGCGTCTTGGCGACTACAATTTCCGCTTCGGCGCGCGTCAGAACCGGTCTTGCATCGTGCTCGGCGTGATCTCGCTCTGCAATCACGCGGAGGAGCCGAACGCCGAAATCGTCTGCCACGAGGCGGAGCAGTCGGTGACGCTGGTTGCGTTGCGGACCATCGCCGAGGGCGACGAGATCTGCATTCGATATCGTCGGCCCCTGTGGTTCACGCCGGCCGCCTGATCCCGGAAACCCTCCACAAGGGACAGGCGTAGGGCACGCGTCGCACACGGGAGAACGCATGGAAGTGAAGCTGATCGAGGAGTTGATGGTATTCGCCGGACTCATGGCGACACTCGGCTCCATCACGAAGATCGTCCTTTCAATAGTCAATCGCCGCCGGCCGGCGCTCAAGGAGGGGACGCTGGACGAGATAGCCGGTCGTCTCTCGCGCATCGAACAGGCGGTGGACGCGACGGCGGTCGAGGTGGAACGCATCAGCGAAGCGCAGCGCTTCACCACCAAACTGCTCGTCGAGAAGGGGCATCAGGTGCCGGGCGAGAGCTTACGCCGGGTGGTGACGCCCCACTGACCGACCCCTCAATGATTGATCGGCCTCCTTAGCATCCGACCTGCGAACTGCTTGAACCTCGAAGAGGCTGGAAAATTCCTGAAACGGCGTAAAGAAAAAGAGCAACGACAAAATCATGTGAACCACAAAGGACGCAGAGGACACGGAAGAAAATCAAAAGCGTGTTCTTTTTCTGATTAGTTCACGGCTCGCCCACAAAGGGATCATTTCTCTGCGTCCTCCGCGTCCTCTGTGGTCAAAACAACGATCGCCGATGGAATCGACGGATCTTGCGTTACCCTAGGAGTCCGAGGTATATACCTCGGAGTCCTAGGGTAACTCGCTTCTGCCAGCTTCGCGCCGATGGAACCGTCGATCGATTTCCTGAAAGGCACGCTCGACCTCATGATCCTGAAGACGCTGTCCTGGGCGCCGAGCCATGGCTATGGGATCGCCCGCTGGATTGAGCAGTGTACCGGCGACGTCCTACAAGTGGAGGAGGGGTCTCTCTATCCGGCGCTCCACAAGCTCGAGGAGCGCGGGATGATCGCGGCGGAGTGGGGGATCAGTGAGCACAATCGTCGCGCGAAGTTCTATCGCCTCACAACGGCCGGAAAGAAGCAGCTGGCCGCGTCGCACGACTCGTGGGCGCGCTTCGCCGATGCCGTCTTCAAGGTGCTGAAGACCGCGCCGGCGGGACGTTGAGATGGCGCGTCCACAGCTCACACCTGGCGCGCAGCGCGCAGCCACGTGGCGGCGCTATCTCCGCTTTTGGGGGCCCCGCGCCGAGGCGGACGTCGACGACGAGCTTCGCTTCCACATCGAGATGCGCGTACGGGACTACATCGCCCGAGGAATGAGCGAAAGCGAGGCCCGAGCGGCAACCGCGCGCCGGCTCGGCGACCTCGCGCAGGATCGCGCCGCATGCCTAACGATCACGACACGGAGAGAACGACGGATGACCCGCGCGCAGCTCGTCGACGCCTTTGTCCAGGATGTTGCCTTCGCCGTCCGCACGCTCGGCCGCCAGAAAGGCTGGACGGTGGTTGCGATTCTGACATTGGCGTTGGGGATCGGCGCGAACACCGCCGTGTTCAGCGTCGTCAACAGCCTGCTCCTGCATCCGCTGCCATATCCACATGCCGACCGTGTGGCGATCCTCTTTCAGGAGCCCACCCAGGGTAATCAGACGGGGATGAACGTCATGGTGTCGCCGCGTCCCGCGCTGGTCGAAGCGTGGCGGCAAGGCGCACACTCCTTCGAGAGCATCGAAGGCTTTGCGCAAGGTGACATGACGTTCGTTCCCGCGCGTGGGGAGGCAGCGACCGTGCATACGGCGTCGATCAATCCGAGCCTCGCGAGCTTCACCGGTCAGCATCCGCTCATCGGCCGCGGATTCACCGGCACGGACGTGAAGGATGGTCACGTCACGCTCCTCAGCGAGGGTATCTGGCGCTCTCGCTTTGGGAGCGATCCCGCCGTTCTCGGAAAGCCCCTCAGTTTGGACGGCTCATTCTATTCAGTGGTCGGTGTGATGCCGTCGGCATTTCAGCTACCAGCGCTCTTCCAGCAGACTACCGACGTCTGGTTGCCGCTCGACCCGCATAACGACAAGATCGGGGTGTCGGCGATGGCAAAGCTCCGTCCCGGCGTGAGCAGCGCGGCTGCGCAACGCGATCTGGATTCGATCAGCGCGCGTGCCGAGGCCAAGGAGGGAAGTCGCGTTCGATTCAGGGCGAAGCTCGTCCCGCCATCGCAACTGGTGAGCTTCCGCGAATCACTCTTGCTTCTCACGGTTGCGGTCGCGTTGGTGCTCCTCATCGCCTGCGCAAACGTCGCGCACTTGCTGCTCGCGCGTGCGGCAACGCGGCAACGCGAGCTTGCCATTCGCGCGGCACTCGGTGCGGGAACCAGCCGCCTCGTAAGGCAGCTCTTGACCGAGAGTCTCGTCCTCGCCGGCGCGGGCTGCCTCGGCGGCGTCGTCTTGGGCTGGCTCGGACTGAAGACACTGATCGCCTTACGGCCGCCGAGCCTGTCCAATCTCGACGCGGCGCGCATCGATACGACCACACTCCTCGTCGCGATTGGGCTCGGCGTCGTGACGGGACTGTTGTTCGGCGTCGTTGGCGCGATCCAGTCGGCGCGGCACTCCACGCACGACACACTGAAGGGAGGAACGCTGTCCACGTCGCACTCGCGGCGGCAGAACCGGCTGCGCGGACTGCTCGTCGTGAGTGAGATCGCCTTGTCGACGACGCTCCTCGTTGGGGCGTCGCTCCTTGTCCGGAGCGTCGTCCGGCTGCAGACCATGGATCCCGGCTTCGACCCGAAGGGACTCTACGGTGCCACGATCATTCTCCCCGAGAAATCGTACGCGACTCCGGCCGCCAGGCAGAGCTTCTACGCGGAGCTCGTTGCTCGCGCTCGCGCGGTTCGCGGCGTTCAAGCGGCAATGATGGCCGAAGGGGCGCCGCCGATGCGGAATTTCCTCATCGGCGCATTGCAGTTGGAAGGTGAGGCACCCCCAACGGAGGGGACGACGGCATTCATCCCGTACAACGGTGTGGAGCGAGACTACTTCCAGCGGATGGGCATTCGCATTCTGCAAGGCACCACATTTTCCGATACCACGCAGAAATCGACACAGGTGATGGTCAACGAGGGCTTCGCGCGGAAGTTCTGGCATGGCGAGAGCGCGATCGGTCGCAAGCTGCGCATCCTGTTCAACGGCAAGGGCGAGTGGATGACGATCGTGGGCGTTACCGCGAACGCGTTCACGAGTGGCCTAACGAGCGAGGCCACGGATCCGCTGATCTACATGCCGTTTCACGGGCAGTACCAGCCGGCGCTGATCGTCCGCGCAACGCCGGGAACGGGCGCGATCGCGACGTTGCGCTCGCTCGTGCCGGCGATCGACCGTCACCTCCCACCGCCGAGCGTGACGAATGTCGAGGACGCTCTCCTCGAAAGCATCTCCGGGCCACGATTCACAATGCTGCTGCTCGCGGTGTTCACGGTCCTCGCGTTGGTCCTCGCGGCCGTTGGACTGTACGGTGTGCTCGCGTATGCGGTGGCGCAGCGCACGCGCGAGATCGGAATCCGCATCGCGTTAGGCGCGACACGCAAGGCGATTGCGCGCGCCATCGTTGGTCAGGGCGCGCTCCTCGCGCTGTGCGGCATCATGGTTGGACTTGCCGGGGCCTTTTGGGCGACGAAGTTCATCGAGAAGATGCTTTATGGCGTGCCGCGCGGTGATCCGTACTCCTTCGCGGCGGGGGCGCTGCTCCTGTTCGCCACCGCCATGGCGGCTTGCCTCGTGCCGATGCGGCGAGCGGTGTCGGTCGATCCGCTCATCGCGATGCGCGCGGAGTAACGTCTCGGCGCCAGTCGTCAGGCGCCGACCGCTGCTTTTCCTTGGCGCGTGGCCGATCGGAGCATCGTGAACTGCGGCGCGGTGCGTGGCGGGTGGGCGATCACGCGACGCAGGAATTCGACGAAGGCCGCGAGATACGCCGGTGTGGCGCCCGCGGCGCGCGTGGCCACGCGCCACCGCCGTCGTACCCCGTCGGGGCCTAGCGACGAAGCAACCAGCGCGCCGCTGTCGAGCTCCCGCTGAACGGCCCAGCGCGCGAGCACGCCGACGCCCATGCCTGACTTCACCAGCTCGATCATCGCTTCCGTGAGCTGAATGGGCGTGATCTGGCGCGGGCTCACGCCCGCCGGCGCCAAGACGCGCCGGTAGACTGTGCTCTCATCCGGTCGCGAGTACGTGAGCACGCGCTCGCGTCGCAGCTCGGCGGGATCCACGAAGCGACGGCCGGCCAGCCGGTGATCGGGCGCGACGATGAGCAACAACTCATCCTCGAAGAGCGGCGTGAAGGCGATGCGGCGGTCGCGGGTGAGCGTGCTCACGATCGAAAGGTCGATCTTCCCGGCGATGAGCGCGGCGAGCGGACGCGCCGTGGCGCTGGGCACGACCTCGACGTCCACCGCGGGATGCAGCTGTCGGAACTCCTGCAGCACCGGCGGCAGCCAGTGATAACAGGTGTAGCACTCGGTGGCGATGCGAAGTACTGCTTCGCGCCGCGCCGCGGCGTCGAAGACGTCGCGTTCGACGTCCCCGAGTCGCTGCAAGAGCTCCTTGCCGTGGCTGGCGAGACGCGCGCCCAGGCGATTGGGGATCATGCGGCGACCGGAGCGCTCGAAGAGCGCGGCGTCCAGTCGTCGCTCGAGGTCGGCGAGCTGGTGGCTGAGCGCGGACTGGGTGAGGTTGAGGTGCTGGCCGGCGCGCGTGAGCGTACCGAGCTCCGTGATGGCGACGACGAGCCGGAAGTCTCGGATCTCGAGACGCATGAGACGCGCACGTTGAGGTTTGCCGCTGAACCCGCGGCGATTCGTGATGCGCCCTTTTCATGTCATTTGGGCGACACTGTTAATCTGCCGCATGGGAACGTGTGAGTCCAATGCATTCCCTTCCGCCTTCGCATTCGCGGGCTTCATGGAAAGTGACGAGCCGTCGCATGGCTGTTAGGAGCGTGCATGCAATGCGGGCAAAAGCCACATTGGACGAGGTGGATTCCTGGAGCCATCCTTGCGCGCACGATTGAAACTTCGGAAAAGCTGGAAAATCCTGAAACAACACCCGCGAAAATGGAATTCGACCTCAAAACCGCGATACCCATCCTCGAACGGACTCCCATCGTACTCGAGGGATTGCTCAACGGCCTGCCCACGGCATGGACGGCAGTGAACGAAGGTCCCGGAAGCTGGACCGTGCACGAGATCCTCGCTCATCTCATTCACGCCGAGCGTGACGATTGGATTCCGCGAGTGCGCCATCTACTCGAGTGGGGAACGACAAAGCCTTTCACGCCCTTCGATCGGACATTCGGATTCGAAGCGGCGCGAGGCCGGCCAGTGGAGGCGCTCACCGGCGAGTTTGCGCGCTGTCGCCGCGAAAGCGTCGACGCGTTGACGGCACTCCACCTAACGAGTGCGGACCTCGCGAGCGAGGGACTGCACCCCGAGTTCGGACACGTGAGGCTTGGCCAACATCTCGCGACGTGGGTGGCCCACGACTTCAGTCATCTCTCGCAGATAACGCGTGTCATGGCCGCCCAGTACCGCGAAGCCGTTGGACCATGGGCGGCGTATCTGCGGATCCTGCGACCGCTCGCGGCGAACTAACGAGCGGCCGCACGGACCCGCGCTGACGCGTTACGGCGTCCGCCAGAGTGAGATGAACACCTTTACCTCCGCCTCCCGTGCCGGGCCAATGCCGGTGATGGCGCTGCCGAATGGCGAGCCCGGTGCCGGAGTGACATCGATGCGGTAATACGCGGGCTTGAGGTTCTCGATCCGGTACGCGCCGTTCGCGTCCGTGGTCGTCGTGGCAACGGTGACGCTTGGCTTGAGGGTATCGCCAGTGACGTCGCCGACCTTTACAAGTGTTATGCTCACGTTAGGCACGACGGCGACCGTCGACGTGTCGGGCCCGGACTCGTGTCCATAGACAGTGCCGGAGAGCGCGAAGCTGGCTACCAGTGGTGGTAGGGGTGGCGGCGGATTTTGCGGCCCAGTGACGATCGCCGTGTCGCCGTGGCTCGAGCCGCCTTGCTCAGTGGTGGGAGCAGGTGAGAGTGTGTCGGTTCCGCTGCAAGCGGCGAAGGCCACCACGAGAGTGGAGGCGACGGCCGCGAATGTTTTGCGCATGGATCCTCTTGATGTCGTATGACCGTGTCGATCGAGATCGCCGGTTTCTTTGAGCGTCTCAGATGTGATACCCGCGGCTTGGTTGCCTCCGTCACCACGAATGAGATGGACGTTGCGACCGATGTGACGCGGCGACCCACTCCGTGGGTAGAACGACAGGGCTCGTTATGCCTTGCACTCGCTGCCATTCGTATGGAGAGACGATGAGAACTCGTCGATGCCGCTTCACTGCAGCCGTCATCCCGCTCGTCATCGGTGCCAGCCCGCTCGGCGCGCAAGTCGCCGGTCGCTTCGATGCCGGTGGCGGAGCGGGGGGATCTGTCTTCGGGTGGCAACCGCGCGTTCAGCTCAGCGGCGCACTCCAGGCAGCAACGTTCGGTGCGCTCGTCCTCAGCTGGCACGGCGCTCTGGATCGAGTTTCGGCGCCCGACAACGTCAATTACGAGCTCGTCACCGGAGGGCGATTGGCGGCAGGCAGCTTGGAGCGCGGCTGGTGGCTCGGTGCTGACGTCATTCGCCGCAACGGCTTCAAGGATGCCATCGAAGCGCCACGAATCGAAACGGGTGGCTGGCGTCGCATCGGCAATGTCGTGATCACGATCAATGCCGCCAAACGCAGCGTTGCATTCTCGAGTGCGTCGCGGATAAACCGGCTCGTCACTGGGTTCAACGTCCGCGAAGACACGCTCACCGGCCGCTTGGATAGCATCCCATTTTCGCGAACGGAAACGGACAGCTCGCGAAGGTCCGCGTTGGCACGCTGGGCAGAAACCGAAGCCGGCCTGGCGTGGGAGGGCAGGCGCGTCGCCGCGTCGCTCGCGTTAGGCGGAAGGCTTGCTAGTCGTGGCGTTCCACCCGGCGCGTGGGGCTCAGCCAGTCTCTCCCTTCGCTTGGCACAGCCGCTGTCACTCGTGGCCAGCGTGGGCGGTGCACGCAACGCGGGCTTCGCATTGGATGGCGAGCATCGATACGCATCGCTCGGCTTTCGTATTTCCCCGTGGCTTCCCTCGCTGACCAGTGGTGGCCGGCCGGCGTCGAGCGCCGCGAGTGCAACGGCATTCGCCGTCGAGCGGGACGGCACGGGAGGATATCGGCTCGTCCTCCACGCGCCGGCGGCGCGGCACGTCGAGCTTTCCGCAGATTTCACAAATTGGAAACCGGTGGTGCTCACGCGGGGCGCGGATGGTGAGTGGTTGCTGCGCGTGGCGCTCGCCGCTGGTACCTATCGAATGAATGTGCGCGTCGATGGCGGCAGCTGGATGGCACCGCCCGGCCTCACGACGATGAACGACGACTTCGCGGGTGACGTTGGTTTGCTGGTGATCGAAAGGGGAGCGGAGCCCGCGCCGAAGTGACGCTACCGGCGCCCGCGAGGGTAGACACCGATAGCATGTCCGATGTGGACCTCGTGAATCGCGCACTCGGCGGAGACCCCCGGGCGTTCGCGCTACTCGTCGATCGCCATCTGCAGCCGTGCCTACGCTTCGCGACGCGCATGCTTGGCAACCGCCACGACGCGGAAGACGTTACGCAGGAAGCGTTGCTGCGCGCGCACCGCGCCTTGGCGACGTACGATTCAGCGGGCAGCTTTCGCACGTGGCTCTTCGCGATTCTCGTGAATCGTTGTCGCACATCGCTGTTGCAGCGGAGTCGGTACGTCCGCCGCGTGTTGACGGACGAGGATGCAATGCACGACGCCAGAGCGCCCGATGAAGGCGCGTCCACCGAATTGCGCATCGAGATCGAGCGTGCGGTGGCGCGGCTCGATCCCGATCAGCGGGAAGCATTTCTCTTGAAACATGTCGAGCAGCTCGGATACGAGGAGATGGCAGCCGTGACGGGCGCCGGAATATCCGCGCTCAAGATGCGCGTGAAGCGCGCGTGCGAGCGGCTGCAGGAATTGTTAGGCGAGGTGAATGATGCCGCATCCTGAGAACGATCAAAATGATGGCGTTGCCGTGACCCCCGAGCTCGAGAACGTGGTGGCCGAGCTCCGCGTCCCGGTGTCGGTGCGTCCCGAATGGCGAGCCGGGGTGTTGCGGGGCATCGCGAGCCAGCCCGCGCCGCAGGAGGGAACGTCGTCCGTTCTGAGAGCCGTTCGGCACTGGTCACTGCGGCCTTGGATGGCGATCGCGGCTGGATTCGCGTGCGCCATGGCGGGCGCGGCGCTCACCGTGCTCTTATACGGCCGCGGGCGGCCCCCGGCCTCGGGCGACGTCCTTGGAAATCTCACCGCGACGGCGCCCCTTCCGGGCGAGCACCCCACCCGCGATCGCTCGACTGTGCGGTTTGTCTTCGTTGCGCCCTATGCAACTCGCGTCTCACTCGTTGGCGACTTCAATAGATGGAACCCAGCGGCTATGCCAATGCGGCGATCCGCAGATGGCCGCGCATGGCTTCTCGACGTTCCACTCACGCCCGGCCGGCATGTGTATTCCTTCATCGTCGATGGCGATCTCGCGCCGGATCCCGCGGCCCCGCGCGCGGGTGAAGACGACTTTGGAGTGCCGAGCTCCGTGGTGCTCGTAGGAGGGCCAAAGGCATGATTCGATCCGCCGTCCAATCCCTCGTGGCTGCGGCTGTGCTGATGGTTGCGGCGTCGGCATCGCTAGGTGGGCAGCAGCCAGCGACTGCCTCTGACCTGCCGCCTCAACTGTCCGCGGCAGCGCGTCAAGCGATTGCACGTCTTGGTGATTCGCTGCGCGCGGTGCGATTGCCGGACGAGCCCCTCTATGCCAAGGCCGCGGAGGGCGTGCTGAAAGGTGCGGAGGAGGCACGCATCGTTGCCGCGGTGCGGACGCTGGCGCGCGAGCTGGGCGAGGCGCGGACCTCGTTAGGCGACGACGCTGACGTCGCGGAGCTCGTGGCGGGAGCGAGCGCGCTCCACGTCGGCGCAAGCCCGGCGATGCTCAAGCGGCTTCGCGAGACCCATCTCGCCGCGGGACAGAGCGGCACGTCCCTGGCCACCCCCTTGGTTGCTTTGGCCGATCTCCTCACACGGCGCGTGCCGCCGCCGATTGCGGCCGCGGCCATCGATTCGCTCGTCGCGCGCCGGGCGCCAGGCGATGATTTCGCCGCACTCCGGGCGGCGGTCGAGCGAGACATCGACGCTGGCCGTGCACCCGAGGCGTCTGTTACGACCCGAATGCAAGGTCTGCTGCGCCGCCGTAGCCCGTAAAAACAGACCCGCGGGCGCATCATCCGCCCTGGACACGCGGCGGGGAGCGACGCAGCCTTGAGTAGCGACGAGATGGCCTGCAACTCACGGCCTCGACTGGCCGTACGAGTCGAGGTCCCTCTCACCACTTCTCGCCTCATTGTGTCATTCCCCATGCCCCCTGAAGTCATCATCGTCCCGGCCGTGTTCGGGATCCCCGCCATCGTAATCTTCTTCCGGATGTGGTTCAGGCATCAGGAGAAAATGGCCGAGATGAAAGGCACGGCCGCACAGAACCCGATCCTCGACGCGCGCTTGACGCGGATAGAAGAAGCCGTCGAGACGATCGCGATCGAGATGGAGCGGATGGGAGAGGGCCAGCGATTCGTGACGAAGCTGCTCGCCGAGCGCGCGGCGCTCTCGGACGGTCAAGCGACGAGCGCGGCTGACCGGATCAACGTGCCGAAGTAAGGACGGATGACGCCTTCGAACGACGTCACCGACGTCGACGGACTTCTCGATTTCCTGCGCGCCACGGAAAAGCTCAAGGTCACCCGCCGCAGCGCGTACACGTCGGACGGCGAGCCGGAGAGCGTGGCCGAGCATTCGTGGCGTGTCTGCGTGATGGCGCTCGCGCTGCAGAACGAGCTCCGCGACGTGAACCTGGGGAAACTCCTCGCCATGTGCGTCGTGCATGACCTCGGCGAGGCGATCGGCGGCGACGTTCCCGCGCCGGAGCAGGCGCGAAGGCTGGCCGCCGATCCAACGGCGACCAAATCGGCGGCGGAACGCGAGGATCTCTTGACGCTCCTGGCGCCGCTCCCGGAGCCGGTACGGGCTTCCATCGCTGCGCTGTGGGACGAGTACGAAGCTGCCAAGTCGCCCGAAGCACGTGTGGCGAAGGCGCTCGACAAGCTGGAGACAATTCTCCAGCACACGCAGGGGAAGAATCCCACGGATTTCGATTATCGATTCAACCTCGGCTACGGACGCGCATTCACCGCCGACCGGCCGGTTATCGTTAGGCTTCGCGAACTACTCGATCGTGAGACCGAGCGGCTTGCCGACGCCGCCGGCGACGGAAACGCGTGACGGAAGTGCCACTGCTTCAGCCTGCCATCGAAGCCTGGAGCGCTTAGTTTGCGCCAAGGTGATTCGCGGAGAAGACGCGGATGGGCACGGCAACGGAGCAGGCGGTCGGCATCGAAGTAGAACTGCGCGTCAACGACAAAACGGCACGGCTCACGCTCGACGTGCGAACGACGTTGCTCGACGCACTCCGGGAGCATCTCCAGCTCACGGGGAGCAAGAAGGGATGCGACCACGGCCAATGCGGAGCGTGCACGGTGCACGTCGATGGCCGCCGTGTTCTCTCCTGCCTAACGCTTGCGCTCGCGGCGCAGGGCAAGGCGATCCGGACGATCGAGGGCCTTTCTCATGGCGAGCGGCTGCATCCGATGCAGCAGTCGTTTCTCGACCATGACGGCTTTCAGTGTGGATACTGCACGCCGGGACAGATCATGTCCGCCGTCGCGCTGCTGAGCGAGCCGTGCGGACCGAATGACAGCGACGTCCGCGAGTGTATGAGCGGGAATCTCTGCCGGTGCGGTGCGTACCCGAACATCATCGCCGCGATTCAGGACGTGCGCGCCACGGGCGGTTAGACGCACCATGCAGACGTTCACGTATCTCGCGGTGCCGAACGTAAGCGATGCCGTACAGCGCGCGGCGGCAGACGCGCGTGCACGGTATCTGGCGGGTGGCACGACGCTCGTCGACCTGATGAAGCTCGAGGTCGAGCAGCCTACCCAGCTGATCGACATTACTGCGCTGCCACTGACCGGCATAACGGAACAAGATGATGGCACCCTCCGCGTCGGCGCGTTGGTCCGCAACTCGGACCTCGCGCACAACGAGCTCGTACGCACGCGGTACCCGATGTTGTCGCAGGCCTTGCTCGCCGGCGCGTCCGGTCAACTCCGCAACATGGCGACGACGGGCGGCAATCTCCTACAGCGCACGCGCTGTCCTTATTTCCGCGACACCGCAACGCTCTGCAACAAACGCGAGCCTGGCTCGGGCTGCGCCGCACTTGGCGGTCTCAATCGCGGTCACGCCATTCTCGGCACCAGCGAATGCTGCATCGCCACGCATCCGTCGGACATGGCGGTGGCCCTGGTTGCACTCGATGCACGCGTCATAGCGTTCGATGGAGAACGCGAGCGCGTGATTCCTGTGCGCGAGCTGCACCGTTTGCCGGGCGATCATCCAGAGATCGAGACGACGCTCGAACACGGTGAGCTCATTGTCGCTGTCGACATACCGCCACTTTCCTTCGCGACGCGCTCCCTCTATGTGAAAGTGCGCGACCGTGCATCGTATGCATTTGCCCTCGCCTCGGCCGCCGTGGCACTCGATCTTCAAGACGGCATCATCCGCAACGCTCGTATCGCGCTGGGCGGCGTGGCAACCAAGCCGTGGCGATCGGTGGAGGCGGAGGACGTTCTGCGCGGTCGCGGCGCGGGTGTGGACGTCTATCGTATGGCGGCGGACACCGCACTGGCCGACGCCCAACCCCGAGAGCACAATGCCTTCAAGGTCGAGCTTGCGCGGCGCACACTCGTTCGCGCCCTGATCCGCGCGGAGGCGCTGGCATGACGACGCCTAACGTCGAGGGCGGAGCGACGCTGGTTGTCGGAACGCCAATCAATCGTGTCGATGGACGGCTCAAGGTCACGGGGGCGGCGCGGTACACAGCCGAGTTTCCGCTCGCGGAGATGACCCACGCGGTGATGGTGCAAAGCACCATCGCGCGCGGCACGATCGAGCGTATCGATACGAATGCGGCGCAGCTACTTGGGGGTGTCATCAGAGTGATGACACACGAGAACACCCCGAAGCTCGAGAGCCTGGAGCGATATGAGCGTGAGTCCGGCAAAGGCGGCAACGCTGCACGTCCAACGGGCCGGGCAATTTCGTTGCTCCAGAACAACCGTGTCGATTACAACGGTCAGCCGATCGCGCTCGTCATCGCCGAGAGCTTCGAGGCGGCGATGCAGGGCGCGTCGTGCGTGCGCGTCTTCTATCGAGAAGAGACGCCGACGGTCGACATGGTCACAGCCCTGTCATCATCCTATCCGTACACGCAAAAAGTGCTCGGTCGAGAGCCGCCGGCAACTCGCCGCGGTGATCTCCAAGCGGGCATGGCCGCCGCCGAAGTTCGCGTCGACGAGGTGTACACGACGCCGATGGAGAACCACAACCCGATGGAGATGCACGCCACCACCGCGGCGTGGGATGGCGACAGCGTCACGCTCTGGGACTCCACGCAGAACGTGTACGGTGTTCGCGGGGTGATCGCGAAATCGCTGAGTATTTCGCCCGAGAACGTGCGTGTCATTTCGCATTTCATCGGGGGTGCGTTCGGCTCGAAGGGGTCCGCGTGGTCGCACGTTGTGCTTGCGGCCATGGCGGCGCGCGAGGTGGGTCGTCCAGTGAAGCTCGTTGTCACGAGGCGGCAGATGTTCGGACCCGTGGGCGGCCGGCCACACACCGTACAACAGGTGACGCTCGGGGCAAAGCGCGATGGAACGTTGACCGCGCTGCGTCATGACAGCACGTCGAGCACGTCCACGCTCGAGGAGTGGCTGGAGTCGTGCGTGCTGGCGACGCGCATTCTTTACGACTGCCCGAACGAGGAGACGAGCCATCACCTCGTTAGGCTCAACGTCGGCACGCCCACGTACATGCGCGCTCCAGGCGAAGCGACGGGACTCTTTGCGCTGGAGTCGGCGCTCGACGAGCTCGCGTACGCGCTGGACATGGATCCCATCGCGCTGCGACTCAAGAACCACGCGGATGCCGATCCAGAGAGCGGCAAACCGTGGTCGAGCAAGTCGCTCCGCGAGTGTTACGCCTTGGGCGCGGAACGCTTCGGTTGGTCGCGCCGGAACTCGAGGCCGCGATCCATGCGCGAGCACGGACGCGACGGCGAGCAATGGATCGGAATGGGAATGGCAACGGCGACGTATCCGGCGCGGCGAATGCCTGCATCGGCCGAAGCCTGCATTCATCCCGATGGACACGTCGTGATCAAGGCGGCGTCGCACGATCTGGGAACCGGCACTTACACCGTCCTCACTCAGCTCGCCGCCGACGCTATCGGTGTGACGATAGACCGCATCGAGGTCCAGCTCGGCGACACCGATCTCCCACAGAATCCCCTCTCGGCCGGATCGATGACTGTCGCTAGCACGGGATCGGCGGTGCACCTTGCGGCGATGGCGGCGCGGGAGAAGCTCGTGCAGCTCGCGGTGAGCGATGTCGCGTCGCCACTCCATGGCGCGCGGCACGACGAGGTCGTGATCAGCGGCGGGCGCCTAACGATTCGCGCCAATCCGCGGCGCGCCGAAACGATCGAATCGCTGCTCTGTCGAAACGGCGGCCAACCAATCGAAGGCAAAGGCGACGCGAAGCCCGGCGACGAGACGCAGCGCTACGCAATGCACGCGTTTGGCGCGATCTTCGCCGAAGTGCGGGTGGATCCTGATCTCGGAACGGTTCGCGTGGCGCGCGCGCTCGGCACCTATGGCGTGGGACGAGTCCTCAATCCGAAAACGGCGCGCAGCCAGCTGATGGGCGGCATCACGTTCGGCATCGGGATGGCGCTCATGGAGCATACACACGTCGATCCGCGCAACGGCCGCTACGTAAATGCGGACATCGCCGAGTACCACATTCCAGTGCATGCGGACGTGCCGCCGATCGAGGTGCTCTTCGTGGACGAGAAAGACGAACACGTGGATCCAATCGGCGCCAAAGGGATTGGTGAGATAGGAATGACAGGCGTCGCCGCGGCCATCGCAAATGCCGTCTATCACGCGACTGGTGTACGCGTTCGCGATCTGCCGATCACGCTCGACAAGCTGCTGTTGACTCACGATTAGCATTCAGCGAAGCAATGATCGAGCTGGCTCCCCTATCACGAGGTCCCAGTCATGACAGGAATTGCCGCGGCGCCGACAAACCGGATGGGTCTTGGTCTCACCATTCTCCGCGTCGTTGTTGGTAGCGTGTTCATCGCGCATGGCGCGCAGAAGCTGTTCGTCTTTGGATTGGCCGGTGTGACAGGGGCATTCGGCCAGATGCACATCCCGCTGCCGGCCATCTCCGGGCCAGCGATTGCCACCCTGGAATTCTTTGGCGGCATCGCGCTGGTAATCGGCCTGTTCACCCGTGTCGTCGCGGTGCTCCTCGCGTGTGACATGCTCGGCGCGATACTGTTCGTGCATCTGCGCAACGGGTTCTTCCTGCCGGCCGGTTACGAGTACGCATTTACTCTTCTCGCCGCGTCGGTCGCCATCGCGGTCGGCGGACCGGGAGACTACGCGATCGACACGCGACGGCGGTCTACGATTTAGTCTCACGAACATGACACCAGCGTCCGCCACGTTCGATTATGGAATCGCCCCGACCGGCTATCGGCTTCCTAACGAGACGCACGTCGGTCGGGTAAAGCTCCAGGTCTCGGAGCTGGAACGCTCGCTGGCGTACTACAATAGAGTGGTCGGTTTGCGCGTCATCGAACGTGGCGCTGGTCGTGCCGTACTCGGAGCGCACGGTGACAACCGACCGCTCGTCGAGCTGGTCGAACGCGCGGGGGTTCGGCCGGTCCCGCGGCGCGGACGACTTGGCCTCTATCACTTCGCGATTCTGCTTCCGGACCGGCCGTCACTCGGTCGCTTCCTCGCGCACCTCGAGGAGATCGGCGCCTATGCCGGCATGTCCGATCACTTCGTGAGCGAAGCGATCTACCTGACAGACCCGGACGGTCTGGGCATCGAGGTCTATGCGGACAGGCCTCGGTCGGTGTGGAGGTACGAGGATCGCCAGCTATCGATGACGACCGTGCCTCTGGATGTCGAGCGGCTTCTCGCGGCGGCAAAGGAGAGCCCGGATGGCCTGCATTGGAGTGGGATGCCGCCGGGGACGGTCATCGGCCACGTACATCTTTACGTAGCGGACCTCGACCTCGCCGCGGCGTTCTATCACGAGGGCTTAGGCCTCGACAAGACCGTGTGGAACTATCCAGGTGCGCTGTTCCTGTCCGCCGGCGGATATCACCACCATCTCGGCACGAATACCTGGGCGGCGGGAGCGCCAATTGCCGAGGATGAGGACGCTCGCTTGCTGGAATGGGAAGTCGTGGTTCCCTGGTCACAACAGGCGGAGGAGGCTGCGCGTAGCCTAACGAGCGCGGGGTCACGGGTAATGCGCGACGGCGACGCCTGGCTTGCGGCCGATCCTTGGGGAACCACGGTTCGGGTCCGTGCTAACCGAAGTAATGGACAGGAATTAGGTTAGTCGCAGAATCCGACAGCAAAGAATTCTTAATTAAAACCGGTCCGAACGACGGCCGCAGGCTGTGCGTTATAAGCACACACGCGCTGGACCCGCCATTCCCAGCGCTCCGTGACCCAAGCGAAATCAATGACTCTCTTGCGCCCTCGCGCACTCACATCGCGCGCGATTCTCTGCACCGTCGGGCTGGCTTTCGTCTCCTGCTCCAAACCGCAAAACAGACCGCAGCGGCCGCCTGTCGCGGTGGCGGTCGTTCCGGCACGCCGAGCGCCCGTTCCGTACACCCTCGAGGCGAATGGCGTCGTGACGCCGGTCCAGTCGGCGTCCGTGGCCTCGCAGGTAGACGGCATCATCACGAGCGTCTTCTTCCAGGAAGGACAGGAAGTCACGCGGGGGCAACCACTTTTCCAGGTCGATCCGCGTCCGTATCGAAACGCGTATGAGCAGGCGATGGCGACCTTTGCTCGCGATAGCGCAACGGCGGCCAATGCACAGAAACAGGTGAGCCGCTACTCCAAGCTCGTCGAGCAGCGCTATGTAACGAAGGAGGAAGGCGATCAGCTCGAGGCGACGTCGGCTGCCTCGGATGCTGTCGTTCGGGCCGACCGAGCGGCGGTGGCGAACGCGCGGCTGAACCTCGACAACACCACGATTCGCGCGCCGATCTCCGGAAAGACGGGCAGCCTCCTCGTGCGCGTGGGGAATCTGGTTCATGCAAATGGCGCAACGCCCCTGGTCACCATCAATCAGGTGCGGCCGATCATGGTCCGGTTCGCTGTGCCCGCATCCCAGTTGCCGCTCATCCTTCAGTATGGTGCACATGGCGGTTTGCCCGTCACGGCAATTCCGGGCGGCGCAGCGCCGAGCGCGAGTCTCACCGATTCGACGGTGGGCGGCCCCGTGGATGCGCCGGCACAGCTCACGCCGACTGGTTCGGCACGCCAAGCCGGAGCGGTAGCAAATGATCCTCCCCCTCCACAACTCGGCGGCGTGCCAACCAAGGGGACACTGACCTTCATCGACAACGCGGTTGATACGACGACAGGAACGGTCACCCTCAAAGCGACGTTCGACAACACCGACGGCGGGCTGTGGGCTGGTCAATTCGCGGCGACGACGCTCCGGTTGTTCATCGAGCAAAACGCGCTCGTGGTGCCCACCCAGGCAGTAGTCACCGGCCAGAAGGGCACGTACGTGTACGTCATCGATGGCGACACGGCGAAGCAGCGTCCCGTATCGATCGAGCGTACGGCGGGCGGCGTCGCGATCGTGGCGAGCGGCTTGAGTGACGGAGCACGCGTCGTGACGGACGGTCAGTCGCGTCTCACGCCTGGAGCGCGCGTCATGATTCGCTCACCTAACGATTCCGCGGGCGGCGGCGCGGCGTCGGGTGCAGTGGGTGGACGCGGCGGCCGACGGCGCGCCAAAGGATGACCACTTGTCATCCTGATCCTTCGCTTCGCTCAGGATGACCCAGGAGTCCTCATGAGCATAACCAACCTGTTCATTCGCCGACCGGTCATGACGACGTTGCTCATGATCGGGATTCTCGTTTTCGGCATCGTCTCCTACCGGCAGCTGCCGGTGAGCGATTTGCCGACGGTGGACTACCCGACGATCGGCGTCGGCGCGAACTCGCCTGGCGCGAGCCCCGAGACGATGGCGGCCACCGTCGCGACGCCTCTCGAGAAAGCGTTCTCCGCAATCGCCGGCATCGACGAGATCACGTCGAACTCGAGCTTGGGATCCACGAACATCACGCTGCAGTTCTCGCTCGATCGGGATCTCGAGAGCGCCTCGCAGGATGTGAACGCGGCGATTTCGAAGACGATGCCGTTTCTGCCATCGAATATGCTTCCGCCCTCGGCGCACAAGCATAATCCTTCGTCGGCGCCGATCATGTTCCTGGCTTTGACGTCGAACGTGCTGCCGATGACGCAGCTCGACGAATTTGCCGAGACGACGATCGCGCAGCGTTTGTCGATGGTGGAAGGCGTTGCGGACGTTGGCGTTTGGGGCTCGGCCAAGTACGCGGTGCGCGTCCAGCTCGATCCGCAGCAGCTCGCGTCGCGCGGAATCGGTGTCTCGCAAGTGGCGAACGCGATTCGCCAGAACAACGTCATGCTCCCGACGGGCGTGCTGTATGGGCCAGATCGGACGTTGACGGTGCAGGCAACCGGCCAGCTGAACAACGCCGACGATTTTCGCCGCCTGATCGTGGCCTACAAAGACGGGGGAGCCGTTAGGCTCGGCGACCTCGGTACGGTGAAAGACGACATCCAGAACAACAAGACCGCCAGCTGGTACGATGGCGAGCGCTCGATTGGTCTAGCCGTCGACCGTCAGCCGGGGACGAACACCGTCGCCGTCGCGAAGTCGGTGAAGAAGACGCTCTCCGAGATCGAAAGGGCGTTGCCGCCCACGCTTCGGCTACGAGTCCAATACGACCGCTCGGTCTCCATCGAGCAGTCGGTGAGCGACGTGAAGCTGTCGCTGGTGGTGGCGCTCGTGCTCGTAGTCCTCGTGATCTTTCTCTTCCTGCGGAATGTCATCGCGACGCTGATCCCGACGCTGACGCTGCCGATGTCGATCATCGGCACCTTTTCGATCATGCAGCTGTTGGGGTTCAGCATCGACAATCTGTCGTTGATGGCCTTGACGCTTGCTGTCGGCTTCGTCGTGGACGATGCGATCGTGATGCTCGAGAACATCGTGCGGCACGTGGAGCTGGGTTCAGCGCCAATGGAAGCCGCGTTGGAGGGGGCCCAAGAGGTCGGCTTTACGATCTTGTCGATGACGCTCTCACTGGCGGCGGTTTTCATTCCGCTGATGTTCATGGGCGGCATCATCGGGCAGTTGTTCAAAGAGTTCGCGATCACGATCGCGGTCGCGATCCTGGTGTCGGGTCTCGTCTCGCTCACGCTGACGCCGATGCTCTGCAGCAGACTGCTCAAGCCACATGGCGCGGAGAAGCACGGGCGCCTATTCATGGCAACCGAACGCGCCTTTGAGGCGTCGCTCCGTGGGTACGAGCGCTCGCTCGGCTGGGTCATGGAGCATCGGCCGATCGCGTTAGGCTTCTCGGTGCTCGTGCTGATCTTCACCGGCGTGCTGTGGGTGGTGATTCCGAAGGGCTTGTTCCCGCCCGACGATACCGGTCAGTTGAACGCGACGGCGGAGGCGGCGCAGGGCACGTCGTACCCCGAGATGCTGCGCCTCGAGCAGATCGCCGCGCGACGCCTGGAGCGCGACACGAACATCGCGTCCTTCACGGTGAACGTGGGCGGCGGGATGGGCTCGAGCAACCAGGCCCAGTTCAATCTCACGCTCAAGCCGCAAGGACAGCGGCCGAGCGCGGACGAGATGGTGAACCTGTTGATGCGGCGGATGTCCGGGATCCCCGGTCTGTCCTTCTACGTGCAGAATCCGCCGGCCATTCGCATCGGTGGCCGATCGGCAAAGAGTCAATACCAGTTCACGCTGCGCGGTCCGGACATCGACGACCTCTATCGTCAGGCGTCGCGGTTCATGACGGTGCTCGAGCGCGAGCCGATGTTGACCGGCGTAACCTCGGACCTCCTCAATAGAAGTCCGCTTCTCAAGGTCCACATCGACCGGCCGCGCGCTTTATCGTTAGGCGTGACACCCCAGGCGATCGAGAACGCGCTCGCCAACGCGTACAATCAGCAGCAGGTGTCCACGATCTACACGCCCAGCAACGAGTATTGGGTAGTGATGGAGACGGTGCCTGGCGCGCAAGTCGACGCGCGCGCGCTTCAGCAATTTTTCGTTCCCGGCACCGGCGGCAAGCAGATTCCGCTCTCGGACGTTGCATACTTCGAGCAGACAACCGGTCCCTTGAGCGTCGCGCACTCCGGCCAGATGGCCTCCGTGACGCTGTCCTTCAATCTCGCGCCGAACGTGTCGTTGGGCGCGGCGGTGGATCGGGTGAACCGTCTCGCGCGGCAGAATCTGCCGGCGACGATCACCACCGGCTTCTCGGGACAGGCGCAGGCGTTCGAGGCATCGCAGAAGGGGATGGGACTGCTGCTGCTCATCACCATCTTCGTCATCTACATCATCCTCGGCATCCTGTACGAGAGCTTCATCCACCCCGTCACCATTCTCACCGGGTTGCCATTTGCGGCGTTCGGCGCGCTCTTCGCGCTCTGGGTGGCGCACGTGGAGCTCGGCGTCTACGGCTACGTGGGTATCGTGATGCTGATCGGCATCGTGAAGAAGAACGCGATCATGATGATCGATTTCGCGATTGCGAGAGAGCGCGCGGAGCAGGTGCTGCCGGCGAAGGCGATCGTGGAAGCGGCAACCGTGCGCTTCCGGCCGATCATGATGACGACGGTCTCGGCGATCGCGGGCACGCTGCCCATAGCGATCGGCGTTGGTGCGAGCGCGGCATCACGCCGCCCGTTAGGCATCGCGGTGGTGGGCGGCCTGGCATTTTCGCAAATCGTCACGCTCTACGTAACGCCGGTGTTCTACACCTATCTGGATGAGCTGCAGGAGTGGGCAGGGCAGCGCTTGCGCCGTCGTTCGCACTCCATAGAGCTGGCACCAGCTGGGGCAGATTGACCTTTGCGTCGTCCTTCGCTGCGCTCAGGATGACAAACTAGCATATGAATATCACCACTGTCTTCATAAGACGTCCCGTCATGACTACGCTGGTCATGATCGGCATTCTCGTGTTCGGAATCGTCGCCTATCGGCAGCTCGCGGTGAGCGATCTGCCCAACGTCGACTTTCCGACGATCACCGTTAGCGCGACGCTGCCGGGCACGAGTCCACAGACGATGGCGGCAACGGTGGCGACGCCGTTGGAGAAGGAGTTCTCGACCATCGCCGGCATCGACAACATGACGTCCACGTCGAGCCTCGGGCAAACGCAGATCGTCATCCAGTTCGCGCTCGACCGGAACATCGACGCCGCCGCGCAGGACGTGCAGGCGGCCATTGCGCAGACTATTCGCCAGCTCCCGCAAGGGATCATTCCGCCGAGTTATCAAAAGACGAATCCGGCGGACGCGCCGATTTTGACGCTGGCGCTGACGTCTACTGAAGTACCGCTGTCGACGCTGGATGAATTCGGCGAAACAACGCTCGCTCAGCGACTATCCATGGTTGGCGGCGTAGCGCAGGTACTCGTATACGGTGCGCAAAAGTACGCGGTCCGGATACAGCTCGACCCGTCGCAGCTCGCTACGCGCGGGATCGCGCTCGAGGACGTCGCCAGCGCGGTAACGAATCAGAACGTGAACATGCCCACGGGTGTGTTGTGGGGGCCGAAGACAGCGCTCACCGTGCAGGCGACCGGACAGCTCGATAACGCGGGCGCCTTCCGCGACGTGGTCGTTGCGTATCGCAACGGCGCACCCGTGCACTTGAGCGAGCTCGGACGCATCACGGATGACGTTCAGAACAACAAGACGGCGAGCTGGTACGACGGCGCGCGTTCGATCGTATTGGCCATTCAACGTCAACCAGGAACGAACACGGTTGACGTCGCCAATCGCGTGAAGGCAGCGCTTACCAAGCTCGAAACGGAGATTCCGCCATCCGTCAAAGTCTCCACGCTCTACGACCGGTCGGCGACGATCGAGGCATCCGTGAAAGACGTGACGTTCACGCTCGAGCTGACGCTGGTGCTCGTCGTGCTCGTGATCTTCGTCTTCCTGCGCAACGTGTCGGCGACGGTAATCCCGAGTCTCGCGCTGCCGATGTCGATCATCGGCACCTTCTCGGTGATGTATCTACTGCACTACAGTCTCGACAACCTCTCGTTGATGGCGCTCACCCTGGCGGTGGGCTTCGTTGTCGACGACGCGATCGTCATGCTCGAGAACATCGTTAGGCACCTGGAGATGGGGAAGCCGCGGATGGAGGCGGCGATCGACGGCGCCGCCGAAGTTGGCTTTACGATTCTCTCGATGACGCTGTCGCTGGCCGCCGTGTTCATCCCGTTCCTCTTCATGGGCGGGATCATCGGCAAGCTCTTTCATGAGTTCGCGGTCACGATCGGCGTCGCCATTCTCGTGTCAGGTTTCGTTTCGTTGACGCTCACGCCGATGCTCTCGAGCCGCTTCCTGCGGTCGGACCACGGCAAGGAGCATGGCCGGCTCTATCAGTCGACCGAGCGTTTCTACGACCGCACGTTGGGTGTGTACGAGCGGAGCCTCGGCTGGGTCATGGCACGACGGCCGGCGACACTCGTTTTCTCGCTTGTCATTCTGGTCGCCACGGCCTGGCTGTTCTGGTTGACGCCAAAGGGACTGTTCCCGACAGACGACACTGGCCAACTCCTCGCCACGACCGAAGCCGCCGAAGGCGTATCGTTCGACGCGCTGGTAGAGCACGAGCGTCAAGTCGCTGACGTCGTTGCGCGCGACCCGGACGTCCGCTCGGTGACGTCTTCCGTGGGTACGACGGCGGCGGCGAATCAAGGCCAGCTAACCATCGATCTCAAACCGATCGACGAGCGAAAGCGCAGTGCGGACGACATCGCGCGCGACCTCACAAAAGCCGTGCAGAGCGTTCCGGACATCTCCGTATTCATTCAGAATCCGCCGGCGATCTCCATCGGTGGCCTCGCATCGAAGAGCCTGTACCAGTACACGCTCCAGAGCGGCGACATCAATACGCTGAACACGGCGGCGCGTGAGATCGAGACGCGGCTCCGCCAGCAGCCGGGGCTCACCGACGTCACGAGTGATCTCCTGATCGAGAATCCGCAGGTCACGGTCGCCATCGACCGTGAGACGGCAGGCCAGCTCGGCGTCTCCGCGATGGAGATCGAGAACACGCTCTACGATGCCTTTGGCCAGCGCCAAGTCTCGACGATTTACACGTCGACGAATGAGTATTGGGTGGTGATGGAGCTCCTGCCGCAGTACCAGAGCGACATTCCATCGTTAGGTAAGCTCTTTGTGCGCTCGAGCCGGGGACCGCTCGTCCCCCTCAGCACGGTCGCTAAGTTCGTGAACAGTGTCGGTCCAGTCACGGTGAATCACTCGGGCCAGCTGCCGTCGGTGACGATCTCGTTCAATCTCGCGCCCGGTATGTCGTTAGGCACCGGCCTCAAGACGGTAGAGAACGAAGCGGCGGATGTGCTGCCGGGCAACGTGGCTGCTGGGTTCTCGGGTCTCGCGGAAGCATTCGTGACGACGCAGCAAGGCCTCATCATGCTGATGATCCTCGCCGTCTTCGTGATCTACGTGATCCTTGGCGTTCTCTACGAGAGCTTCATTCACCCGATCACGATTCTTTCGGGCCTTCCGTTCGCGGCCTTCGGCGCGCTCGTCACACTGTTGCTGTGCCGGCTCGATCTCGACATCTACGGATTCGTCGGCATCATCATGCTCATCGGCATCGTCGAAAAGAACGCGATCATGATGATCGATTTTGCGATCGAAGCCCAGCGCGTTGGTGAACGCACGCCTGCCGAGGCGATTCTCGAGGCGGCGAGTGTGCGTTTCCGGCCCATCATGATGACGACGATGGCGGCCCTGATGGGCGCGATCCCGATTGCCGTCGGGTGGGGTGCCGGCGCGTCTACGCGTCGTCCGTTAGGCGTTGCGGTCGTAGGCGGGCTCGCCTTCTCGCAGCTCGTGACGTTGTACGTTACACCGGTGTTCTACACCTATCTCGACGAGTTGCAGCAGCGCTTCTCACGTCGGAAGCGTGTAACGGCGAAGACATCCGCGCCCGCTGGGGCACCGGAATCGTTGCCGGCGTAGCCGCGCAACCGGCAACAGCAGAGCCGTCGTCGCTATCCCTCGTCGGGAATGACAAATCCTAATGTCATCTCTCGCGGCTCGTGGCAGTGCCGAGTATCCTCCGAGGCATGACCATTAGGACGCCCGACGACACGAGCCTCGGGAAAACGGCGCAGCTTGCGCCATTAGGCGATCGGGCAGTACAGATCTGCCTGGGTGATCGGATCGCTGAAGACGTCCATCGGCGCGTCCGAGCCGTGTACGCCAAGCTCTCGAGATCGCCCGTGCCGGGGACAATCGAGCTCGTGCCGGCATACGCCAGCATCACGGTGCATTACGAGCCGAGCGCCGTGCCTAACGATGCGCGGAGCTCCGATGTGTCATCGCCGTACGCGCGATTCGCGGCCGCTCTCCAGCGGGCCCTTGCCGAGGTTCGCGAGGATGCAGTGCCGGAGGCGCGAAGAATAGAGATTCCCGTGTGCTACGGCGGTGATCTCGGCCCGGACCTCGATGAGGTCGCACGAGTCCGAGACATGAGCCCGGACGACGTCGTGAGACTTCATTCGAGCACGACGTATCGCGTCTACATGCTCGGCTTCGCCCCCGGCTTCGCCTATCTGGGCGGAGTCCCGGAGGCGCTCGCGATGCCGCGGCGTTCGGAGCCGCGCACGGCGGTGCCGGCAGGGACAGTAGGCATCGCCGGAACACAGACGGGGGTGTATCCGCTCGTCTTACCAGGCGGCTGGCAGCTCATTGGCCGCACGCCACGACGGATGTTCGATGCGCGCCTCGAGCCACCGACCTTACTCTCGGCAGGTGATCTAGTCGCGTTCCGCGCGATCACGCATGACGAATTCGTCGAGCTGGCGACGAAGTGATCGGCCTCGTTTTGCATCCAGGCCAATTGGCTACCGTTCAGGATGGCGGGCGAGTCGGCCACCAGCACGAGGGCATTCCGGTATCCGGAGCGATGGATGAGCCATCGCTGCGCGTCGCCAATCTCCTGGTAGGCAACGACGAGCGTTCGGCAGCGCTCGAGTGCACCCTCGTTGGCCCGACCCTGCGATTCGATGAACATGCACTCATCGCGCTTGGGGGCGCCGATCTTGGTGTCACGGCGGATGGAATCCCGCTGCCGCTCTGGCGACCCATCGTTGTCCCGGCGAACACGATCGTCAGCGCGACTTCGGCCATTCGGGGCTGCCGCGGGTACATCGCAATCGCCGGTGGAATCGACGTCGCGCTCATCCTCGGCAGCCGAAGCACCTACGTGCGCGCCGCGTTGGGCGGCCTCGCTGGCCGCGCGTTGCGACGTGGCGATCAGCTCCCGATCGGGGCGCCGAGCGAGCTGTCGCAGCGCATCGCCAGAGGCGTGATCGGGGAGATGGGTCGTGGGCGAGTGATGCTGGGCCGCTGGGGTGCGTCCAAATCCCTCGTGCCCTATCACACGCCGGCTGCCGTTCTCCGTCTGATCGAGGACGAGCACACGGTCCTGTTGACGCCGTCTTCGATTGAGCATTTGTGGAACGCCGAGTTTCGGGTCGGCGCCCAATCCGACCGCATGGGCTATCGGTTGGAGGGGGCGACCCTCGAGCTGAGGGAACCGTGCGAGCCGCTCTCGACGGGCGTCGCCTTCGGCACGGTGCAGCTTCCTCCCGGTGGCGATCCCATCGTCTTGATGGCGGACCGACAGACGACGGGCGGTTATCCACGAATCGGCGCTGTGGCAGCGGTGGACCTCCCGGTGCTCGCGCAGCTGAAGTCGGGGGATCGGCTGCGCTTCCGGCCGGTGTCACTCGACGAAGCCCAACGGCTGTACCTTGTGCGCGAGGACAACCTGCAGCGGGCTCGCGTGGCCATCACGCTTCAACATCGTTGAGGAAGAATGCACGTCGACATCAACTGCGACATGGGCGAGAGCTTCGGCGCGTACGAGATGGGCGACGATGACGCAGTGCTGCCATATGTGACGTCGGCGAACATCGCGTGCGGATTTCACGGCGGCGATCCCTCGGTGATGCGCAAGACCGTCGAGGAAGCGAAGAAGCATGGCGTTGCCGTCGGTGCGCACCCGAGCTTGCCGGATCTCGTTGGCTTTGGGCGCCGCGTGATGCAGGTGACGCCGCAAGAAGTTTATGATCTCATGGTTTACCAGATCGGTGCGTTGCTCGGCGTCGCGCGGGCAGCGGGCATGGAGCTGGCGCACGTGAAGCCGCACGGCGCGCTGTACAACATGGCCGCGGGACAGTCGGCGCTGGCGGACGCGATCGCACGCGCCGTACACGACGTGGATTCGCGGCTCGTGCTCTTCGGTTTGGCGGGTAGTCAGCTACTCAAAGCCGCGGAGCGCGTGGGTGTCACCGCGGCGAGCGAGGTGTTCGCGGATCGTAATTACCTGAAGGACGGCGCTCTGGTGCCGCGTTCGCGGCCCGACGCGATGGTGGAGGACCCGGACGAAGCCGTGCGGCGCGCTGTGCGGATGGTGCGTGAGGGACTCGTGCCGGATCTGGATGGCGACGACATACCTCTGCGTGCGGACACGATCTGCATCCACGGCGACGGGCCTAACGCGCCAGAGATCGCGAGACGGCTGCGTGGTGGTCTCGAGGGTGCCGGTGTGACGGTGATCGCGCCACGCCGCTTTGGCAGCCGGAATGCCACTCAGTAGTCCTGCAATGCGGCCACATTCAAGTCCGACAACCGGAACGGCAATTTCCGCAGCCTCTGACCAGTCGCCGCGTAAATGGCATTTGCTATCGCCGCGGCGAGTGGTGGTACCGCTGGCTCGCCGACGCCGGTCGGTGCCTCTGTGTTGCGAATCAGATGCACCTCGACCACCGGCGACTCCGCCATGTGCAGCACTCGGTAATCGTGGAAGTTACTCTGTACCGTCCGCCCGTCCTTCATGGTGATCTCACCATAGAGCGCGGCACTTGTCGCCCAGATCACGGCGCTCTCGACCTGAGCGCGCACGGTATCCGGATTGACAATGGTGCCGCAGTCGATCGCGCAGACAACACGGTCGACGCGAACACCGCCGCGTTTGGTGACGCTGACCTCAGCGACCTCGGCGACATACGTCCCATCGTAGTCGAAGAACGCGATGCCGCGGCCGCGCCCCTTGGGCAGGGCCGTGGTCCAGTGTGCTCGATCAGCGGCGAGCCTAACGACAGCTTGCTGCCGCGGCTTGCCGGCCAGCCGCGCCACGCGATAAGTCACGGGATCGACACCCATCGTGTGCGCGCATTCGTCGACGAACGACTCGAAGCAGAAGCCATTTTGCCCGTTCTGCACCGCGCGCCACGCACCTAACGGCACAGGCGTATCGACCGGCACGAAGTCGTTCTTGGTGGTGACGACATCGTATGGCGGCTCCTCGCCAGCTTCGCGGCGCTGCGGGTCTTTAGTCGATGGATTCCAAAACGCTTCGCTCGAGGGCCCAACGATGCGATTGTCCCAGCTGAGCGGACGGCCTGTTTCGTCGAGCGTTGCGCGAAAACGCTGCAGCTGCGCCGGCCGGTAGTAGTCGTGTTGCATATCGTCCTCGCGCGTGTACATCACCTTCACCGGCGCGCCCACTTTCTGCGAAAGCTGCACGGCTTCATGAACGAAGTCCTGATATGCGCGCCGGCCAAACCCGCCGCCAAGAAAAGTGACGTGCGCTTCGACCTTCTCGAGCGGAATGTTCGTGAGCCGCGCCGCGATGTTCCGGGCCTGCTCGGGAAATTGACTCGGTAGCCACAGCTCGACCTTGTCCGCCGTAACCCACGCCGTGCAGTTCATCGGTTCCATGCAGGCGTGGGCGACGAAGGGCAGCTCGTACGTCGCCTCCAGCACGCGGCCGAGATTGCCACCGGCATGTGTCGTATCCGCCCACTGCCGGTTCACCTTCGCCGCGCTGTCGTCGTTCACGAGACGGCGCGCGTCGTCCCACATGGCATCGGTCGAGAAGGTGGCTTGGTCGCCGAGATCCCACTCGACGTCGAGGGCGCGCCGGCCTTGAATCGCTGCCCAGCTGTCGTCGGCGAGAACAGCGACGCGGCCTGGATGCTGGTGAGGCACGGGATCGAGGGTGATGACATGTCTAACACCAGGGACGGCGCGTGCACGCCGATCATCGACGCGCGCTACTTTGCCGCCGAAGGTTGGGCACCGCGCCGCCACGGCGATCAGCAGTCCCGGCACCTTGACATCGATGCCGAACGTGGCCTTCCCGGTGACTTTGGCCGGCGTATCGAGCCGGCGCGTGTCGCGCCCAATAATCGAGAAGGAGCGCGGGTCTTTCAGCGTGAGCGTCTTCTCATCCGGCGGCCTGATAGTCGCCGCCTCACGTGCCAATTCGCCATAGCCGAGTCGGCGGCCCGTGGCGGCATGAATCACTTCGTTGCTGCTCGTGCGACAGTCCGACTCGGGGACGCTCCACCGTCTCGCGGCGGCAGTGATGAGCATTGCGCGCGCGACCGCACCGGCACGGCGGAGCGCATCCCATGAGTCGCTAACGCTGCTGCTACCACCCGTAGCCGACTGGTACTCCGGACGCGTTGGCGCTCGCTCGGCACGCACCCGTCGCCAGTCGGCGTCCATCTCCTCCGCAACGATCATCGGCAGCGCTGTCCAGACCCCTTGGCCCATCTCCGACTTGTGTACGAGAATCGTCACGTCGCCACTCTCGTCGAGGCGAATCCAAGCGTTCGGCGCGAATGGCTCGGTGCCTGACGAGCGTTCGCCGTAGACCGTCCCTCCGCGTCGCGCCGGGACACGCACGCCGAGCAGCAGCCCCGTACCGGCGACGGCGGTCGCAACCACAAACGAGCGCCGAGAGATCTCGGAATCGATCGGCTCGTGGCTCATGAACGGGTCTCCAGGGCGGCACGGTGAATCGCTTTGCGTACTCGCTGATAGGTTCCGCAGCGACAGATGTTCGTCATCGCCGCATCGATGTCGCTGTCCGTCGGCTGATGGTTCTTCGCGAGGAGCGCGGCGGCAGCCATCAACTGTCCCGACTGGCAGTAGCCGCACTGTGGAACATCCTCGGCGATCCAGGCGCGCTGCACCGCGTGCAGCATCTTCTCATCACCGAGGCCTTCGATCGTCGTGATGTGCTTCGTCGCGGCGGCTGCGACGGGTAGCGAGCAGGAGCGAACGGAGGCCCCATCCACGTGCACCGTGCAGGCGCCGCAAAGGCCAGCTCCACACCCGTATTTCGTACCGGTGAGGTCGAGATGATCGCGGAGCACCCAGAGGAGCGGTGTGTCCGCGGCGACATCGACGGTGCGCCGACGTCCGTTGACGGAAAGGCTATAGGCGGGCATGACTCCCCCGAGGCGGGTGAGGGCTACATTCACCTTCGCGCCGCTTGACCACAAGTGCAAGCGGGAGACAAGAACCTGACATACTCTAGATCCATGCGCATCGTGTCCTTTCTCCCGTCGGCAACGGAGCTCGCCTTCTCACTGGGGCTCGGCGAGGACGTCGTCGGCGTTTCGCACGAGTGCGACTACCCGCCGGAGGTGAAGTCTCGCGCTGTGGTGGTGCACTGCGCTATTCCGCTCGACCAGCTGAGCCCCTCGGAAATCGATTCGGCGGTGAGCACGCAACTACGTGTCGGTGGCTCGATTTACACGGTGGATACGGATCTGCTGCGTGCACTGGCCCCCGACCTGATTTTGGCTCAGGACCTCTGCGAGGTGTGTGCGCCATCCGGGAACGAGACCGAGCGCGCGATTGCTGCTCTCGACCATACGCCCGCTGTGCTGACGCTCGCGCCGCGTACACTTCGCGAAATTCTGGACAACGTACGCGATCTCGGCGAAGTGACGGGCCGCGCCGACATTGCGCGAACGCTCATCGAAGGCCAGCAGGCGCGCCTGGAGCGGCTGGCTCGAGAGCTACGCGATGCGCCGAGACGACGGGTGTTCTTCCTCGAGTGGACGGATCCGATGTTCTGCGGCGGCCATTGGGTGGGTGAGATGATCGAATGCGCAGGTGGATTCGACCCACTGTGTCGGAAGGGCGGTGACTCGGTGCGCGTGAGCTGGGATCAGGTTGCTGCGTGGGCGCCCGAAGTACTGATCGTCTCCCCCTGCGGCTCGCATCTCGACCATGCGGTGGTGCAGGCAAGGGAGCTGTTGACGAATACCCGCTGGTCGGAAATTCCAGCCGTGGAATCAGGTGAGATCTACGCCGTGGACGCCAGCAGCTACTTCGCGCGGCCTGGACCGCGGGTGTTCGATGGGATCGAGGTCCTCGCGCACGTCTTCCATCCAGATATGGTGCCAGAACGGATTGCCGGTGCGGCGAGACGAGTTCTTCGTTAGGACGCTACGACGAGAACCACCTCTGTCCCAAGATCTTCGTACGCGAATGACGCGAATAACTGGGCGAATCTCTCCGTGAGTGCCCGAGATGCCGTGCTCCACGAGCCGAGATGAATGTTTTTGTGACGGCACACCGATAGAGTTCGGTGCACAGGAACATCCCGAGGCGGTTCCCAAGGCATTTCCGGGCTTGTCGAGCGACGAGACCACTCAGCGCATGGATGGGATTCGCTCAGGCATTTCGCGTCATTCGCGTACAAGAGGTCTTCACCGGTCTGCACTTCATCGTAGCATCCAGGGCGGTTGGAGGTGACAGGAGCAGTTCCGTCATGTTCCGCGAAGCACCGTCATCGGATCGACCTTCGCTGCGCGCCGAGCGGGGATCAGACTCGCGAGCAGAGCAACGACAGTCAGCAGTCCCATCACCCCAATGAAGGAAACGGGGTCGGTCGCGCTCACGCCATAGAGCAACCTGCCGATGAGCCTCGTTAGGGCGAGCGCAGCCACAGCGCCGATCGCGATGCCGATGAGGGCCAAGGTAGCGCCCTGGCGAAGCACCAAACGCAACACGTCTTCCGCGCGCGCACCGAGGGCGACGCGAACGCCGATCTCCTGCCGCCGTTGCGCCACGAGGAACGAGATCACGCTGTACACGCCCAAGGTCGCGAGCAGGAGCGCCGCGCCGCCGAAAACACCGAGCAGAAGCAGCATGAAGCGCCGATCGGCGAGCGAGTCCGCGAGCACCGTATCAATCGTTCGGAACCGCGGCGGAAGATCGGGGCGAAGATCGTGTACGATGCGTCGCGCCGTGGCGATCGTCGCGGACGAGGCGGCACCGCCGTCGAGCACGAAATAGAAGCTGGTGGCGCGAACCGGCCGTTGCCGATAGTAGGCATAAAACGTCGGCTGCGGCTCTTCAGCCAGGCTCTCCTCCCGAATGTCGCCGACCACACCGACGATCGTAAATGGCCGCAGGTCGCCATCCATGTTACCGAACTGGATGATCTTGCCAAGAGCATCCTCGTTAGGCCACTGTTTTTTGGCAAGCGAGGCACTGACTAGTGCCGCGGGCATCGCCGTGGGGCTGTCACGGTCATCGAAGAGACGGCCGGCCACGAGGGGGACGTGCAACGCGCGGAAGAAGCCCGTGCTCGCCACGCGAAACTCTGCGAAGCCGGAGCGAGACTTGTCCTTGAGGAGCTCCGGCAGCTGCGCGAAATCGAGCTTTTCGTTAGGCGATCCCATGACGATGAACGCCCCATCCCCCGTGCCGCCGCCGGCGAGCGGGAAGAAGTTCGCGCCCCCAACCTGACGCACCCCCTGAATATTCTCGAACCGCGTTGTCAACTCGTCGTAGAATTGGACCATGCGCTGGAGGGCTGCTGCTTGCTCCGCCGCCCCGTCCGTGGAGCTCCCAGCGTTTGGTGATACGGGAACATCCACGTCCATCACGACGGCATTGTCAGCGTGGAATCCCGGATCGACGGCGAGGAGTCGAGCGAAGCTTCGCGCGAGCAGCCCGGCCCCAACGAGAAGGACGAGCGTGAGCGCGACTTGCGCGACGACCAGACTACTGCGAATGCGATGGCTGGAGCCGGAGCCGGCTTGAGTGCGCTGCGATTGCGCGAGCGTCTCCCGAATGTCGCCACGGGTCGCACGCCATGCGGTGAGCAGTCCCAGTGCCGCAGCGCAGGCAACCGATACCGTCAGCGCGAAGAGCAGGACCGGCCAATCGACGCCAATCTCACCAAGACGGGGCAACCGGCCGGGCTCGAGAGAGAGAAGGACCCGGACACCGACGATGCCGAGCGCGACGCCGACGACGCCGCCACAGAGCGAAAGGACGAGCGCTTCGGTGAGAAACTGCCTAACGAGCCGACCGCGCCCGGCGCCCAGCGCGAGACGCAGCGCCAACTCGCCCTGTCGTGTCGCCATCCGCGCGACCAGCAGGTTCACGACATTCGCACACCCTATGAGGAGGAGGAAGCCCGACGCCGCGAGAAGCACGACGAGGGCGGGACGTACATCGCCGACCAGCTGCTCCCGCAACGGGATCACATGTGCGTCGTACATCCAGGTCTCGTCGCCGTATTGCGACTTCAACGTCTTGGCGAGCGCACTGACTTCACGCCGCGCCTGCGCCAGCGTCACATCACCCCGCAGGCGCCCGAGCACATTCCAATTGTGTGCGGTGCGGCTTGGCGTTGGTTTCTCGAGCTCGCTCGGCGTCCAGAGGTCCGTTCCTCCCGGGAGATCGACCGAGGGCGGCATCACCCCCACGACGTGATAGCTCCGTCCGTCGAAGCGAAGCCTCACGCCTAATGCGGCGGGCGAGCCGCCGAGGTTCCGCTGCCAGAATCCGTAGGCAACGACGACTGCCGGATCGGCGCCGAGATGCTGCTCGTCGGGAACAAAGCCCCGTCCGAGCATTGGCTGCACGCCCAGGATGTTGAAGAACTCGTGCGACACGACGGCGTGTTGTGCACGAACGGCATCTCCGCTGGGCGCGACCACCGACGTGGTGCCCCACTGGTGGAACACCGCCATCGAGGTGAACGACCGGCTCTCCGCTCGCACGTCGTCATAGTTCGGCTGCGAGAAGTTGAAGTCGTGCCCCTGCTTGTTCACTTGCCAGATCTGCACGATGCGCTCGGGCTGCGCGTACGGAAGTGGCCGGAGCAGCACGCCATTGACGACGCTGAAGATTGCGGTAGTGGCGCCGATCCCGATGCCTAACGTGGCGACGGTGACGAGGAAGAAGCCCGGGCTGCGTGTAAGGGTGCGCCAGACATAGCGCAGGTCGCGGACAGGGGAGTCCATGGTCAGTGCGGGGTGACTGTGAGTCAGCGCGTGGAACGACGGGAAAAACGTGGACGATTGCTCGCAGCGCGCAAATTTGGTAAATGATGTTCTCTTTTCCGCGCGCTCGCCACAATAGGGGTGTGACGAAGCGGGTCTGGTAAGGGGGGAATCCGCGGTGCTTTGTGCTTAATTATTCCGTAGCTTGCCCCGCCATCGTTTCAACCCACCGTCACATTGAGAAAGATGCCCTCGAGACTTCTGATCGTCGTTGCCACGCTCGTGGCCGGCGTTTCGCGTCCTCTGCAAGCGCAAAATCGCGCTGTCGTGTACACGCCGGGCAGCATGATGCCGGACCAGCAGCTCGCGCATGACATTTATAAAGAGCTGATCGAGATCAACTCCGGGGCGAAGACCGGCAACGTCACGCCTGCGGTCAACGCGATGGCGAAGCGATTCCGCGATGCGGGGATTCCTGACTCCGACATCTTCGTCGGCGGGCCGCAGCCGAACAAATACAATGTCGTGGCGCGGATTCGTGGCCGTGCCGGTAACACGCGAAAGCCGCTCCTTCTGCTCGCCCACCTCGACGTTGTCGAAGCGCTCAAGAGCGACTGGTCGGCGGATCTCGATCCATTCGTGTTCACGGAGCGCGATGGCTACTACTACGGTCGGGGCACGGCCGACGACAAGGCGATGGCGTCGATCTTCGTTGCCAACGCCACGCGGATGATGCGCGAGCACGTGGTCCCGGAGCGGGACGTCATCGTCGCCCTCACGGCGGACGAAGAAGGCGGTAATTCCAACGGCGTGGAGTGGCTGCTCAAGAACCATCCGCAGCTGGTGGATGCCGCGATCGTCATCAACGAGGGCGGCGGCGGCACGCTGCGGAATGGCAAGCAGCTCTTCAATTCCGTGCAGGCGACAGAGAAGGTCTCGACGAACATCACGCTCCGGGCAACGAACCGTGGCGGACACTCCTCGGTGCCACGTCCCGACAACGCCATCACCGCACTCGCCGACGCCTTGAGCAAAGTGGGGCGCTATCAGTTCCCGGTGCGGTTCAACGAGGTCACGCGCGGGTTCTTCACCAAGACGGCCGACATCGAGACGCCTGCGCTGGGCAAGGCGATGAAGGCGCTCGTCGCGAACCCGAGCGACAAGGCGGCGCTCGCGGAGGTGACTGCTGATCCTCGGTACAACTCGATGCTGCGCACGACGTGTGTCGCCACGATGCTCAGCGGCGGTCACGCCACCAACGCGCTGCCACAACTCGCCGAGGCGACCGTCAACTGCCGTCTTTTCCCGAGCGATACACCGGAGGTCGTCCGCGCCGACATCGAGCGCTTGATCAACGACACGACCGTGAAGGTGACGATGCGCGAGACCGAGCATCCCCCCGCGCCGTCGCCCCTGCTTCCGGAGCTCTTCGATGCCGTGGGGGGAGTAACGCATGAGATGTGGGGCAACGTTCCAGTGATTCCGGTGATGTCCACCGGTGCGACGGACTCGCGCTTCTTCCGAGCGCTCGGCGTCCCCTCTTATGGCGTCTCAGGTTTGTTCCTTGATCCAACTGTCGATGCGCGGGCGCACGGTCGTGATGAGCGGATGCGCATACAGTCATACTACGAAGGGCAGGAGTTCCTCTGGCGACTCACGCGTGCGTTGACGTCGTCGCCGCGAGTTGCTGTTCCGTAATGAGAGCGGAGTGTGGCGCCTGACGTGTGGCGCACGACGCCACCCAGGCACCACTCGCCAGCCAATGCAGCGAGGCGCGCATCACCGGCGAAATCCGTTACGGGCTGGAAGTGTCACACCGTGCAAGTCTCGACGGCTTGATGCAACGACTCGAGCGGCGGCTTCGTCGGCACGAACTCATGTGCCATGAAGCCATCGAAGTTCGTATCGGCGATCGCGCGGGCTACTGCGTGCCAGTTGAGCTCCTGCGTATCGTCGAGCTCGTGCCGGCCGGGAACGCCACCCGTGTGAAAGTGCCCGATGTACTGCGCGTTCGTGCGAATGGTGCGGATTACGTCCCCTTCCATGATCTGCATATGATAGATGTCGTAGAGCAGCTTCACCCGCGATGATCCCACGCCCTGCATGACCGCGACGCCGAAGGCGGTGTGATCGCCCTGGTAGCCAGGATGATCCACCTTGCTGTTCAACAGCTCCACGCAAACATTGACCTTCTGCTCCTCGGCGAGCGCTTTGATCGCGCTCAGGCCTTGTACGCACGCCGCGATTGCGTCGGAGTCACTGCGCCCGTTCCGATTGCCGAACATGGCGATGACGTTAGGCACCCCGGCCTTCGCCGCGAGCGGAATGGTCGCCTCCAGCTCACGCAACAGCATCGGGTGATTCGCGGGATCGTTGAAGCCCGTGGGGATGAAGTCGTTTCGCTTCGTCGGATATCCCATAGAGGGCGTGAGCCCGGCCTCACGCACGACGGCCCACTCCTCGGGCTGAAGTAAGTCGATCCCGACGATGCCCATGTTCTTGCATGCGGCGCAGAACTCGGGCAGCGGGATCTTCGAGTATGGCCAACGGGAGACCGATTGCTTGATGCGTCCCGCGCGCAGCGGAGGTGCAGCTAAGCGACCGCGCACCGCCGGCATTGCCGCGGCAGCGCCCATGATTTGTAAAGCTTCACGACGGTGCATCGACATCTCCATTCAAAATGATCCGCGAAGTTTCCGTGCTGCCATCCGCGTTGAGCAGTTGATGCCGGTGCCCGCACGGAGCTTTCGAGGGCAGTGGGAGCTGGCCCAACAGGATCCTTCATCGCGTCGCTCGGGATGACAGTTTAGATCTCCCTTCGCTTCATCGCCTCGACCGCATAGTTCACGGCCCGCGCTGTGAGTGCCATATATGTGATCGACGGATTCTGATTCGCCGACGAGGCCATGCACGCGCCATCGGTGATGAACAAGTTCTTGATGGTGTGCGCCTGGTTGTGCGCATTCAACACGGACGTCTTCGGGTCACGCCCCATGCGTGCCGTGCCCATCTCGTGAATGCAGAGACCCGGCAGAATAGGCGACTGATACGTATGAATGTCGCGTGAGCCGGCGGCGGCGAGCATCTCCGCGGCGGTGATCTGCATATCGCGGATCATCGCCTGCTCATTCTCGCCTACCGTGCAGGCAATGCGGGCCGCGGGGACTCCCCACTTGTCTTTCACACTCTCGTCAATCGTGACGCGGTTCTCCGGATTCGGCAGCATCTCACCGAAGCCGCCGAGCCAAAATCCCCACGGGCCGGGGTCGTTGATGAGCGAGCGCTTGAAATCCGCGCCGAAGCCGGGCGTCCATTGGCCACGATCCCAGCCTGCTCGGCTGGCGCCACCTTGGAAGCCATATCCGCGAAGGAAGTCGGGGTGCTTCGATTTCACGTTTCTGAATCGCGCCACGTAGATCCCATTCGGCCGATTGCCGAAGGTCGTGCGATCGAGGAATCCCGGCATCTCGGCGTTCGCCCCGCCGTACATGACGTGATCCATGAGATTCCGCCCCACCTGATCGCTGTCGTTCGCGAGGCCATTCGGAAATCGATCGGACTTCGAGTTCAGAAGCAGCCGTGCCGACTCGATCGCGGAAGCACAGAGAAAAACGACCTTGCCCTCGAACTCCAGTTCCTCTTTGCTGTTCGCATCAACGACGCGGACGCCGCGCACACGATCGCTTTTTGCGTCGTAGAGCACGCTCTCGACGACACTGAACGGGCGCAGCGTTAGGCGCCCCGTTTTCTGCGCCGCGGGGAGCGTCGCGTTGATGCTGCTGAAATACGAGAACGTCACGCAGCCGCGCTCACAGTGGCCGCAATAGTGACAGGCCGGCCGGCCATTGTGATTTTGCGTGAGGATGGCCACGCGGCCGATCGTCATCACACGCTCGCCATTGAACTGCTTCAGGATCTTGTCACGGGCGTCGAGCTCCACGCAGTTCATTGCCATGGGAGGCATGAACTGCCCGTCCGGCAGCTGTGGGAGGTTTTCCTTTTGGCCGCTGATGCCGATGAAGCGCTCGACGTAATCGTACCATGGGGCGATGTCCGCGTAACGAATCGGCCAATCCGTGCCGACGCCTTCTTTTGCGTTCGCATCGAAATCGAGATCGCTCCAGCGATAAACCTGTCGCCCCCACATGATGGAGCGTCCGCCAACCTGACGCCCGCGAATCCAACGGAACGGCTTCCCGTCGGGTGTTGTGTATGGATTGTCGTGATCGTTGACGAAGAACTTGCTGCTCCACTCGTCGCATGCGTAGCAGTCCTTCTGCATAGGCTGGTCGCGGTCGATTGCTTTCCGATCGCCGAAGCCCCGAAACTTCACCTGGTATTCGGGAACGTGCTCGCAGTAATCCTTGTTTGGATCGATCGGTCGGCCGGCCTCGAGCACGAGCGTATTCAAGCCATGCTCGGTGAGCTCTTTCGCGGCCCAGCCACCGGTCATCCCAGAGCCGACGACGATGGCATCGTATCTCACTCGCCGCGTCATCTCACGCCTCCGGAGCCTTGGAGCGTGATGGTAACGCACCCGTCGTAACGCCCCGGCCACATCTCGGTTTTGAGAATGTTTTTTTGCACCGGCTCGGAGGTGAAATATCCATACACCGTTAGGCGCTTGAGCTCACCGAATGCCCGTCCGGCCCCGTCCTGGGCTTCGCGCATGGAGTCCAGCGCGCCAAGCATCAGCACGCGTTCGGCCTCGACCAGCTCCACGAAGCGCTTGCCGTAGGTCGCGCGTGATTCGCGGTCGATGGCGTCTAGGCCCTTGAGGAATCGGTCGCGATCCTCGTCGCTCGACCATTCCGCGAGCAGCAGATCGACGAATTCATTGATGTGGACGGAGGTTGCGCCAGGCGTGTCGGTCTCCGGGATGATCATCTCGGCGATACTCGTCACGAGCTCGTTTTGCTCCGGAGAGAGCACGCGGAGCGCGTAGGAGTGGAGCGCACGTTCGGCGTCGAGCCGGCGGTGCACCGACTCGGCGAACCGCACGGCAGCGTCGGCACGCGCGGGCACGAATGGCAGCGCGGCCGCCGCGCCGAGGACCTTGAGCATCTCACGGCGACGCATCGCCTCCTCCCTCGAGTCGTGAGTGGAATAGAGTGGGGCGTGAGGCGATGGGCGTCAACCATATCAAATTCTCCCCTTGCACTTCTACATCGCGGCACGTACGGTTGACCTGTAGAAGCACAAGGGGAGAGAGGTCGATGCTCAGTGAATTATGGAGCGAGCTGCGCTACCGGCTACGCGCACTCATCCGCCGCCGGGAGATGGAGCGAGAGCTCCACGCCGAGCTTCATTTCCACATCGACCGCGAGGCCGAAAAGTACCAGGCAGCGGGGATGCCGCTTGAGCAGGCGCTTCGTAAGGCGCGGCTGGTCTTTGGCGGGGTCGATCGCACGAAGGAAGAAAGCCGCGACAGCCGGGGAACCGCGGCGATCGAGACGATCATTCAGGACCTCCGCTACGCTGCGCGCGGTCTTCGTGCCAAGCCAGCATTCACAATCGGCGTCGCCCTCACCCTTGGTCTCGGGATTGGGTCGAACGCCGCGATGTTCGGCATCATCGACAGGCTGCTATTCCGCGCGCCGCCGTACCTTCGTGACGCACAGCAGGTTTATCGCGTATATGTCAGCCGCATGCGCGACGGCGTACAGCGGATCAGCTCCGATTTTCAGTATCCGCGTTATCGCGACCTCACGGATGGGTCGTCAGACTTCGAGAGCACGGCGGCCTTCGTCGCGTGGCATCTCGCAGTCGGCGACGGGGACGCAACGCGCCAACGATATGTCGTGGGCGCGACGGCCAGCTACTTCGATTTCTTCGACGCTCCACCGGCGTTAGGCAGATACTTCACGGCGGCAGAGGACGCGATTCCAGCTGGGACACCCGTCGCCGTTCTCGGCCACCGCTTCTGGACGCAAGAGCTTGGCGCCCGGCACGACCTTCTCGGTCAACGGCTGCGCGTTGGTCACACGATGTGTACCATCATCGGCGTCGCGCCGTACGGATTTCGTGGTGTCGAGGAGACGAATGATCCGGACGTGTACATCCCGTTGTCGACGTTCGGCATGGATGCGCGTGGTCCGAGCTACGTGCACAATTACGGCTTCCAGTGGCTCGGCGCAATCGTTAGGCGACGAGCATCGGTGAGTGAGGCCACTGCCGACGTCGATCTCACCACCGCCTATCGACGCAGCTGGCTCCAGGAGGCGGCCGCGGAGAATGAATCGCCGCGAGCGCTGACCCATCTGCGGGCGTTGCTTGGACCGGTACAGTTTGCACGTGGACCGCTTGCTGGGCCTGAAGCAAAGCTGGCGGCGTGGACAACTGGCGTGACGATGATCGTTCTGCTCATCGCCTGCGCGAACGTGGCAAATCTACTCTTGGCGCGTGCGATCGCCCGGCGGCGTGAGATCGCACTCCGTCGGGCGCTGGGCGTCAGTAAGAGCCGGTTGGTTCAGCAGCTGCTCACCGAGTCGGTGTTGCTCTCCGCCTTGGGTGGATTCGCGGGACTGGCAGTTGCCCAAGTGGGCGGTGCTTGGCTGCGTTCCTCCTTTCTTCCGGCGGGTCTCTCGGCGTCGACCGTCGCTGACTCACGGGTCCTGTTGGTTGCACTCGCCGCAAGCATCGCGTGTGCAGTCGTCACCGGATTGGCGCCGGTACTCGACGCCAGCAATACCGATTTGTCACGCACGCTCGCCGGCGCGAATCGAGACACGGGACTTCGGTCGCATCGCGGCCGTTCGACGCTGCTCGTCCTACAAGCCGGTCTGTCGGTCGTACTCCTCGCGGGTGCGGGCCTCTTCGTGCGGAGCTTAGAGCGCGTGCGCGCGCTCCGCTTGGGCTATGACGTCGATCCCGTCCTGCTCGTGTCAGATTACCCGCGCGGTGTGAAGCTCGATTCGGTCGCGCGGATCGCGCTCGAGAGTCGTCTGGTCGACGCCGCGAACGCGCTACCCGGTGTCGTCAGTGCGAGTGTCATCAGCTCGGTGCCCTTCTGGGGCTTCGAAGGTCGCGCGCTGTACGTGCCCGGCATCGACAGTGTCGATCTCCTCGGCAACTTCGACTTACAGGCGATTGGCCCGCAGTACTTTAGCGTCGTCGGTACGCGGATTCGTCGTGGCCGAAGCTTCGATCGACGCGACGCGGCAACGTCCGAGCCGGTGACCATCGTGAGCGAGGGGATGGCGCGAGCGCTCTGGCCAAATCAGGAGCCGTTAGGCAAGTGCATTCACGTGAACAAGCAGGACGCACCCTGCGCGACCGTGGTTGGCGTGGCCGAGGATCTGCGGTTACATAGCCTGAGCAATCCACGCGAGTACATCTACTACTTGCCGATCTCGCAGTTCGCGCTGCCGACCGGGATGGTGTTCGTGCGAGTCGCTGGTGACGCAACGCAGTTCGTCGATCAGGTGCGACGACAACTGCAACCGGTAATGCCTGGTGCATCGTATCTCACCGTCCAGCCATTTCGAGAGGTCGTTGATCCCGTCATGAGCAGCTGGCGGGCCGGTGCGAACATCTTTGTCGCTTTTGGCAGCTTGGCGCTCGTACTCGCCGGGGTTGGGCTGTACAGCGTGATTGCGTACGGTGTCGCGCAGCGGCGCCGGGAAATCGGAGTACGGATTGCGCTGGGCGCTACCTCGTCGAACGTCGTTGCATTGGTCGTGCAGGGAGGTATGCGGTTGATCGTCGCCGGCATTGTGCTCGGAACGGGCGTCGCGCTGGCCGCTGGCCGCGGTATTGCGAAACTTCTCTTCCAGGAGTCGCCTAACGACCCTGTCGTCTACGTCACCGTCGCGGCCGTGCTGGTCGCGGTGAGTCTTCTTGCGACCGCTATCCCCGCGCTCGCGGCGGCGCGTGTCGATCCGAACCTCTCGTTACGTGCGGATTGACCACGCGCCACCGCGTGCTCGTTAGATGGCCGAGCGGGCTTCGACGACCTCTGTCTTAGGCAAGGTGAAACTGGTCGGTTGGATGTTCTGGTTCACCCGGAACAGGTTCGTCGGATCGTAGCGATTCTTCAGCGCGACGAGGCGCTCGTAGTTTGCGCCGTACGCGGCGCGCACTCGACCTTCGTCGTCGCTGGCGAGGAAGTTCACATAGACACTTCCCGTGGAGTATGGAGCGGCGGCCTTGAACAAGCTACGCGCCCATGCGATGCCCGCCTCATCTCCCGCCGCTTCCGCCCAACGCGTATGCAGGTTGACCAGATACTGCGCGTCCCGGCGCGAGTATGCGGTTTCGCCGTTCGTGACGCGGCTGACTGCCCCGCCGAGTTGAGCAAATGCTATCTCGGTGTGGGGGTCGGGCAGGCGATGGGCGAAGTCCAATAGCACGTCGATCAAACCATCCTCGATGTCGAGGAAGTCGTGCGACTTCCAATAGTTCCGCATGCCAGGCGTGAGCAGCGGATCGAGAACGGTCTGCCAGGCCGCGTATGGCTGGGGGCCAATGACATCCGCGATCGGCCGACCGAACTGGCGGAGCGGCGCGAGAATGCGCTCACCGTCCGCGAGGTCGCCGGAGTAACATGCCGCGAGAACGAGGATCTCGCGGCCGTGCCACTCCGGTGGCAGGAATGGAAGCGGCGGAGCCTTGCGAAGCACGAACCAAACGGCCAGCTCGTCCGGCGTCTCTGGTGCGAACTGCCTGTAGAACTGAAGCACCTTCTTGGCGTCGTCGATCGGGTGCACGATCAGCCCGGCGAGCACCTGTGGCCCAACGCTATGGAGCTTGAACTCGAAACTCGTGACAATGCCGAAGTTGCCCCCACCGCCGCGCAGTCCCCAGAAGAGCTCCGCGTTTTCGTCCTTGCTTGCACGTATGCGGTCCCCAGTCGCCGTGACGACATCGGCGCCGATGAGATTGTCGCTGGACAGGCCGAAGCGTCGGCTCAGCCATCCAAAGCCGCCGCCGAGTGTGAGTCCCGCGACACCCGTGGTGGAGTTGACCCCGAGTGGCGTTGCGAGCCCGTGCTCCTGTGCGGCGCGATCGAAATCGCCGAGGGTGGCGCCAGGCTCGACCCGTGCCGTGCGTCGATCGGTGTCGACAAGCACTGCTCGCATCGTGGACAGGTCGATCATGAATGCCTGCTCGGCCACTGCGTTCCCGGCGATGTTGTGCCCGCCGCCGCGCACCGACGTGAGCAGCGAGTTCTCACGAGCAAAGCGCACCGCCAGGGCGACATCGCCGGCATTCGCGCAGCGCGCGATGAGGGCGGGCCGACGGTCGATCATCGCGTTCCAGATGCTGCGCGCCTCGTCGTAGCCGGGGGTGTCCGCAGTAAGTAGCTCGCCTTTGAGGGACACGCGAAAGTCGTCGACGATATCGTTAGGCAGCACCGTGGCGCCGCCGTCCAAGGTGCGAATGTTCAGTCCCATGTTGTGATCTCCGTGCAGGATGGCTAAGACATCGGAGTGTTGGCGCTACAGCCCTTCGCTCCGCTGCTCTCCTACACGCACTGACGCGGCAAAAACGGCCAGTGGGTGAGCAAAAGCAGATCCTTCGTCGCTTCGCTCCTCAGGATGACAAGAAGGGTGTGCTCCTGAGGATGAAACGGTGCTATCGAGGAACAACGGCCAGCGTGCAGCGCGACACGCACACCGGTTTCTCGTTCTCGTCGACGATCCGGACATCCCAGACCTGAGTGGACCGCCCCACGTGGAAGGGAGTCGCCGTCGCCCTCACGATCCCGTCCCGCTTTGCCCGAAGATGATTGGCGTTGATCTCGAGCCCTACGGCCGTCGACTTGTCGAGATCGACGTTCATCACCGCACCTAACGAGGCAACGGTCTCCGCCAGCGCCACCGAAGCGCCGCCGTGGAGGATGCCAAACGGTTGGCGCGTCCGGTCGTCCACCGGCATCGTTGCCACCACCCTGGCCGGCGTCAGTTCGATAATCTCGATTCCCAACGCGTCCGCGAGTCCACGGGTGGGCAGCGATTCGAGCATCGCGCGCGTATCGATAGCTGGTTGGTTGGTCATGATCGGGAAGTTACAGCCGGGCTGTCCCAGGCTGTGCCCCGAGAGTATCATCCCGCCACGCCAGCCGACCGGCCTCCCCCCACGCCCCTCAGTGCACCCGGAGTAGTCGTATGCGACGTCTCCCCCAGTGTGCGGCCTTAGCCGCCCTTCTCCTCGCCATTCCGTCCACACGGGCCCTGCACGCCCAGCGCAACCCAGCCGATTCGGGCGCTCGCGGCAGCCTTCGCGAGCTTCCTCTTCGGCCCACATAGCCTCTTCGCTTCAGCACCGATGAGGGGACCTGGCTCTCGATCGACCTTTCCCCAGACGGTAAGACGATCGTCTTCGACCTCCTCGGCGACATTTATTCGTTACCGATAGAGGGTGGCAAAGCGACGCGCCTAACAAGCGGGCAGGCGTTCGACGTTGCGCCCAAGTGGTCACCCGACGGCAAGACGATCGCTTACGTCAGCGACCGCAACGGGTCCGACAACCTGTGGCTGATGGACGGCGATGGCAGCCATCAGCGAATTCTCACTCGCGAGGAGCAGCGCCAGTTCGTTTCCCCGACGTGGACGCCGGACGGGAAATTCGTCGTCGTTTCCAAGAACGCCGCCCTGTTCGGCTCCCAGTACGACCTCTTCATGTATCACCGTGACGGAGGGACGGGGCTCAAGCTCACCGGAACCGACGCTGCCGGAGGACGCGGCGCGCCCGCTCCACCAGTTGGCGGGCGCGGCGGTGCAGAACCGAACAACTACGTTGGTGCGACGTTTGGGAAGGATCCCCGGTATGTCTATATCGCCGAGCGCAATGGTGCCGGTGGGTACAACCAGACCTCCCTGGGCTGGCAGATCGGCGTTTACGATCGCGAAACCGGAAAGACCTTCGCCCGCACCAACGCCCCCGGTGGCGGCATGCGTCCGGAGCTCAGCCCCGACGGCAAGTGGCTTGTTTACGCGACGCGCGAGGACTCGAATACCGCCTTGCGCGTGCGCGATCTCGCGACGGGTGACGAGCGCTGGCTCGCGCCCAATGTACAACGCGACGATCAGGAATCGCGATTCACCCGAGACCTGATGCCGCCGTTCGCTTTCACGCCGGACAGCAAGGCGATCGTCATCGCGCACCATGGAAAGATCTGGCGCATCGGTGTGCCCGATGGTCGTCAGACGATGATCCCATTCACCGCCGACGTCGACCAGACGATTGCTGGCGCCATCAAGCGCGAGTTCACCTACGACGACTCGGTGCTCGCCGTGCGGCAGATTCGAAGCGCGCGGCCGTCGCCAGACGGCAAGCGTTTGGCGCTCGTTGCGCTGGACAAGCTCTGGCTGATGGACTTGCCTAACGGGAAGCCGCGTCGCGTCACGACGTCCACGGGAACTGGCGAGTTCGCGCCCGACTGGTCGCCCGACGGACGCTACATCGCGTACGTCACCTGGGCTGAGCAGAGCGGTGGCGACGTCTATCGCGTACGCGCCGACGGCCAAGGGAAGCCGGAGCGCTTGACGACGACGTCGGCGTTCTACGACAAGCTCGCGTATGCGCCGGACGGCAAGAAGATCGTCGTCGTGCGCGGACCGCGCGAGCAGCGTCGTGACCGCGACGAGCTGGGTGGCAACAATGCGGAGGCAGCCGGTCTGGAGCTGGTGTGGCTGCCGGCCGCCGGCGGCGCGGCGTCGACGATCACGATGGTGACACGCTACGGCCAGCCGCACTTCGGTCCAGACACGAGCCGCGTGTACATGTATGAGCCGGCCGAAGGCCTCGTCTCGATGCGAATCGACGGGACCGATCGACGCTCTTTGCTTCGTGCGTCACTCGTCGAGGGCGCTGGTGGTCGCGGCGGCAACGCCGGCCAAACGAACGAGGTGCTGCTTTCTCCCGATGGCGAGCGGGCGCTGGTTCAGGCGGAGACGAATTTGTATCTGATCAACTCGGTACCGATGACGGGAGGCGTGGCGCCCTCGATCACGTTGCTCAACCCGGCGCAATCGGCGGTGCCGGTGCGTCGCCTAACGCGTATCGGTGGCGATTTCCCCGGCTGGACGCGCGACGGAAAGCAGATCTATTACTCGATTGGCCACTCGTATTTCACGTACGACGTCGCACGAGCAGACTCGCTCGTCCGTGATTCGACGATGCGCGCCGAGGCATCGGTCGGCGGCCGCCAGAGCGGCGATTCGACCGGTGGCGGCGCGAGAACGTCTGGTGGAGCGCGAACCGTGTACGAGCCGGCGCGCGTCGACGTCTCGATCATGGTGCCCAAGGACAAGCCAACAGGCACCGTCGTGCTCCGCGGGGCGCGCATCATCACGATGAAGGGCGACGAGGTGATCTCGAGCGGCGACGTCGTCGTGAAAGACAATCGCATCGTTGCCGTCGGCGCGACGGGGAGTGTCGCAGTGCCTAACGGTGCGCGCGTGATCGATGTGAGCGGAAAGACGATTCTACCAGGTTACGTGGACATTCACGCGCACATCTGGCCGGCGTGGGGCGTGCACCGCGTTCAGCCGTGGGAATACCTGGTGAATCTCGCCTACGGCGTGACGACGACGCGCGATCCACAGACGTCGACGACGGATGTGATCACGTACGGCGATCTCGTCGAGACGGGCGACTTCATCGGGCCACGCATTCTCTCGACCGGGCCCGGAGTCTTTGCTCGCGACAACATCCGCAACCTTGAAGACGCGCGCGATGTGCTCAAACGGTACTCCGAGTATTACCACACGAACACGATCAAGCAGTACATGGTTGGCGAGCGGAAGGTGCGGCAATGGCTCATTATGGCCGCACGTGAGCAAAATCTCATGCCGACGCTGGAGGGTGGCCTCGACTTCAAGAAGAACATGACGGAGGCGATGGACGGCTATTCAGGCAGCGAGCACACGCTGCCGATCGCGCCGCTGTACAAGGACGTTGTGCAGCTCTTCGCGCAGAGTGGCACGACGTATACGCCCACTCTCATCGTTCAATACGGCGGTCCGTGGGCCGAGAACTACTGGTACGAGAACACGAACGTCATCGACGATCCCAAGCTCAATCGGTTCACACCGCGCCACGAGCTGGAAAAGAAGGCGCTACGCCGGCCAGGCTGGTGGGCGCCGTCGGCGTGGAGCTTTCCGCTCTTCGCCGCGCAGGCGGCGAAGATCGTCGCCGCCGGTGGCCACGTCGGTTTTGGTAGTCACGGCCAGCTCCAGGGGCTCGGCGCCCAGTGGGAGATTTGGAACATCGCGAGTGGGGGTATGCCACGGCACGACGTCCTCCGCGTGGCGACAATCTTTGGTGCGGAAGCGATTGGACTCGGCAAGTGCATCGGGTCGATCGAGGCAGGGAAGTTCGCGGATCTTCAGGTGCTCGACGCCAATCCGTTGGACGATATCAAGAACACGAACACGATTCGGTATGTGATGAAAAACGGCCGGTTGTACGACGGCAACACGCTCGCCGAGATCTGGCCGCGGCAGAAGGATGTCGCGAAGCTCTGGTGGCAGGAGCCGGACCCCGTGAGCACTCAGGGCTCGAGCAGGAAGTGACGACAATCTGGCTCCTCGCGCGGGTCGCAAGACCAGATCCTTCGCTTCGCTCAGGATGACAAGTGCCAATTAATGACTAAACGCTCAAGCTCCGCAGTTCTGTCACACACCCCAACAGCAATGTCCGCCATTCACCGCACCGTAGCCATCCTCGTTTGTCTGCCGATGACGCTCGTCGCGCAAAGCACGACGCGCGCGCCGGCTCAACGTCAGGACTCCGCTTATACCGCGAAGATCCATGAGTACCTCCAGGATTCGCGCGTCACCACCGAGCTCGTCGATCATCTCCCGGCCTCCGCCACGGTCCCAACGCCGCTCAAGTTTCTCGGCAAGATCGTCGGCACGCCGGGTGAGCTCACCCACGCTCGCGACATCCATCGCTACATGGAAGCGGTCGCGAAGGCGGCGCCGACGCGGGCGCGATTCTGGACGATCGGCAAGACGGAGGAAGGCCGTGACATGGTCCTTCTCGCAATCGCCGACGAGCAGACCATCAAGCAGCTGGATCGATATAAGGGAATGCTCAACGCCTTGACCGACCCACGCAAAACGACCGAGGCCGACGCGCAGCGGCTGCTGCACACGGCGAAGCCGGTGTACTACATCACGAGCGGTATTCACTCGCCGGAGTTTGGCGGACCCGAGATGCTGATGGAGCTTGCGTATCGGCTCACCGTCGAGGAGACGCCGCTCATACAGAATATTCGTAGCAACGTTATCACGCTCATCACGCCAGTCGTCGAAGTGGATGGGCGCGAGAAGGCAGTAGATACGTATTACTGGAACAAGAAGAACCGCCAGACAATCGGCGCGCTGCCTCTCATGTACTGGGGCAAGTATGTCCAGCACGACAATAATCGTGACGGAATGGGCCAGTACCTCGACCTCACCAAGAACATCACCAAGGTGACGCTCGACTGGACGCCGACGATCATTCACGACCTACACGAGGCGCAGACGTATCTCTACGCTTCGACTGGCACCGGCCCATATAACGAGCAGATCGATCCGATCACGATCGATGAATGGTGGATGCTCGCGAAGAACGACGTCATGGAGATGACGAAGCGTGGTGTGCCGGGCGTATGGACCTATGGCTTCTACGACGGGTGGGTGCCTAACTACCTGTTTTTCATCGCGCACACGCACAACGCGGTCGGGCGCTTCTACGAGGTCCAGAGCTACGGTCCGGACAATTACGAAGTGCGTCCGCCCGCCACGACGACCAGCCGCGAATGGTTCCGGCCGAATCCACCGCTCCCTTACATCAAATGGGGCGCGCGAAACAATACCAACATTCAGGAATCGGCGATCCTCTTCGCGCTCAACCACGTCGCGAAGAACAAGGAGATGTACCTCGAGAACTACTGGCTCAAGGCGAAGCGCGCCGTGGGGAAGGGCAGCACCGGACCGGTCTATGGCTGGGTGATTCCCGCAGCGCAGCACGCCAAGCAGAACGCGGCCGAGGCGGTGAACGATCTCCGGCGACAGGGGCTCGAGTTCGACGTTGCGACCAGCGCCTTCTCGGCGGGCAAGGTACCGGTCAAGCCAGGCGACTACATCGTTCGGGGCGATCAGCCGTACCGCACGATCGCGGACATGTATTTCGCGCTACAGAACTTCTCGCCGGCGAATCCCGCCCCGTACGACGATACCGGCTGGACGTTCCCGCTGATGCGGAATCTCACGGTGTTCGACGTGACGGATAAGAGTCTGCTCAACGGACCAATGAGGAAGGTCACGGCCGACGTCACGGCGCCCGGAGGGATTACGGGCACCGGTAATATCGTGGTCGTCGACAACACGAGCGACAACACGCTCGTCAGCTTCCGTTTCAAGCTTGCAAATGTTCGAATGCAGGCGGCGGAAGACGAGTTCGACGCCGATGGCCACCACTTCGTCCCTGGAGCATTCATCATCCCAGACGCGAATCGTGCGCAGCTCGATCCTGTCTTGAAGCAGCTGGGTCTTTCCGGGTACGCCATTGCGTCGGCACCGAGCGTGAAGACGCACGAGCTCGACGTGCCGCGCATCGGCTACGTCCACAGCTGGACGCGTACACAGGACGAGGGCTGGGTACGCGCCGCATTCGATCATTACGGCGTACCGTACACCTACTTCGGCGAGCCGAAGCTCAAGGAAGGGAATCTCCGCGCGAAGTACGACGTCATCGTCTGGCCGCATGGCGGCACGCCGAACGGCGCGAACACGGCCGGCGGCGGCGGCCGCGGCGCGGGCGCGGGCGCGGATTCGGCGAAACCGGCGCCTAACGTGCCGATCCCGTACAAGCGCAGCGCCGAGTTCCAAGCATTAGGCTTTCCCGATTCCACGGACGACATCCGCGGTGCCGTCGGTCCCGAGGGCTATAAGGCACTCTACGAGTTCGTTCAGCAGGGCGGGACATTGATCACAGAAGGCAGCACGGCGGCGATCCTGCCGGAGATGAGGCTCACGCCCGGTGTGAGCTCGGAGAATCCGCCGACGCTCTTCGCGCGCGGCACGATTCTCCGCGGCATCATCGCCGATCGGAAGAGCCCACTCGTCTATGGGTACGACCGTGCCGAGGTACCGATCTACTTCAATTCCGGTCCGGTGCTGAATGCCGGGGCGGGCGCGCCGCCGCCAGTTGAAGTCGCGGGTGCTCCGTCCGCTCCGACTATCGGCGCGGCTGGTCAGGGCGGTCGCGGGGCTGCTCGCCCGCAGGGACAGAACACCACGCCGATGGCGACACAGCTCAAGCTGTCGCCATGGGATCCGGATCACACTGGCGAAGGCTACGGGATGCTGCCGACGGTTGCCGATTCCGCGAGCGCTGCTGGGCGCGGCGGTCGAGGCGGCGGCGGTGGCGCGGGCTTCGGTGGCCCGACGACGGCGCAAGCGGTGCCGGGCCTTACCGCTGATGCCAACTCGCGAACGCGCGTCGTTATGCAGTTCCCGGCAAACCCGGCGGATATGCTCTTGTCGGGCACGCTCGAGGGTGGTGCGACGCTTGCCAATCGTGCGCAGATCGTGGACGAGTCAATCGGTCAGGGTCACGTCGTGATGTTCGCGATACGGCCGTTCTGGAGGTGGCAGACCCAGGGCACGTTCGCGATGGGATTCAATGCCATTCTCAATTGGAATGACTTAAATGCCGGGTCTGGGGCGAAGGCTGCGACTGACAAGTAGATTTTCCGCTCATTACAGGACTCTTCCACTTACGCATCTACTGTTTTAGCGCGGATAACACGGTCACGGCGCGGACAAAGAGCGTCGACGAACTTTTCAAAAAGTCGTTGACGCCTTTGTCCGCGCTTTGTCGGCTCGTGCCCCGCCTCGTACGCGATGAATAATTGCTCTCCGTTTGGCAGCGGAGGGTGATGGCGCGCATCGCACTCGCCCAGCGAAGCACTTTACCGCCAGAAGGGAATCGTCACTGGTGCGGGGACTGCGACCGTCGAATCCGGCGACGGAACTTGCCGCACCACGATCACATGCTGACCCCGCGTTAGGCTGTCCGCGGGAATGTACGTGATGATCCCCTTGATCCCGCTCGTGGGATGTTCGTAAAAGCGAAACTGCAGATCACGGCGCGGCGCACCGTCCATTGTGACGTCATGAATCCTCGACAGACATTCCAGTACGGGAATCGCAAGGCTGTCGGGTATCGGTGTGTCCCCGCCCAACTGTAGCCCGCGAGACTGTACGGGATGCAGAGACGGGCACGTCTTCGCCACGGCTTCGTTGTGTCGTCGTGGGATGTATGGAATGAACAGCTTCACGTACGGTCCGGTGATGATGTCTGATTGGATCGACGGTAGTCGCGCGTAAATGTCGTCCGGCGCGCGCTGACTCTCGTACAGTCGGTAGTCGACGCCAAAGCGATTCGACACGCCATAATAGTCGTAGCTGTTGAGCGACAGGAGATCGTTCCGCGCAAAACGCTCGGCGATCACCACGGTCAAAATGCTGAACAGCGCGAAATAGAAGATCGCGACCATCTTCGCGCGCCCGAAGTTCGTGAGCAGGGGAACGAAGATGGGACTGATGACGCCCTGTGCAGTCCCGCGATAGCTGAAGATCACCAGGTGTCGCACCACCGCACGCGCGCGGGGACTCAGTCGAGCACCGAGGCGTCTGTCTACCAGGCCGGTGATCAGCGGTACCAGCGCTGTTATTCCCGCGAGAATGAGGAAGACCGTCTCAACTTTGACGGCGGCGAAGCGGCCGATGAGATACGCGATGACGCTGTACGAGCCGGTCACCATCACCGTGAACGCGAACAGTATGACGAGCAAGAACGCGAACGAAAAGATGACGCTGCAGAAATTGTCCGTGCGTGAGATGATCGCCGGCAACGATACGAGCCGGGAGCGATACACCTCGAGCGTCACCGGCCCAGACTTGAAATTTTCCCATCGCACCCCATTGGGAAAAACTGAATGCAGGCCAACGAGGCCAACCCAGTACGCCCGCGCGATCAGATGCACGACGAACGACGCGATCAGCGCGTAGATGATCGCCTTGACGTAGATCTGCACGAACAACATCGCGGGCATGACTGCCGTCGTTGCGTGTGGCTCGATGCGCGCGAAGAAGCCGTTCAGCTGCGACGGCAGCTGAAAGAGGGCGAAAAGGACGGCGCCCGAGATGAGCAGTTCGAGCTCCCACGTCGGACTCGTGTCCGGGACGCCCGACGCCGCAAGATCGGCGTCGCTCGGACCAGTCTCCAAAGGTCGCGAAGAAAAAACGGGCATTGGCGCGGAAAGGTTTGGGGTGCGTCGGCTTGCCGGAGCATGAGAATGCAACGGCAGGCTTCGTCCGGCGAGGGCGACGGCACCGGTTCGTCGCGACAACCCAACCCTTCCGGTGAAGCCGCTGTCTCAGCGGCATGCTCGAATCCACCCTCGCGCAAGACCTGCGCTACGGCTGGCGTGCATTGCTGCACGCCCGCGCCTTTACCGTCACGGCGCTCCTCGCGCTCGCCCTGGGTATCGGCGGCACCTCGGCGATCTTCAGCGTCGTCAACGCCGTGCTGCTGCAGCCGCTGCCGTTAGGCGATCCAAACCGCATCGTGGCCATTCTGCATCACACGGACAACCCGGTGTCTCCCGCCAACTTCCTCGATTGGAAGCAGCAGAGCACTTCGTTCTCTCGGATGGGCGCGGCCGAGTTCTGGACACCGAACCTGACGGGCGATGGTACGCCTGAAAAGGTACAGGCCCTTCGACTCACGTCAGATGCCTTGGCACTGGCCGAAGTACAGCCCGCCCTCGGCCGGCTGTTCGTTGCGGGAGAGGACGAGCCGGGACGCGACCACGAGGCCGTGCTTTCCTGGGGATTCTGGCAACGGCGCTTCGCCAGCGATCGCAACATTATTGGGAAGACCATCACCCTGGACGGTAGCGCATACTTGATCATTGGGGTGATGCCGGAGCGCTTCGATTTTCCGCTCTTCTGGGCGCACGGCGTTCAGTTGTGGTCACCTCTCGCGTTAGGCACGCGCGCACAGAGCAGGGACGCGCAGAGTCTTCGCGTGTTCGCGCGTTTGGCGCCGAGCGTCACCGTGTCGCATGCACGCGCGGAGATCGGCACGATTACCGCCGCGCTGGAACGCGAGTACCCGGGCACGAATCGCAACGTGACGGTGACGCCCTTGCGTGACCTCGTGGTCGGCGACGTTGGTCCCGCGCTCGTCGTGTTGCTCGGCGCGGTCGCCTTCGTACTCCTCCTGGCCTGCGCTAACGTCGCCCACATGCTGCTCGCGCGCGCCTCCGGGCGGAGGCGTGAGATGACGATCCGCACGGCACTCGGCGCAAGCCGGGCCCGAATTGTCAGACAGCTGCTCACCGAGAGCTTGTTGCTCGCGAGTGCCGGAGGCTTCCTGGGCATCGCGATGGCTGATTACGGCCTGCGCGTGCTCGTGACGTTAGGCGGCGCAGGGCTGCCGCGTGCGAATGAGATCCGCCTGGATGGACGCGTCATTGCGTTCACCGCGATCGTCTCACTAACGACCGGCTTCATCTTCGGGATTGCGCCGGCGCTGCGGGCGTCATGCACGCGACTGGCGGAAACGCTGCGCGAGGGCGGACGTGGTACCAGCGGAAGCGCGCGCCAGCATCGTCTGCGCGACCTCCTGGTCGCCTCGGAGCTGGCACTGGCTCTGATGCTCCTGACCGGAGCTGGCCTCGCGATCCGCAGCTTCATTGCCCTTCGCGACATCGACCCGGGCTTCGATCCACGTGGGGTCGTCACCATGATCGTGTCTTTCGCGGGCGCGGCCGAAGCGTCACCCGCACGACGAGTGGACTTCATCGAACAGCTCGTCGCTCGGACGAAGGCGATTCCTGGTGTCGAGCGCGCGAGCGCGGTGAATCACGCTCCCATCGCGGGGGATCTCTGGGGGATGTCTTTTTTCGTGGAGGGGCGAAGCGTCCCAAAGCCAGGTGAGGCTCCATCGGCCGCTTACCGTGTCGTGTTGCCTGGCTATTTCGCGACGATGGGTATTCGGATGTTGGCGGGTCGCGACGTCGCGAGCACGGATCGAGTTGGAAGGCCGTCCGTGGTCGTCATCAACGAATACATGGCCAAGCGGTATTGGCCGGCCGAGAGCGCCATCGGGAAGCGCGTAACGCTGGAGAGACCTGGGGCCAACACGACGTGGATGACGGTCGTTGGTGTGGTGAAGAATGCGGTCCGCTCCGATTGGGCCGCGCCGCCGGAGGAAGAGATCTATGTGCCCTGGCTGCAGGAGGGAAATTACCTCACCGGAATGGGAGGCCACGTTGCGTACCTGACGCTGGTCGTACGCGCTGCCTGCGGGCGTCAAAGCACTTCGTGCGACGCGGCACGACTGGTACCATCGATTCGCAATGCCGTCTGGTCGTTCGATCGGAACATTCCCGTCGCCGAGGTTCGTACGATGGACGAGATAGTCGCCATCGCGAACGCCCGGCCTCGTTTCACTCTCGTTTTGCTCGCGACCTTCGCCGGCGTCGCGCTCATCCTCGCAACGGTGGGTGTCTACGGGGTGATGACGTACGCCGTGTCGCGTCGCATCCACGAGATCGGCGTTCGTCTCGCGTTAGGCGCGGAGCCACGTGCCGTCGTCCAGATGGTGGTGCGAGAGGGGATGACCGTCGCACTCGCCGGCGCCGGCGCCGGAATCCTCGGCGCGCTCGGTGTGACCCGGTCGATGTCGAGTCTCCTGTACGGTGTCGGCACGCGCGACCCCGCGACCTTCGTGGGCGTAGCGATGGTTCTTGTCACGACGGCTCTGTTCGCGACCTACCTTCCGGCTCGAAAAGCATCGCGAACGGACCCATTGCTCGCGCTGCGAGCAGAGTGAGCCGTTTGACCACCGGGCAACATCGCGGCGTGAGACGGTCTGGCACCGCGCCGACAGGGCAGATCGCCGGCTTGCCAACGATTTGTCCGGATCGCGTGTCCAACTGCTCGGTCTCGACTGCCGAGCACGGCGCCTGCTGCCTCGCGCAAGGCGTCGCGAATCATTAGCCGATTCTAATGTGCCGCAGGTTGATCCAACTGTGATCCGGCGCTAGGCTGGAGACATTGGAGACGCCGTGCGAGTGCCGGCGCGTTCCCGCTTTCGATGGATGGCGACTATGCAACAGCTTCGCAAACGCTGGATGCTGCTCCTCCTTCTCTTCCTCTTCGTCGCCGGACCGATCGCGTGGTATAAGTGGTCGGGACCCGCTGCTTCCGCAGACGACGGCGCCGTGATGGCCACGGTGAAGGAGGGCGCCTTTCATGTGGCGGTGACGACCACCGGCGAGCTCCGCGCGCGCAAGTTCGTTCAGGTCACAGGCCCTGCGAACGCGCAAGCGGCCAACGTCTATCAGACGAAGATCGCCTCGATCGTACCAGAGGGGCAGCTGGTAAAAGAAGGTGAGGTGATCGCCGAGCTGGATAAGGGACCCGCGGCCACGAAACTGGCCGACGTCTCACTCAATCTCCAAAAGGCTCTGGCGCAATACACGAGTGCGCAACTCGATTCGGCGCTCAACTTATCAACGGCGCGGGAAGACATTCGTACTGCAGAGTACACCCTCGAGGAAAAGAAGCTCGCGAAGGAGCAGGCGCAGTACGAGGCGCCGACGATCAAGCGCCAGGCGGAAATCGATTATGAAAAGGCTCAGCGCGCGTTCGACCAATCGAAGGTGAACTACCAAACGAAGTTCAAGCAGGCTGTCGCGAAGATGGCGGAGGTGAGCGCAGATCGTGACCGTCAGGCGAATCAGCTGAAGATCATTCAGGACGTCATGTCGAGCTTCACGATCAAGGCGCCGACTCCAGGAATGGTCATTTACGTCCGCGAATGGAACGGGAAAAAGAAAGGCGTTGGCTCGCAGTGGAGCCCCTGGGACCCGACCGTCGCGACCCTTCCCGATCTCACGCAGATGGAATCGGACACCTACGTCAACGAAGTAGACGTGCGGAAGATCGCGGTCGGCCAGAAGGTCAGTATCTCACTCGACGCCGATCCGACCAAAAAGTTGGCCGGAACGGTGACGTCGGTGGCGAACGTGGGCGAGCAGCGGCCGAATCAGGATTCGAAAGTCTTCGAGGTGAAGATCAACATTGCGCAGGCCGACACGACGCTACGTCCAGGAATGACGACCTCGAACGCCATCGAGACGGCGTCGATCGCCAAAGTTCTGTCGGTGCCGCTCGAGGCGGTGACGAGCGACGGCGGTCTTTCCTTCGTATACAAGCGCGACGGCGGGCACGTCGTGAAGCAGCAGATCGAGACAGGCGCAATGAACGACAACGACATCGTCGTTATGCGCGGGCTGCAGAAGGGAGACAAGGTGCTCCTCGTCCTGCCGGCGGACAAGGCCAACCTAAAGGTCGAACTAATTCCTGGTTTGAAGCCGGTGCCACCGCCAACGACCGGAGGAGACACGGCGAAGGGAGTAACTCTACCGACTCCGAAAGGAAATGCGCGTTAGCGACCCCCATTCAGAGCGCCGCCGAACAGCAGATCCGTCGTCGCTTCGCTCCTCAGGATGACACGGGCTCGAGAGCTCGCCGCGCAGGTCACGTTCAGCGCCCGCACCGCCGCCGAAGCGGTGGGGCACAACAAGCTGCGCGCCGGTCTCACTTCGTTAGGCATCCTCTTCGGCGTCGCGTCGGTGATCGCGATGCTCGCTATCGGCAACGGCGCTGAGCAAGAGATCCTCGAGCAGATGCGTCTCCTCGGCGCCAACAACATCGTCGTCACCCCGATCGTGGAGCAGAAGGAAGGGAAGGTCGACAAGGACGATAAGAAAGAATCCAAGCGCTTCACCCCCGGGCTCACTTTCCTCGACGCCACCAGCATCGGAGAGATCATACCAGACGTCAGTGCGACGAGCAGCGAGGTCGTCATCAACAGCGTCATCACCCGCGAGGGACGGCATCGCTCGGGCAAAGTGGTCGGTGTCGATTCGTCGTATTTTCGGTTGATGAACCTCCATCTCGCACAAGGTACGTACTTCGCCAGGCCGCATTTCGACGCGGCATCGTCGGTCGCCATCATTGGACAAGGTGTGAAGTCGCGATTCTTTACGACCGAAGAGCCCGTGGGTCGCACCGTGAAGGTGGGCAGCCAGTGGCTCACCGTGGTCGGCGTACTCGAGGACCGCAAGGTGTCCGCCGAGACGGCGCAGCGGTTAGGCATCCGTGATGCGAACATGGATGTCTACGTTCCACTCCCAACGATGCTGCTGCGGTTCCGCAATCGCGCCGAGGTGACGCAGCAGGAGATGGAGCTCGCCGCGCGCGAATTCAGCCAGCCTGATTCGTCGGAGACGGACGATCAGCGCGCCGAGAAGCGCAACTACAATCAGCTCGACAAGGTCGTTGTCCAGGTGGATCGCGCCGCCGCGGTGACGCAGGTGGCGGATATCATGCGTCGCCTGCTCACGCGGCGTCATAACGAGGTCGTGGACTTCGAGATCACGGTGCCCGAGCTCCTCCTCAAGCAAGAGCAACGCACCAAGACGATCTTCAACATCGTGCTGGGCGCCATCGCGTCGATCTCACTCGTCGTTGGCGGCATCGGCATCATGAACATCATGCTCGCGTCGATCCTCGAGCGCATCAAGGAGATCGGAGTGCGGCGGGCAGTGGGTGCCACGCAGAAGGACGTGCTCGCGCAGTTCCTGAGCGAGGCGGTGATGATCAGCCTCGCCGGCGGAATCGCGGGCATCCTCACTGGCGCGGTTTTGAGTTTGCTCATCGAGCGGGCCGCGGGAATCCACACGATCGTCTCGGCGGCGTCCGTCTTCGTCGCCTTCGGCGTGTCCGTTGCCGTTGGCCTCCTCTTCGGAATTGTCCCCGCCTGGCGCGCGGCGCGCCAGGATCCCGTCGTTTGCCTGCGCTACGAATAGCGCCGGATCTCGCGTCTCCAGCCTAACGAGTCATGTCGCACACTCGCCTCGTTCGCGGTGCCATCCTCGGTGCTCTCGCCATTGTGCCCACCGCACGCGCCCAATCCTCAATGACATGTCGCCCCGCGCCGGTCGAGGCGCCCCCATGTCCGATTGGCGCGTTGACGCTTGCCAACGCCGTGGCGCTCGCTCTCAAGCAGGGACTCTCGGCCGAGGCGTCGCGCGACGTTCTCGCGCAGGCACGGGCACGCGACCGCGCCTTCAACGCGCGGCTCATGCCTCAGGTCTCGCTCGATGGCACCTCGGCGAACTACAACCATGCCATCAGCGGCATTCTGCAGCCCACTGGCGAAACGCGCTTTTTGCCGCAGAGCCAGAGTGAATCGGCGGTGGGCCTCAAGATCTCACAGCCGCTGCCTTGGCTCGGCTCGAGACTGAGCGTCGGCTCCTACATCGATCGGGTGGACGTCAACGGGCCACAGTCAGTGCGCACGTATTACTCGAAGCCATTCGTCGTTTCCATCCAGCAGGATCTACTCAAGCCGCGCACGACACTCTGGGAAGAAAAGGCGCAGGACCTGCGTTCCAATGTCGCCGAGCGACAGTATCTCGAGTCGCGCGAAGACTTGGCGCTGAATACGGCCTCCGCATTCTTCGATTATTACGCGGCGATCGTCGCGGTCGGGAACGCAACGACGAACGTCGCCGTCAACGACACGCTTTACACGCTCAACAAGGGACGGTTCGAGGTCGGAAAGATCGGCGAAAATGAGCTGCTGCAGAGCGAGCTTCAACTATTGCGCGCCCGAGCTTCGCTGGATGGCGCCAAACTCGAGCGCGATCGGAGCGAGTCGGCGTTACGTCGGCTCATCAACGTGCACGCGCGTGACACGCTCGTCGTCGTTCCACCGCAGGACGTGCCAACGGTCGAGGTCGATCCGGAGATCGCCGTGTCACAGGCGCTGAGGAACACGAGCGTTCCCGAGCAGGCATCCCTCGATTCCGTGAACGCGCGGCGCGCGGAGACGGAGGCGCGCCTCACGAACGGTTTCGGCGCGTCCATTCAGGCGAGCTATGGGGTGAACCAAACGTCGAATCTGTTCGGCCTCGCGTACGCGGCGCCGCTTCCACAGCAGCAACTGCAGCTCGCGGTGACGATGCCAATCTTTCAGTGGGGCGGCGGCCGCGCCGACGTCGAGGCCGCGCGTGCCGGTCAGGCACAGGTCTCGAGCCAATCACGCGCGCGGCACGAGCAGCTCGTCGAAGACGCTCGTTATGCAGCGCTCCAGCTCACGCAGTCACAAAGGATGCTCGTCATCGCCACGAAGGCCGACACCGTGGCGCAGAAGCGATTCGAGGTCGCGAAGAATCGCTATGTGATCGGCAAAATCGGCGTCAGTGATCTCTACATCGCCCAGAACGAGAAAGACCAAGCGCTCGACGCGTACGTTCAGGCGCTCAGGAACTACTGGGCGAATTACTACCGGCTTCGCCGCGTCACACTGTACGACTTCGCGGAGAAAGCAGAGCTACGGTAGCACAGGGAAGGTTCGCGAAAGACGAGGGGAACGAGGGAACCGAAAAGGGCGAGCCGATTTTTTCGGTCCGGTCTTTTGGTACCCTCTTCGCGTACGTGTTCCCTAATCGATGTCGACGCGGCGCCCCTTTGCCTGCCCTGATGCGCGCCCGCCCCATTTCCAATCTTTGATCTCGGGCATGTCATCCCCGTGCTCGCGGATGTATTCCGCGTGCTCCACCAGCTTATCGCGTAGCATCTGCTTGAAGTGCGCACCGATCTTTGCTAAGCGAGGCACCTGATCGACGACGCTCCCCGCGAGGTGAAAGCGATCGAGCTCGTTGAGCACCGTCATATCGAACGGCGTCGTCGTCGTGCCTTCTTCCTGATAGCCGTGGACGTGGATGTTCGCGTGATTCACGCGACGGTACGTGAGACGGTGAATGAGCGTCGGATAGCCGTGGTAGGCAAAAATCACCGGCCGGTCGCGCGTGAACATCGAATCGAATTCCGCGTCGGGCAGCCCATGGGGATGCTGCGACGCGGACTGCAGCGTCATGAGATCGACGACGTTGATCACTCGCAGTGCAATGTCGGGGAAGCTCGTGCGCAGCAGGTCCACCGCTGCCATGGTCTCCAGCGTCGGCACGTCGCCCGCGCAGGCAAGCACCGCATCCGGCTCCACGCCGTCGTCACTGCTCGCCCAGTCCCAGATGCCGATGCCGATCGTGCAGTGCCGAATCGCCGACGCCATGTCGAGCCACTGCGGCGCGGGCTGCTTTCCGGCGACGATCACGTTCACGTAGTTGCGGCTGCGCAAACAGTGGTCGGCGACGGACAACAACGTGTTCGCGTCCGGTGGTAAGTACACGCGTACGACGTCGGCCTTCTTCTGTACGACATGATCGATGAAGCCCGGATCCTGGTGACTGAAACCGTTGTGATCCTGGCGCCACACGTGCGACGTCAACAGATAGTTCAACGACGCGATCGGCCGACGCCACGCGATCTCCCGCGTGGACTTGAGCCACTTCGCGTGCTGATTGAACATGGAGTCGACGACGTGGATGAACGCCTCGTAGCAGGAAAAAAGGCCGTGACGTCCCGTGAGGAGGTATCCCTCGAGCCATCCTTGGCAAATCTGCTCGCTCAGCACCTCCATCACGCGCCCGTCAGCCGAAAGGTGCTCGTCAGTCGGCAGAATGCGCTCGAGAAAGACCTTATCCGTCGCCTCGTAGACAGCCGTTAGGCGATTGGATTCGATTTCGTCCGGACCGAACAGCCGGAAGTTCTTGTTCTGTGCGTTGAGCACGAATACGTCACGCAGCAAGGTGCCGAGCACTTTCGTCGCTTCGGCCACGCGCTCACCCGGCGCGTGAACCGGCACCGCATACTCGCGGAAGTCCGGAAGCATCAGATCACGTAACAGGAGGCCGCCATTCGCGTGTGGGTTCGCCCCCATCCGCCGCTCGCCGCGTGGCGCCAACTCCGCAAGCTCCGGAATCAAGCGGCCCTCGCCATCGAAGAGCTCCTCCGGGCGATAGCTCCGCATCCACTCTTCGAGCTGAGCGAGATGCTGCGGGTTCGTCTGCAGACCAGCGAGCGGCACCTGGTGCGCCCGCCAGGTGTTCTCGACCGGTTTGCCATCGACCACCTTCGGCCCGGTCCAACCCTTCGGCGACCGCAATACGATCATGGGCCAGACGGCACGCCCCGTGGAGCGGCGGGCGCGCGCGTCGTGCTGGATGGCGTGAATCTCGTCGACGACTTCGTCGAGCGTCGCGGCCATTTTCTGGTGCATCGTGAGCGGGTCGTCGCCTTCGACGAAGTATGGCGTGTACCCGTATCCGGTGAGAAGCTGCGACAGCTCGTCATCGTCCATCCGGCCGAGTATCGTCGGATTAGCGATCTTGTAACCGTTGAGGTGCAAGATGGGCAGAACCGCGCCGTCGCGCGCTGGATCGAGAAATTTGTTGGAGTGCCAACTCGCCGCGAGCGCGCCCGTCTCCGCCTCCCCATCGCCGATGACACAGGCGACGAGCAGACTCGGATTGTCGAATGCCGCGCCGTATGCGTGCGCCAACGAGTATCCAAGCTCGCCGCCTTCATTGATTGAGCCTGGCGTCTCTGGCGCGGCGTGACTTGGAATGCCACCGGGAAAGGAGAATTGCTTAAAGAGCCGGGCCATCCCCTGCACGTTCTGGGAGACACCGGGATACAGCTCGCTGTACGTCCCTTCGAGATATGTGTTGGCGACGATTCCCGGCCCGCCGTGCCCAGGACCGGTGACGTAGATGACATTCAGGTCCCGCTCACGAATCACGCGATTGAGATGCGCATAGAGGAAATTCAGGCCCGGCGTCGTTCCCCAATGACCGAGAAGACGAGGCTTGATGTGATCGAGCGTGAGCGGCTCCCGCAGCAGCGGGTTGGCAAGCAGATAAATCTGCCCAACCGAGAGATAGTTCGCGGCGCGCCAATAGGCGTCGATGTGAGCTACTATCTCGTCGCTGAGCGGGCGCGGAATGGCCGCGGTGGTCTCTGGGGTCGCGGAGGCGGTGGTCGACATACTGACATAATAGCGAGAAATATCCACACAGCGTGCTGTGCATCACGGCGGCATCGTGTGCCGCGAGACAACCAGATGGAGCACCACCGAATTGCGCGCTCGCGTGCGCACCGACCGGTGAGTTCGGCTCGTGTCTTGCCTTTGGCTCGCGGGCAGTCCGATGACGGAGGGTAACACCATGAGCGATTTTGCTCGCAGCGCTGGCGTCGCGGCTGACCCCATGCAGGAAGCCCACCGGTTGTTTCATCGCCTGTGGTCGAAGGCGTATGATGCACCGGCTTATGATAAACGCGAGTGGCTGCGTTTCGAGGAGCTGCTGCGGCAGCTCGGCTTGCGAATTTAGTGGTCACTTATCGTCCGCGACGGTTGCCAGGAGCTACGCAGGCGAGTAGTCGAAATCGGCAGGCGTGAGGGGCAGCCCGCGCCATCGCTTTCGATGAGGGGGAAATAGGCCCGGCTGTTGTCAGCAGCCGGTCACACGTGAATAATCAGGGAGACTCCAGTCATCCCTGAAGAGCTCACGCGTCCCTCTGTGCCCCGTCCCGCTCGTGCTGCCGGCATGCCGTTGCTCGTTGGCCTCCTCGTCGTGACGTTTGCGATTGCGGCGGACCTGGCGCACGAAGCGTGGAGCAACGCGCTGTCGCGACAGCGCACGGCCGAACGGGCGGGCCGAGATCTGGTGCGCTACACCGCGACCAGCACCGCGTACGAAACACGCACGGCACTCGACCACGCGCTGCATGCGCTTTTCGCGCCGATTGCCACACGAACGTCGCGCGATCGCGCCGACATCGGTGTCGAGCGCCTCATGCGGAGCGCCGCGCACGTGCGGGATTGCAAGTGTGCACCGGCAATTGCCGCACACTATTACTTCCAGCTCCGCTTGTCGGACCGCGCTCTCCAGTTGAAGGGTACCTCGGAGCCTTCGATGGCGGAGCGTCAGTGGCTGGCTGATACAGTTGCGGCGCGCGCGCGGTCAGTTTGGCGCTCCGATTGGGACTATGCATTGGTTTCCGGAGTGGTAGACGGTCAGCGCCGCGTTGTTGGGTACGCGCCCAACAGAGAAGGAGGCGATTCGTCCGTCTACGGGTTCGTGAGCGAGGTGGCCGCGCTCCGCGAGGCGCTTTCGACTCCGCGGCCTCGCACATCGACGCGGCGTGAACCCGATGCCGCGGCATCGGCGAATCTCGACACGCTGTTACGTACTTCCGTATTGGCAGAGGATGGCACGCCTCTGTACGATGCCGACGCGCGCCAGCCCGAGCTCCGTGTCACGATGGTGCCGCGGGCGGGACATGAGAGCTACACGCCCGGCGTCGCTCCCGTCGCATCCGTTACGCTCTTCGCGGACACCGTACCGCTCGGCCCTCGCTATGCCGATCTACGTCTCGCCGTCGCGCTCGCGGCGAGTGAGCCCGGTGATCTTGCCGGCGGCGAGCTACCACGCTCGCGCCTCTTTCCGCTCTTTGGGCTACTCGTACTCATGGGCGGTCTCGTCGTTGCCGCCGTGCTCCAACTGCGACGCGAGCACGAGCTCGCAAAGCTCCGCGCGGATCTCACCGCCGGAGTGTCGCACGAGCTGCGCACGCCTCTCGCACAGATTCTCTTGTTCGGGGAGACGTTGATGTTCGAGCGTACGCGTTCGGAGCGCGAGCGACGCGCGGCGGCGGAAATCATCGTGCGGGAAACTCGTCGCTTGATGCACCTCGTGGAGAACGCGTTGCACTTCACGCGCGCCGACCGGGCGCTGCTCGAGCTCACGCCAGAGCCGATCGATCTCGGCGTCGCGACGCGGGAGATTCTCGTGAGCTTCGCCCCACTGGCGTGGGCGGCGAATGTCACGCTTCGCGAGGTCATTGACGAGCCGGTCGCCGCGCTCATCGATGCTTCGGCGTACCGTCAGATCGTGCTCAACCTGCTCGAGAACGCTGTGCGGTACGGTCCCGCGGGGCAAACGATCGTCATCCGTCTCGAGCGAACGCGTGACATGGCGCGATTGATCGTCGATGATGAGGGTCCCGGCGTGCCCTTTGCCGATCGTGAGCGCATCTTCGCGCCGTTCGTGCGCCTTACGAGTCAGCGCCGCAGCGGTGGCGGTACGGGTATCGGCTTAGCGGTCGTTCGCGACCTCACAACGCGTCACGGCGGGCAGACCTGGGTGGAGCGATCAGAGCGAGGGGGAGCACGGTTCGTGGTCGCGCTCCCCGCGGCGCCCGGGTCCGGGAAAGACTCGGGCCGCGACGGCTTCCCACCGGCTCACCGCGCTGCCTTCTAACTCCAATCACTTTGGTTTTTTGCTCGTCCATCTTGAGCAGCGCAATTCGCCATGCCGATGCTACGTGCCAGCTACTCGGAGGTCGAGCGGCCGATGATTGAGCGAACGCCAATGTCTTCCAAGATTTTGATCGTCGAAGACAACCGCGATCTCGCCACCGGCCTCGCGAACAATCTCGAGATCGAGGGCTATCAGGTCGACGTCGTGCATGACGGTGCGGAGGGCCTCGCGCGGGTGCGCGCCACAGTGCCGTCGCTCGTCATCCTCGATCTGGCATTGCCTGGGCTCGACGGCTATCGGGTACTCGCTGCGCTGCGCGCCGATGGCAACGACGTGCCGGTGCTCATTCTCACCGCGCGGAGTGAAGAAGCGGACAAGGTACGCGGCTTTCGCTTTGGTGCTGACGATTACGTCACGAAACCGTTCGGTCTGCTCGAACTGCTCGGGCGCGTGAATGCGTTACTGCGCCGTGCGGGCGCGCCGCCACGTGAAAACTCGAATAGCGCCGCGTCGAGCGAACGCATTCGTTTTGGTGAGGTCGAGATTCGTCCGGCGACGCACGGAGTTTTTCGGCGTGGTTTTCCCGTGACATTGCGTCCGAAGGAATTCGAGCTCTTGATGGCACTGATCCGTCGTCGCGGTGAGATCGTGCCTCGGATTGATTTGCTCCGTGATGTGTGGGGCTATGATGCTGAGGTCATCAGTCGCACGATTGACACCCACGTCGCGGAACTGCGCCGCAAGCTCGAAGACGACCCGGCTCACCCTCGCTACATCTTGACCGTGCGAAAGGCCGGATACCGCGTCGCACTCGACTGAGCATTCGGGCGCTGCGACGCCTGGGGGCTCGTCCCACGATCATACCGGTTCGTCACGGCCTAACGACGGCTCGTGGAGAAGACTCATTTGTGGGTGACTTCTCAACGCGGAACCGGGTTCAAGAAACAGCGGAAATGGGATCGCGCGAACGTTCGCGCGGTCTCATGGATTCGATCTGCGCCCGCCATCTCATTCGGCGGGCACATCGCAATTCGTCCGCTTCGCTGCCGCGCTGATCGCAGTCGCGTGGCGACATCAAGACCTTGGGGGGACAGGGAGGAGCAATGGCTTGGATTCAAAAGCTTGGCGTCAGCGCGCTCGTGCTCGCGCCAATGTTCGCGTCGGCGCAGACACCGACGGGAACAATTACGGGTCGAGTGATCGACCGCGGCACGCAGCAGCCGGTCGTGGGCGCCACGGTGCGCGTCGTGGGAACGACGCGCGGTGCGCAGACCAGCGACCAGGGGATCTACCGCATCACTGGAGTCAACGCGGGTACGATGAACGTACAGGCGCTGCGGATCGGGTATGCGTCCGTCACGCGGCCCATCACGCTGGCGGCTGCCGGCACGGCGACGCTCGATTTCTCTCTCGACGCGGCGGCCACGACCCTCGACGTCGTTACCGTGAGCGCGACGGGACAAGAGCAATCGCGTCGTGAGAGCGGCGTATCCACGGCGTCGATCAGCGTTCCCGAGGAAGTGCCGCAGGCTGCCGTTTCAAACTTGCAAACGGTGCTGTCGTCGCGCGCCGCCGGCGTCGTCGTGCAGGAAGCGGGTGGTACGACCGGCAGCTCGGCACGCATACGTATTCGCGGCTCGAACAGCGTATCGCTGTCGAATGATCCGCTGGTCATCGTCGACGGCATTCGCGTAAATAACGACGAAGGGGCGACGAGCATCGGCGTTGGCGGCCAGGTCCCGTCGCGACTGAACGACATCAATCCGGAAGACATCGAGAACATCGAGATCATCAAGGGCCCCGCGGCGGCTGCGCTGTATGGCACCGCGGCGTCGAACGGCGTCATTCAAATCACGACAAAGCGCGGACGCGCTGGGCGCACGAAGTGGAACGTTCACTCGGAGGCAGGCTCCATCAACGAGGTCACGAACTACCCGACCAATTATTGGACCCTCGACGAGGCCGACTACGCCCCTGACACACTCTTTCCATGCACGCTCGACCTGCAGATTCGCGGCTTCTGCCCGGGCGAGCAAAAGCTTGTCTCGTACAATCCGCTCGAGCAGAACAGCCCATTCATCAAGGGTTGGCGCGAGCGCTTTGGCGCCGACGTCTCTGGGGGGTCTGACCTCGCGCAGTATTTCATCGGTGGGGACTTCTATCGCGAGAACGGCGTCTATGAGATCAACCGTCAGCGACTGATCTCGCTACGCGGCAATGTGCACAGCCAACTCCGCGACAACTTCGATCTGTCGGTCAACACCGGCTACACGCAGAGCCGCCTGCGCCTGCCGCAAAACGATAACAATGTTCGTGGCGTCGTTCCGCAAGGTTTGTTGGGCAACGCGATCGCGAACTATGGTGGTTTGGGCGGCTTCGGTTTCGATACGCCGCAGGATATTTTCGCGATCAACACGCAGCAGAACGTCGACCGCTTCACCGGCTCGTCGCGTGCGAATTGGCAGCCGCTTAGCTGGCTGTCGGCGATCGGTACCGCGGGCGTAGACTTCACCAATCGTATCGACCAGGAATTCATACCGCCCGCCAGCGCGGGTGGACCGACGAGCCAATTCGCGGACGATCCCGTCGGCAAGCGCACATCGAATCCGTTCCAGGATTTCGTATATACCGCAAACCTTGGCGTAACTGGCACCTTCAATCCGCGCGCCACTTTGCGCTCGGCGACATCCACGGGTGTGCAGTTCAACGACGAGATCACTCGCGCGACGTTCGCGTTCGGTCAGAACATCGTGCCGGGTACGGGCTCGCTCAACGGCGCGACGGCGCTCTTCGCGGTTGGCGAGACGAATGTGGAGAACAAGACGTTAGGCGCCTACGTACAGGAGCAGCTCTCGTGGCGCGAGCGTCTCTTTCTCACGGGAGCGCTGCGCGGCGACAAGAACAGCGCCTTCGGACAGGACTTCCGGAGCGTCCTCTATCCGGCGGCGAGTCTCTCGTGGGTCATCGGGGAAGAGGGGTTCTTCCCGAAGCAGGACATCGTCTCGTCCTTGCGTCTTCGCACCGCATACGGTGAGAGCGGCCAGCGTCCGAATTTCCGCGACGCCGTTCGCTTCTTGACGCCGGCCGCGGTCGGCATCCGCCAGGGCTCCTCGGAAGCCACGAACGTTCCTGGGTTCTTCGTCGGCGGCATCGGCAACATCAACCTCAAGCCGGAGCTCTCGAAAGAGACCGAGATCGGCTTCGACGCTGGCATCTGGCATGACCGCATCGGCACGGAGGTCACGTACTACAGCAAGAGCACGACGGACGCGATCGTAGCACGACCGATTCCGCCATCGGAAGGTGAAGCCACCACGCGCCTCGAGAATCTCGGGCGCGTGAAGAACGCCGGTCTCGAGTATCAGGTCAACGCACAGCTCTTCGATACGCGGCGTCTCTCGGCCCAGCTGCTCGTGAACGGCAGCCGGAACGCGAACAAGCTGATTAACCTGGGCAACGGTATCGCCCCGATCATCTTCGGCTCCGACAATACCCAGCGACACCAGAACGGTTACGCGTTAGGCGGATATTGGGCGGTCCCGATCAAGAGCTACGCCGACAAGAATGGTGACGGGATCATCAGCCGCACGAACTGTCCCATCAACAATGGCACAGCGAACCCCCAGGGCGGCTCTTTGCCGGCGTGTGAAGTCACGCTTGGTGACACCGCCGTCTACCTTGGATCGCCATTCCCCACGAGTGAAATCACCTTTACTCCGTCGCTCACGATCTACAAGAACTTCACGATCCGGGCCTTGTTCGATCACCGCGGTGGCCAAAAGTTACTCAACTTTACGGAGCGCTTTCGCTGCGTGAGCTTCGGCAGCTGCTTCGCGGCCAATAGCGCGTCCGCCCCGCTCAACGAGCAGGCGCGGTACATCGCGGGCTTGATGGGTACGGATTACGGCTACATAGAGGACGCGAGTTTCACCAAGTGGCGCGAGCTGTCCGTCGCCATCGGCGTTCCGCCGCGCTTCGTCTCCCGCCTCGGCTTCAACGGCGCAACCCTCACGCTCGCCGGCCGCAACCTGCACACCTGGACGAAGTACACGGGTCTCGATCCGGAGATCAACGAGAACGGTGGCTTCAACTTCAGCACCGACGAATTCCTGAGTCAGCCGCAAGTGCGCTACTACACGGTTCGCCTCGACCTCGGATGGTAACGATCGTGGTCCCCGTACAGACAACACCCCATGGATCAACAGAGGTTTAACTGATGCTAAATAGAACGATGTGGTCTTCCACTGCGGTGAAGGTGGCGATCGCGACGGCCGCGGTGCTGCTTTCAGCGTGCTCGGTGGACAAAGTGCTGCAGGTGCCCGACCCCGACGTCTCGCGTCCGACCGACGTGACCGGCAAGGCCGGGCTGCCGACACTGCTCGCCGCAGCGGTCGGCGATTTCCAGGTTGCGTTCGCCGGGACGGGCGGCAACACGGGCCTTGAGGGCCTCGTCAACATGACGGGCCTGTTCACGGACGAATTCGCCTTCACCGAAACATTCCCGACCCGTGTGCAGGTCGATCGACGCGCCATCGATCGCAACAACTCGACGATGAGCGCGATCTACTTCACGGTCCAGCGAGCGCGTCAATCAGCTTTTCGTGCCGAGAGTGTGTACAAGTCGCTCGCGCCAACGGATTCGGGCTATGCCGAGGCGCTGAACCTCGAGGGCTATTCGTTCGTCATGCTGGCTGAGACGTACTGCTCGGGCGTCCCCATAACGAAGCTCGATGCGGCGGGGAACGTCATTCCCGGTCAGCCGTTGACGACGCAGCAGTTGCTCGATTCGGCGATCAACCGCTTCCAGGCAGCGCTGACCGTCGCCAATGCCAGCGGCAGCGACTACCTGGCAAATCTTGCGCGTATCGGGCAGGCGCGCGCTCTGCTATTCAAGAGCAACAAGAATCTGGCCGCCGCTGCCGCACTGGTCGCCAACATTCCGCCTGACTTCGAGTATGTGATCTTCTCTAGTTCCAACACCGATCGTCAAAACAACGGTGTCTTCGAGCTGCAGTGGCTCGAGGGTCGGTGGACACAGGCAGATAAGGAAGGCACCAACGGCTTGCCGTACCGCACTGCCAACGATCCGCGGACGCCATTTAAGAATCTGGGCCTCGGGTTCGACCAGGCTCGAACAGTGTTCGGAACGTTGAAGTATCCGAATCGGGATGCCTCCACGTTGCTCGCGAGCTACATCGAGGCGCAGCTCATCGTTGCCGAGAATCAGCTTGCCCTCGGTAACTATGCGGGCGCGAACGGCACGCTAGCGATTCTCAACGCCTTGCGCGCCGGCAACGGCATGGCTGTTTTGTCGCCAGCGGCAACGCAGCAAGCGCAGGTGTTGCAGCTCTTCAGCGAGCGTGCTTTCTGGCTGTACCTTACGGAGCATCGCCTCGGTGACCTGCGGCGGCTCTCCCGGCCGGCGCCTAACGGCTACGGCTTGAATTCGGAATCCGTCTTCCCGACGGGCAATTACACGGGTCGTGGGGGCGGTGTCTACGGCCCCGATGTCAACTTTCCCATTCCGATCGAGGAGAGTAACTCGAACCCGAACAGCCACGGTTGTCTGGATCGCAATCCGTAATCGCGCCATAGCTCGAACACACAAAGCCCCTTCCGGAAGGAGGGGGCTTCGTTTTTTGAAAGGTGCGGCGAGATTGAGTCTCGTGACCACCACCGCGCCGCCGCACCGCGACCGGACGGATCCTCCCCGGCGTCTCGACCTCCTCGTTAGGTCCACGACGGAGCGCCCTGCCATTGCCGCCGGTCTGCGCGCCGCTATCGCGACGATGGTTCCTCTCCTCGTCACGCAGGTCCTGCATTCAACCGGCGGTACGTGGGCCAGCCTCGGTGGCTTCAGTGCGGCCGTCGCGGATCGCGGCGGCGCCTATCGCGTCCGTGCGCTCACCATGGGAGCGCTCACCGTGGGCGCGGCGGTTGGTGTCGTCGTGGGGAGCTTGGTCGGCGGCACAACCTGGCTAGCGGTCGCGCTCACCTTCCTCGTCGTCGGCGTGTTGAGCCTCGCTCGTGAGTTCGGCATTAGCGCCGGCGGTGTCGGAACCAGCATCGCCGTCGCCTTTGCGGTTGCACTCGCCGCGCCCTCGCCGAACTTGCACGACGCCGTGATGCGCGGTGTTTACCTTCTTGCGGGCGGCGCATGGGCGATGCTCCTCGCGCTTGTCTTTTGGCCGTTGCGTCCGTATCGGCCCCTTCGTTTTGCTACCGGACGATGCTATCGCGCGCTCGCCGATTACGCGGACTCCGTCGCCACGCTCAACACGATTGCGCCTGACGAAAGCAAGCGGCTTGTCTTTCAGACCCATCGCCAGACCATGCGCGAGGCGATCGAAGCGGCACGGGCCGTGGTCGCCGTCTCGCGTCGGGGAGGACAGGGTGAAGCGCGTCGTGGCGAACGATTGCTACTGCTCGTCCAGGGCGCCGAATTGCTTTTCGGAACACTGATTGCCATCAACGAGTTGATCGAGACGGCGATCGAGGCGAATGAGACGGAGATCTGTCGAATCGCGGAACGTACCGTCATGCGATTCGCGTCCGCTGCACGCCGCATTGCTACGACGATCGAGCTCGAGCCGCACGCGCCGAGCGCCCTCGAGGCCCTCTCACTGCAGCAACCCGCCCCAGCGGTGGAGAGCCCCAGTCTGCTGTCCGCGCACGCTGGACGGCTCCTCGCCCAGCTCGAGGAATACACGACGGTCGTCGCCGCCAATGCCGATGCGCTCGAGAGTGGTAAAACACCGGCCATCCCGCCCGCGCTCGCCGTGTTGACCATCGTCGACGATCGGCCGCCGATCACCGAGACGCTGCGTGCGAGCCTAACGCTGAATTCGTTGGCAATGCGCCACGCGCTGCGGGTCGCTATCGTCACCGCGGCTGCCGTCCTCGTAACGCGTCTATTGAATTTGCCTCGAGGGTACTGGGTCACGATCTCCGCCATTATCATCCTGCAGCCCTACTCCGGAGCGACGCTCATCAAGGTTTTGCAGCGCGTTCTCGGGACCGTCGCCGGCGCCCTCCTCACTGCCGGCCTCGTCGCGCTGATTCATGATACGCGCGGCCTTCTCGTGGTCGTCTTTGTTTTCGCGGCTGTCTGCGTCGCGTTTCTACGCGTCAACTACCTCATCTACTCCATATTCCTCACGCCAACCTTCGTCCTACTCGCCGAGATGAGCGCCGGCGATTGGCACCTGGCCGAGCTGCGAGTTATCAACACGCTCATTGGCGGCGTGTTGGGTCTCGCGGGGGCGTGGTTGCTTTGGCCGAGCTCCGAACGCGACCGCTTTCCGGCGCTAGCGGCCCAGGCGCTACGGGCCGCCGCGGGGCACCTTCGCGTCATCGCCGCACTGTGGAACAGCACCGACGACGAATCGAGCGCCGCCCTCGCCATCGCGCGCCGTGACGCCGCGCTGGCAACAGCCAACGCCGAGGCGTCGTTCGAGCGACTCATGGCCGAGTCGACGCGGTCGCGACGTGAGCTCGAGCCAGCGACGACGCTCCTGACGTTCGTCCGCCGTCTCATCGCGGCCGACATCGCGCTGGGAACGCTGCGTCACGCGCCCGAAGCACCGGCAATTCGTGACGACGTCTCCCGATTTGCCACTCACCTAACGAGCATGCTGGACCGCATCGCCGACGCCGTCGCCGCGCAGCAGGCGCCGCCTCCGCGCGAGGAGACGCCGCGGGCGCTGGCCCACACCGAGCTGACGGTTCCACAGTTCCATCGCATCCTTCGTCAGCTCGATATCATTCACGCGGCCGCCACCCGGCTGGTCGCGCCCTGACCTCGTTTCCATCCCCGCTCGCTCGACATCATGCAGATGCGCGCCGCCGTCATAACCCGCCCGGGCGGCCCGGAGGTTCTCGAGATTCGCAACGTGGAGCGACCGGTGCCGGGCGCAGGCGAAGTCCTCGTGCGAATCCGCGCGAGTGCGCTCAATCGCGCCGATCTATTGCAACGCGAAGGACATTATCCCGCGCCGCCAGGGTGGCCGGCGGACATCCCGGGCATGGAGGTGGCCGGTGAGGTGGCCGAATGCGGGCCGCGCGTATCGCTATGGAATGTCGCCGATCGCGTCTACGGCATCGTGGGTGGCGGTGGCAACGCCGAATACGTCGTAACGCACGAGCGTACTCTCGCGCGTATTCCCGATAACTTGTCTTGGACAGATGCCGCCGCGGTGCCGGAAGCCTTCATCACCGCGCACGACGCATTGGTCTCTCAGGCCGATGTGCGACCCTCCGAGCGAGTGCTCATTCACGCCGTGGGCAGCGGGGTTGGGTTGGCGGCGCTGCAACTCGCCCGCGCGGTTGGAGCGATTCCATTCGGCGACGCGCGAACCGCCGACAAGATCGCGCGCGCACGAGAACTTGGCCTCGAGGAGGGAATGGTCGCCGGTGCCGAGCCTAACGAGATAGCGAAGCAGGTGATGTCGCGGACAAACGGCGCGGGCGTCGACATCGTGCTCGATCTCGTCGGTGGCCCCTACCTCCTGGCGAGCATTGCCGCGGCTGCGCCGCGCGGCCGCATCATTCTCATTGGCACGATGGGGGGTCGCGAAGCGTCACTGCCGCTTGGCATCATACTCGGCAAGCGACTCACGCTGCGTGGAACCGTGCTCCGGGCTCGCCCGATCGAGGAGAAGATCGCCGCCACCCGTGCCTTTGCGGCGCAGGTGGGTCCATTGCTCGCTCGGGGAGTCGTGAGGCCGGTCGTGGATCGCGTCTTTCCGCTCGAAGAGATTGCCGGAGCGCACGAGTACTTGCAGAGCAACGGCAGTTTCGGAAAGGTCGTGATCGCAATCGCCTAACGCGGATCCGGGGCGTGCCAATCGGAAGCCTGGCCGGGTAGCCTCGATGAGCGAAGTCATACCAGCCGAGCCCGGCGGGAGACCTCCCAAGTCGTCTATGGCGGACCCTGGTGGCAGGCAGAACCTCGCTCTACAATAGCTGCGCCGTATGTTTGCGGACCCGCGAACCGGCGTTGATGCGGGTGGAGCGAGGACAATGAACGGTTCGAACGAGGAACTCACCAGGGCTCTCGCCGGACGCTACGAGATCGAGCGGGAGCTCGGTCGTGGCGGCATGGCGATCGTGTACCTCGCGCGTGATTCCCGCCATCCGCGTCACGTCGCGGTCAAGGTGCTACGACCGGAGCTCGCCAGCGCACTTGGCGGCGAGCGCTTCGTGCGCGAGATCGATGTTGCGAGCCGCCTCACCCACCCGCACATCCTACCCCTCATCGACTCCGGGGCTGCCGCAGGCGATCTCTATTATGTGATGCCGTTTGTCTCTGGCGAGACGCTCCGGCAGCGACTGGAGCGCGAACGCCAGCTCCCAATCGACGAAGCGCTATCGATTGCCCGACAGGTCGCCTCGGCGCTCGACTACGCGCACAGCGAAGGCGTCATCCATCGCGACATCAAGCCTGAGAACATCCTTCTCGTTGGAGGAGAAGTACTCGTTGCCGATTTCGGTCTGGCGCGCGCACTCGACTCCGCGGCCAGCACGCCACTCACCGAGTCCGGAGTTGCCGTGGGAACCCCGGCGTACATGAGTCCCGAGCAGGCGACCGGCGAGCGACATGTCGATCATCGCTCAGACGTATACAGCCTGGCGTGCACGCTCTTCGAGATGATTGCCGGCGTACCGCCGTTCCGTGGGGCTACCGCGCAGGCACTCATTGCGCATCATGTGAGCAGCCCGGCGCCGTCCTTGTGCCGGGAGCGATCGACTTGTCCGGAGCTCGTGGACGCGGCCGTTCAGCGCGGTCTCGCGAAGGCTCCCGCGGACCGGTTCCGCACGGCCGGTGATCTGGTGCGCGCCGCCGAAGATCATTCGACGACCAGCGGTGAGGCGCTGACAGTCTCGCGGCGACAGCCTCGTTTGAGACTGGACCGAAGAAAATGGCCGCATGTCCTTGGCGGAGTTGGCGCCGCCGCGTTGGCGATCGCTGCTACAACATGGGCCTTTAAGCGTGCGTCGGCAGGCTCGGAGAACGATCTCGTTGCCGTCCTCCCCTTCCGGGTGAGCGCGAACGATCCAGCGGTCGAGAGTCTCCATCTGCGGGTCGGCATGATGGATCTTCTCGTCGATAAGTTCCCGCGTGCGGTGAGCGTGTCGCTGGTCATGGATGCGTGGCAACGCGCTGGCGGTCACGATGAGCTCGACCTGTCGCCCGATCAGAATTTGAGCGTCGCTCGTACGCTGCACGCGGGCAAGCTTGTCGTTGGCTCCGTGTTGCGGACGCCGCAAGGCATCAAGATGACGGCCCGACTCGTCGATGTCGCGAACGGTGCCGAGCGCGCGGCCGCGAGTGCGGAAGGTCCAACGACGAGCTATCCGGCGCTGGTCGACACCGTCGCAAACGTGTTGCTCACGCAACAAGCTGGGGAGGCTCAGCATCTCTACCTGCTACAGCGGCTTCCGACACCGGCCGTGAGCGCGTACGTGTCGGGAAAGGCCAGTTTTCGCGCCGGCAAATATGACGAAGCAGTGGCCTACTTCGAGCGCGCACTCGATTCCTCGCGCGTCGCGAATGGCGAATCTGACTTTGGTTTGGCCGCGCTGGGACTCGTCGCGTCGTCGAATTATCAGGCCATTCGCACGGAAACAGGGGAGCGTGGGCTACGCGTCGCCTGGGCGTCTCGCGATCAATTCAACGAGAAAGATCGCGTTTTTCTCGAAGCTGCCGCGGGACCGAAGTATCCATTGGTCTCCACGCGGCTTTCGCAAATCCAGGCGTGGGATCATGCCTTGAACGTCATTCCGGACGAGCCCCAGGCGTACTACCAGTTCGGCGATCAGTTGCTGCAGTTCGGCGAATACGTAGAGTGGGACGACGCACTGGGACTGGCGCGCAAGAGCTTCGAGGAGGCGCTCAAGCGCGATTCGACGTTTATACCGGCCGTGCAGCGCCTGGCCGAGCTGTCGATGATGAACGGGAATGTGGCGGTCGCGGAGCAACTCGTGCGTCGCCTGCCTCCCGGCGACTCGGCAAGCGATCGCGCCGGCTTTCTCTACTGGCGCCTCGCGTTGGCGCATAACGAAGCGCGGGAGCTAGCCGACGTTCGTCGCCGCCTGCCAGGCTTCAGCTCGGAAAGCGCGCGCGAGATCTGGTTCGTGAGTCAGCTCATGGGTGTCGCCGTGAACGATGCCGAGAGCGCGCTCGATCTGTTGCGATCGCGCGCGACCCGCCGTGAGGACCGCGCGACCGTTGCCGCGGGCGAATATCTGCTCGCCATGAATGAGGGCCGGCCGCAGAAGGCACTCACTGAGCTACGACGCTCGATACCGGAGGACGAGGCCTACTTCACTCCGCTTGTTCAGGGTCAAGTCATTCGCGATGGCCTTTTCGGAAGTGGCGACGGCGCTGCTGCCGTCGATGCGGTCAATGAAATCACGGCTGCAATCCGAGCTGCAGAGTCGAATCCCTCACCCACGCCAATCGATATGGCTGCGGAGTATGTGCAGCGCTGTGCATTGGAAGAGTGGCGACTCGGTCACGGGAATGCCGATTCGGCCGCCGGAACCGCACGGCGCCTCCGCGCAATTCTGCCTGTCATACAAGCACAACGTTTTGGGGGCACGAACACCCCGGTTGTCGGCGCAGAGCCAGTGTGTCCTGCCGCCATCGACGCATGGGCGGCGACCATTCAGAAACGGCCAGAGGCCCGCGCTCTCGTGGACCGATTCGACACGACGATGGCGCACCTCCCGCTGGAGGCTGACGGGACGATTGGCAACGTGCTGGCCGCTCGCCTGCGTCTTGCCACCGGCGACACAGCGGCGGCGCTGCGCGCTCTCCGACGCCGGTCGTATTCGTTGTCTTCATTGTTCTATCTCGCGGTATCGCTCCGTGAGGAAGGCCGCCTCGCCGCGGCGACCGGCGATCGTAAGGGCGCCATACGCGCCTACACGCACTATCTCGTCCTTCGCGTGGCACCGGAGCCGCCGCTGCGCCACGAAGCCGATGACGTGCGCGCCGCGTTAGGCAGGCTGCAAGTCATCGCTCAGGCGAAAAAGGAAGAAAGTCTCGCGGTATGCGCCGCTGGACTAAGCAGCCCGAGCGGCAACCCACGGCGCCAGCATGGCGCCGCCAAAGCAACGGCTCACAAGGAGGAGGAGAGATGCTGGCCCAGAGGATACCAGAACGACGTGGTTCATGGCTCCGACGCGTTGCGACACTGATCGTTCTCTCGACGCTCGCGGATGGCTGCGGTGGTGGCTCAACCGAAAGCCAGACTCACGCGGAAGTTGGCACTTACCATCTTCTGACCGTGAACAGCCAGTCACTTCCGGTGACGATCTCCAACACGGCGCTGGGTACTGTCGTGATTCAAAGTGCGACAGTCGAGTTGACCTCCGCGTCGAAATACAGCGCGAATATCACGGGGACAGCCGGCGGTGCACCCGCCTCCACGATCGTCAGTGACAACGGAGGCTACGTTCGCTCCGGGAGTACGATCACGTTCACCTCCAACATCGCTCTCATCTCGTTTGCAGGAACGGTCAACGACAGCAATGGGCATTTGACGGTGGCATTGCCTGGTGCCGCCATCGGTGCCGCGATCACGACGACGCTGCAATTGGAGCTCGCCAAGCAGTGACGCAGCGCTGGCCTCGTTGCGTAACGAGCCGGTTCATTCCGAATTTCGCTGGTCTCGCGCTCATGACGCTTCAGCTCACTGGCGTCGTGGGCGCGGCGAACGCGTGCGCGCAGGATACCACGATCGTGCACGGACGCATCATCGATGCTCGTACTCGGCATGCGCTGGTTGGAGTACTCATGGAAATCACCGAGTCGTCATCCAGCGAGGTCTCGTTAGCCAGTACATTGACGACTGCGAACGGACGATTCGTGCTGCGCGCCGCCGCCAACGCTCATCAGCTGCGCGCCACGCTTCTTGGCTATAAGCAAGCCGGCGTCGCGCTGTCCGGCGCGACAGTCGCCGGTAACAGCGCGGAGATCGAGCTGGCGCTCGAGCCGTTAGGCACGCTGCTCGACCCGATCGTCGTCAGTGTCAGCCGCGCCGAACAGCGGGCGAGTGCAGCTCCCGCCACCGTGACGGTCGTGGAGGCGGCACGCATCGAAGAGGAGGCGACCGTTACACCCGTGGAGCACACCCGTGATGCCCCCGGCGTCGATATTGCGACGGCGGGGATCATTCAAAGCCACATTGTCACGCGTGGATTCAACGGCGTGTTCTCCGGCGCGCTGCTGGTGCTCACGGATTACCGCTTCGACATGGTTCCCTCACTTCGAGTGAACACGCCTTGGCTCATCCCAACGACAAACAATGACATCGACCGCATCGAAGTCGTGCTCGGCCCGGCGGCGGCATTGTACGGTCCTAATGCCGCGGCGGGGGTTCTCCACATCTTTACCAAGTCACCGTTCGACTCTCCCGGTACGACTGTTAGCGCGACCGGCATTTCGCGGAGCGCGAATGGCACCGGCGCGGCAGGCGGCGGCGAGCAGCTCGCGATTCGTCATGCCGGCACCCTAGGCACGCGCTTTGGATACAAGGCAACGGCGCAATACATGAAGGGTACCGACTGGCGTGAGCTCGACTCCGCAGAGTCGACGGCGCGTCGTTCGATGATAGCTGCTGGCTTCGATTCGTCGCGCATTTTGATCGGGCAGCGTGACTTCGACGTCTCGCGCTGGAGCCTCGACGGCGAAGCGGAGTTCCGTCCCGACGATCGGTCGGAAATTGTGCTCGCCGCGGGTCGCGCTCACGCTGGCAGAGCGATCGCGCTCACGGGTGTCGGAGCGGCGCAGGTGCGCGACTGGAGCCTGGATCACTATCAAGCGCGTTTCCGCAGAGACGAGCTGTTCGGGCAAGTCTTTCTCAATGTGAATGACGCCGGACAGACCTATCTGCTGCGCAGCGGCAATCTCATCGTCGATAACTCTCGAATGCTCGTTGGCCAGCTGCAGAACGCCGCCGACTTTGGCGCGCGCGAGACACTCACGTATGGCGCCGATGGGCAACGGACGGATCCACGGACAGGCGGCACGATCGACGGACGAAACGAAAACGACGACATCGTTGCCGAAGTTGGCGGTTACGTACAGTCCGAGACGCACCTCACGCCGCGCGTCGATGCAATCCTTGCAGCGCGCGTCGATAACAACGATCGGCTACCGAACGCGGTGTTTTCACCGCGCGCCGCTATTCAGTTCCGCCCCACAGACGGCCACGTCATACGATTAACGTACAACCGCGCCTTCGAAACGCCGACCGCGCAGGATCTCTTCTCGGACTTCCCGGCCGCAATTGGTGCAGGCGGACTGCCCTTTGTCGTGCGGTCGGTCGGTGTGCCCCGGGCGGGTTTCTCGTTTGCTCACGATTGCGGCGGCGCGGGCGGCCTGTGCATGCAATCGCCATACACTGGCGGACAGGCGACGCCGGTCGACGCGACGCTGGCATGGGCAAGAGTAGTGGCGCTTGCCAGGGCGCTCAACTGGGGCGACTTGAGCGGGATCCCCGCGCCGACAAAGGCCGACGTCGCCTCCGTGCTACGCGTTGCCGATATCTCGGGAGCGACGCCCAGCTTCACGACGGTCGAACCGACGGCTGTAGGTGACATTCCCGCGCTGCGTCCCACGGTGACGAATACGCTGGAGGGGGGCTACAAAGGAAGATTCGGCGACAGGCTGCAAGTCGCGTTCGACCTGTATTACGAGTGGCGCAAAGATTTCATCGGTCCGCCGCAGGTTATCACACCGACCGTCTTTCTCGATCCCGGCACCCTCGCCACCTATCTGTCGAAGTACATGTCGGCGGCAGCCGCTGCGGACGTGGCGGCGAAGATCGCGGGCATCAACGGCTCGGCCGCCACTCCCGGTTTACCGTTAGGCACGGTTGCGCCAACGGGATCACTTGGCGGTAGCGCTGACCTGCTCGTGACATATCGCAACTTCGGCTCACTGCACCGCGCCGGGAGTGACATTGCCGCACAATGGATCGTTGGGGCCGGCCTCTCACTATCGGGAGCATACTCCTGGACGAATAGGGTACTGTGGAATCGAAGTGAGATGAACAACATCTCCGACGTCGCCCTGAACGCGCCAGGCGACCGTGCGAGCCTCGCGCTGCAAATGCGTGATGGCGCACGCGGATTCAGCACATACCTGCGCGTACGTCACGCGGGTGCCTTTCCCATGAACTCGGGGGTCTACGTCGGCAATGTGGCTGCCTACACGCTCACCGACGCTGGACTCTCGTACCGTGTGCCGCAACGATCCGATCTCCTGCTGACGCTCAGTGCCGACAATCTGCTGGACGCACGGCATCGCGAGTTCGTTGGAGCACCGGAAATCGGACGGCTCGTGCTGGTGCAGCTCCAGTACAGCCCGCGGTGATGCGCAGCGGGTCGCCAGCCGGCGCGCGGCCGCAGCTGTCCCTCGTGGTGTTCTTCTGTGCATGCCTAACGGCTGCCGTGCTGCCGCCGAGGCGTACTCACAACATCATGCTGCTGCCAACTGGCCGCGAGGTCATTGAGCGGCACGTCGAGGCCGTAGGCGGCCAGGCCGCTCTCATGAACGTGAAATCGCGTTATGTGTGGGCGCGCTATGAATTCCCCGCGCGCCGTCTCCGCGGCACGGTTGAACTGTTCACTGCCCGTCCGAACAGACGCGTATTGAAAGTCGAGTATCCGGACATGGGCACCGAGATCACCGGCTTCGATGGAAAAGTTGCCTGGACGTCGAAGCCGGGGGAGCCGGTGCGCCTCGTGGAAGGAGCAGATCTCGCGCAACTCCGTGACGAATCCATCTTCGATTTCGATCTGCATCCGGATTCCGCCTTCCGCTCCATCGAGACACTCGACCTTGTCGATTTCCAGGGGCGACGCTGCTATCGGGTGCAGCTATTGAGCGTCACCGGGCGACAATGGTGGGAGTACTACGATGTCGCCACCGGGCTCTTCGCCGGGAACCTGTTTCGACGACAGACGAGCCGCGGAGCAATCACCGTCATGACCGTCGTATCGGATTACCGAGCCTTCGACGGCGTGCGGTTTCCCACCAAATTGAGCATTCGCGCGGCCGGAACCGAGGAAGTCGTGACCGTTGTCCGCGTCCGCGTCAACCAGGTTGACTCGTCCGTCTTCAACGCGCCGCGGCAACTGCGCGGACCAACCTAACGAGCTTACCGACCGGCGGCGGTTACGCGAGCGACGACTTCGCTCACTGGCAAGGTAAAATGAAACGCAGTTCCTTCGCCGACGCGGCTCTCTACCCATATCCGGCCACCGTGCGCCTCGACGATGGCCTTCGAAATGGTGAGTCCGAGGCCGATGCCGCGGCGATCCGTGGGATCAGCCTGCCAAAAACGACCGAAGATGTGGGGTAACTGCTCGGCGGGAATTCCTGGTCCCGTATCCGCAACCGACAACTGGACGAGTGCTCCGGCCGAGCGCGCTCGCATGACGATACGACCGCCGGCCGGTGTGAACTTCACCGCGTTGCCGACGAGATTGGAAAGCAATTGAATTAGACGTCCGGCATCCGCATTGACGCAGGGCAGTTCATCCGGCACTTCCGTTTCGAGGCGGAGTGATTTGTCCGCCGCGATCGGGCGTAGCATATCCTCGGCTTCAGCGAGGACGGGCCGCACCGCGGTTGGACGTGGCTGAATTGCGAGCTTTCCCGCCTCGAGCTTAGCGACATCGAGCAGATCTTTCACGAGCCGATTCATTCGGTCTCCGGCGCGCCGCACGATGGCGATCTGTTTCTTGCGCTGCTCTTCGGTGCCGCCTCCCTCGAGCAAGAGCTCGGTGCTCATCGCAATTGTGTGCAAAGGATTGCGCAGATCGTGCGAGACAATCTTGAGCACTTGTTCACGGGCCTGGACGGCCTGTCGCGCTTCCTCGTAGCGCCGCGTCATCGCCGTGCGTGCGATTTCGTTGGTGATGACGCGCCGTACCAGCGCTGGCGCGCGACTCCCGAGCAAACCCAGCACGAGCAGCAACGGCACGGTGCCGATCAGCAAGCTGATAGGAGCATGGATCATCACCGCGAGAACGACGAACACGAGTGCCGACAGGCCCGTGCTGAGCTGGGATGACGAACGAGACAACCGCAGTGTACCCGACAGCGCGAGGTAGGCGCAGAGGGTCGTTCCAAACACGAGGGTGCTTGCGGATGGCACGTCAGCGCCCGTCACTCGGTACATCGCGCCAGCGATAAGGGTGATGAACACCGCGTCGGCGAGCGGCGCGCCGTACCGTAGCCAGAGGCGGTACCAGCCGCGACTCAACGCGATGAGCAGCGCTACCGACCAAACTTCCCATCCGACGGCCAAGAACAGCGTGGGCGCCTCCGCGCGGAACGAGATGCCCGTGCCGGCGACAACTTCCATGCAGAAGAGGAACGCGATGCCAACGACGGCAACACGGAGCGACGCGAGAACCAACTCACCGTTGCGGGCCTCTGCGATCAGTGCCCGGTCGATCGAAGCGACGAGATCTTCGGCTTCGACAGCAGGCAGATCGGCGCGAAGCCCCTTTTCGATCGAATGGACGAGGTGTAGGTAAGAATCTTTGATCGACATATGCGCTCGGCCGACGGTCTCACAGTATGCGACGTAGCCGCGAACGTCGCGAGAGTCTCGTACATTCCCTGAGGCCAACAGTCGAATGTCTCTTGGTTCTCCTTCGCCATTTCATCGCCATGGGTCGCTACTTTCTTCTCGTTCTATCGCTGGTCCCTGCTTCTGTCTTAGCACAAGCGCGTCCTACGGCCGCGCCCGTTTTCGACACGACACGGTACGAACGCACGGCTCCCGAGCTGCGAGGTATGCGGTGGCGCCTCGTTGGGCCGTTCCGAGGCGGGCGTTCGGTTGCCGTGACGGGAGATCCGAGCAACCCACGGCTGTTTTACTTCGGTGCCGTGGATGGCGGCGTTTGGAAGTCGACCAATGCCGGCCAGAGTTGGACGAACATGACCGACGGCAAGTCGTCGCTGGCCTCGGTAGGGGCGATCGCGGTTGCGCCCGGCGATCCGAACGTCGTGTACGCCGGAGGGGGAGAGGCCGACTTTAGAGAAGACTATACCTACGGCGATGGCATCGAGCGCTCCACGGACGGCGGCCGCTCGTGGGCTCGGCTCGGCCTGGAGGACGCACGCCACATCGCGCGTATCGTCGTCGACCCGCGGGACGCCGACATCGCGTATGTCGCGGCGATGGGCCACGGCGCGGGGCCGAATCCCACCCGGGGCGTCTTTCGGACGCGCGACGGTGGCAAAACCTGGCAGAAGGTGCTCTTCATCGACGACTCCACGGGCGCCATCGATCTCGCCCTCGATCCGCGCAATGCCCGGGTTCTGTACGCGGCGATGTGGCGCATGCAGCGATTGCCCTGGGGATTCAATGCGGGTGCTGGCCGCAGCGGTCTCTGGAAATCGACGGATGCCGGGGACCACTGGACCGAGCTAACGTTCAACGAAGGCATGCCGCACAGCCGCATTGGACGCATCGGTGTCACCGTCTCTCCGGTGGATCCGGAACGATTGTACGCCACGATCGAGACGCCGCCCGAGGATTCCACGGGCGGGATCTTCCGCTCCGACGATGGCGGAAAGAGTTGGGAGCGCACGAGCGGCGATCAGCGGTGGATGGTACGGCCCTGGTACTACTCCGTGGTGCGCGCCGATCCGACCGACGCCAACACGATGTACGTCATGAATCTCTCCACGTGGAAGTCGATCGACGGCGGACACACGTTCACGCGCTTCCGGCTGCCGCACGGGGACACGCACGATCTTTGGATTGACCCCAAGGATTCAAAGAGACTCATTAGTGGCAACGACGGTGGGGCGACCGTGAGCATCGACGGCGGTGAAAGTTGGTCCAGCGTCATGAACCAGCCCACGGCGCAGTTCTATCACGTCACGACGGACGACCAGTTCCCTTACCGGATCTACGGTGCGCAGCAAGACAATACGACAGTCTCGATCGCCAGCCGGTCCGATAACGGAGTGATCACTCGGGAGGATTGGTATGATGTGGGCGGTGGTGAGTCTGGCTACATCGCCCCCAAGCCGAACGATCCGAATACGATCATCGCCGGCGCGTACACCGGCACATTGACGCGCTACGACATCCGGGCGCAGCATGCGAAAGACATCAGCGTCGGACTGAATAACTATGATGGCTGGCCATCCGCGCAGGTTCCGAATCGCTTTCAGTGGACCTTCCCGCTCTTCTACTCACGTCACCGGCCGAACGAGCTGTTCGTCGCCGCCAACCGGGTGTTCCGTTCGACAAACGACGGCGACAGCTGGGAAGCGATGAGTCCCGATCTCACGCTTCACGATCCCGTGAGCATGGGTCCCGTGGGAGGCGCCGTGACGCACGACATGACCGGAACCGAGTGGTATGCGACGATCTTCGCGGTCGCCGAATCGCCAGCGACACAAGGTGTCTTCTGGGCGGGCTCGGACGACGGTCTCGTTCACGTGACACGTGATGACATGAAAACGTGGACGAACGTTACGCCGCGCGACATGGCACACTTCACGCGCGTCTCGATCATCGAGCCGTCCCACTTCGACGCGGGCACGGCGTATATCGCCGCCAATCGCTATCAGCTCGACGACTTGCGTCCGTATCTCTGGAAGACCACGGACTATGGGCGGAGCTGGACCCGGATCGATGGGGGCATTCCCGCTGGTTCCTATACGCGCGTGATTCGCGAGGATCCCGTTAGGCGGGGGCTTCTCTACGTCGGCACCGAAAATGGCGTCTGGTATTCCACCGACGATGGCTCGCACTGGCGGTCCTTGCAACTAAACTTGCCGCGCGCCGCTGTGCGCGATCTTCACGTGCATGGCAGTGATGTCATTGCCGCCACGCACGGCCGCGCCTTTTGGGTGCTCGATGACGTCTCGCCGCTGCGTCAGATGACGGACGCCATTCGCACGGCGGCGGTGCACCTCTTCACCCCTGATACGGCCATCCGATTCGGCGGTGGCAGCCGCCGCGCCGACGACGCCGGCGAGAACCCACCCTGCTGCCTGACGGTCAGCTATTGTCTTCGTCAGCGAGCCACGACACCGGTCACCCTAGAGTTCCGCGACGGAGCGGGGAAGATCATCCGCTCGTTCACGAGCGCGACGGACACCGCGAAGAAGGTAGACTCCACCGCCAAGACGGTGCAGCCGCGCGATACGCTTTCCGAGAAGCAACGCGGCAGCCGGCCGCTTGCCGACGACACACTGTCATTCATTCCGGCGGATTCGATCGTTCCCGCGCGCGCCGGACTCAATCGTTTCGTCTGGAATCTGCGCTATCCAGCAACGCACGAGGTGCGTGGGGTGATCAACGACGAAGGCTCGACGTCTGGTCCCGTCGTTGCGCCGGGACGGTATGCCGTACGACTCGCTATCGGTGGGAATTCGCAGGAGCAGACCGTCGTCGTTAGGCAGGACCCTCGCTTCCGCGCCTCGCAGGCCGACTACGACGCGCAGGTCGCCCTCGCCCTCCAAGTGCAGCAAACTACCAATGAGCTCTCGGATGCCGTGGGCCGCATTCTCGATCTCGAGCACCAGATCGACGAGCGCGTGGATCACTCGAAGAGTCAAAGCTACGCCTCGCGCATCAGCGGCGCCGCCGCGCCGCTTCGACAGCAGCTCGAGGCCGTCCGCGACTCGCTCGTGGAGATCCACTCGCACGCGGATCAAATCACGCTGCACTATCCCATACGTCTGTACAACATGCTTCTGTCGCTCGCGGATATGGTGCAGAGCGCCGAAGGTGCACCGACGAAGCAGGAGAGCGAAGTCTACCGCGATATCTCCACGCAAGTGGATCGGCAGCTCGCCCGTCTGCGCAATCTCGAGTCCACCGATATCCTCGCCTTCAATCGGATGATGAAGGAGCTCGACGTGCCAGCAATAGTGAGTGGAGTGGGACCGAAAGCCGATAGAGAGTAGAGGGTCGCGGGTGGAGGGTTGCGGGTGGAGGGTAGGTTTCCTCATGCGCCCCGTCCTCCTTGCCGTCGACGACGATCCAGAAGTGCTTCGCGCCGTCGATCGCGACCTGCGGCGACGGTACGCCGAGAACTATCGTGTCGTCCGAGCCGAGTCGGGCGCATTGGCTATCGACGCGCTTCGCCGCTTCGAGGAGCGCGGCGATCCCATTGCGCTCATCGTCGCCGATCAGCGCATGCCGGAGATGACCGGCGTCGAGTTGCTGCAGCAGACGATGAAGCTCGTTCCCGATGCGAAGCGCGTGCTCCTCACGGCATACGCGGATACCGATGCCGCGATCGACGCCATCAACAAGGCGCGCATCGACAACTATCTCATGAAGCCGTGGGACCCCGCACAGCTTTACGACTCGCTCGACGAGCTATTGAGCGACTGGCAGTCTGGCTACGAGGCGCCCTTCGACGGCATTCGAGTGATCGGCCATCGGTGGTCGCCAAAGTCACATGACGTCCGCGATTTCCTCGGTCGGAATCTCGTTCCCTTCAAGTGGCTGGACCTGGATGTCTCCATCGAGGGACGGGACGAGTTGAACAAGTTGTCAACCGGCGGCAACGCGCCCACCTTGCCAATCGTCGTCTTTCCGGATGGCGACGTGTTGAGCGCGCCGGAGCTTGGAGCGCTGGGCGCGCGGCTCGGACTCCGCTCGCGGGCCGAGAAGCCGTTCTACGACTTGGTCGTCGTCGGCGGCGGACCAGCGGGGCTCGCCGCCGCGGTATATGGCGCATCAGAGGGGCTGCGTACGCTGTTGCTCGAGCGTGAGGCGCCAGGTGGTCAGGCTGGCACCAGCTCACGCATCGAGAATTACCTTGGCTTTCCGAGTGGTCTCACGGGCGCGGACCTCACGAGGCGCGCCGTTGCCCAGGCGCGAAAGTTCGGTGCTGAACTGCTCACGCCACAGGAGGCGTGCCGGCTGCGGGTCGACGGGCAGTATCGGGTCGTCACGCTGTCCGACGGCTCCGAGGTTTCCACGCGCGCGCTGCTCATTGCGTCAGGCGTCTCGTACCGCACTCTCGATACGCCGGGGGCCGCGGCGCTCACCGGCGCCGGCGTGTACTACGGCGCGTCGCTCATCGAAGCGCAGTCGTGCAGTAATGAGGAAGTACTCATCATCGGGGCCGGTAACTCCGCTGGTCAGGCCGCGCTCTACTTCGCCCAATACGCGCGCCACGTCACCGTGCTCGTTCGAGGCAAGGCGCTCGCCGACAGCATGTCCCAATATCTCGTCGATCAGGTCGAGGGGACGCCGAACGTCACGATCATGACCATGACACGTGTGACGGCGGTCCACGGCGACGAGCGGCTTCGCTCCGTCACGGTCGCGTGCGGGAGCGAGGAGCGCGAGATCGAGGCGACGTCGCTCTTCGCGTTCATTGGCGCTGAGCCGCGCACCGACTGGGTGGCGGGCGTCGTCGAGCGCGACGACCACGGATTCATTCTGACTGGTCCAGATCTGCCGCAAGAAAACGGTCGTCCGCGGGGATGGCCGCTCAGTCGGGACCCGTATCTACTCGAGACCAACGTACCCGGCGTTTTCTGCGCTGGAGATGTCCGCCACCAGTCCGTGAAGCGCGTCGCGTCGGCCGTCGGTGAAGGGTCGATCGCGGTGCAGTTTACGCACCGCTACCTTGCCGATGGCTGAGATGGGCGATTCGGCCGTTGGCACAGGCGGCGTCGAAAGCGACATCATCCAACGTGAGCGAATGGCGACGCTGGGCGTGCTCGCTGCCGGCCTCGCCCACGAGTTGAATAATCCGGCGATCGCCATCGGCCGCTCTGTCGAGCTCCTGCGCGAAAACATCGCGCAGGTCGATCCGATTCTCCGCCAGATCGCGAGCCATAGCTGGACCGAAAACGAGCTGCAGTTCCTGGCCCGCTTGGGCGCGACGACGGAGAGCCAACCGTCGATAACGGCGGCGCTCGACATCGTGGATCGCACGGATCGTGAGGATGCGCTCACTTCCTGGCTCGATGACCACGACGTGCCGGCGTCTCCGGACCTTGCCGCGAGCCTCGTCGAGCGTGGCGTCACTCCCGAAGAGCTCGCGCGCCTTGTTCGGGGTTGCAGCGCCGACGTCATCACCGACGCGATGGCGTGGCTCTCGCGCCTAACGATGATCCGGCAACTGCTCGATGACGTCGGTCGCAGCGCGGCGCGCATCAGCGAGCTCGTTCGGGCCGTGAAAAGCCAAGCGTATACCGAGAGCGGCCGGCGCATCGTGGACATCCACGAGTCACTCGAAAGCAGCGTCACGCTGATGGGCTACAAGCTTCGCGAGGCCAAGGCGAAGATCGTCCGCAATTACGACCGCACGCTGCCGGGGATCGAGACGTACGGCACCGAGCTTCATCAGCTTTGGACCAACCTTCTCGACAATGCCGCGGACGCACTAGCTACCAAAGCCGACGGCGAACGGAACGTGGTAGTCCGCACGGCCAGGGACGATGGCGGCATTCGCGTCGAGATCCGCGACAGTGGTCCAGGCGTACCTCCCGACGTCGCCGGCCGTATCTTCGAGCCGCATTTCACCACCAAGGCCGCGGGGAAGGGTACGGGACTCGGCCTGGACATCGTGAAACGAATCGTCGCCCACCACAATGGCTCCGTAACGTGCGAGTCCAACTCTGACGGCGCGCGATTCATCGTCCGCCTTCCACTCGTTCAACCGTCGGCCGCGGCCGACGCTGCCTCTTTAATCCGTCCATGATGCAGTCGTCAAATGACCATCCGCTGGAGTGGCGGCCACTCGCCTCGAGCGGCTCGGGCGCCTTACTCGGTGGCCCACCACTCAGCGCGCCGATAGACGACGCGGACCACATCCGCGGCGCCAACACGGCGCTCGTCACGCTCGTGGAGTATGCCGATTTCGAGTGTTTGAACTGCGCTCGTGCATTTCCACGTCTCGTTAGGTTGCTCGACGAGTTCCAGGGCACGCTCCGCGTCGTTTTCCGCCATTTCCCGCTTGGCTGGGAGCACCCGGGGTCGGCCCTCGCCGCTCGCGCGGCAGAGGCGGCGGCCCGGCAGGGAAAGTTTTGGGAGATGCACGACGAGCTTTTGCAGAACCCTGGTATGCTGCACCGCGAGGCGCTGCCGGCCCATGCGGCCTCGATTGGTCTCGACCTAGGTCGCTTCGCGAGCGATCTGGACGATCCCACGCTCGTGGCGCGAGTTGAGCGCGATGTCGCAAGCGGTCGCGCCAGCTCTGTGAATGCCACGCCGACGTTCTTCCTCGACGGTGCTCGTTATGCGAACTCGCGCAACCTCGATGGCCTGCGGGACGCGATCTTCGAAGCGACGATTCGCAGCGTACAGGGCAGAGGATAGAGGCGTCGAGGGCAGGAGTAGAGGGTAGAAAGAACCAATCACGCTCTACTCTCCGCCCTCGACTCTCCGCAATTCAGCAACCCTCCACCCGTTGCGTCGTCCCTATTGCGCTCCTCACGCGGAAGTCCAATTTTGACGTCGCAGGTAACGTGAAAACGTCCCGCCCCCGTTCGACCTGGCTGTCGGTTCCTACCTCCTCGGCCACCTCCTCACCAGCACCAGCCCTTCCTATGCCCCGCCCACCCGTGGAGCGAGCAACGGAGAACCTCCGTCCGCCCACGGATGCGCTCGCCGCGAACGCCGTTCGCGTCAGTGAAGCGCGCTACCGTACGCTCGTCCAAGCGATCTCGCAGATCGTTTGGACTCGTTCGGCCTCCGGGGAGTTCGTGGAGCGACAGGCCGCGTGGGAGGAATTCACCGGCCAGTCGCTCGACGAATACCTCGGTTGGGGGTGGCTCGACGTTATCCACGAGGACGACCGTCTTCGGGTGAAGCAGAACTGGCGACGGGCGGTCGAAGCAGCATCCCCATATTACGCCGAGTACCGAATGCGGGCGCGAGACGGCGTGCACCGATGGGTGTCAGTGCGAGCGGCGCCGGTCCTCGAGATCGATGGCACGGTAAGAGAATGGATCGGTACGCACAGCGACATCGACGCGGGCAAGCGCGCCAGCGAGGAGCGTGCTCGGCTATTCGAATCAGAACGGACCACACGGCGCGCCGCCGAGCGGGCAATGAATCGCCTTCGCTCAGCTTGGAGCGTTGCGGACGCGGCGAGCGCCGAGGTGAGTCTCGATGACATGTTGCATACTCTCTCGGAAGGCCTGCGTCTCGCCCTGCAAGCTGATGAAGCGACCGTTCTGTTGCTCGACGTCGAGAGCTCGGAGCTCGTCGTGCGGGCATCGGTCGGTATCGAACGCGATGTGTCCCGCGAGTTTCGCGTTCGTCTTGGCGAAGGCTTCGCTGGCCGTGCTGCTCTGGCGCGAACGCCGATCGTCGTTTCGGAGATATCGGAGAGTGATGCGGTGAGCTCATTCCTGCGCGAGCGGCTCACATCGCTGATCGGAGCTCCTTTGCGCGCGTCCGGCCGTCTCGTCGGCGTCATTCACGCCGGGACGATCGAGGCACGGGAGTTCAGCGAGGAGGATGTGATCCTTCTTCAGCTGATCGCCGACCGTGTGGCGCATGCGATCGAGCGCGCGCGACTTCTCGACGCCGAGCGTGCCGCGCGTGCGGAGGCCGAGTTGGCGAACCGCGCCAAGATGGAATTTCTGGCGATGATGTCGCACGAGCTGCGCACGCCGCTCAACGCCATCGCGGGATACGCCGAGCTTCTCGCTATTGGGTTGCGAGGTCCACTCACGGAGGCGCAGCTTGCCGACGTGCAGGCAATCCACCGCAACGAACGCCACCTTCTCTCCCTCATTGAGGAAGTTCTCACTTTCGCGAAGATCGACGCTGGCCGTATTCGTCTCGACCCCGAGGACGTGCGGGTGTCGGCTGCGCTCGCGTCGATGAGTGATCTCATTGCGCCGCAGATGGAGCAGAAACAGCTGGAGTATCAACTCGAACCCTGTGACTCCAGCCTTGCGGTCTTTGCGGATGTCGAGAAGCTCCAGCAGATTGTGCTCAATCTCCTCTCGAATGCGGTGAAGTTCACGCCTGCTGGGGGGCGTATTACCATCTCCGCGCGTCTGCATGCTCATGGCAGCGAAGTCGAGATTCGCGTGCAGGACACGGGTATCGGGATACCTGACGACAAGAAAGAGTCGATCTTCGAGCCATTCGTTCAGCTGGACGGGGGCTTGACGCGCACCTCGCAAGGCACCGGTTTGGGACTCGCTATAAGCCGCGATCTCGCGCGTGCCATGCACGGCGACCTCGTTGTGTTCAGTGAGGAAGGGAAGGGCGCGGAGTTCGTCCTCACCCTGCCGCGCGGTGAGCTGGCCCGCGGCCGCGGCCTGGCGCAGCCGACTTGACGGCTGGTTGCACGCCTCGGAAGTTGACGGCGAGTAGTTTTCAAACGCGGAGCGAACGCCGCGCCAGCGAGCGTGCTTTTGCCCGCCCCCACCGCCGTCAGTCCAGAGTGTGCGCATGCAAATCCTCCATGCCGATTCCAACGATCGTGTAATCGTCCGATCCGAGCCGCAAACCGTGGTCGTCGCATGATTCATTGGCTCGCTGTCGCCTTCTTCACGATCGTCGCGAGTACGGGATTCCGCGTACCGCACAAGCAATCGGGCTCGTTCGTTTCTCATCGCGCTCCCGGCGGTACCTATTGGGTATTCGTTGCGTCCGAGGGCAACGACCGCATCTCCCTGGTGAGCTTCGGACCTAACGGTACGAAAGTCGAACGCGAGCGCCGTATCGGCCTCAACCCCACCGAATTACTCGGCCCACACGGCATCGCGTTGTCGCCGGACGGGAAGTACTACTATGTCACGACCGCGCACGGCACACCTTTCGGTGCGCTATGGAAGTACACGACAGATCGCGACTCACTCGTCGGCAAGGTCGACCTCGGCAATTTCCCCGCGACCGTGCAGGTCTCGCCAGATGGCGCGTACGTGTACGCCGTGAATTTCAATTTGTACGGCGAGCCGGTACGGTCGTCGGTGTCGGTGGTGTATGGCGATCAGATGGTCGAGGTCACGCGCATCCCGACGTGCATCATGCCGCACGGCTCGCGTCTCAATCCACAGGGAACCAAGCACTACTCTGTGTGCATGATGAACGACGATTTGGTCGAGATCGACACGCGCGAGTTCAGTGTCGTTAGGCATTTCCGGCTCTCGAAAGGGAAGGAAGAAGGCCTCGCGGGAGCGCCGATGACGGGGGTTCAGATGGCCGGCGAGGCAATGACTGGACATGAGATGTCTCACGGCACGGAGCCGCCCAAAGCTGGCGATATCTCGTGTTCGCCTACCTGGGCGCAGCCGTCGGCAAACGGCTCATCGGTGTTCGTGGCCTGCAACAAGGCGAACGACATCGTTGAGATCGACGTCGCGTCGTGGAAAATGACACGGCGCATTGCGGCCGGCGACGGCGTGTACAATCTCGCCGCCACGCACGACGGCAAGCTTCTCCTCGGGACCAATAAGCGCGGCCAATCGGTCTCGGTCTTCGACATCGCGACGGGTAAGGAGCTCGCCCGCATCCCGACCACTCGCAAGGTTGCGAGCGGCATCGTCGTCTCCTCCGACGATCGTTATGCCTTCGCGACGATCGAGGGCGTCGGCTCCCAACCGGGCACCGTGGACGTCATCGACCTGACGACGCTGCAAAAGGTGGCGTCCGTTGACGTCGGCCAGCAGGCGGGCGGTATCGATTTCTGGAAAAAGACTCCGTAGTTGGGCAGTTCACCCTTAGCGCCGAAGGCTCTTCGATCAGCGCGTGGACGCGACCGTACTCTTTCCGAGTAATCCATCCATGAACGGCTTCGCGATGCACTGATAGAAGGTCTTATCTCCGCACAACGACTCCGCCTGCCGTTCCACGTAGTTCTTCACTTTTGTCGGATACGTCTTGCAGTTCGGCGTGTTCGTGCCATGCACGCAGCCGTTGTAGCGGAGCAAGCCTTTCTGGACGTCGCCGGCCGTCACTGTCTCCGTCCCTTTCTTTGGTTTGATGTACTCACTCAAGATGTAGACGCCGTATTTGACATTCGTGGAATCCGAGGCGAGGTCGGTGCCGAATTTGTCTCCAAGCTCCTTGAGCCAGATCTTCGGATACACCTGCATCAACCCAACCGCCCCGACGCTCGAGAGCGCGTTACTCACGAATAGCGCGTTCTCCGTGAGCATGACACCGAAGATGACCGCCGGCGGAATGCCACGATCGTATGCCTCACGCACGGCGTAATACGCGATGGAGTCCGCACGCGGCTGCGACATCCGTCCAGTGCGCACGAGATCCGTAGCGAATGCCGCGCTGTCGGCCGCGAACTGCGGACTCGCCACCAGAGTGGCGAGTCGACCGGTGTCCGGCGAAGGCAACACTGGACCCAGCAAAGGCTTCGCGGGCGGGACCCGCGTAATGAGATCCTGAACAACGGGATGTTGCGCGGCGAAGATCGGACGCTCGTGATTCACCGCGTAGACGATCGCCGCCGCAAGTACGATGATCGCCGCCAGGTCCCCCAACAGCGTGAGGATCCGTCGCTTACGACTTCGTATTACGGAGCCCCGTCGACCTTCGGTGGACTCCTCGCGCCGATCGCGCCGATCCCTTCGCTCGCTCCCGCTCTGCTCCGGCGACACAGGCGCGTGCGTCAGAACCTCGGCTGATCCTGGCATACGGACAACCATTGCAACTCGTACACCCATTAGGGACAGGAGTATCGACAAGCAGGCACGACAATGTGCTATGTGCCTCGATGGCAGGATGTATCACCTGTTTGGCATCGCCGCGAGAGCGGACGCGGCGCCGATGAGCGCCGCGTGGGGGAGCCCCTGCGGAAAGTTTCCGAGTTGCTCGCCATTCACGCCGAGATCTTCGGCGAAAATACCCACGTGATTGGCGTGCCCCATGAGTCGCTGCATGACGGCGCGGGCTTTCTCCCGCTCGCCCGCCAGGGCCAGACACTCGACATACCAGAACGAGCAGATCGTGAAGCTGGGCGCCGTTAGGCTCCCAGCCTCGGTGTCCATCCCGGTCATGTCGTATCGTCGCACGAGACCGTCTCGCACGAGGCGAGTTTCGACCGCCCGCAACGTCGAGAGCCATCGCAGATCCAAAGGTGCAATGAAACCAACGAGCGGCATCGCCAAGCATGCCGCGTCGATCGTCTCACCGCGGAGCGTACCAACGAATGCGCTGAGCTTCTCACTCCAGAAGCTCGTCTCTACGTCCGATCGGATTGCGTGGCGCACGCGTCGCCACTCGTCAGGCGGATCGCCATACCGGCGACGCGATGCGATGCGGAGGGCACGGTCCACTGCGACCCAGCACATGAGGCGGGAGTAGAGGAACTCCTGACCACCGCCGCGCACCTCCCAAATTCCCTGATCCCGGCGGCGCCAGTTCTGGCAAACCCAATTGGTCAATCGTTCCAGGTGCCGCCAGAGGGCGCGACTCGTCGGCTCATTGTGCTCGTCGAGCCGATACAGCGCGTCGACAAGCTCTCCAAAGATGTCCAACTGCAGCTGATCGAAGGCCGCGTTGCCTATGCGCACGGGTCGCGAGTGTCGGTAACCCGCCAGATGCTCGAGCGTCGCTTCGCTCACATCTGCAGTGCCGTCGAGACGATACAGACTTTGCAGCGCTCCCGGCGACGGCGCTGCTTCGCAGCGCTCGATGATCCAGCTCTTGAAAGCGCGCGTTTCTTGCCAAAGGCCAACGCGACCTAACGCGATCGCGATGAACGAGGAATCACGAATCCAGGCATACCGAAAATCCCAATTCCGATCTCCACCGATCTGCTCTGGCAGCCCGAACGTAGGTGCGGCGATGATCCCCCCGGTGCGCCTGCTTTGCAGCAGTTTGAGCGTAAGTGCCGAGCGTCGAACTGCCGCGCTCCATTCCCCGCGATGCCTGGTGGGTGCGATCCACCGACGCCAAAAGACGATCGTCTGACGCATCGCGCGTCGCGCCGAGCGATCGTCGACGGCGGGCGGCGCGCGCCGAGGACCGATCTGCTCGAGTAGAAAGCACACTCGATCCCCGGCTTTCAACGGAACTTCCGCTATCACATCCGCATTCGCATCACCGTACTGCGCGAAGCGAAGGAGCTGTCGTTTCGTGCGAACACCCGTGAGCCGAAGCGCGGTTCCGTCGGTGGCCGTGAACATTGCCATATCGCCCGCGATTTCCACGCGATGAGCGGCGCGGGCGTAATCGAAGCGTGGCGCACACACGCACCGCACCGCCGCGGCACCCCTGACCATCCGCACGTTCCTAACGATTCTGCTGCTCGTGAGCCGGCGCTGCATCGATAGAAAGTCGATGAGCTCCATTTCAACCGTCCCCATGATGAATCGTGTGACGAGGACATTCGTGTCGCGGAGATACCGCTGCTCCACCCGAGCGCCATCCATCAACGGTGCGATCGACCAATACCCGCCTCGCTCGACGTCGAGCAGTGACGCGAAAATTGTTGCGGAGTCGAATTCCGGAAGGCAGAGGAAGTCGATCGTGCCCCGCGTCGACACCAGTGCCGCGGTGCGTAGATCGCCAATCACTCCGTGATCGGCGATTGCCGGATAGGGCGTCGCTCCAGCTGCTCCGTGGTCCGTCAGAAGCCCAGTTTCAAAGTCACGAACACATTGCGTGGCGGTAACACAAAGTAGTAGGGTGTGTCGCCGCTGCCGTAACCGCTGCCGTAACGCTTGGAGTTCGTCAGATTATTTCCTCGCACATCCAGCGCGTAACGACCATCCTTGATGCGCCACTCCGCGGTCCCGTCCACGATGTACGCGGCGGGAAGAATCAATAGCGGATTGCCCGTGTTGTCCAACTGCGAGCGCCCCGTATAGCGGCCTTCCGCCGACAACGAGAAGTGTCGCGAGAGGCGCCAGTCGATTCCTTGCGCCGTCGCGACCCTTGGCGTCAACAGCGGCGGAACGTCACGGTACGACGCGCCGCTGCCGTCATCCGTGTAGTCGGCGATCCGCGCCTGCATCAACGTCCCGTTGGCCGAGGCTTCAATACTCCCCGTTAGGTGCCAGCGCGCATCGACTTCGACGCCGCGTCGATAGCTGGAGCCGACGTTCTTGCGTAACGGCAGACCGAGATAGCTCAGCGCGCCGATCGGTTGGATCTCGTTCCGAAAGTTCATCGAAAACAGATTAGCCTGGACGCGCAATGCCGCCGTCGTGAGTGTGATTCCCGCCTCGACGTCGTGCACCGTTTCCGGCCGCACGCGCGATAGATCACCCACGAAGGCGACGTTGGAGGTATCGAGATTGTCGAATCCCGCCAACATGTCGTTTCGCGCCGGCTCTCGGCTCGTCGCGCCATACGACGCGTAGGTCGAGAGTACCGGTGTCACCCGATAGGTCACACCGCCGCGTGGGTTCACGAACGTCCATGCGATCGAGCGGCCAGTCACGTCGGCGTGGAGGTCGGGGACATAGCGGAACTCAGCACGCCGTAGCTGCAAATCGCCGAAGAGCGTCGCGCGACCAACGTCGTAGGCGAGTTTGGCAAAGCCGCTGGCGTCCCCCTTGTGCCCTGTGTTGAAGTAGAGCGCGTCAGCGGCGTCGGGAAGCGCAAACGCGTAGTGATCGCGAGCATAACGATTCGCATTCACGCCGATGTTGACGCGCGCTCCTTCTCGCTCCCAGTTCCACGCGCTGGTCACCCCGTACCATACGAAGTCGAGATGATAGTCGTACATGGTAGGATCGACCGCGACGTCGTAGTTCCCGCTCGCCGAGATGCGATAGACCGTCGTCGATAACGATGACCCATTGCCGAGCAGTCGTGTGTATGCCCCGGAAACGAGCTGCTCGCCGAATCGATCGAGCTCTGTTGGTTGAAGGGGATTGATGCGCCGATCGCGCGCGAGCTCCGTGTCCGCTACCGCGAGATAGCTGAGCGTGTCATGCAGCAAGCCAGCCGTCGCCATCACCTTCATTACGTCTCGCGCTCCGAAATAGCCGAAGCTCAGGAGCCCCGACCGTCCGAGCACGCCAGAGTGATAGCGGTAGCCGTTCGATTGCAGATCCGACAATCGGCCGTAAAAGGCAAGCCCATTCGCGAGAAGGCCGGAACGATATTCGGCGCTCGCTCTCTTCGAACCAAACGATCCACCCTCGATGTCCAATTCGGCGCCTTTCCGGGCAGCGATGGGTGTCGTCTCGAAGCTGATCGAGCCCGCGTACGACGCGGTCCCCGCGCTGCTCGTGCCGACGCCTCGCTGGATCTGTACAGACTCGATGCTACTCGCGAGGTCCGGAAAATCCGCGAAGTACAACACTTGGTCTTCGGGATCGTTCAATGGAATGCCGTCAATCGTTAGGTTGATGCGCGATTGATCGATGCCGCGGAGACGCGTATAGCTGTAGCCCCAATAATTGCCGGTCTCCGCATACGACGTCACCGAGGGCGTGCCTTGCAGAAGCAATGGCACTTCCTGGCCGAACGACCGCCGTGCGATCTCCTCTCGAGAAAGCGTGCGTTGCGACACCGGCGCGGCTTCATCGGCAGCGCCTCCACGAATCGCGGTCACGGTTACCGCCTCGAGTGCGCGCGGCGACTGAACGAGTGCGATGTCGACGTCACGTGATGCCGCGAGGATCTCGCGCGTCGCGTACCCGGCCCGCGACACACGAATACGGCCGAGCACCGCGGCGCCGAGTCGAAAGCGGCCCGCCCTGTCCGTCAAAGTCTGTTGGCGCGAGAACACGTCGAGCACGACGGCGTGTGCAATCGCGCCGTGAGTGGTCGAATCAGTTACGCGTCCGGAGATGTCCGGCTGCTGTCGAAGAAGCGCCGAAACGAGTGGAGCAGCCAGCAACGCGATGATCATCGGCGTGTCCTCGGTGAGACACGTCGCGCGCTCGCGTCCGCGTGGCGGACGATGGAGCAAGGCAACATTTGATTGACTCCCTACGCCGGTGCGAACCGGATCAGGTTCAACGGGACTCTCTCAGCCGCGCACCCTAGTGGCGTCGGCACCCCGGTCGAGTGAGAAATCTAATCGCGCGACTCGACGTCGCCAGGACCGACCGTACCGCGCGTCGAAGACGAGCACTCCCAGCCCTCGCGGCGGTATCTGCTTTGCGTAGGCTGTGCTCGGAATGCGTCAACACGCAGAGATCCGGCAATTCCAGTTCACCCTGTTCATCGCGGGGGAGTCGATACGCTCTCAGCGCGCGATCGCGAATTTCAAGCGAATCGCGCAGGAACGGTTGGGCGGTGACTACGAGTTGCTCGTCGTCGACGTTCAGCAGGATCCGGAACGCGCCGAGCAAGAACGAATCCTCACGACGCCCACTCTCGTGAAGCGCGCGCCTGAGCCGCGCCGCCGCGTCACCGGAGATCTCACCAACGCCGAGCAGGTGCTCATTGCGCTCTCCCTGCTCCCGGACGAGAGCGAGTGACGATGAGCGCTCCCAGGAACCGATCGCAGGAAGCGATCGAGAAGGTTGCGACCGGTATTCCCGGCTTCGACATCGTCGCGCAGGGGGGACTGCCCGTCGCGCGGTCGACGCTCATCGCCGGCACGGCGGGAAGCGGCAAGACGGTCTTCGTCACCCATTTTCTTGCTGCCGGCGTTCAGCATTTCAACGAGGGCGCGGTCCTCATCACCTTCGAGGATGCACCAGCCGACATTCGCAAGAACATGCTCAGCTTCGGCTGGGACATCGCGAAATGGGAGAGTGAAGGCAAGTGGGCGTTCGTCGACGTGTCGCCCGACCCTAACGACGAACCCGAGGTTGTCGGCAGTTACGACCTCGGTGGCTTGTTGTCGCGCATCCAGCATGCGGTCCGGCGCACGAACGCAAAGCGCGTCGCGGTCGATTCGCTCAACGCGCTTTTCGTTCGCTTTCCTGATCGCGCGCTGATCCGGGCCGAGCTCTTCCGGATTACCAGCTCCCTCAAGGCGATGGGGCTCACGGTCCTCTTCACCGCCGAGCGCACCGAGGACTATGGCGCGATCACGCAATTCGGCATCGAGGAGTTCGTCGCCGACAACGTCGTCATCCTTCGCAACATTCTGAGCGAGGAGCGGCGGCGACGGACCCTCGAGATCCTCAAGTTCCGCGGCACCTCGCACGAACGTGGCGAGACGCCTTTCACCGTAACGGAGCGGGGCATCATCACGATCCCGCTCACGGCGCTACAGCTCACTCAAGCGTCTTCCACGAAACGCGTGAGCTCCGGCCTTGCCAAGCTTGATGAGATGTGCGGCGGAGGCTTCTTCCGCGATTCGGTCGTGCTCATCTCCGGGGCTACGGGCGCCGGCAAGACGCTGCTCGTCACCCAATTCATGAACGGCGCCTTTCACGAAGGTGAGCGTTCGCTCCTTTTCGCCTTCGAGGAGAGTCGTGATCAGCTGTTTAGGAACGCCGCGGCGTGGGGTATGGACTTTGAAAAGGCCGAGAAGAAGGGCTGGTTGAAAGTGGTGAACCAGTACCCGCACGCGATGCCGATGGAGGATCATCTCGTTCGAATGCGGGACACGATCGCGGACTACAAGCCACAGCGACTGGCAGTCGACAGCCTGTCGGCGCTCGAGCGCGTCTTCTCGCTCCGTAGCTTCCGCGAGTTCGTCATCAGTCTCACCTCGACGCTGAAGCAGCAGAGCATAACGACGCTCTTTACCTCGACGACGCCATCGCTCCTCGGCGGCGGATCGGTGACCGAGAAGCACATCTCGACGCTTACGGACTCGATCATCCTGTTGCGATACGTCGAGTCGGTTGGCCATATGCGCCGCAGCATCAACGTGCTCAAGATGCGTGGCTCGCCTCACGACTCATCCTTCCGCGAGTTCTCGATCGACAGCGAAGGAATGCACATCGGCGAGCCGTTCCGCGACATCAACGGCATTCTCACCGGCAACCCACAGCTCGTCGCCGTTGGTAACCGCGGCGACGAAGATGAAGACACTGACGACTGATGGCAGAGCGGCGCTCCGGCACCGATCGGCGGCGGGTTCGTAGCGAAGAACTGCGCAGACTGCGCTCGATCGTCGAGCGTCTAGCCGACGGCATTCTCGTGGTCGACGGCGATGGCGTCATTCGTTTCGCCAACCCGGCTGCCGAGGCGTTGTTCGGACGAAGGGCGTCGGATCTCGTCGGCACGGAGCTCGGCTTTCCCGTGCTCTCCGGCGATGCCGCTGAGATCGAAGTCGTTCGGCGCGGCGGCGAGACCATCACCGCCGAATTGCGCATCGTGGACGCGGATTGGCCGGGAGAGGGAAAGGCTTCGCGGCTCGTGTCGTTGCGCGACGTTACCGATCGCAAACGCGCCGTGGACCGAGAACGACAACTCGAGCGAGAGCGCGCCGCGCGCGCGGAGGCGGAGTCGGCGAGCCAGGCGAAATCCGAGTTTCTGGCGATGATGTCGCACGAGCTGCGCACGCCGCTCAATGCCGTTATCGGATACGCCGAGCTGCTGGATCTTGGCATCGCCGGATCGCTCACCACCGAGCAGCGCCATCAGCTTTCGCGGATTCGCACGAGTGGACGTCATCTGCTCGGGCTCGTGAACGAAGTTCTCGATCTCGCGAAGGTCGAAGCAGGGCGGCTTTCGGTGAACATCGGACTTGCGCGCGCGGGAGACGTTGCCGATGCGGCGCTCTCACTCGTGCAGACGCGCGCGGACGAAAAAGGAATTCGCTTTGGCGGACAGTGTTTGGGCGACGGTGAAGCCGTATTCGAGGCAGACGAGGACCGCGTGAGGCAGATCCTTGTCAACCTCCTCTCCAACGCCGTGAAGTTCACGGACCCGGGTGGCGAGGTTGTCCTCGAGTGTGGGACGGCCGCGCACCCGGACCCTGAAGCGCGCGTGCATTCGGCTCCGAAATGGGTATTTCTGCGTGTGCGCGACACCGGGGTCGGTATCCCGGTCGATCAGCTGCCGGTAATCTTCGATCCCTTCGTGCAAGGCGAGACCGGCCACACGCGCTCCTCCGACGGATCGGGGCTCGGCCTTACGATCAGCCGCCGCCTTGCCCGTCTCATGGGCGGCGACGTGACGGTGCGCAGCACGCCGGGGAATGGATCGGTCTTCACGCTCTGGCTTCCCGGTGGAACGCTCCAGTCCGAGGCTGGGCGCCCCGAATGGCGTCGCAGCGCGGCAGATGGGCCGCGCCTCCGCGGGCTGGCCGACCTTGGGGAGATTCTCCTTCGCGAAGTCGAGGCGCTTTTAGAGGCATTCACCGTCCGCATCCGCGAAGAGGATACGATGCCGGGGGCGAAGACACTCAAGTTCTCGCAGCTCGCCGATCACCATCCGAGCTTTCTCGCGGATTTGGGTAGCATGCTGGTCACCGTTGAAGAGGGCGGGGGGATGCCCTCGTCACTCCTCGCTGATAGCACGGAGATCCAACGGTTCGTCTCCGAACGGCATGGCGCACAGCGCGCGCGGCTGGGGTGGAGCGTGGAAAACATCCGTCGCGAGTACGCCATTCTCCGCGACGAGATCGCACGCCTGATTCGACGACGTGCGCGGGCGATTCCGGATAGCGCGGTGGATGAAGGACTCGTCATCATCGACCGCGTACTCGACCAATCGGAAGAAGCCACCATTAGGGCATTTGTTCGTGCGCGGTCCTCGGAGAAGGACGAGTCCGTTAACGCGACGTCGAGTCTGCCAGCGGATCGCGATACGAACGTGGCGTCTCACGGTTGAGGCTGGATGTCTCGTTAGGGCGTCCATATGGCAGGTCAGTGACTTCGTGGCTCGATCGGTGAAGCGCTCACGAACCGTCTGACGAGGCCGACCGCTGGCACACCGCCTGCCCTTGTAGTGTGGACCCAAACGGGAGACTGCAATGAGACGAAGAGCCATGATCATGTTTGCCGCGCTTGCGACAGCTGCGGCTGGATGTCACAAGGACAACCCACAGAACGACGCCCTTCAGAATGACCTGAACTTGGCGAACCAGACGAATGCAGCGCGGATGGATAGCATCTCCGCCGCCGAGCGTGGCTATGCCTCGCCGGCCCCGGTGACCACGGCGCCACGCAGCGCGAGCACACCGCGCTATAGCGCACCCGCTCGCCGCACTACTTCGTCATCGTCGAACGGATCGGTCGCTACCAGCAGCGCGCCGGCGCAGAGGACCACTGTTCAGAAGAACACGAAGCGGGATGCCGCCATCGGCGCGGCCGCAGGTGCCATCCTTGGCGCCACGACGAGCCGCAACAAGGTCAAAGGCGGGGTCATTGGCGCCGCGGCGGGTGGCATTCTGGGCGGCGTGATCGGCAACAACGTGGACATCAAGAAAAAGAAGACCCCGTAATTCGGTAGAGGTCGAGGCAGAATGGAGTGGCGGAAAGCCTCGGCGAGCCAGCCGGGGCTTTCTTCGTATCCACCAACCCATCCGCACCCGCTACCCACTACCCGATTATGCCCCTTTCCTGTTGCCACATGGTCGATTAGCTTGGGGCGAGCGAAAACGCGCGTTAACCGCGCGCTACCAGATGGATGCACGAGGGACCTGGAGACATCCGCTCAGGTCCCTCGTCATTTATCTGTTCGCACGTCCGCGCGGGGGCGGGTTTCCGCGAGCTGGCCCATCTAGTCGGTAGGTACGGCGCGTCCGGACTCCGACATCACAACAGTACAGGGAGCTGGGCGCAATGCGTACCACCGGCGTTGTAAAGTGGTTCAACGACGCGAAAGGCTTCGGGTTCATCACACCGGAGAACGGTCAGAAGGACTGTTTCGTGCACCATTCGGCAATTCAGGGCAAGGGGTTCAAGACGCTCGCCGAGGGCGAGCGTGTTGAGTTCGACATCGTTCAGGGCGCGAAGGGCCCGGCGGCGGAGAACGTCGTCAAGATCGGCCGCTGACGTTTACGACGCGAGCACCTGCACATCCCCCTCGGGGCCGCCCGAAGTAGCGGGCGGCCCCGAGGTATTTCGGTATTTCCCAGTTGAGTAGAGGAGAGGTATGATCGAGATCAAGATCGAAGAAGGCGACCGTCTGGACTGGGCACTCAAGGTGTTCAAGCGACGCATCGCCAAGTCGGGCATCCTGAAGGACCTGCGCAAGAAGCGGCATTATGTGAAGCCGAGCGAGGCGAGGCAGCTCAAGGCGGCTGCAGCGCGACGTCGCCAGCGCAGCGCCTCGCGCGAGCGTTAAGCGGCGCTGAACCGCGAGCCGAGGCGACATGGCCAAGGAAGAGCCGATCCAACTCGAGGGACAGGTCACCGAGGTGCTGCCGAATGCGACATTTCGCGTGTTGCTGACGAATGGGCATACCGTGCTCTCGACTCTGGGTGGCAACATGAGAAGGTTTCGCATTCGCGTACTGCAGGGTGACAGAGTCACCATCGAGGTTTCGCCATACGACCTGAGTCGCGGTCGCATCATTTTCCGACACAAGACCTAGACGCGACGGGACGCGTCAGGAGGAGCTGGCGAGCAGCACACAGCGGGGGCCGGAGCATTCGCGCCTCCTCACCGCCTGCTTCACCGGTCCATGCCATCTTCCCGCCTAACGGCGCTCGCCGCCGCCCTCCTCCTTTCCGCGGCGGCACTGGGCGCGCAGGACACCGCTTCGACCGCGAGCAAAGCCGATAAACCGCCGGCGCAGGAAGCGCCCGCGGTACAAATCGACGGCTTGCTGCAGGTGTGGTACTACGATGGACACACCATCACCACACCGCACGACAGCTACCGCATCCGCAGAGCCGATGTGCGGTTCAGCGGTATCATCTCGCCCCGTGTCCGTTGGCGCCTCTCGTTCGACGGCGCCAAGCTGTTGACGCTCGCGAAGACCACCACCACGGTCAACGACTCCACGGCGCTCAAGGACGTTACTCTCGATGAGCGAACGCGGATTCTTCAGGAAGCATCCATCAACGTGGCGATCGTGCCCGCGGTGCGTCTGGATGTCGGCCAGCAGGTAATTCCTCTCTCACTCGAGGGGATCATCGCGGCGAGCCAGATCGAGACCATCGAGCGCGCGATGTTCATCGCCGAGCGTAATCGCGGTGGCGGGCTTGGCGACGTGCGCGACGTCGGCGCTGCCGCACGCGGCACTGTCGCGGCGGGAAACATCGATTACCAAGTCGGATTGTTCAACGAGATGGGAGAAAGTCAGAACAACACCGACCAGAACGATCAGAAGGCCGCGATCGGCCGCATCGCGCTTCGCTTGCCGATGCTTCAGAATCTCCAATTCGGCGCCTCTGGTGGCTTCGAAGGAGGACCGGTGCCGGAGCAGCATCGCGAACGCGCCGGAGGGGAAGCGCTATTTCGCACGCTGCTTCTCACCGTGCGCGGTGAAGTGATGGGCGGCCGCGACGGCACCACGCGGCGCCTGGGATATTACGGGCTCGGCGCGGTTCGCCCCGCTCCGAGTCTCGAGCTCGTGGCGCGCTACGACGTCTGGGATCCCGACCTGCATAACGAGTCGGGGCCCACCAACGTAGCAGAGCACGAGGTAGTGGGAGGCGTGAATTATTTCATCGACGGCGGCGCGACACGACTCGCCGCCAATCTCATTCGTTCGACCTTTCCGAGCGGCAAGGTGCCCTCCAGCACGCAGCTGCTCCTCGCCCTGCAAGTCGCCTGGTGAAACGAAATGCAGCTTCGCATCGAGCAACTGTCAAAGACGTATCCAAATGGCACGCGCGCCTTGGATGATGTTTCACTCGCGATCGAGCCAGGCATGTTTGGTCTGCTCGGGCCGAATGGCGCCGGCAAGTCCACCTTGATGCGAATCATCGCGACGCTGCAGGAGCCGGATTCCGGGCAGGTCCATCTTGGCGATCTCGACGTGTTGCGGGACAAGGAGGCCGTGCGACGCACTCTCGGCTACCTGCCGCAGGAATTTGGCGTGTATCCCAAGGTCACTGCCGAGGACCTGCTCGACCATTTTGCCGTGCTCAAAGGCATAACGAGTCGCGATGAGCGGCGTCGACTCGTGACGGCTTTGCTCGAGCAAACGAATCTCCAGCGCGATCGCGGCAAACTCCTTGGAGGCTTCTCTGGTGGAATGCGGCAACGATTCGGCATTGCCGTAGCGCTGCTCGGCAATCCGCGACTGATCATCGTGGATGAGCCAACGGCGGGATTGGATCCCGAGGAGCGAGTACGCTTCCTCAACCTGCTCGCCGAGCTGGGACAGAACAGCATCGTCATCCTTTCGACGCATATCGTAGACGATGTGAGTGAGCTCTGCTCGCGGGTGGCCATCATCGACCGCGGCCGCATCCGGCTCCAGGATGATCCGCAAGCCGCGGTGACGCGCCTGCACGGTCGTATTTGGCGGCGCGTCGTGTCGCGTGACGAGTTGGCACGGCATCAGGACCGCTTTGCCGTTCTTTCGACGAAGCTCCTCGCCGGGCGCACCGTTGTCCGTGTGCTCTCTGGCGACCGCCCAGAGGCGGGCTACGAGCTCGCCGAGCCGGGTTTAGAGGACGTGTATTTCGCGGCGATGCGCGGCACGCACGCGCCGAATACGCCCATGTTCAGCGCCGACGCCGAAGCAGCCGCGCCGGCGTTCGGAGGACCGGCAACGGGAGGCGCGGCGTAATGCGCCAATTCCTCTTGGTCCTGCGGTGGGAGATCGCGTATTACCTGCGCCGTGTCTCCACCTGGATTTACTTCGGCATCTACGCGGCGATCGGCTTCCTCTTCATGCTGCTCTCGGGCGGCGCCTTTTCCGAAGCCGCTGCGGTTTTTGGTGGCGGCGGTAAGATTCTCGCCAATGCGCCGTTTGCTCTCGCGTCCTTGTTGCCGACGATCGCCTTGTGTGGCATGTCGATCGTTGCTGCCGTTGCCGGCAATGCCATCTATCGGGACTACGATGCACGCATGGAGTCGCTGGTTTATACGACACCGATCTCGAAGCCCGCATTCCTCGGGGGTCGGTTCCTAGGAACGCTCGTCGTCAACGCGATCATCCTGCTCGGCATCGTGGTCGGTCTCATCCTCGCGTCGAAAACGCCGTGGGTGAAGGCGGACAAGTTCGGGCCATTCCACCTCTGGGCGTACCTGCAGCCGTTTTGCACGCTGGTTCTGCCGAACCTGCTCTTCACGGCGTCGATCTTTTTCGCGCTTCCAGCCGTGACGAGGCAGATGGTGCCTAACTACGTCGGCGGCGTGTTGCTCCTGCTCGGCTATTTGATGGGTGGTCAGTTGCTTTCCGACCTCACGGACAAGTACACCGGTGCACTGCTCGATCCATTCGGCATTCGCGCTTCACAGGTCGTTACGGAATACTGGCCCATCGCCGATCGAAATTCTCGCTACGTCCCGCTTACGGGTGCTCTTGGCGCGAACCGCGCCATCTGGATCGTCGCTGGTCTCGCCGTATTCGCGGCGGCTTACCTCCGGTTCCGCTTTTCGTACGCCGCGTCGGACCCACATGCGAAGGCTGCGACCGCAAGGCCGGCGCAGGAGGCGCTTGCGCCCGTTCCACGGCCCGTGCGCACCGTCGATCTACCCGTGGCCGCGCGTCATTTCGATGTGCGCGGGCGGCTGATTCAGTTCTGGTCGATGACTACGCGCTCGTTCTGGCGAGTCGTGCGCAATCCGTATTTCTATGCGATCACCGGAGCGGGCATCCTCTACATGCTCTTGGTCGTTCAGCAGATCGGAAAGATCTACGGGACGGAAACGTGGCCGGTGACCTACAAGATGGTGGAGATCCTGAACGGCAGCTTCGGGCTCTTCCTCCTCGTGATCATCGCGTTTTACGCCGGTGAGTTGGTCTGGGCTGAGCGCGACGTGAAGATGGGGCAGATTGCCGACACGATGCCGGTGCCGAACGTGACGGCATTCGCCGCGAAATTCACGGCGCTGATGGCAGTGCTGGTGCTCCTGCTCGTGGTCGTTATGCTGACCGGCATCGCGACCCAAGCGTTCAGCGGCTACACCCACTTCGAGATTCCCCTGTACTTGGAGGCCCTGTTCGGCTTTCGCCTGCTCGATCTTTTGCTTCTCGCCGTTCTCGCCATGGCGGTTCACGTCATTGTGAACCACAAGTATCTGGGCCACCTGATCGTTTTCGTCCTATTCATCGGCTTGCCACTGCTCGGCCAATTCGGTTTCGAGCGGAATCTCTATCAGTACGGTTCCGACGGCGGTCTCCAGTACTCCGACATGAATCGGTGGGGCCCATTCGCCCATCCGTTCGTGTATTGGAAGTTGTACTGGTTCGCCTTCGCGATTCTGCTCGCGGTGCTCACCAACTTGCTGTGGGTGCGCGGTGAGGAGACACACGCGCGATGGCGCGCGCATCTCGCGCGCGTGCGCTTCGGCGCGGGAGCGCGCGGTGTCACCACGTTCGCCGGCCTCTCATTCCTTGGCCTCGGCGGCTTTCTCTACTACAACACCGATGTCCTGAATCACTTTACGACGAGTAACCAGCGTCGGCACATCCGTGCCGAGTACGAGAAGCGGTACAAGAAATACGATGGCATTCCACAGCCGCGCATCACCGGCGTCCAGATACAGGTCGACCTCGTTCCCGAGCGCGGCGACATGCGAGTGCGTGGCCATTACGTGCTCCGCAACGAGACCGCCGTGCCAATCGACACCGTGCATTTGCGACTCGACCGCGACCTCGACGTGAAAACGCTTTCCTTCGATCGTCCGTCACGCGTGATTGTCGCGGACACGGTGCACGAGTACTACATGCACCAACTTGCTCGGCCGTTGGCGCCGGGCGACTCGCTGTTGCTCGATTTCGATTTCGCGCGGGTCACTCGTGGTTTCGGCAACGCGGTGTCGAATACCGATATCGCGTCGAATGGCACGTTCGTGGAGAATGGTGCGTTCATGCCGAGTATCGGTTATGAGTCACGGGCCGAGCTGGCGGACGACGATGATCGGAAAAAGGAGAAGCTCCCGCCGCAGCAGCGGATGAAAGCGCCCACGGATTCCACCGCGCGCGCCACGAACTATGTCAGCGCGGATGCCGACTGGTTGGATTACGACGCCACGGTCAGTACCGCCCCCGATCAAATCGCGATTACCTCCGGTTATCTCCAGAAAGAATGGCTGGAGGGGGGCCGCCGTTATTTCCACTACAAGATGGACTCGCCGATCGTGAACTTGTGGGCGTTCCAATCGGCTCGTTATGCAACGGCGTTCGATAAGTGGACGTCAGTCGATGGCAAGGTCGTCGACATCGTCGTGTACTATCACCCCGCTCATCGTTGGAACGTGGAGCGGATGATATCCGCGGTAAAGAAATCGCTCGACTACTACACGCAAAACTTCGGACCGTATCAACATCATCAGGTACGTATCGTCGAGTTCCCGCGGTACGCCACGTTCGCTCAGTCACTGCCGAATACGATCCCGTACTCCGAAGCGATTGGCTTTGTGGCGCGCGTCGAAAAACCGGATGACATCGACTATCCGTTTTACGTGACCGCGCACGAAGTGGCGCATCAGTGGTGGGCCCATCAGGTGATCGGCGCGAACGCGCGTGGTGCGACGCTGCTGTCGGAGACCCTCGCCCAGTATTCGGCACTGATGGTGATGGAGAAGGAGTATGGGGCCGCGAGTATGCGCCGCTTCCTCGAGTACGAGCTCGATCGGTATCTGGTGGGTCGCAGCACCGAACGGAAACGGGAGCTGCCGCTCGCACTCAACGAGAATCAGGACTACATCCACTACCGCAAGGGCTCGCTGGTGATGTACGCCCTGCGTGACTACATCGGCGAAGCGAAGATGAATGCCGCCATTCGCGGCTTTCTCAACGCGGAGAAGTTTCGGGGGCCGCCCTATCCGACATCGTTGGAGCTGGTGGACTCACTGCGCTCCGCGACCCCAGATTCCCTGCGCTACCTCATCAAGGACATGTTCGAGACGATCACACTCTACGAGTTGAAGGCCGACTCCGCGATCGCGACCGACAATCCGAGCGGCGGTTATCGCCTGGATCTGTATGTGACGTCGAAGAAACTGCGCGCCGACAGCCTTGGGGCGGAGACGCCGATCACCATGCACGACTGGGTGGATATTGGTGTCTATCGCCGGCCGGTGCGCGGCGAGCGTAGGCCGGACAAGGATGGTGTGTCGATCTCGCTCGGGAAACAACTCATTCGAGACAGCACGCAGCATATCGTGCTCACGACGACGGCGCTCCCCTCACGCGCCGGCATTGACCCTTTGCACAAACTCATCAGTCGCCTCACGACACAGAACACCATTGGCGTTCAAGACCGAACCAAGCGAAAGCGGCCGCCGCTCAAGGCGCGACGACTCCCCTAAGGATCTCGTCTCACTCCGCTGGTCTGGTGGCGCGCTCGAGACGATCGCGAACGCCATTCCATGCGTCGCCGTTAGGCACTCGCTCGACGAAAACGACGCCGGCACCGCGATCGTCTACCTCGTGGAGAGCGGCGTAGAGACGTTGTGCATACCCGCCGGGGTCGCGAGGCATCCGTACCACGTCGGTGCCCCCAGGCAGCTCCGCGCGCATGACGATGGCGCCCACGATCGTACCGTCGGCGCGGAGGCGGCGAACCTCCGTGGCCGCGCGATCCGCGTCTGCCATGTCGAAGAGCACGAGTCGAGCTCGCGGTGCGTAGTGTCGGTCGAGCATCCCAGGCGACGCACGAGGCGCTTCGCCATGAGTCTCGTTCTTGGTGCCAAGCCTTCCGACGACGGGCTCGAGCTCGCGCGCGCCAATCAATCCGGGGCGAAGGATCATCGGTCGCGGGCCACGCAAGTCCACCACGGTGGATTCGATGCCGACGGTGGTTGGTCCACCATCGAGCACGAGATCGACCCGGTCGCCTAACGAGCGAGCGACGTGCTGCGCCGTGGTCGGGGACAGCTCGGTCGACCGATTTGCACTGGGTGCGGCTACGGGAACATCGGCGGCACGCAGCAACGCCAGCGCCACGGGGTGGGAGGGCACACGGAGAGCGACAGAGCCCAGCCCCGCCGTAACATTGTCGGGAACGATATCCTGCTTTCGGAGCACGAGGGTCAACGGACCGGGCCAAAAGGCGCGTGCGAGACGCGAAGCGATCTCCGGCCACTCGATTGCGAGAGCGCGCGCAGCACTTTCGTCCAGAACATGCACAATGAGCGGATTGTACGACGGGCGCCCCTTTGCCGCGAAGATTCCGGCGACCGCCGCGGCATCGAGTGCGTGGGCGCCCAGGCCGTACACCGTCTCCGTTGGGAAGGCGACGAGTCCGCCGCGACGTAATATCGCCGCGGCCTCGTCGATCGCCGGCTGCTCCGGCGCCATGGGATTCACCGGAAGGACGCGCATGATCCCTGAGGATACACCGTCAGCGCTCCCGATCGAAATCTCAGAAGAACATCCAGATCCCTATATTTGCTGGCCATGGAACCGCAGGCGAAGGCCATCGCCGAGTTGTCCCGCTGGCAGCGATTCGTCGGCTGGTTCAACGCGCTCGAGCTGAGCGAGAACGCGATTCTCATCGCTTTCTCTTTGGCCATCGGCGTCTTCAGCGCGCTTGGTGTCGCTGCATTCTATAAGTCGATCGATCTCGCATTCGCTCTCTTTTATCGCCTGCCAATCGAGCTCTGGCCCGCAGGCGCTCAGTACGCGTATCGCCCGGTCGTGACCGCCGCCGGCATCGCAACGGCCTATTGGTTCATGCGGTACGTCGGGCGCGGCCACGATGGCATGAACGTTCCCGACGTGCAGCTCGCGGTGGTTCGCCGCGGAGGAATCATCAAGCTGCGACCAGCGCTGGCGCGCACGGCAGCGAGCGCGATCACGATCGGCGCTGGCGGATCGGCGGGTAGTGAGGGTCCGGTCGTCGTTTTCGGCAGTGCGATTGGATCGCTCGTTGGACGAAGCTTCGGTTTCAGCGCGGAGCGCTTGCGCGTCCTGGTGGGCGCGGGCGCGGGGGCCGCGATTTCGGCGGCGTTCAATGCGCCGATCGCGGGCGCTTTTTTCGCGCTCGAGGAGATTCTCGGATCGCTCGCCGTCACGGCGTTCCCTCCGGTGGTGGTGGCGAGTGTGATGGCGGCCGTCATCTCGCGGGCGGTATTCGGGAATCACCCAGCGTTTCCCATCCCGGTCGAGTACAGCTACGGGCTGACGCGCGAAGTCTTCCTGTTCTTCCCATTGCTCGGCGTGTTGACGGGCGCGGTCGCCGCGCTTTTCGTGCGCGTCTTCTTCGGGGCGGAGAGCGTCGTCAAGCGCCTAACGCTACCGCGTTGGGTCACTCCTCTCGTCGGTGGCGCGCTCGTGGGGCTGCTCGTCGTTGCGTCGCACGGGCTGCTCGTCGGCTATGGCCACCTCTCCGTTAGGCTGGAGGTGTTCGGACGCATGCCGTGGTACGCGCTCGGCGCGCTGGCGCTTGGATCGATTCTCGCCACGTCGATCACCTTGAACACCGGCGGGTCGGGCGGGCTCTTTACTCCGTCGCTCTACGTGGGCGCCGCGACTGGGGGCGCCTTCGGCGTTGCGCTTGCCCAGCTGCTGCCTAACGCCTCAATTCGCCCCGAAGCATACGCCATCGTCGGCATGGGCGCCCTCGTCGCCGCCTCGACGCATGCACCGATCACTGGTATCCTGCTCGTGTTCGAGATGACGAACGATTACGCGCTGATGCTGCCGCTCATGCTCGCCACCGTCATCTCGTATCTCGTGGCGCGGCGGCTCGAGCCGGATTCGTTGTACAGCGGTTGGCTGCGGCGCCGTGGGGAGCGGATCGAGCACGGTACCGACGAGACGCTGCTCTCCAATCAACGCGTTCGCGACGCGTACGACGCCAATGCCCACATTCTCGGCGAGCAGGAGTCGGTGGGCGTTCTCGTCGATCGACTTGGACATGACGATCAGCTGGTCTTTCCGGTCGTCGACGATGATCATCGACTGTGCGGAATCATCGACCTGGCGGACCTTGGGCGTGTCGCGAAGGACTACCGCAACCTGTCATCGGTGGTCCTCGCCATCGACCTCGCACGTCCGAGTGAGACCGTGTCGCCTAACGAGACACTCCTCGATGCGATGCGGCGAATGGGCGTCCGCGGAATGAGCGCGTTGCCCGTCGTAAATCCGGCCGACGGTCGGGTGCTCGGTGTCATCAGCCGTCACCATGTGCTGGCGGTGTACGAACGCTCCATTGCGGGGTCGGATCGAGACGAGGAGCCGAGCAACTCTTTGGCTTCAGGTCGAAGCGGTCCCTAGGAATCGAGCCTCGTTCGTCGATATCATTCGCTCGTGAGCACGCTCGAGTGGATTGCCGCCATCGCTGGCGCGGTGAGCGTTTATCTCAGCGCTCGTGAGAACATCTGGAGTTGGCCGACGGCTATCGTGAACGTCGGTTTGTACATCATTGTATTCCGGCGCGCCGGACTCTACTCCGATATGGGCCTCCAGGTCGTCTATCTGGTGCTCTCGATCTATGGCTGGTACGAGTGGCTCTACGGGGGACACGATCGCACGAAGCTCACCGTCTCCCGCGCCACGATGCGTGAATGGGCTCTCACGCTGCCTGTCGCGTTGGTCTTCTGGTTCGCGCTCGCGCGCTACACGGCAACGCTGCCCGGCGTCGCCTTGCCGTACGTGGATTCGTGCCTAACGACTATCAGCCTCGTGGCGCAGTGGATGATGACGCGCAAAATCCTCGAGAACTGGATTCTCTGGATCGTGGCCGACATTGCCTACGTACCGATGTATGTCTACAAGAAGCTGCCCGTCACGGCCGCCTTGTACGCGCTCTTTCTCGTGCTCGCGGTCGTTGGCCTGCGCGCCTGGTGGCGGAGCTATCGAGCGCATGGTCTGATCGAGCCGCTCCCCGCGTGAAGCGCGTCGTCCTCATCGGCTCGGAGTCGACGGGGAAAACGACGCTCGCCAAACGACTGGCGGAGTACTACGGTGTGTCCTGGGTGCCGGAGTTCGTTCGCGATTACGCGGCTCAGAAAGGAGGTGCACTCGAGCTCTCCGATTGCGAGCCGATCGCGCGCGGGCAGTGGGTGCGTGAGGACGAAGCGCTCGCGACAGCCGATGCGCGCAATGAGTGTGTGCTCATCCTCGACACGGATCTTCTCAGCACCCGCGTGTATAGCGTGCACTATTACGGGCACTCCCCGCGCTGGCTGGACGACGCGGCGTGCGAGCGGCGGCCCGATCTCTATTTGCTCCTCGACATCGATCTGCCATGGGTCCCGGATCCCCAGAGGGATCGGGGCCACATGAGACCGGAGATGCATGCGCTTTTCCGCGAGGCCGTCGAGAAATCCGGCACTCCATTCGTCCTCATTCGCGGCGACGCGGACGAGCGATTCAATGCGGCGCGTGAGGCGATCGACCTTCTTCTTGCCGGCGCCGATAGCCGTTAGTCAACGGCGATGCGCCGGATGTCTCGACGAAAGAGAACGCGAATCCTCCACGCGAGAAAGATGGCCACGATCCCGAGAGAGGCGACAAAGCCCCACCAAAGCCCCGCGGCCCGCAGCGGCGTGTGGAAGCCTAACAGCAGACTCACTGGCAATCCGATGAGCCAATAGCCCGCGATCATTCCGATCAGCGGCGCCCGCGTATCACCGAGGCCTCGAAGAACACCGGCACCAACCGCCTGGGCGCCATCGAAGATTTGAAAGACGCCCGCTACGGGAATCAGAACACCCGCCACCGCGATTACTCCCGTATCGGTTGTGAAGAGGCCAGCGAGGAGACGCGGTATCCCGAGAAAGAGCAGCGCGGTGATCGCCATGAAACCCATCCCGCAAATGAATGCGGCACGTGCCGCGAGTCGTGCTCGCGCCTGATCGCGTGCGCCAATCGCATGGCCAACCCGAACTGCCGCCGCCGCGGCCACGCCTAACGGGACCATGAACGTCAATGCGGCGAGTGTGATCGCGATCTGATGTCCAGCCATCTCCTTCGTGCCGAGCATGCCCATCATCAGGCCAATCGCGCCGAACGCTCCCGACTCGAGGAGCTGCTGCAGACCAACGGGAATACCCAACTGCAAGAGGCGCCACATTGGAAGCGCCAGCCACGCGTCGTGTCGTAGCGGCAGGAGGTGAGGCCGCAGCGCCGGCCAGGCAAAGGCGAGCAACGCAATCGCCATCAGCCATCGGCTTACGAGCGTGGCGATCGCGCTCCCGGCGGCACCGAGCGCCGGGCTGCCAAGGTGTCCATAGACGAACACCCAGTTCAAGCCGGCGTTCGTGAGATTCGCGCCCACGATCGCCCACACGATCGGAGCCACGCGATGAAGTGCCTGAAGCGTTTGCCGAAACACGACGAACAGGAGAAATGGCAGTGCACCAGGGATTGATATGCGGAGATAGGCTGTGGTGTCGGGAATGATCTCGGGCTGTTGTTTGGTGAGAAGAAGCAGGGCATGAGCGGGCAGAATGAGGAGCGCCGTGACGAAGCTCAATCCCACCGCCAACACCAATCCGCGTTGCATCGCGCGGCTCACCGCGTCCATGTCCCGGGCGCCAACCGCTTGCGCGATCACCGGATCGAGAGCCATGAGCGTGCCGTTCGACAGCACGATAGCATTGAAGAAATAGAGATTCCCGAGTGCCACCGCGGCGAGGACGGTCGCGGACACATGCCCGACCATCACGGTGTCGATCACGCCCATGAACATCATCCCGACCTGCACGAGCACCACGGGCAGCGCGAGCACGATCGTCGCACGCAGCTCGCTCTCCGGCGCGCCATGCGCATCGAGAGCCAACAGCGTGCCGAGCGGTTCGTCGTCGCGGGTCGCGTGAGTCATCGCTGTAATCTGACATGACCCAGTCGTGAACGGAGCCGCGAAACATCGTTCGGCGCTCCGCCGAGCAGCCGCGATCTCACTTGCTCTCCTCTCACTCGGTGGTGTCTCGGCGGCGCAGGAACACGCCAGCCTTGCCGTCGGCGCGGGTGCGATTGGCCTCGTGACGAACGCGTCCAATACACCGGGAAATCGCGAGCTCACTGAAGCCTATCTCACGCAGCCGATCCTCGCGGTGAACTTGCATGTTGGTTGGCTGCAAGCGACGGGAATGTTCAACCTCGAGGGTGCGACCTTGCGCCGCGGTGAGCTCGATCTCGGCGAATGGGGCGAAGGCTACGTGGATCGCCGGCATCCGCATGCGTATGTGCACGAGCTGATGGCGGGCACCGCATGGCACGTCCACGGAGTCGATGCGTCACTGTACGCTGGACGAGGCTTTGTGCCATTTGGGAGCGACGACCCCATGTCGCGTCCGTTCGTTTCCTATCCAGTCGATCATCATTTCGCCCAAATTCTCGAGCGCCTCACTGTCGTCGGCGCAGCTGCCGTCGGTCCGCTCGCCGTCGAAGGATCGATCTTCGGCGGTGACGAGCCCGCCGATCCCTCGACATTGAATCTCTGGACCCGGTTCGGCGATTCCTGGTCGATGCGGGGCACGCTCTTCGGCCAGCGCGTCGCGTCCGCGCTGTCCGACTTCGAGCTGTCTGGGAGTTACGCAAATGTCAAATCCCCCGAGTTTCGCGCCGGCCAAGGTCTCGATCAGCGAAAGCTCCATGGGGCGTTACGAATGGCGAGGAGTGGCGGCACAGTTGCTCGTTATGCATTAATAGAGATCGCACGCACCACGGACGTTGATCGCGGCCGGCCGCTCTACACCTTCAACGCGGCGCTCGCCGAAGGAGCACTTTGTCGCCTAGGCTTCGGCATTGCCGCTCGCTTGGAACGCAGCGACCGACCCGAGGAAGAGCGCCTTCTCGATCTCTTTCGTTCGGCCCGGCCGGCCACAGATCTCAGCATTCTCGGCATTACGCGCTGGACGACGGTGACGGGGGCGGTCACCACGCCCGCGATCGACGCGCGCATCTTCTCCGCGAGTCCCTTCGTCGAAGTGGCGCGCATCACGGCGGATCGTACGAGCGCGGCGTTATTCGACCCGGTGCTGTTCTACGGCTCGTCCCAGATGTGGCGCGCCGCGACCGGTATGCGAGTCAGATTCGGTCACGACCACGGCCGAATGGGACGCTACGGTGTAGGATCGCCGCTGGCTCCCGCGCATTTCATCCACCACGACATGTCCGACAGGAATCGTTGTTTCTCATGATCCGAACCGGCAGCTCGACTCTCCTCTTCGTTCTTCTCCTCTCGGCGTGCGTGCTCGATCGCGGCACTGGGAGCAGCACGCACGCGTCATGTTCTCTGACGGCCAGCGCAGTGAGCGGTGGGTCCCTTGGTGTTACTGGCTGCGGGCTGATCGATAGCCGCTTCACCGCCGAGCTGGCCGTTCGCGATTCCATCGCCTACACCACGACGTGGGGCTTTCGCGCCGCGCAGGGAAACATGGTCGCCGTTTGGCGCGTGAGCGGGGCGCAACCAGTGCTCGTCGACTCGGCGATCGTGAGTGGCGCATCGACGTTAGGCGATGTCGCAATCACCGACGACGGCAAATGGCTCGTCGTCGCGACTGAGCGCACGAACGGATCGCTCGTGATCTTCGACCTCGCCGATCCTCGGCATCCGCGTCAGGTCGCACGACTCGCAACACCGGAGACATTCAACGGCGTGCACACCGCTGAAGTCGGGCGCGTCGCCGGCCATCTGTATGCATTCCTGGCCATAGACGCGTTGAGCGGCGCGCCAACTCCGGAATCGAAGATCGTGATCGTCGACCTCGGCGACCCCACGAATCCGCAACAGATCTTCGTGAAATCGGTGCCGACCACCGCGCCGTTCGCGCACGATACCTTTCTACGCGACGGGTTGCTCTTCGTCGCGCTCTGGAATGCAGGAATCGAGATTTGGGATCTCGGCGGCGGTGGACATGGCGGCACGCCAAGCGCGCCGGTCGTCATCGGCTCCGTCGCGACGCTCGGCGGAGACGCGCACAACATCTGGTGGTTGCGCGATGTGATGAGTGGGTCTCGTTATGCATTCGTTGGCGAGGAATCGGCACCGGCACAGCTTGGCGTGAGCTCGGCGGGCGACATTCACGTCCTCGACGTGTCCGATCTGACGCACCCGCGCGAGGTCGCCTTCTATCACGTTCCCGGGGCGGGAACGCACAACTTCTCGGTGGACGAGACGAATGGGATTTTGTACGCCGCGTACTACAACGCCGGCGTCCGGGCGCTCGATGTGCGCGGTGATCTCGAGACCTGCGCGCCGGCGCAGCAAGTAGTCACGGGGGCCCTTGTCCGATGCGATCTGGCGGCAATGGGTCGGGAAGTTGGGAAGGGACTCTCAGGCGGAGCGCCCCCGGTCTATGTGTGGGGTGTGCAGTATGTCCAGGGACAGCTTTACGCGTCAGACATGCTGAACGGTCTTTGGAAGCTGCAAGCCGTCCGTTGAGGGGGACGAACCGTAGAAGTGTGGCCGGACCCGCGAAACACGGAGTGTTAGCGATCCGTAAACCCGAGTACACCAACGGAATACGCGATCGAACTTCGCGTTGCAATCCCGTGGGCCGAGTCGTAATTTAGCAACCCGGCGAGCTGTCATCGCCTTTGAGGAGCGTGGGCATGTTTGCGTCGACCCGATTCCTTCCAAGCGTTTGTGCCTTTGGTTTTCTGGTAATCACCGGCACGAACGTCCCAACAGACTCGACGCGCCATGTGTATGGCTACGGAGGCATGCTGCCGGTGCCCCCCGCCATCGACGGCGCTGACGCGCCCATTCAAACACCGGATATTCTTACGCAACGGCGAATTGCCGTGCGCACGAAGAATGGCCGCGTGTTATACGCGAATGAGCGGACCACGACACCGGCCCAGATCGACGAGGCGCGTGCCCCCTCACGCGTGCGTCATCCGTGCTCGCAACTCGTGCAGTCTCGCACGGCCGCTGGCCCGAACTCCTGACTTGTAGCTCGTTCTCCTCACTTCCTCCCGAAAAGCGATGTCCCGAATGAGAACAGCGGCTGTTACGACGCTGCTCCTGGTTCCGATCGTTGCCGGTGGCTTCCTCCTCCAGGAGCCAGCGACGCGCTCCAGCGCACGACTCTTCGATCAAGTGCGCACGCTCATCGAGACTCGGTACGTCGATTCGCTCAAGGATGGACAGGTATTGGAGAAGGCAGCGCGCGGTATGGTCCGCGAGCTCAATGATCCGTACAGCGAGCTGCTCACTCCGAAAGAGAGCGAGGGCTTCAATCGCAGCACGAATGGCCGCTACGGCGGCACGGGCATGTTGCTGGAGCAGCAGCCCGGTGCCGATGTCAGCGTGCAGCGCGTCTTCCCCAACACGCCCGCGGCTGAGGCAGGCGTCCAGGAAGGCGACCGAATCCTTGCCATCGACGGCATCTCCACACACGGCTTGGAGATCGACAAGGTCTCGGAGAAGCTGCGCGGCAACCCTGGTTCGCAGGTCGCTGTCACCTATTCTCGACCGGGAGTCACGGAGCCGATCAAGCTCCGCTTCACGCGCGCCGTGGTACACATTCCGGCGGTCGCATATACGGGCCTGTTCGACAAGCAGATCGGTTACATCCCGCTCCAGACCTACAACGAGAATGCCGCCGAGGAAGTCGCTGCTTCGGTGGAGAAGCTCGAGCAGCAGGGTGCGAAGGGAGTCGTGCTCGACATGCGTGACAATGGGGGCGGCATCGTCGATCAGGCGCTCGCGGTAAGCGGTCTGTTCTTGCAGGACGGTCAGGAGATCGTGAGCGTGCGCGCGCGCAACACGCCCACGGAAGTCGCTCGTGCACGGGGGCCGCATCTGGCGACGAGCATTCCCCTCGTCGTGCTCGTCGACGGATCATCGGCTTCCGCGACGGAGATCGTCGCCGGCGCATTACAGGATCACGATCGCGCGCTGATCGTAGGTACGACGAGCTTCGGCAAAGGCCTCGTGCAGTCCGTCTTCCCGCTGGATGGTGGCTACTTCCTGAAGATGACGACGGGTAAGTGGTACACGCCAAGCGGACGGTCCATTCACCGCGATCGAAAGCTGCTGCCAGATGGTCGTTTCGTCGAGACCCATCCGGATTCGCTCGAGACGGACTCTGCGCGCAAAACGCGACCGGCATTCAAGTCAGACGCTGGACGCACCGTGTATGGAGGCGGCGGAATCTCGCCGGATCTCATCGTCACTGACGATACGCTTTCAACGATCGAGCAACAGTTCCTTCGCGCCATCGCACCCAAGGCGCAGATCGTTCAGAGCGCGCTCGATAGCTACGCGTTCGAGCTGAAGAAGGCCGTCAAGCGCGACTTCACTCCGGCGCCGGAATGGACGACGGAGCTCACTCGCCGACTGGCGGCGCAAGGCGTCACGATTGAGCCCAAGTTCCAGAACGCAGCGACGCGCCTGTTCGCTCGCGAGCTGGAGCACCGCGTGGCTCGGTTGGCCTTCGGTGAGGCGGCCGCCAAGGAGCGTGAGCTCCGCACCGATCGACAGCTCACCACCGCGATGGAACTGCTCGAGAAATCGGGAACGCAGCGCGAGCTGTTCACTGTCGCGCATGGCGGTCTCGCCTCGCGTCACTAGACGACACGATGGGCGCCGAAGCGCGCTGTCAGCTTCGCGTCGACGGCGCGGCGCACGAAGGCAAAGCGCTTCTCGAGACTGATGAGCTGTTGTTTCGCGGCGACGCCGGCGGAGCGGAACGTCGATTCCGCCTCGCCATTCCGCTCGGGTCGATTCGCGCTGTGAGTGAAATGGACGGTTCGTTAGTCGTCAGCTTCAGCGGCGGCGATGCGACGTTCGTGCTTGGCGATCAGGCGGCGAAATGGGCGGAGCGCATTCGATCGCCGAAATCGCGCGTTGACAAGCTCGACGTCAAAGCCGGACACCTCGTGTCGGTTGTGGCGCTGGACGACCCGGAGTTCCTTGCCGAGCTGACCGCGCGTGCGGAGCGTGTCGTGACCGGCCGAATGGCGTCGAGCTCCAACATCATCTTTCTGGGTGCCGAGCGGCTCGCGGACCTCGAGCGCTTGGTAAAGGCTGCCAAGACCATCGCCCGTGACGGTGCAATCTGGGTGGTACATCGGAAGGGTCCGTCGGGATTGCGTGATACAGAAATCTTTGCGCGCGCGACGCAAATCGGACTCACATACACGAAAGTGGCGCGCTTCTCGCCAACGCACACCGCGGAAAAGCTCGTGATTCCCAAGGCGAAGCGCTGAGCAACGCGCGCTCGCCGAGACGCTGACCGCAACGCGCGCTTCGCCTTACACGTTATCTCAGTGACCGGCCTTCCCAACGTGGAACGGCAACGGGCTGTACTTAACGTCGGTGATCCTGTCTCCGTCGAACGGGGTCGCGGCGTCTCAGCCGCCGTCGATCGACAATGTGATGAGTGAATTCATATGCCGCGGTCCGTCTCGCGCTCTTTGTACACGAACATCTTCCTACTCGTAACGCTCCTCGGCGCCGCGCTGGTGCCGCGTGTGGCGCTCGCGCAGGTTGGTAGTACGACCGATATCATCACGGGGAAGATCACCTCACCGGATGGGAAGCCGATCGTCGGGGCTCGTGTTGACGCGACATCGATCGAGACGGGCGTCACGCGCTCGCGAACGACGAACGACAAGGGCCAGTACACCATCCTCTTTCCGGACGGCGGCGGATCGTATCGCGTCGCCATTCGCTATCTCGGCTTCGCGCCGGCGGCATTCACACTCGCTCGACAAGCAGACGAGGATCGCCTCGTCGCCGACGTGAAGCTCGATCCTGTCGCCGCGCAGCTCGGACCAGTCGTCGTACGCAGTAGTGCGCCCACGGGGCAGGGCGATCGTCCGGGGCCTGGATCTGTTGAGCGAACGCTCACTGGCGAGCAGCTGACGCGTCTTCCAATCGATCCCACCGATCTCGCCGCCCTTGCGTCGCTCACGCCTGGCGTTGTCGCGATCACGGGCACGGATTCTTCCGCGTCCGGCTTCTCCGTTGCTGGCCAGCGGCCGGATCAAAACCAGGTGACCCTCGATGGATTGAGCTTTCTTGGCGGAACGAACGTGCCCACGGAAGCTGTGCGACAGACGCGCGTGATCACGAACACCTACGACGTCGCTCGTGGTCAGTTCACCGGAGGGCAGGTCGCAACGACGACGCGCGGCGGAACGAACAATCTGGCAGGGTCGTTCAGTTACGCGCTGCGAGATCCCCATCTCGAATGGGCGACGGATCAATCGACACCCACGACATTCGGGCAAGGCTACACGCAGCATCAATTCAGTGGGGGCATCGGCGGTCCGATCATTCACGACAAGCTGTTCTACTTCGCTGCGTTTCAGGTACGCCGGCGGCTCGACCCGCTCCAAACCATCACTCGCGCGGACGAGCTCACGCTGGAGCGCCTGGGCATGCAGCCAGATTCGGCGTCGCGGTTCCGAGACATCGTTGGAGGATACGGCATTCCCCTGTCGGTGCCGTCGATCCCGAGTGACCGACAATCCGACAATGGCACCGGCATGGTTCGTGTGGACTACCACCTGAACGATGATCATTCGCTCATGTTGCGCGGCAACTGGCAGGGATCGTTGCAGGAAGCCTATCGCACATCCGCGTTCGCGCTGCCAACACATGGCGGGACGCAGCACACGGGAGGTGGCGGCGGGATGCTCGCGCTGTCCTCGGTGTTTGGAAACTTCCTCAACGAGCTTCGTGGGACGTATTCACGAAGTCTCAATGCCGCGAATCCATACCTCGATGATCCGGAAGGCCGCGTCAACGTGACGTCGAGCTTCAGTGACACGACAGTCGCGGTGACACAGCTGGACTTCGGGGGAAATTCTGGATTACCGACCGACGGAGCAAATGCGCAGCTCGAGGCGAGCGACGAATTCTCCTGGATGTCGTCCGATGCCGCGCATCGATTCAAGCTCGGCGCGCTTCTGAACATCACGAGCTTCTCATCGATCAATGCGTTCAACAGCAGTGGAACGTTTCTCTTCAATTCGCTGAGCGATCTCGCGAGCAACCAGCCGGCGATGTTCACACGGTCGCTGATGCCGACGTCGCGTACGGGCTCGGGTCTCAACAGCGCCATCTATCTCGGCGACACCTGGCGGCACAGCCGGGCGCTGCAGGTCACGTATGGCGTCCGCGTGGAAGCATCCGATTTTCAGGGGCATCCGGCGTACAATCCGGAGGTCGAGCAGCTCTTCTCGCGCCGGACGGACAAGTTCCCGGCCGAGGTGAGCGCGAGTCCCCGCGCCGGTTTTACCTGGATGGTCGGTGGCAACGCGGGCGGCCAATTTCCGGGCGGATTTGGCGGTGGCGGCGGAGGCGGTCGGGGTGGCGGTGGTGGCGGCGCGGGTCGCGGTGGTGATGCCTCGAGTGGGTTCGGTGCGGCCGGCGCCGGTTTCGGAGCGCAGCCATACATCATTCGTGGCGGCGTCGGTGAATTTCGTGGCACGTTCCCGCTACCGATGTTCGCGTCTGCGCTCACGGCCACGGGACTGCCTAACAGCCAGTCGCAGCTAATCTGCATCGGCGGCGGCGTCCCTGTTCCCGATTGGGCTACGTATGCCGCCGACCCCTCGAGCATTCCAACGGAATGCGCGAATGGAGTCGCGTCGGGCGGTCCGACCATTGGAACGCAGCGTCCGAGCGTCACCGTGTTCGAGCCGGACTTCGGTGCACCGCGCTCCTGGCGTGCGTCGTTAGGTGTGGCGCATCGCCTGAGCATGCGCTTGGGCGCCAGTCTCGACGGGTCCTTGGCGCTCGGCACGAATCTCTACAGCGTTCGCGATTTGAACCTCGACGTGACGCCCCGGTTTGGGCTGGCCCAGGAGGGGTATCGGCCCGTGTTCGTCGATCCAAGCGCGATCGTGCCGACGACGGGGGCCATCAGCCTTCTGTCGTCGCGTCGGTATTCACAGTACGCGCAAGTCCTCGACGTCACGTCCGGATTACGCTCGAAGACAGCGCAGCTCACACTGTCATTCAACGGCGTGACCCCGAACGACATCATATGGAACCTGTCGTACACCTTCACGCGGTCCGTCGATCAGTCGTCGTTCTACAATGCCGGCGGCTTCGGTGGCGGTGGTGCCGGTGGCGGCTTCGGTTCGCCGACGACAGCGGGTGATCCCAACCTTTTCCCCTGGGCAACGAGCGACTTCGAGCGCCGGCATTCCGTCGTGGGAACGACCACCTGGTTGGTGAAGCCCTGGCTCGATCTCACGTCGGTTATCCGACTCACGTCGGGCGCGCCGTTCACACCGCGTGTCGGTAGTGACATCAACGGTGATGGAGCGCGCAACGATCGTGCTTTCGTCTTCAACCCGGCTGATCCCGCGATCAAATCCGACACGGCGCTCGTGAACGGGATGCAACGTTTGCTCGTGAGTGGACCGCGCGACGCGCGTGACTGTTTGCTCAAGCAGCTGGGAGAAGTCGCGGGTCGCAACAGTTGCATGGGCAGCTGGACGCCCTCGGTCGATTTGCAGGCTAACATTCGGCCGGACCTTGGTGCCCTGCTTGGCCGGCGCCTGATGATTTCGGTGAGTGCGATCAATCCGCTGGCGGGGCTCGATCAGCTCCTGCATGGCTCGGACAACCTCAAGGGTTGGGGCCAGCCGAATCGCGCCGATCCAACGTTGCTCTACGTCAGCGGCTTCGACGCCACGAATCAGCGCTTCATCTATACCGTCAACGGCCGTTTCGGAGACAACCCGGCAGCACGGACGGCGATTCGCTCGCCATTCCAGCTGGCGATATCGGCGCGATTGCAGGTAGGGCCCGATCGGCAGCGCGAGTTACTCGAGGGCACGTTGCGGGGAATCAACGGCAATGGCGCGGCCGGTGGCCGCGGTGGACGCAACTTCGATATTCGTACGATCGTGAACCGCGTCGCGCCCAACCCGGTGACGGCGATCATCGCGCTGAAGGACACGATTCAGCTATCCGAGGAGCAGGTCGCCAAGCTCCAAGTTGTCGCCGACTCCCTCACCGCAAAGAATGACTCGCTGATCAGCGACGTGGAGCAGCAGCTCGCGAAGGGGCAAGGTGGCGCCGACCTCGCGTCGGTCTTCCCCAACATCCAGCCGCGACTTCAGCAAGCTCGCAACAATTACCTCGCGGCTGTCAAGAGCGCGCAACAGATCCTCACGCCGGAGCAGTGGAACAAGCTGCCCGAGGAAATTCGAAATCCGACACTGCAGCGCGGGTTCCCCCGCCGCGGAGGCCGGCCACCCGGCGAGTAGTGCGGATGAAGATGATCGATCATGGACGACGGGCGGTGTAAGATTGCAAGATCCTTCTTTCACCGCCCATCGCTTTTCTCGTGTCTCCTGTCATCGCCGTCAAACGCACCGCGCGTTATGAAACGCTCGGCCATTTCGATGTGCCCGTTCGCGAGCTCTGGTTCGCGCTGCACGGCTACGGTCAGCTCGCATCGAGCTTCATCCAGAGCTTTGCTGCACTCGATGATGGAACGAGGCTCATCGTCGCCCCCGAAGCGCTCAACCGCTTCTATCTGGGGGGCATCGAGGGCACGCCGGCCGCCGACCGGCCGGTTGGCGCAACGTGGATGACGCGAGAGGACCGCGAGAACGAGATCGAGGATTACGTCGCGTATCTCGACGCCGTGGCCGCCACGGTGCGAAATGTCTTGCGTGCGCATCCGGTCAGTCCGCGCGTCATCGTGCTCGGATTCTCACAGGGTGCGGCCACCGCCGCCCGTTGGGTTGCGCGTCGCTCCGTGCGTTGCGCGCATCTGGTGCTTTGGGGAGGCTCGCTGCCTCCCGAGCTGACCTGGCCGGCGCCTAACGTCAAAGCGTCGCCCGCTCTGCATCTCGTGATCGGCTCACGCGACCGCTTCGTGACGCCGGAGCGGCTGGCTGAGGAGGAAGCACGGCTTCGCGCGGCGAGCGTACCACACCGGCTCCTGCGCTACGAAGGCGGCCACGGGATCGATCAAACGGCGCTCGGCGACCTCGCGCGAACGTTGTCCGACATGGGCGCCTAACGAATTGCCGCTCTCACCGATCGCGGCGCCGCTGTCGGTCTTCGAAGTCGGACATCGCGCGACGATCTTTTTTCGTCGGCCGGCCACCCTCCTCGTACTGCGCAACTGGCGCCAGCCGGTGTTGTTCCCTGAGTCGCTCGCGCGCCGCAATGCTCTCCGGATCCTCCTCGAAGAGCAGCGCGGCGGCTGCGGCGGGTCCGCGGCGTTCGCCCAAGGCGCGCACCGTGATCGCATGCACGAATGGGCCGACTCGAAGTCGAAGTTGGTCGCCCACCTTTACGTCCTTCGACGGCTTGGGCCGCAGGCCGTTCAGCTCCACCTTGCCGCCATTGACCGCTTCCGTGGCCAATGAACGTGTCTTGAAGAAGCGGGCTGCCCAGAGCCACTTGTCCAGCCGGACAGATTGTGCGTGCTGAGCCGCTGAATTGGCCATGCAGGGAAGCTTAACGGTCGGCCCTTGGCCGTACAGGCGATCACGAGGGAGCAGGAGGGTCGTCGGCGCAGGTTCGCCGTCTCTTGCCTAGGCGGTCAGAATCGACGATATTACTGACCCGTAAGTTAGTTATTCTTGTTCGCGCAGTAGTTCACCGGGCGAAAGTCTGGAATCAGCAGCGCGTGCTTACCGACTGGTCGGTCACCAAGAGCCTCATGACGATCTCGTCCTCTTCGCAGGAGCCGCGTTGGCGGCGTCTGCCCGAAGAGCGACCGCGGCAGATCATCGATGCCGCGCTCGCTATCTTCGGGGAGCGCGGACTTGCTGCGGCCCGGCTCGACGACATCGCCAAGCGTGCCGGCCTGTCCAAGGGCACGATCTATCTCTACTTCCCCAACAAGGAAGAGCTCTTTCGCGAGGTGATCCGCCAGACGATCATCGCGCAGATCGAGCGCGCCGAGCGTGAGCTCGCCGCCGCAACCCAGCAGTCGGCGTCGGAAACACTCGCGCAGTTCGTCCGTGGCTATTGGGGATTTCTGCGGTCCAATGACTTCGCCGCGCTCTTTCGTCTCATCCACGCTGAGCTCAGCAATTTTCCCGATCTCGCACGCTTCTATGGTCGTGAAGTCGTCGAGCGTGTCTGGCGGCTCGTCGCCGGTATCGTCGAGCGCGGCATTCGCGGCGGCGAGTTCCGCGACGTCGATCCTACGGTCGCGGGACGAATGTTGGGCCCGATGTTGCTCATGCACGCGCTCTGGTGCAATCACCGGGATTTGTTCAAGGCCACCGCGAACAAGACCGATGAACAAGTGCTTGACGAAGTTCTCGACTTTTATCTGCACGCCCTTCGCCCAGCACCGGTGAAACGAGGGCGTGAGACCCATTCATCGAAATGATTCCTCGCATTCCTTCTCCCTTCTCGACTGCTTTCGCGATCGGCGCGCTCGTCGCCGCGACCGCTGGCGCGCAGCAAACGACGCCGCCATCGTTAGGCCAGCCCACACGGCTCTCTCTCGGCGACGCCGCCCGTCTCGCCGCGCGGTTGAGCAATGCCGTCCAGGGCGCTCAGGAGCGCGTGAGTGAAGCCCAGGCCCGCGTTAGGCAGAGTCGCGCCGCCTTGCTGCCCACGCTCAGCGCGGATGCCGTGCAGAGTGGCCGCACGTTCAACTCGGTCACCTTCGGTATCACGCTGCCCAGCGCGCCGGGGCAGCCGCCACTCTTCAATCCCGAAGGCGAAGTGCTCGGGCCCGTGAACACGCTCGACCTCCGTGGCCACGTGCAGGCTGACTTGCTCGATCCGAGCGCCGTCGCGCGGTTGCGAACGGCGCAGACCGCGGTGAACGCCGCCCGCGCCGATGTCGCGAACCAAGGAGACATCGCCGCCGCGCAAGCGGCCGCGGCCTACATTCGTGTTCTCCGCGCCAGCGCGCAGCTGAATGCGCGGCTGGCGGATTCGGCGCTCGCGCGCGAGCTGCTCACGATCGCGCAAAGCCAGCTCGAGGCTGGTGTCGGCGTCGCCCTCGACGTCACACGCGCGCAATCGCAGCTCGCGGGTGTCCGCGCTCAATTGATCTCGGCGCGCAACGAGCGCGACCGGGCCCAGCTCGATCTGCGACGCAATCTCAATCTCGCGTTGGACGCGCCGCTCGAGCTCACGGACACGCTCTCGTCCACAGTGCCCGACGGCCTGTCCCTCGATGAGCAGGCGGCGACGGCGCGCGCTTTGCGCGATCGACCGGACTTGCGCGCACTGGACGAGCAACTCCGAGCGGCACGGCTCGCGGCGACGTCCATTCGCGCCGAGCGCCTGCCGAGCATCAGCGCATTCGGTGATGACGGCGCGATTGGAAAGTCCGGCTCGAATCGGCTACTCCCCACGTACACGTATGGCATTCAGTTTTCGCTCCCGATCTTCGACGGGTTCCGTCGGGAAGGCCGCATCCAGGAACAGGAAGCCGCGACGCGCGAGATCGATGTGCGCCGTCGCGATCTCGAGCAACAGGCCTCGATCGACGTACGGAGTGCGTTGCTGGACCTCTCCTCGGCCCGCGAAGCCGTGAACGTATCCAACGAGCGGTTGCGGCTGGCGCAACAGGAAGTGGCGCAGGCGCGCGAGCGCTTCCGCGCTGGGGTGGCTGGCAGCCTCGAAGTCGTCAACGCGGCGTTTACGCTCAATGCCGCGCGCAGCCAGTACGTCGACGTGCTGACCGCGCTCCAGCAGGCCCGTGTTTCACTCGCTCGCGCCGAAGGCGCGGTGACGCAGCTTCAATAAATACAAAGACGCTCAACCTCCCGATCTCTCATGGCTACTGCAATGCAACAGGACGTCTCCGAAAAGCAGATTCGTCCCGTCGAAGCCCCTGAACCCCCCGCGCCGTCCAAGCGGCGCTTCATTCTTCCGATCGTCGGCGTCCTCGTGGTCATCGCGCTCATCTGGGCAGGAAAGCAGTGGAGTTATGGGCGCGCGCACGAATCCACCGACGACGCCGCAGTCGACGGGCACTTGATTCCTGTGCTTGCCAAGGTCAGCGGCTACGTACTGAAGGTGAACGTGCAGGACAACTCGCACGTCGCCGCCGACTCGACACTCGTGATGATCGATCCGTCAGAGTACCAGGTTCGTCTCGCCCAGGCCGAGGCCGACCTGGCCGCCGCAACCGCAACGGCCGGTACTGGCAGCTCGACGGGACAGGCGGAAGCGCAGGTCAACGCAGCGACGAGCCAACACGAGTCGTTCGGTGCGCAGATCGAAGCCGCGCGAGTGAACGCACAAAGGGCTCACGCCGATCTGGAGCGCTACCGCGGTCTGGCGTCGCAGCAGATCATCTCGAAGCAACAGCTCGATGCGGCCCAGGCGGCCGCACAAACCGCGGATGCAAACGTCGCCGCGCTCGAGCGCCAATCGGCGGCTGCCGGGGCATCGGTAGCCAACGCGCAGGCGGGCGTGCGACTCGCGAGCGCGCGCCTGTTGGCCGCGCGTGCTGCTCGCGACAACGCTTCGCTCCAGCTGCAGTACACACGCGTCGCTGCGCCCGCACCAGGTATCGTTTCACGCAAGCAGGTGGAGGTCGGGCAGCTCGTTCAGGCTGGCCAGCCGCTGCTCACGATGGTGGCCGACACTGGCGTCTTCATTACCGCCAACATGAAGGAGACGCAGTTGGGCGATATCTGTGTCGGTCAACCGGTTGCCTTCGACGTGGACGCCTATGGAGGTGCGGAGGCCGAAGGGGTCGTGGAGAGTGTCGCTGCGGCGACCGGCTCGAAGTTCGCGCTCCTGCCACCCGATAACGCGACGGGCAATTTCACGAAGGTGGTCCAGCGCGTTCCAGTGCGGATCAGGATCACGAAGCCACTCGGCGCCGACCGGCCACTGCGTCCAGGGATGTCGGTCAACGTGCACGTCGACACGAAGAGCTGCCCAACCGCGCCGAAGCGAGGCTAGTGAAGTTCAGTCCGGGTGCTGGGGTGCTGGGTGCTGAGTGTTCGCGAGCACCTAGCACCTAACACCCAGCACTGAACACCGAGCTCCTCAAATGCCCAGCTCCCTCGTCATCACGGCGGACCACGCGATTCCAGTGGACCGCTATCGCTACAAGTATCTCATCGCCATCGCCGTCACGCTCGCGGCGGTGCTCGAGCTGATCGATACGTCGATCGTGAACGTCGCCATTCCGCACATGATGGGGAATCTTGGGGCGACGCTCGACGAGATCTCCTGGGTCTCCACCGGCTACATCATCGCCAATGTCGTCGTCATCCCCATCTCAGGATGGCTTTCGGCGTATTTCGGCCGCAAGCGCTACTTCACCGGCTCGATCCTGCTCTTCGTAACGGCGTCATTCTTCTGTGGGGCGGCTCACTCGTTAGGCTTTCTTGTCTTCTGGCGCGTCATACAGGGCATCGGCGGCGGCGCGCTGCTGTCCACGGCGCAGACGACGCTCTTCGAATCGTTCCCGCCGAGTGAGATCGGCATCGGCCAGGCGATGTTCGGCGTCGGCGTCATGGTCGGACCGACCATCGGTCCAACGTTAGGCGGCTGGATCGTCGACAATTACGACTGGCCGTGGATCTTCTACATCAATGTGCCGCTCGGCATCCTCGCGGCGATCATGACGGTGATTTACGTGCACGACGCCGCGCATCAGGAGAAGTCGGATACGATCGACTATCAAGGAATTCTTCTCCTGGCGCTCTGCGTGGGCTCGCTGCAGTGGATGCTCGAACGGGGTGAGCGCTACGATTGGTTCGAGTCTCGCTTCGTAACCATTTTGGCGATCGTTTCCGCCGTGTCGTTCGTGCTGCTGATCTGGCGTGAGCTGACGGCGAAAGAACCGGTCATCAACTTCCGCGTGCTCAAAAGCCGTCAGCTCGCCGCGGGCGTGAGTATCGCCGCGGTGCTTGGCCTCGCGCTGTTTGGGTCGATCTTCGTTCTCCCAATCTTCCTCCAAAGCCTGCACGGGCTTACCGCGAATCAAACCGGTTTGGTGATCTTGCCGGGCGCGATCGCGTCCGCGGTGACGATGGCCTTCGTAGGGCGGAATGCAAACCGTCTCGACGCGCGAATGACCGTCTCGGTGGGCGCGGTGTTGTTCTTCATCTCCATGTGGTTGCTCTCACGGATGACGCTCGTGAGTGGTCCCGAAGAGACCTTCTGGCCGCTGCTGCTGCGCGGCGTTGGGCTCGGGCTCATCTTCGTTCCACTCACGAACGCGTCGATGGCGGAGCTGCGCGTGCGGGAGCTGGCGCAAGGGACCGGGATGTTCAACCTCACGCGCCAGCTGGGAGGATCGCTCGGCATCGCCATCATGGCGACGCTGTTGACGCGATTCACCACGCAAACGAAGCATCTCCTCACCGAGCACGTGACGACGATGGACCCTACGTCGTTAGGCAGGTTGGAGCAGCTGACGCGCGCCTTCACCGCGCGCGGGATGAGTGTGGCCGTCGCCCATCAGCAAGCCCTCACCGTGCTCGATCGCCAGATCAACGCGCAGGCGAGCGTGCTCGCCTTCTCGAAGATTTACGTGTTGAGCGGAGCGATTCTCCTTTGCTCGCTGCCATTGCTCTTTCTCTTCCGCACGGGGAAGGGCCGCGGGGCGATGGGACCCGTGCACTAGATGGCTGCGCCGGGCGCGCCCTCGAGCTGGCCGGAGCGTTGGCGGTGGATTGAACGCGCCATTCGACGCCGGTGTCCGCGCTGCGGCACGCCAGGTATTTGGGAGAGCTTCACCCGCACGCGACCGGAGTGTCCGACGTGCGGACTGCGCTTCGACCGCGGGGAGAGCGACTATTTCTACGGTGCGTACTTACTGAACTTCGTCGCCGCGGAGCTGGTGCCTGTGGCCGCGTTCGTCGTTGGGCTGATCGTTACGTGGCCCACGCCGCCATGGAACATGCTCACGGCGATGACGGTGGTGCTGGCCATCATCTCTCCCATCCTGCTCTATCCAACGACGAAGGCCCTCTGGCTGGCCGTCGATCTGATGCTCCGCCCGTCAGAGCGCTGATCGCGCGTTAGGCGGCCTCCGGCTCGACCCGCACCGATGCGCCGCCCTGCGCATCGTATTGCACGTGCACGCGCCATGGCTGGCAGCACACCTGACAATCCTCGACGTAGTCCTGCTCCTCGCCGCTGCCTGGATCGAGAGCGATCTCATTTTCCTCGCCACAGTACGGGCACACGACGGACCCGGCCGTATCGGCTGTGCCGTCGCCGAGCGGAAATTCCTCGTCAAGGTTGTCGAAGAAATCGATCACGGGAGAGCTCGCTACAGGTCAAGTGTTACGAAGAATGTACACGCCGCACATGCTCTCGTTTCGAGCAATCACGAAACTCGCCATTGGCCCATGGGCACGTGCCTTGCTTGTCCCCCACGGCCGCGGATGAGTTAGCATCCGCGGTAGCTGGTTCGGAACCGACGAATCAGTTATACATCGACGAGTGACCGCAGCGCGCGAGTGTGGGCATGATGACAGTACCGATCGGGGCATATCTGGCAATGTATTTCGAGAGTGTCGCCCAGGCGGTGGACTACTGTCACTCGCTGGTGTCGCACATCGTGCCCCGGCCCGGCGCATGTAACACAATCGAGGAACGCGCGGTCGTCTGGTTCCACGTGCCGTCGCGCAGTCGGAGCTCGACGCGGGACGGCTGCTATCTCTTCGCCAGCGCCGGTGCCATCGCCGCGGCCGAGCGCGCCGGCCTCGATACGCCGTTATGCGGACGCGTCTCGCGCGCCGCGCTTCCCGAGAACGCCGTGCTGCTTTTCGGCGACGACGCGCCACCGATGCCCGCTGGAAAACACAGCGGACGCCGACGCGCCGGCCCGCGGCGCGTCGGCACGCTGGGCGGCGTCACGCCACCGGCAGTCGACGCGCGCGTCTGAGCCGACGAGACAGACGTTAGGCGCCGGCGGTCGTGCCTAACGTCGCTCCGTAGCCCCGGCCACGAGCTGCCACTGGCCAGTTCGTTTCGATCGTCGCCCCACGGGCGCCGAACACGACGTCATTCAGATGCACCACCACGCACACGTGATTCGGGATCACGCGCACACGTTCGCCGATCTGCGGCCGCCACGACGTGCGGCTCAAGTCGAGAATGCCGTGCTCCTCGGACATGCCTTTCACCACCACTTCGGGATGCTCCAGGAGCGAGCCAAAGCCATCATCACCGGCGCCACGAAGGGGTTCACGCCCCAGGGCTTTGCTGCCCGCGTCGATGACCGCCTGGCCCGGCACCGCGGTGCTCACCACCGTGGCCAGCACCGTGAGCGCGCAATCATCCCACTCGCAGGCGCCGATTTCCGCGGTCGATCGGTCGTTGAATATGTACGTCCCGGGACGGAACTCCGTAACGCGCGGTAGCTCGTGCGTGCGCCACATCGTTGGTGTCGAGCCGCCGCTCACCGCGTCGAATTCGAGACCGGCACGATCGAAGCGCGACAATGCCTCACCCAGCTCGGTGCGGAGCGCGGCGAGCTTCGCATCCTGCGACGCCAGGCCGTCGCGAATATGACCGGGATAGAAAGCGATGCCTCGAAAAAATAGGGGCTTCGCGTCCCGAATGCGCCGCGCGAGAGCAATGGCATCCTCAACGACGGGCAAGCCAACGCGGTGCATGCCAAGATCGAGCTCGACGTAGACGCCGATCTCACGGTGTTCCGCGCGCGCGGCCGCGGCGAGATCGTCCACCGCCGTCGTGGAGTCGAGCGCCACCGTGAGCTTCACATGCTCGGGAAGACTCGCCACGCGACGAGCCCGAAGAGCGCCGACAGGCGGATAAGCGAGGAGAATGTCGTCCGCGACTTCGCTCATCACCTCCGCTTCGAATGGCGTCGCACACGTCACGCCGATCGCTCCCCGCTTCAGCTGCTCGGCGGCGAGCCGCGGCGACTTGTGCGTCTTGATATGCGGCCGCAATCCGAGATGGTGTTCCGCTGCATAACGAGCGGCACGGTCCAGGTTCCGCTCCAGGCAATCGAGGTCGACGACGGGAACTGGGGTCTCGAGCTCGGGAAAGGGATCGGTCACGGGAAGGGAGATGGGCGTGGCGGAAATGGAATTCCGTGTCGATGATTCGGACTCCTCCATCCTACTTCCTTTCTCGCGAGAGTGCACGATGGCAGACGGTTCTCGTTCCTGGCAGCCCGCTTTTCTCCCTGGTGACGTGCCCAAGCCGGTTGGCGCCTATTCGCCGGCCGTCCGCGCCGGCGACTTCGTCTTCATCTCCGGCCAGGTGCCGGTCGATCTGAAGACACAGAAGGTGGTCTCGGAGGACTTCGAGACGCAGACGAGGCAGACGCTTTCCAACGTGAAAGCAGCGCTCGCCGCTGCCGGCGCGAGTCTCGACGATGTCGTTTCCGTCATCGCCTATCTCTCGGACATGGATGACTGGGGACGGTTCAACGACATCTACAAAGAGACCTTTCGCGCGCCCTATCCGACGCGAACGGCTGTTGGGGCCGTCCTGAGAGGATTCCTCGTGGAAGTGAGCGCGATCGCCTACGTGAAGCGCTAGGCGTGAGTACGGTCGTCGCACACGAGGGAACTTTGTCATCCTGAGCGCAGCGAAGGATCGGTGGTCTCAACCGGTCGATGCAACACTTTTTGACATCCATGGCTGAATCGCAGATAACGCGGATAGCAGCGACCAAAGCAACAGCAGATCCTTCACAGAGCCAGTCCTCGAGAGAAGCGAATTGCTCAGCATGACCGGTGGGCTGTAGCTCGGCGGTGTGCCGGTCCCAGACCAGCGTCCGGGCTCGTGGCGAAGGGAGCGCGATCGGCCGAGGGACAGATCCGTGCAATCCGACCGATCCGTGCAATCCGTATTCTCCTGGTTGTGTCGCTCTTCTCTCACCTCTGCTGTTCAACGAGTGCCATTCGGGAGCTGCCGACCCGCGGTTTATCTTTCACCATTCTTCCGACCCGCAGCCTCTACATGGAGTCCGCACATGAGACGGACGCTGGCGCTCGTCGCCGTTCTTTCGCTACCCGCAACGACCCTCGCCGGCCAGCAGCCAGCGAAGCGCGCCTTCACGCCTAACGATTGGTACAAGCTGGCGACGCTGAGCACACCTGCCATCTCTCCTGACGGCGGACGCATCGCCTTTACGGTGCAGACGATAAACGAGAGGGACGACAAATATCATCGCGAGGTGTGGGTCGTCCCGACGGCGGGCGGCGAGGCGATGCGCTTCACCTCGCCCAGCACGGAGAGTAGCAATCCCCGCTGGTCGCCGGACGGGAAGCTCCTGCTTTTCACCTCCACTCGGCCGGGCGGAAAGGGCGCCACCTGGATGCTGAGGATGGACCAACCCGGCGGCGAAGCCTTCCAGCAGGAGAGTTTCCCGCGCGGCACGTCTGTGACTGGCGACGGACGCTTGGCGGTGTGGAGCGACGCAGATTCGGTTGGCGCCGATTCGTCCCACCGCGCCGACGACCCCTTCGCCAAAATGCAGCCAATGGCGCGGCCGCCTTACGGCGCGATCACCAAGCCGGTGGATCCGGCGCGTTTCGATGGGCGGCACGTCTATGATTTGCGATACAAATCGAATGATCAGGGATTTCTTCCCGGTTCTCGTGAAGCGCGCCGCTGGCGTCCCTCGCAGATCTGGGCGCAGGCGTTCGACGGTACGCCGAAGAGGCGCATCACCGACACTCGCTACTCGCACCGATTCGCCACCGTTTCGCCAGATGGCCAATGGGTCGCGTTCGTGGCCGATGCATCGCTGCGTCCCGATTCGGTCGTTCAAGCAGAAGCGGATTCCATCGCGCGCCTGGCTTACGACAAAAAGCGCGACGAGACGGAGCGGAACGACGTCGACGTCTTCGTTGTGCCGATCGGGGGCGGAGCCCCACACAAGGTCACCACACTGACGGGTGACGAGCAGGACCTCACCTGGTCGCCGGATAGCAAGCGCATTGCCTTCATCGGGCGACCCGGCCGGATGAAGAGCGCGCGTGTCTACGTGGTGCAAGCAACTGGCGCAACGCCCGAGAACATCCTGGGCGCCTATCGGTACGAGCCGGATAACATCGAATGGCTGCGCGACGGCAGCATCGCAATGACGACGTCGATCGGCGGCAGCAGCGCGGTCATTCGCATCGATCCAGCGAGCAAGAAGATGACGCAGGTGCTGGGCGGCCGCCGGCGCATCAATGGCGCGACCTTCGATGCGACGGGAACGAAGGTGGCGTACGTCGCCACTGATCTCACGCATCCCACGGAGCTCTTCGTCGCCAACGCCGACGGGAGCAATGAGAGAAAGCTCACGAGCTTCAACGACAAGATCAACGCGGACATCGCCTGGTCCAACGCGGATCGCTTCACGTATCCGTCCGTTGGCGGCCTCGAGATCGAAGGTTGGCTCATGAAGCCGTATGGTTATGAGCCGGGGAAGAAGTATCCGCTCGTTCTCTACATCCACGGTGGCCCGCACTCGGCATACGGCGAAAACTGGTTCGACGAGTTTCAGAATCTCGCCGCGGCCGGCATGTTCGTTTTGTTCACGAATCCCCGGGGCTCGAGCGGCTACGGCGCTGATTTCACGTTCAGCACCCGCGGCCGCTGGGGCGCGGAAGATTATCAAGATCTCATGAAAGCGGTGGACATTGCCGCGAAGCGTCCTGACGTCGATTCCACGCGTATGGGAGTCACCGGCGGCTCATATGGCGGCTTCATGACCGCGTGGGTCGAGACGCGGACCAACCGCTTCAAGGCCGCCGAAGCAGATCGCATGATCAGCGATTGGACGTACTGGTATGGCGCGTCAGACGCGCAGGGTCTCACGGAGTTCGAGTTCTACGGCAAGCCGTGGGACAACTTCGCGATGTACGACACGCTCTCCCCAATCCGGCACGTGACGAGAGTGAAGACGCCGACGTTGATCGTTCAGTCGGAGGACGATTTCCGCACGCCGATGGGGAATGCGGAGCTCTGGTTCATCGCCCTCAAGAAACAGGGTGTGCCGGTGGAGCTCGTGCGATACCCTCGGTCCACACACGAGCTCTCTCGCTCGGGGGAGCCGTGGCTCCTCGTCGATCGACTGGGACGTCTTCGCCAGTGGTTCTCCTATTGGCTCATGGAGAAGCCCGCCGCCACCGCCGACCGGTAGGCTAGTTGTCGCTTGTGAGCGAGTGGCCCCGAATCGCGTGCATGAGGTGTGCATATAAATGACCTCATGCACGCTTTGTTTTCTTTCGCTGTGACTGGCCGCGGCGCGCTCCAACGCTCTGTCATCGCCATCGGCTGCCTAACGATCGGCGCCTTCTCGGCCCGCTGTCGGGATGGTTCGGCCGAGAGCTCCGCCAGCGACGTGGCCGGCAGTGAACGCAGCGCCTCCTACACACGCGCAGTGGCGGCGGATACCACCCTCGCCGCCGCCGAACATGCTTTGCAGAGCGGGCACGCATGGCAAGCCACGCGCATCTTGACGCCTTTGCTGCGCGATTCCGCCCGGCGCACACCGGCTGCGCTGTTGCTCGGCGCGCGCGCCGCGGCCGGTTGGGAAGGCTGGTCCGAGGTCGATCGTCTGCTGCGCGGCCAACCATGGCTCGCTACGGAGTTTGCGGGTGCCGGATACGAATTGCTCGCGCGTAGTGCCCTCGAGCATGGATCCGATACCGTCGCCGCCGAAGCGTACGCCGATTCGGCCGTCCGGCGCGCCGCGGACGCTCGCGACCGGGCGACGCGTACGGTGTTGTTGGCGCGTGCTCTCGATCGGTTGAATCAACGAGACAGCGCCCGCGCCGCGTATGAGCGCGCGAGCCAACAGCTGCGAGACATTGGCGATTGGCTCACTTTGCGCGCCGCCGGTGTTACCGACGACTCGTTGGCGCGTTCGCGCCTCTTCGCGTCGGTTCACCGATCCGTGCCGCGAGAGCGCATCGAGTGGACGGAAGCCCTAGCGCGCGAGCGAGCCGGCGACCTCCAAGGCGCGGCGGCGCGTTATGCCCGCCTGGGCGCAATGGCGAGCGCGTTTCGTCTGCGACTCGGGCCGGCCGGCGATACCACCACTCGCATGGCGGTTCGCGATTCCGCGATCCAGTTCATTCGCGTGAAGAGTGGTATGGCCGAAGCGCGACAGGTGGTGGAGGTGCTCGATAAGGCGTTTCCCTCGCTGACCCCGAGCGAGGAGCTTGTCATTGCACGCAGCCTCAACGCATCTGGCCCTGTCGCTCGCGCCATCACCGCGTACACGAGAGGGCTGAGCGCGGCGGAGGCGACGGCCAAGGATCGTTTCGACTACGGCGCGCTGTTGATCAAGGCCGGTCGATATCGCGATGCTCCGGCAGTCCTGGAGCAGGTGCGTGCACCGGCGAATCTCGCGGCACAGGCGGCATATGAGCGAGGCCGCGCGCTCTTGCTAGGCGGCAACGGTGCCGGGGCACGGACCGCTTTACGTGCCGCGGCAGAGACCTACCACGCCGATACGACAGGTGCTGCCTCGGCGCTCTACCTTCTGGGTGATCTCGCCACAGACGACAGTCACGACGACGAAGCCCAGGGGTTCTTCCGCTCACTGTATAAGGCGTATCCAACGAGCCCGCGCGCCGACGATGCGCGTTTTCGCGACGCCCTCATCGACTTCGTTCGCGGTGACCATCGAGGCGCGGCAATACGATTCGACTCGCTCGTGGCGCTGTACCCGCGCTCGAGTGAGGCAACTGCCGCCAGATATTGGAGTGGCCGCGCCTGGTCCGCCGCGGGTGATCGGACGCGCGCGGACGCCGCATGGCGTGATGTGATCGCGCGCGAGCCCCTCTCCTATTACGCGGGCGCGAGCGCGAAGCGTCTGAACACGGCTCCCTGGTCGGCACCCGGAGGCAGTGCTGGGTCGGATCGCATTCCACATGTCCCCGCTGTCGACAGCGCGATGCGACGCATCACGGAGCTCGAGCAGTTAGGCATGGATACCGAGGCGCGCTTCGAGTACGACGCACTGGAGAGCGCCGCGACCACCCCAGAGCGACTACTCGCGACCGCTGACGCGCTGCGCGGGCATGGACAGACATCACGGTCCATTCGGCTTGCCTGGAAGATTATCGATAGCGGAACGCGTGACGCGCGCGCCTATCGCCTCGCATACCCCGTGGTCGACCAGCAAGAGCTGGTGCGCCAGGCGCGCGCCCGCTCGATCGATCCAACGCTCGTCGCCGCGATCATTCGGCAGGAGTCGAGCTTCAACCCCCGCGCCGTTTCCGTAGCGGGCGCGCGCGGGTTGATGCAGGTCATGCCGAGCGTCGGTCAGCAAATCGCTCGTTCGTTAGGCTACCCACTGTGGGATGCCGGCCTGCTTTTCGATCCGGATGCGAATCTCGAGTTGGGCGTGACGCATCTCGCATCCTCGATCCGTCAGTACCCGGACATCGTGCGCGTCCTCGCGGCTTACAACGCCGGCGGCTCGCGCGTCACGCGCTGGTCCGCGAAGGCGGGTACGCAGGATCCCGAAGTCTTCGCCGAGCGAATCTCGTTTACAGAAACGAGAGACTACGTGCGCATCGTGCAACGGAATGCGGAGCTGTACAGGGCCTTGTATGAATGGTAGGTGAAAAGGTATCAGGTAACAGTCCATAGTTATCAGGAAATAGGATGGGCGCGAGCTACGCTCGCTCCTTTTTGCTTGCTGGCCGGCCACGCTGGCGGACCGACTCTATTAGGCCCGCGATCATCCGACGCACCTCATCGGCGAGTGCGCGCAACGGCGCAGTCACGGCCGTCGAAAGCACGCCAACGTCGGACACGACAAGCCTGGAATCGAACAAGCCCAACAGAAAAAGGCGGCGCGAGCGAAGCTCGCGCCGCCTTCCGAACTACCTGATAACTATGGACTATGTGATCTGATAGCTATCAGCAAACTTACCATCCGGGAGCGAGTTGGAATCCCCACACCCAACTCTTGCCGGGCCGCTGAAACGGGTGCGCGAAGTACGCCTCGAAGATCATGTACCCAAGGAAGTTGACTCGAGCCGATATGCCGGTGCTGAACACTGGAATGCGGTCCGTGCATACTATGGCAAACTGGTTCTGCGTCGCGAGCTGCTGGTTCTGGCAATTCTTCGCCACGCGTGCCGCTGCATCCGATGGATTCGTGGAGAGACGGAAATCCGGCGGCTGACTGCTCGTGTACGCGACGCCGCCGTCGAGGAATGGCGCGATCTCCGTGGGCAGGAAGGGGAAATTCAGCAACCCGAACTCATTCGATCCAAGAAATGGAATGCGCAGCTCGGCGTTGACCACACCAAGGCGACTGCCGAACATGCGGTCCAACACCGGACAAGAGCTCTGCTGACTCTGGCCAACCAGACACTCGCTCTGTGTGTTGATCGATCCGTAACCATATCCTCTGATGAGCGTTTCCTCACCAAGATAGAGCGGGGAGAGCCGTCCACTCTCGGAGTCCTTGCCGTAGCGGCCATAGTGCATCCCACGGAACGCAAATGTCACCGGCCGGAGAAAGAAGTAGCGGCGGTAATCGGCGAGAACTGTTTGGAAGCTGATGTTGCCCACAGTGGGCGAATACGAAAGCCGATATCGTTGTCCCTCCACGGGTGACGTGTATGCGGCGAACGAGTTGTCACCGACGATCGCGATCTCGGGTTGCGTGTAATAGAGCGCTGGAGGCGTCGGCAAGGACTCACGGGTCTCGCCCACGAGTTGCGTGCCGGTTGGATCGGTGAAGAGTCGATCCACCTCTGCCTGGAACCCAAGTCGCGTCAACGACAGGTTGAACTCCACGCGACGCGTCTGACTGAACGGATACTGCGAGAAGACCGACGCTTGATCGATGTAGATGCGCTCCAGAACCTGGTCCACCTGGCAGAAGCAGTTCACTCCGCCCACCGTCGCGGTATCGTAGAAGACGCCCCCTGTGAGATAGGGCACGTGCTCCAGCCCCGCGCCGTAATTCCACCGGTTTCGCAAGTTCGTATAGTAGACCGCGCCGCCGATGTCTCTCACCGTACCGTTGGCTTGAATCGCCGTCGCGATCGTTTGATCGCTGAGCTGATCGCCGAAGAAGGCAGACACGCCGCCGGCAACGCCCGTTCCAAATGGACCACCGGCAACCACGCCAACTGAGGGCTGGCCGAGCGCGTCGAGCTGGAACGACGCGCGATACGGGGTGACGCGGAAATCCGTGCCCGACACCAAGCCGTCGATGGGATCGGCGAGGTACGTCATGACCAGACTTCGAGTGACGTCGCCTGGAGGAAGCTCACTGCCTGCGAGAACCGCGGCGCCATCCGTGATGACGGCAGGTTGACCTGTCGCCTCGCTCGGCTCGAGCGCGCGAATGGTGAACCCCTGCGCCTCAAATACCGTGAACAGCACGCGACCTGTCTTCTGCGCGACGGTCAATGTCGGCGAGATCGACGTGATGCCGCTCACGCCAGTCGCACTGTTCGTCACGCGCCTAACGTCGTTCGTCGCGAGATTCAGGCGGTAGATGTTCGGAATTCCATCCGGATCCGAGACGAAATACAGCTCGCGGCCGTCAGGCGTCCACTGCGGATTGATGCTGTGCTTCGCACGCGGAAATGGCGAGTAAACCTTGACCTGCCCGGACGCCACATCGATCGTCGCGATCTGCAGCGGCGAAAACTTCATCGTGTTGAAATCGGTCTCGGGACCGCGATCGGTCGCGAATGCGATCATCCGACCGTCCGGCGACCACGCCGGCTGGATCTCGGCGTAACGGTCGTTTGTCAGCTCGCGGACCTGCTCCGTTTGGAGATCGAGCAGGAAGAGATCGCCCATACCGCCGTGCTGCCCCGACACCGCCAGCGTTCGGCCGTCCGGCGACCACGACACGTGGCTGATCGCGCCGACGCCGGGAAGCTTGATTCGCTTTTCGACATTCGTCGTTCGCGTGTCGAGCACCGCGATCTCGTTGTTGCCGTTGGCGAATACGATGAACGCGAACTTGCTGGCGTCCGGTGACCAGTCGCCTGACGAGTTGATGAAGCTGATCGCGTCGAAGTGCGGGTCGCTCTCGGGTCCACCGAGCTTCTTGATCAAGCGGCCCGTATGCGCGTCGGCGATGTAGATGTCCGTGGTGAAGAGATTTCGCTGCGTGACGAACGCCAGATAATTCCCATCCGGACTCACCGACGGCGACGTGTTCTGCTGTTCGCTGAGCTTCTTTCCGAGACCGATGACCGTGTGTCCTTCGGAATCCGGCTTCGTGCGACCGGCGATCTGCGGGAGATACATCGCGCGATTCGCCGCGGCCCACTCCTTCGAGAGTGAATCGTCGTTGATGCCGAGGACGCGGATGAGGGCCCCGTCCCAGCCGATACGCAGCGACGTGCGGTAGACGTCGATGATCGAGCGATCGCCCCATTTGCCGCCGACGTATGCCCAGAGGGCCTGACCGTAGCGGTAGGGGAAGAATCGCGGGTCCGACGTGAGCTGCTTGATGGTCGGAAACCGGTTCCGCATCACCGCGTCGCGCATCCACATCGCGGTGAGCGGATCGTTGCGGCCGAGAGAGAAGTACTCGGCCATACCCTCGATCAGCCAACCGGGAAGGGCGTTGAGCCGCGCTAATCCACCGCCCGGGGCGCCTTCGGCGATGTTGTATTGGAACACGTGCACCAGCTCGTGGCCGAGGACGTGATCGTTGTCCGCGTAGATGCCGGTGAAGGGCATGATCACACGGGTGCGCAGACCCTCCGTGACACCGCCCGTCTCCTCGCCCAGCTGCTCACCGATGACGTTCGTCTGCTCGAAGTCGGGGTGATCCGCGTAGAAGATCAGCGATTTCCGGTCGAATGCGTGACGAAAGGTGTCCGAGTGCCGCGTGTACCACCGCTCCGCCAGCCGTCCCGCGTCGTGCACGATGGTCGATTCGGCGGGATAGAAGAAATTGTCGAAGTGATCCGAGCGTAGGATTTTCCAATCGAACTTTTCGTACTGCACCTTATTGCGCCCAAAGTATTGCGCACTCGCTCGCGAAGCGGGCACGCCGGCGAGAGTGAGCGAGACGACGAGCAGCGATGCCGAGCGGGCTGCCCAACGCGCGCGATGCGAAACCATTTCGAGTCCTCGCGGACGAGCCGCAGCTGAAAGAAGTGCCAGACTACTGGGGTAATGAGCTCCGCATCTGGCGCACCCGTGGAGGCGGCAAGTGACGTGCCTCATCAGCCCTGATCTTGATTTCGCCTGGCAGAAGGAGAGACACTCGCGCGTCGTTTTTCCCTTACACAGCGAGTCCCGCGTCGCGCCTATTCCACCAGGTCCAACTCCCACCGCTCAAGGGTACACGTTGAGCTTGCCTTGCGTAAACCCTCCGCGACATCGCGAAGTTCGCAAACCTGCCGCTTTTTCGCGTGACGGAGCGGTGAGAACATGCAGCGGCTGCGGCCGGCAATCATCAAGCAGGACCAACGTCCCATCTCGCTCGACGAGCCATCTCTGTCGGCGGCGACCAGAGTCGGCCGGCACGCGGCCTTTCGCTCCTGATACGCAACAAAGGGGAGAATTCCGGCCAGTTTGTTGTCGAACTCCGATCAGGGGCGACGACAGCCAGCCACGCGCCGGCCCGAAGCCGAAGGAACTCAGTCGTCGAAATTGCGGCGACGATCGCGTTTGCGTTCGCCGCGGCGCTTTTTCTCGTTCAGACGTTGCTCGCGCGATGCCGCGGTGGGTTTCGTTGCCCGGCGCTTGCGAGGAACGACGAGGGCCTGCCTAACGATCTTCGCGAGCCGCTCCGCCGCCGCCTCGCGGTTTTGAGATTGACTGCGCCGATCGCTCGCCACGACGCGCACCATGCCCTCCGCGTCGAGTCGCGCGGCCAGCTTCTCCAGGAGCCGAGCGCGTTCTGCCTCGCTCACCGCCGCGGACCGCGTGAGATCCCAGAGCAGCTCGATGCGCGTTGACGACGTGTTGACGTGCTGGCCGCCCGGGCCACCCGCGCGCGACGCCCGGAAGGTGATCTCACTTGCGGGTATCGTCAGTGTCGGCGAAACGACGATGCCCTCGTCGCTCATGTCGCGGACCCTGGGGGTGGAGATGAAACCACACCATTCGCGGCTCGCGAGGCGGCTGTCGTCCGAATCCGGCGCGCACGATCGCCCTGCCTAACGACTCGCAGGGCGGCGACGCGCCGCCCGTCCATCGCCACGACTTCCAGCTCGCCGCCAGGGAACGCCGCACGGTCGCCGATCTTCGGCACGCGCCCCAGTCGCGCGAACGTATAGCCACCGAGCGTCGTCCAATCGCCGTCTGGAATCGGCAAGCGATAATCGCTTCGTACATCCACGAGCGACATCGATCCGGCGAGCTCGAGAACGCCATTCGCTTCGATGGCTTCGCGTACCGCAAAATCGTACTCGTCGTTGATGTCGCCGATGACTTCTTCAACCAGATCCTCGAGCGTTACGATGCCGGCTGTGCCGCCGTACTCGTCGAGGACCACGGCCATGTGCGCGCGCGAGCGGCGCAGATCATCGAGCACTCGCTCCGCCGGCCGGGTGTCCGGCACATAGAGTGGCTTTCGCATGAGTGCTCGCAGATCGAATGGCCGCGACGGCTCCTTGAGCCAGAGATCCTTCGCCACGAGCACGCCCACCACGTCGTCGAGCGATCCCTGGTAGACGGGATATCGCGAATACCGCTCGCTGCGCATCAACGTCCACACCTCACTTTCCGATGCGTCGACGTCCACGGCGACGATCTCCGTACGTGGCCGCATCACGTCGCGCGCGCGCTTCTCGTGAAAGTCGAAGACGCCCGCGAGCATCTTGCTATCCGTTTCGTCGAGCACACCCTGCGCTCGCGACTGCATAACGAGGAGGCGCAGCTCCTCCGGCGAATGCACCGTATCCCGCTCGCTGCGTGGACGAACGCCCAGAGCACGCAGCATGGCATTGGCCGCGCCATGCAGCACCGCAATGAAGGGCCGCATCACCGTGGCGAAGGCGAGCAGCGGGCGCGCCACGAGCTTGCTCACGCCCTCCGGCCGAACGAGGGCGATGCTTTTCGGCGTCAGCTCGCCAAGGACGATGTGAAGGAAGGTGATGACGAGAAAAGCGGTAATGGCTGCCGCCGTCGTGTGCACCGCCGCCGCCGGCGCCGCGAAGCCAAGATGGACGAGCATGCGGTCCAACATCGCGGCAACGGCCTCCTCGCCAAGCCAGCCTAATGCCAGCGAAGCGAGCGTGATCCCCAACTGCGTTGCCGATATGTAGCGGTCGAGATCCTTCAGCGTGCGCTGCACCACGCGGGCTCCTGCGTCTCCCTGAGCCGCCATCTCGTCCACTCGACTGCGTCTCGCCGCGACGAGCGCGAACTCCGCGGCCACGAAGAAGCCGTTCGCGAAGACGAGTAGCAGCACGATCGCGAGACGCCAAACAATCCCGCTCGCGGTGAGCTCACCAGCCGACGTGGAGGGCAGCCCCTGAGCCGCCAGGTGGCCTACTACCAGTGACTCGGCCGTCATGCGCAGCTCACCAACGGAAACCCACGACGGCTGTGATCGTCAACAGGCATAGCAGAATGCAAGACTCCGAGCACCATGTGCCTTCTGGCACTTTGCAACGGTCAGACCCGAGCAAGTCCCCGCCTCCGCCGTCACCCGTGCGTTTGCCGTCACCCGTCCCCCCGCCTCTTGTCGTCGTCGCCGAGCATTCCGCGCTCGACGCGATGCTCGATCCGCGGCGCTTGCTCCGATGGCTGTATATCGGTCGCATGTCCGTGGCGACGGCCATCTTTGCGGCCGCCGTGTTCGTTTGGACGCGCGAGGACACCGATACACACAAGCTTCTCGTAGCGTCGCTCGCCTTCGTGCTCGCGACAGGCGTAACCGTGCTATCCGCATGGTACAGCGAAATATACCGTAAGGCGCTTCAGCCCACCTTCTTCTATTTGCAGTCGTGCTTCGACCTCCTGCTCGTCACGGCGGTCGTACACGTTACGAACGGCAGCACGTCGCAATTCGCGGCGCTTTACATCCTCATCATCGCCACGGCCAGCTTGCTGCTCCCGGTTGGTGGCGGCCTTCTCGTCGCCGCGCTGGGCAACGTGCTCTATGTCGCGGATACGGTGCTCATCTCCGGCACCTCGCTGATCCCGGCGGTATGGCTGCAGCTCGGTGTGTTCGCGACAGTTGCGCTGGGCAGCGCATATCTTGGCGCACAGCTCCAGCGCGCCGGGGCGGGGAAGGAGCGGCTCGTTGCACAGCTACAGGCGGCGCGCCTCCAGGCTGATGAGATTTTGCGCAACATCCGCAGTGGCGTCATCACGGTGGACGCCGGCGGACGCCTTCTTTATGTCAACCCTACCGCCGAGCAGCTGCTCGGCGCGGGATTGCGCGCGCACATCGGCGAGCCGGTACTCGAACGCATTGCCGAGTTTGCGCCGGAATTGTCGCAAGCGCTCCAGCGCTCCGTACGGCATCAGATTCGGACCACGCGCGCCGAAGGCCTGGTGTCTACCGTCGCGCGACGCTTCCCGATCGGTGTGACGACGACCTACACCGATGGCGAGCACGGCGACCTCGATCGCACCGCGACCGCCATCTTCCAGGACATCTCGGATCAAAAGCGCATCGACGCCCTGCGCCTGCGCGCCGAGCGGCTGGAGGGCATCGCGGAGCTGAGCGCGTCGCTCGCCCACGAGATCAAGAACCCGCTCGCTTCGATTCGCTCGGCGGTGGAGCAGCTGGCACGCATGCCTCGTGCTGGTGACGATGAGCGAACGCTCACTGGACTGGTCGTTCGCGAGTCGGACCGGCTCTCGCGCCTGCTCTCCGAGTTTCTCGATTTCGCCCGCGTGCGCGTGGCGCGAACGAGACCGGTTGACATGGGAGACGTGGCGCGTCATGCCGCGCGGCTCGCCGAAGCGCGGCCCGAACGCAATGATGTCCGCATCGTCTGCGAGATCCCCGAGCGTGTCTCGCTCATCGTGGACGGCGACGACGATCTCCTGCACCGAGCCGTCTTCAATCTCGTGCTGAACGCGGTGCAGGCGTCGCCTAACGGCGGCATCGTGCACATCGACGTCACGCCGGGGTCGTTCGATCCACTGCCGGTCGGTGTCACCTTCGATGCGGGTACGGTGGCGCTGCGCGTGCGCGACGCCGGCGCCGGCATCCCGGTCGAGATTCGCGACCGACTGTTCGATCCGTTCTTCACCACAAAGCCCGGTGGCAGCGGACTTGGGCTCGCCGTCGTTCAGCGCGCCATCGAAGCACACCGCGGCCTCGTGTTCGTGGACAGCAGCGGACATGGCACGCGCTTCACCATCGTCCTCCCCCGCACGCAACCGGTCAGGGCTGGCGCCATCGAAACGCCCCCGGCCTCCATCCCGATCATTCGCACTGCTTACGCCACAGGGAGCGCCTCGTGACCGAATCTTCGAATACCAAGCCGACCGTTCTCATCGTGGATGACGAATCGGGCATTCTCGATTCGCTCAACATCCTGCTCCGGAACGAGGGCTTCGCACCGTTGCTCGCCCAGGGCGGAAAGCGGGGCCTCGAGCAGCTCTCGACGGTGACGCCGGACATCGTGCTCACCGACATCCGGATGCCTAACGTCACCGGTGTGGAGATCCTCGCGGCGGCGAAGCAGCGCGACGCCGACTGCCCGGTGATTCTCATGACGGCGCAGGCGACTCTCCAGTCGGCCATGCAAGCCGTGAACGAGGGCGCGTTCTATTACATCCAGAAGCCGTTCCGCAACGACGAGCTGATCGCCATCCTGCGCCGCGCCGCCGAACACCGGAAGCTGCGCGTCGAAAACAAGTCGCTCAAACAAGAGATCCGGCGGCGCGAGCGAAACACGACTTCGCGTCCCGTCGGCACCAGCAAGAGCTGGCTGGAGGTGCTGCGTCTCGCCGAGACGGTCGCACCCACGGAATCGACGGTGCTCATCCAGGGTGAGTCCGGTACGGGTAAGGAAGTCATCGCGCGGTATATCCACGATCTCTCGAATCGCGTCGAGGGGCCCTTCCAGTCGATCAACTGCGGCGCGCTTCCCGAAGGCCTTCTCGAGAGTGAGCTCTTCGGTCACGTGAAGGGATCATTTACCGGCGCCGTGAAAGACAAGGACGGTCTCTTCACCGCGGCAGCGACAGGTACGTTCTTCCTGGACGAAATCGGCGAGACCACGCCGGCGACGCAGATCAAGCTGCTGCGCGTTCTCCAGCATCGAGAAGTCATCCCCGTCGGCGCTACGGAAGCCATCCCGATCGACACGCGACTGATCGCCGCAACCAATCGCGATCTCGAGGAGGAGATCAAGTCGGGGGGATTCCGTACCGACCTGTATTACCGCTTGAACGTCATTGCGCTGCATCTGCCGCCGCTTCGACAGCGCGCCGACGACATTCCCGTACTCGTCGAGCATTTTCTTCATCGCATCTCGGAGCTACGCGCCGAGCCATTGAAGGCGCTGGCTCCCGGGGCCATGGAAGTGCTGCAGGAGTATCAGTGGCCAGGGAATGTCCGCGAGCTCGAGAACGCGCTCGAACGTGCGGCGATCCTCACCAGCGGAAGCGAGATCACCGTCGCATCGCTCCCGGAGCGTGTCACGCAGCGCAAGTCCGAGCCGCTCGTCTCCACGCGCACGCCACCCAATCCAACGCTCGAAGCGGTGGAGCGTGCCTACATCCTCTGGGTGCTCCAGAGTGAAGGCGGAAACAAGTCGCGCGCCGCGGAGGTGCTCGGCATCGATCCGTCGACGTTGTATAGAAAGCTCTCACGTTACGGGCTCGAAGCCGCGTGAGTGCCGCCGCGACGCCCGTTGCTTCCGATTCACGTGGTCGCACGGGCGAATCTGGCTCGATGGCGCTTCGCTCACTCGAGACGCTCGCGCCTTTCCTGGCGGCGGCCCTCGCGTGCGCGGTCATTGCATCGATCGTTGAGCCATATCCCGTCGGCATCTTTCACGACGACGGCGTTTATCTAATCCTCGCGAGGTCGCTCGCGAGCGCGGACGGATATCGATATCTCCATCTGCCGGGCGCGCCCATGGCGACTCACTATCCGCCGGCATATCCGATTCTCCTCGCGCTCCTCTTGACGGTTGGTGGAGCGATGCCGAAGAGCATAACGATTCTGCTCCTCGCGAACGCCGTGCTACTGGGTGTTGCGACATGGGCCCTCACGCAATTCATGACGCGGCGACTCGGTTGGACGCCTCTCGCCGCCGCCGCGATTGCGGTCGCGAGCACGCTGTCGCTGCCCATGGTCATGCTCTCGACCCTCGTGATGTCGGAGGTGCTGTTTCTCGCCTTGTGCATTCCATTGCTCACGATGTCCGAGCGCGCGGTGACCGCGGAACGTCGTCGCGCTCGGCTGTTCGCTCTTGGCGCGATGGTTGGTGCGCTCGCGTTGGTGCGGATGCAGGGCGTCGTGTTGGCGGCTGTTGTGGGATGTCTGCTCGCCGTTAGGCAGGACTGGCGAAAGGCGGCCTATTTTCTCGCTGGCGCGGTACTCGTCATCATACCGTGGCAGCTCTGGGTCGCGTTCAACGACAGGTCCATCCCTCCAGAGCTGCGCGGAAGCTACGGCTCGTATGTCGGTTGGTTCTTCGACGGATTGCGTACGGGCGGATTTCGTCTCCTGACTGGTACGATCTCGCGCAACCTGAGCGAAGCGACTGGGTTGCTGGCGGATCGGTTCGCCCCCTGGCGTCCGGGCCTCGGGCGCATTGCCGCCGTCGTCGTCGCCGCGCTGTTCTTCCTCACGGGCAGCGCTCGGTTATTTCGCCGTGCTCCAGCGACTCTTTGGTTCGTCGTCGCCTATCTCGCGCTGACGCTCGTGTGGCCGTACGCGCCCTGGCGTTTCATCTGGGGAATTTGGCCGCTCATCGTAGTGATCATCGCCTGCGGCGCGCACGCCTGCATCACCTGGAAGCCCGTCGCTCCGATACCGCGTCTCGTTAGGCTGGTTCCGGCCGCCGCACTGGCCGCACTCGTTGTGGGCGCGATTCGCGCCGAGCGTGCGGCGTACGAGACCCACGCGTGGTCGACTCCCGTCCGCGAGGCCACCGCTCGCATCGCGCCCGAGATGCGTTGGTTGTCGGACAACGCGCGCCCCCACGAGACGGTCGTCGCTGACGCGGAGCCACTCGTTTATCTCTTCACCCGACATCGTGCCGTACCACCCGTGCCCTTTACGGCGAACGAATACGTTGCTGCGCGGACATTGACCGCCGACACAGCGGCATTGTCCGCGCTCGTGAGATATTCGGCGGCGCGGTATGTCGTGAGTGTCGTTCCGTCCACTATCGCCGCCGCGCGGGCGCTCACGAGCGCGTCGCCCAATCGCGGCTTCGTGTTGCGCGAAGCGGATTCGCTGTCGGATGGCGCGGTGTTCGAGGTGGTCCGCCCATGAGTACGACGCTCGACGCACTCGTGGCGCCGCAGCGGGAACGCACCCTCACGGCGTCGCTCGTGAGGCTGACACCCTGGTTGACCGCGGCCCTCGTTCTTGCGGTGGGCGTTGCGATCATCGATCCGTTGCCGGTGGGCGTGGTCCACGACGACGGCATGTACGTGGTGCTCGCCAAGGCACTCGTGACCGGGCAGGGCTACCACTGGATTCACGTGCCCGGCGCACCGGCTGCCACGCACTTCCCGCCGGGATATCCGGCGTTGCTTGCCCTCCTGTGGCTGCTGGCGCCGGCGTTTCCCCAGAATGTGCTGCTCTTCAAGCTCGCGAATGCCTGCTTCATCGCCGCCGGCGCGGGCGTGTTGACGGTCTTCGCGCGCGAACGATTCACGATGTCGCCGCCCGGTGCCGCGGCATTCGCCGCCTCCAGTATGCTCGGCATTCCGGTTCTCACGCTGAGCGTCATGGTGATGAGCGAGCCGCTCTTTCTTCTGCTCCTCATTTCGATTCTGCTCTTAGCCGAGCGACTCGTCGACGCCCCGGAGCGCAAGCGACGCGACATTGTCTTGCTCGCGCTCGCGACGGGTGTCGCGACGCTCGTCCGCACGCACGGCATCGCGCTCATCGCGGCGCTGCCGATCGTCCTCGTCTGGAAGCGGCGCCGGTTTTCCGATGCATTCCTTTTCGGCGTCGTCGCGCTGCTCGTCGTCGTGCCTTGGCAGCTGTGGTCGAGCGCGCATTCTGGCGTTGTGCCGCAGCCGATGCGCGGGAATTATGAATCCTATGGCGCATGGCTGGCGAGTGGACTGCGCGCAAATGGCTTGGGCCTGCTTTGGCGAACCGCGGGGCGAACCAGTATCGAGATCATTGCGATGTTCGCGACGCTCACGGCACCGGGTTTTGGCGCCGTCCCTCGCTTCACCGCCCTCGCCGTCCTCACCCTGCTCTACGTGCTTGGTGGACGCTCCTTCGCGAAGACCGCTCCGGTCTCGACGCTCTTTCTCGGGCTCTACGCGATGATCGTTATCCTCTGGCCGTTTACTCCGGCGCGATTCCTCTGGGGAGTTTGGCCGCTCGTGCTCGCCCTCCCGGTGCTCGGGGGGCGTGAGGTGCTTCGCTGGCGCCCCGCACCTGTAACCCTTCGTGTATTGGGCCGCGCGGGCGCCGTGGCGGTCCTTGCGGTCGCGGCCGGCTACTCGCTGTACACGGCGCGCGGTTATCGCGGGCGCTGGTGGGGAAGCATTCCTCGCAATGGTGCCGCGAATCTCTTTCCGCTCGTCGTCTGGGCAGCAGAGCGTACCGCGCCAACCGACCTCCTTGCCGTAGAGGGCGAGAGCGCGGTGTACCTGTACGCGAACCGTCGCACGGTACCCGTACATACTTTCACCGTGGAGCAGTATTTCCGCACGCGCACGCCGCGAGAAGAAGCAGAAATCATTCGCGCGATTGTTGGCAGCTATCACGTAGACGCGGTCGCCTTGACGACGCCAACCATGCTCGCTGCCGCCACCTTACTGACTTCCCAAGTGCCGCCGGTTCTCGCACTGTCCGACAGCTTTCCCGGCGGTCTCGTTTTCAAACCGATCTACCGATGAGCACACTCGAACAACCGCTCGCTTCGCCGTCGCCCACGCGCAGACGCCCCGCGCCGCGACGTCATCGCACGCCGATCGACCGCTCGACACTGAAGCTGTCGGTGTTGATCCCGGTCTATAACGAGAAAAACACCATCGAGCTCATTCTCGACGAAGTGCACTCGACGCCCGTCCAGAAGGAGATCATCGTCGTCGATGACTGCTCCACCGACGGTACGCGCGACTTGCTGCAGCAGCTCCTCGAGGAAGGCCGCATCGATCGCTTGCACCTGCAGCCCGTGAACCAGGGCAAGGGCGCCGCGATTCGGAAAGCATTGTCGCTGAGCACGGGCGATGTCGTGCTCGTTCAGGACGCCGACTTGGAGTACGACCCCGCCGATTGGCCACAGCTCCTCGAGCCGATCGTGGACGGCCGCGCGGACGCCTGCTTCGGCTCCCGCTTCCAGGGCGGTCCACACCGCGTGCTCTACTTCTGGCACTCGGTGGGCAACAAGCTGTTGACGATGTACTCGAACATGCTCACGAACTTGAACCTCACCGACATGGAAACCTGCTACAAAGCCATGCGCGGGGATCTAGCGCGGGATGTCATTCTGCCCAAGCTCACGACCGATCGCTTTGGCTTCGAGCCGGAGGTGACGGCGCGGTTGGCGCAGGCGGGCGCGCGCATCTTCGAGGTACAGATCAGCTACAGCGGCCGTACCTACGCGGAAGGCAAGAAGATCAACTGGAAGGACGGTATCGCCGCCTTCTGGCACATCACCCGATTCAACTTCGCGCGATGAACTCGCTCGCGACTCGTTTTTTCGAGTCCCTCTCGCCGCGCGCACGCTGGTGGCTGCTCGCGGCGGTCTTGCTCGCTCTCGTCGTTGCCTCGTCAGGCAGAGGCATCTTCAACGACTTCGCCTACGACGACGTGTATGTCATCAAGCAGAACGGCACCGTGCATAGCCTGCACCACTGGTGGAAGCTCTTCGCGCGCTCGTACTGGCCCAGGTTCTACGGTAGTGACGGGTACCGGCCGATCACGATGCTCGCATTCGCCACGGAGTGGGTGGTCGGCAATGGCGCGGCGTGGACATTTCACGCGACGAACATTGTGCTGTATGCTGCGGTAACCGTCGCCGTCTTCTGGCTGGCGACATTGCTGCTGCCGCCGACCGCGGCGTGGTTGGTTGCAGCGGTGTTCGCCGTGCACCCCGTACACGTCGAGGCCGTAGCGAACATCGTTGGGCAGTCCGAGCTGTGGGTCGCGCTCTTCGTGTTGATCGCGGTCATCACCTACCTGCGGCCCCGCCTAACGGGAGACGTCCCGTCGGTGCGAGCGCGCCTTGGCATTTGTCTCTGCTACGCGCTGGGACTCTTCTCGAAAGAGCACGCCATCGTGCTTCCCGCTCTGCTGGTCGGTATCGAGCTGCTGCTCGCTCGCGACAGCCGCTCGCCGCGCGCGCGGCTCGCGCTCGTCCGTCCACTGGTCCTCTGGCTCGGCCTCGTCGCCTCGCTGTATCTCGCCGCGCGAGCGGCAGTGAAGCACGGTGAGATCTCCGGGTTCCAGCCATTCATCGTTTTCCAAGCGCTCGATCTGAGCTACGCGAATCGCGTCCTCACGATGATCGGCGTGGTGCCACACTGGGTCCGCCTTCTGCTCTGGCCAGCGCGTCTCTCCACGGAATACGCCCCGCCGTACGTGGACGTCGCCCAAGGACCGAGTGTGGTCCAGCTTCCCGGCTTGCTGATGCTCATCGGGATCATCGGCTTGGGCGTCGTGCTCTGGAAGCGGCGCGGCGTCGCCTCGGTGGCGAGCTTCGGGATCGTGTGGATCTGCCTAACGTTGCTCCCGTCGAGCAATTTCATCATCCCGGCGGGAATCATCCTCGCCGAACGGACGCTGTTTCTGCCGAGCGTCGGGGCGCTCTTGGCGTTGGGAGCCGTCGTGCCGTGGCTTACGTCGCGCCTCGCCACCATGCGGCGGAACGATGTTGCCCGCGGCCTCGGGGTTGCCGCTGTTGCGCTGGTCCTCGCCATACTGACCGCGGGTACCTGGAAGAGCAGTACCCGAACGCCAGTCTGGCATGACAACGAACGACTCTTTTCTCAAGCCCTGGTGGATGCGCCGCAAAGCTACCGGGCGCACTACATGCTGGCGGCCTGGATGTTCGAGACGAAGCGCAAAAAGGAAGGAGAGCATCATTACCGTCGCGCGCTCGCCCTCTTTCCGTACGATCCGTTCATGTCCTACAACCTCGCGATGCAGTACCAGATGAGCGGGATGTATGCGGCCGCTATTCCGCTGTATCGCTGGACCTTCGATCTCGCTCCGCATTTTCGTGAGGGTGAAGGCCGCGAGAATTTCGCGATCTGTCTTGCCAACATGAATCAAGTCGCGGAGGCACGTGAGCAGGCGCTCATCGCCATGCAATACGGTGGTGCGAGTCTCAAGGACTTGCGTAGAATCGTCCAGTTCAGCGACAGCACGTTAGGCAAAGTGCCTGGTGCTCGCGCACGGACAAAGCGGCCGGTCGCCAAGAGCGACAAAGTGGCCATTCGCAAAGTGCTGCGGGAGTCGCAATTCGCTGGTATGAGCGACATCGCCAAGAGCTGAGGCCTCGCCCTAAACCGCTGCGGTAGCGCGTGTTGGAAATCGGTGTGCCTTTGGTCCAGCGGTTGCCTTTATCACCACTGAATGTTCGTGCGGAGCCACCTGGCTCCCAACTCTATTCAAATATTGGAGAGACACATGCTCCGCAATCGAAAGGGCTTTACGCTCATCGAGCTGCTGATCGTGGTCGTCATCATCGGCATCTTGGCCGCGATCGCGATCCCAAAGTTCGCGAACACGAAGTCCAAGGCGTACGTGACCGCCATGAAGTCCGACCTTCGCAACCTCGTGACGGCTGAGGAAGCGTTCTTCTCGGATTCGACGTACTACACGACCGGTACGACGCTGGTCAGCCGCAACGGCTTCAAGAACTCGTCCGGTGTCGGCGTACCCCAAGTCGTGACGGGTGCTGGTTACTGGTCGGCGACCGTGACGCACAGCCAGCTTGCTGGTGCGACCTGCGGTATCGGTGTCAACACGACGAACCCGACCATCTCGACGGCGGGCGACGGCGAACCGAGCTGCTTCGTCCCGTAATACGGGCTCTCGATCAATCGAGAATCCTGCAACGCCCCGCGGACTAGTCCGCGGGGCGTTTGCTTTGCGGATCGATAGGGCTATTTCGCCCGTGTCGCACCGATGCAATCCACCCGCGCGTCGTCACGAGACACGTCGCCGAGTCGTCTTCGAGGAGAGCGATTCCATGTCCTCTCACACGACGCAGCGCTCATTGCGCACGGAGCTGTTCCTCCGGCTCGGCCCACCATTCCTGGCGGCCGTGGTGTTGCCGAGCGCGCTCTCGGGACTCTGGCCACATCTCACAGGCTTCCCGCTGGCCCTCGCCGTTGCCGTCGACGTCGTGTTGATCTCCGGCTACACGAGGCTCGTGCTGCGCAGCGTCGTCGTCGAGCCGCTCCATGCACTCTCCCGCGCCGCCGACGACATTGGCGCGAACGACCTCACTCGCCGCATGCCCGCGTCGCGCCTGCGCGAATTGCAGGCGCTGAGCGCTACCTTCGATCGATTGACGAGCCGGGTGCTCGCCGACCAAGCGCAGCTCATTCGCGCCGAGAAGCTCGCGAGCATCGGCAGGCTCTCGGCCAGTGTCGCACACGAGATCGGCAATCCGCTTGGCGCAATGCTCGGTCATGTTCATCTGCTGCGCAAACAACTCCTGCGCCGAGCCGCGCCGTCGGAGGATCTGGAGCTGCTCGCCGCGATGGAGCGGGAGAGTGCGCGCATCGAGCGCATCGTTCGTGGCTTGCTCGACTACGCCCGCGCCCGTCCGCCGCTGCCGAGCGCCGTCGACATCCACGACGTCATTCGCTCCACAGTCGAGTTGCTGCGCAGTCAGGGTACACTGGAGCGCATCGACGTCGCTCTCGAGCTCACGGACGCCCCGCTCGTAATCGACGGACAGCGACATGACCTCGAGCAGCTCTTCGTCAATTTGATCCTCAATGCCGCGGACGCGATGAATGGCCGCGGCCGAATCGTCGTTAGGCTGGAGCGCGCGGCGCGATTGACCCTCCGCGAGCCGGCAACGCGTCGCTCCGAAGCAGCGACAGACGGCGTTATCGCCCATCCGCCCTCCTCACGGGTGCAGCAGTGGCTCGAGGGCAACGACAGCGCGGAGGTAGCGAGGATCGTCATCGCGGATTCCGGGCCGGGTGTTCCCGCCGCACTCACCGAGCGCATCTTCGACCCGTTCTTCACGACGAAGCCGAAAGGGAAGGGGACGGGTCTCGGCCTCGCCATCGTCGCCCGCATCGTCGACAACTTTCGCGGTGCCATTTGGGTGACCACCGCTCGCGAGGGCGGTGCCGCCTTCCACGTGCTCTTCCCAATCGCGGGCGCATCGATGCGCAGTGGCCGTTCAGTGGCAGATGGCAGACGCCGCCCTACGCCGCCCGTCTCCCGCGCTCGTATCGCGAAACGCTGAGCGAGTGCCTGCCGCGTCGGCGCGGCGAAAACATCACGTCGGCAACGGAACGCTGATATCGGTGTCGCGGAACGCCTCTACGTTGGCGCATCGACAGTAGAGGCGTGGACGAGATGCTGATTCCTGAACACTTCGTTGCCAGGCATTTGAAGTCCGCTCCATCGGGGTCCAGCCGCTGCCGCGGTTTCACACTCATCGAGCTGCTCGTCGCGCTCGTCCTCTTGAACGTCGGGCTCGTTGCACTCGTCGCGCTGAGTGCCGCGCTCACCCGGATGGGCGATGACACACGGGCGGCAGCGCGCGCATACCGGCTCGCGTCATCGCGCCTCGAGCGAATGGCAAGCCTTCCCTGCGCGGCTGCTGTCGCTGGCACCAGCACTCCCTCAGCCGGTATCTCGGAGTCTTTCGGCGACGCGCCAGCACCTAACGACACTCGGCTACTGCGCGACAGCGTCGCCTTTGCCATTCCTGGTCGGTGGCGCAACATCGTCTTGGAAACGCGGGCCCGATGTTGAGCCAACGCCGTGCCCTAACGACGCGAGCGTGCCGGTCCGATGCACGTCGCGGCTTCACGCTTGCCGAGCTGGTGCTCGTTCTCGCTCTCAGTGTCGTGGTCCTCGGTCTCATTTCATCGATCGGCACACGACTTCAACGCCAGCTTGCCGCGGAAACCACACGTCTCTCCGTTGGGGAGCAGCTTGCTGCGGCCGCCGAGCTTCTCCCCCTGGAGCTGCGGAGTCTGTCGCCGCTGGCGGGGGACATCGTCGAAGCTCGCGATACGTCGCTGCAGTTCCGCTCGGCGCTGGGAAGTGGCGTGGTCTGCAGCGCCACCGGCGCCACGCTCGTGCTCGCGCCCTTTCTCGTCGCAGGCGGCGGGACCGTTTCCCTGCCCGCTTTGAGTGGAGACACACTCTGGCTTTCGGAGCTCGATGACTCCACCGAGCGCTGGTTGCCAATCCCCCTTGTTGGTATGCGACGAGTGAGTGGCAGCTGTCCGGCGCTAAACGCGAGCAGTGCTCGAGTCTTCGACCTCGTGCATCTGGCAGCGGCCGATCTTCGCGCTCCGCTGGCCGCGGCGGCCGGCGCTGTGCTGCGTCTCACGCGCCCGGTGCGCTACAGCTTCTACCGCGCCACCGACGGCCGTTGGTATCTCGGCATGCGGAGCTGGAATGTCGCCACGTCGCAATTCAATACGATTCAGCCGGTGAGCGGGCCATACGCTCCCGGCGGCAGCGGCGCGCATTTCGAGTATTTCGACACATCGGGCGCACTGCTGCCGTTAGGCAGCGACCTCACGCGGATCGCGCGCGTCGAGGTCGTCTTGCAGGGGCCGCCCGCCGCGGCTACTGGATCGGCGAGCGGGGACTCCGCGCGCACAGCGACAGCGCTTCGCAACCGACCATGATGTCTCGCGCGCCAGCACGAGCCAGAGGGCATCGGCGACAAGGCGTCGCGCTGATCTCGGTGCTCTACTTCCTCGTGCTCTGCGGCCTCACGACGTCCGCGCTGTTCTTCGCGGAGCGATCGCACGCGCGTGGGAGCAGCGAGGCAACGCAGGGCGCTCGGGTGTTGGCCAGCGCCGAAGGCGCGCTCTACGCAGCCCTCGTCAACTGGAACAGCTCCACCCGCGTGCGTCAGCAAGTCGGGAGCACGATGACGATCGCGGCGCCGGCCATCAGTGACCTCGAGGGGAGCACGTATGTCACGCGGCTTACGTCAGAGCTCTTCTCCATCGTTGTCGATGTGCGCGCGCCTTCGAACGACCCGTCACGACGCGTCGGCCTGTTGGTTCGATTGCCCACGCCGAATCGCCTTCGCGCTGCCCTCGTGTCGGCGGTGGACGTGACAATCGGCCCTGATGTCAGGATACTCATCGACAGCGCAACATGCGGCGACTCGGCGACAGCCGCTGTCGTGATGACTCCGTCGGCCAATCTCACGATCGATCCCGCGATACCGCCGAATGAGCAGCCGCAAATGATGCGTGACGCCGCGGCGGCCGATTCCGCGACCTATCTGCGATTCGGTGCGACATGGTGGAACGACCTTGGGTCAGCGGCTGACATTCGGCTCGCGAGTGGTGCGCGGGTTACGCCTTCACCGGAGGTCATCGCCGGCAGCTGCACGACGTCTGCTACGAACTGGGGAGATCCGTCGTCGATCGAATCCACGTGCGCTAATCGATCACCACTCATCGTCGCGGACGGTGATCTCACGATTGCCGGCGGGGTCGGGCAAGGTGCCCTGCTGGTATCGGGTCATCTCACGATAGCGGGACCGTTCACGTTTTCCGGTCAGATTGTCGCGCGCGGTGGAATCGAAACGCTTGCTGACAACATTGCGATCAGTGGTGCGATGTACGCGTGGCGCACTGGTGACGACTCGACGGCGGTGCATGCATCGTCGTCGAATGTGATGCTCACGCATCGCACCACGCTGCGCTATTCCGGCTGTGACGCGTGGCACGGCATTGCGTCCTGGCACAAGCCGCATCGCGTGCGGAATCGCGCGTGGGCGGAGCTGTTTTGAAAGCTCAACGACGTGTCAGTTCACGACAAACGGCATGTTACGCTTGGGTCCGTTGGTCGTGTACCCGGTAGAACTGACCCACCGCGCGGTCAGGGTGTCCGTGGAACGAAGAGAGAACATGTGAATCACGGACTTCGCGCGATGAGTCACAGTGCGTTAGGCAGTGATTTAGTAAGTTCACAACACGGCGCGCGGACATTCGGCCCGCTCGCAACCTTCCTCTCGCGGCGAAGCGTGGGCAGTCGGTGAAACGGCCGCCGCGCTTTCCGGGTCCGCACCAGCTCCCATGGCACTCTTCGGTCGCAAGAAGACGACAGTCGGTCTCGACATCGGCTCCGGGCTGGTGAAGGTCGCTGTCATCGACCACTCCAAGAAGGAGCCCGAGCTCGTCAAAGCCGCGGTCGCGCCGCTCCTCGCCGACGCGATCGTCGAGGGCGAGGTCATGGACCCCGGCATCGTCGCCGAGGCCGTGCAATCGGCGCTCGCCCAGGCTGGCGTGAAGTCGAAGCAGGTCGTCACCGCCGTCGGCGGCCGCGACGTGATCATCAAGAAAATTCAGATCGAGCGCGTGAAGGAACAGCAGGCGCGCGAGCTGATGCGCTGGGAAGCGGAGCAGCACGTGCCGTTCGACATGGAGTCTGTCGAGCTGGATTTCCAGATTCTCGATCCGGACGGCGAAGGGCTCGAGATGAGTGTGCTGCTGGTCGCCGCCAAGCGCGAGCTGATCGAATCCAAAGTGCGTGTCCTCGGCGACGCGGGGTTGCAGCCCGCCGCGGTGGACGTCGACGCATTCGCACTCCATAACGCATTCGAGATCAATCATCCCGACGCGCTCGGTGGATTGGTGGCGTTGGTGAACATCGGCCACGAAGTCACCAACGTGAACATCCTGGACGAGGGCGTTCCGATTCTCACGCGCGACATCACCGTCGGCACGCGGCGCTTCCGCGAGGATTTGCAGCGCGAGCGCGGCCTGTCGCCGGAAGAGGCGCAAGCATTGCTCCAAGGGTACGATCGTTCGCCGCACATCGAGGCGGTGCTCGCGGGTCGCGGCGAAGAGATCGCCGTCGGCATCGAGCGCGCCGTCGCGTTCCTCGCGTCGAACTCTCGCACCGCCCAAATCCGCGCGAGCTACACGTGCGGTGGTGGCTCTCGTATTCCCGGCCTCAGCGAGTTCCTCGCCAACCGGCTGCACCTCCGGGTGGAGCAGGCGAACCCGCTCGCCAATCTGAAGGTCCGCGACGGCGCGCTCGAGTCGCTCATCACTGACGAGATCGCGCCGCTGCTCATGCTTCCCATTGGCCTTGCCTTGCGCAAGGTCGCCTAACGAATGGCTCCCGCCGTTCCCGCCTCGCAGAGCCAGCGCCTCTCATGATCGAGATCAATCTCCTCCCCGGATCGGGCAAGAAGAAGTCGGGCCGCAGTGGTGGCGGCGCGGCGAGGAAGATCAATTTCGCGGCGCTGATCGCCGGCATCACGCAAAAGATCCGCGACCCGTGGCTCATCAGCGCCGTGGGCAGCGTCGTCCTCAGCATCGGCGTGGTCGGCGGAACGTATCTCTATCAGGATCAGCGCCTCTCGTCGCTTGCCGCGCAAGAGACGGCCGCGATGGCCGACTCCACGCGGTATGCGGCGGCGCTCAAAGAGCGCATCAAGGCCGATGCGCGCCGCGACACGCTGCTTCGCCGAATGAACCTCATTCGCGCCATCGACGAAGATCGCTTCATCTGGCCGCACGTGCTCGACGAAGTGAGCAAGGCGCTGCCGCCGTACACCTGGCTCAGCTCTCTCGCGTTCATGGGCACGCCGCAGGGCTCCATCAACGTGGCCGCGAGCGCAAAGCCAGAAGCCTCTGGCGACGACAAGAAGAAGAAGGCGAAAAAGGTAGACGTCGAAGTTCCGCGTGACGAGGTGCGCATCCGCATGATCGGGCTCACACCCGACCTGCAGGCGCTCACCCGCTTCATGCGCCAGCTCGAGGCGTCTCCCTTCTTCGCCGACGTGCAGCTCAATAACTCGCAGCTCGCCGCGGACCAAGGAAAGGACGTGACGCAGTTCACACTCGACGTGACGTACACCCGTCCGGATACGTCGGTCATTCGTCGAGTTCCGCTGTCCACTCAGGTGAAGTAGCCATGGCCCTCCTTCCTTCCAGACAACGCGATCAGATCCTGCTCATGGTGATCGTGCTCTCGCTGGGCGCGATTGGTGGGTATTTCATGTACATGTTCGGCGACAAGGCGCAGGAAATCGCGACGCTCGATACACACGTCGCCGCGCTCACCACCATGAACGACAAGGTCAAGACCGATATCAAGGCGGGGGCCTTCGATCGGGCGCGCAAGGAAGCCGCGCGCTTCGAGAAGGATCTCCGCATCCTCGATCAATTGGTGCCGCACACGAACGAAGTGCCCGCACTCCTCGATCAAGTGTCTACCGCGGCACGCCGTGCCGGCTTGGAGCTCGCCGACGTTGCGCCCGCGGGACCGCAGCCCGGCGAAGAGTTCGACACCTACAAATACAAAGTCGGCGTCGTCGGCGGCTACCACGAGATCGCGCAATTCCTCACGAACATCGCGACGCTCGACCGCATTGTCGCTCCGATGAACGTCGCACTGATGGTGGTGGGTGGAAAGGGTGAAAAGCGCCCCCGATTCGGTGAGTCGCTCCTCGACGCACGATTCGACATTCAGACCTACGTCTCCCACGGCGGCTTGCCGCCGGCCGCGGGCAGCGATGGAGCGAAGTCGAGGCAGGGGAATCCATGAGCGTCATCAAGAAGCATCTGAAGCTTTTGATCGCCGGCGTGGTCGGCTTCGTCATCGTCACCGTGAAGATGTACTTCGCGTTGATGATCAAGCGGCTGATTGCCATTGGACTCATTGCGACAATCCTCGGACTGCTGCATCTGGGCTCTCCGTCGGACTCCACGCCTGCGTCGCATCCCAAGGCCGGGAAGGGTCAGCGGCAAGTCGCCCAGGGTAGCGAGCCGAAATCGAATCCGGCAGAGAAGCTTGCCGGCCCGATGGCGCCCGTCTCCTCGAGCGGCCCCGCGCTCACGCCCTCGGCGCCGTTAGGCGCCGGGGCGATATCCGCCGCCCGCAGCGTCGCGGCGGCGACCAATCAGCACATGGCGAATGAAACGGGTCAGGAGGTGTCGCCGGTGAAGGGCGCGAAGCCAGCGCCGGCGCCAAGCCAGCCCGCTCAAGCGCCCAACACACCGGTCGTCCAGCAGGGTGGTCCGAAAGCATCGCCCGCGACCGCCGCAAACAGCAATCCAGACGCGCCAGTGATGCGCGAGACCTTCGACTATGCACGCGATACGCGGCGCGATCCCTTCGTGTCGCTCATGACGACGAGTGATCTCCGCCCAACGCTCACCGATCTGCGCCTAACGGGGATTCTCTACGATCTATCGGGGCGTCGCCCCGTCGCCATCCTCCGCGACATCGCGGGTGGACAGTGGCGCGTGACCACCGGGATGACTCTCGGCCGGATGCGCGTCGCACAGATCAAACCGAAGACCATCATCTTCACCATCGAGGAGTTCGGCTTCAATCGTCAGGACTCGCTGATCCTCGGTGATACCACGAGAGTGAGGCACAGATGATTAGAGGCATGACGCTGGTCACGACGGCCCTCGTCGCGCTCGGCCTGAGCGCGACTGCGGCACGTCCCGCGAGCGCCACGCCGGGTGCGGCCAGGCGCCCGAACGTTGCCGTGCGCGATTCGCGCGGGCTCCGCGGTTCCGAAACGCCACTCCCCACGCCGCCATCGGCGTCCGTCATCTCACTGAGCGTCGTCCCGACGAATGATCGCTCCGATCTCGTCATCGGCGTGGACGGTCCAGTGGACGTTCAGGACTTCACGCTCCATGATCCCGACAAGATCGTCGTCGACGTCACCGGTGCCACGTTAGGCATCGCCAGCGAGTCGTACGATCGAATCACGCGCGCCGGCATCATCAACGTTCGCTATTCGCAATATCGAAAGAACGTCGTCCGCGTCGTGCTCACGCTCGATTCGGCGAGGCCGTACGCCATCGTTCGTGGCAAGCACGAGGTGCGCGTGGCGGTCGAAGGCCACAGCAACCAGGTCGGGCCGTGGCATGTCGGCTTCGACGTGCCCGCCACGACGCTCGCCGAGCGCGCCACGAAGGTCGAAACCACGGAATCGCGGTCGTCCACGTTCAAGGTCAATGAGCCCGGACGCCGCGAGATTGCTCCGATGTCGTCGCGCTTCGCTTCCATGCAGCAGCGCTCGCAGCAGCCACGCATCACCATCGCCTGGGAAAACGCGGACATTCACGACGTCCTCGCGGCCTTCGCCGCGTTCTCGGGGCGAACGATCCTTCCCTCGCGCGAAGTATCGGGACCGGTCACGGCCGAGATCTCGAACCAGCCCTGGGACGTGGCGATGCGCGCCATCCTCAATGCGAACGGCTTCGACGCAGTCGAAGACGTCAACGGCATCATCATCGTCGATACGTTCGCGCACTTGATCAGCCGTCAGAACGCCGAGCCGCTATCTACGCGCACGATCCGCTTGAACTACGCGCGCTCCAATAGCGTCGCCACGATGGTCGTGCAACGACTCTCGCGCGATTGCTCCCGCCTCATGATGCCGGGCGCGATGCCGACGTCCACGCAGAGCAACGGCTCTCCGCCGGCGTTGGTCAACCTCAGCTGCCCGGTGCGCGGTGCCGTCACGGCAGACTCGCTCACCAACAGCTTGAGCATCACCGATATCCCGTCGAATCTCGACGAGCTGGAATCCTACGCCCGCAGCGTGGACTTGCGTCAGCCGCAGGTCAACATCAAGGCGAAGATCATCCTCGTCGATCGTACGCAGCTCGAGGGCCTCGGCCTTCGCTACGATCTCGGCACCAAGGATCAGTTCTTCAACGACATCGTTCCGCGTAACGACTCCACCGGCAATCCTCTCTCGAGCGCCGGTCAGATCATACTCGGCGGTAACATGGTGTCCGCCATCGCCAACGCTACGGCACGTGTACCGTCGGCGGCACTGCAGCTCGTGTACTCGACGGCAATCGGCGGATTCGACTTCTCCACCTTCCTCGAGGCGCTCCAGCAGGTCGCGCTCCTCGACGTGCAGGCCGAGCCGAGTGCGAGTGTGCTCAACAACCGCACGGCGAACCTAACGGCTGGTACGCAGGTTCCGATTCGCGTCATCGACGCGTCGTCGGGTGGAGCGCAGAACGGCAACTTCCCCCGCGCCACGGTTCGCATTCAAGAAACTGGTATCATCCTCAACGTGACGCCGCAGGTGACGGCCAACGGCCAGATCCAGATGCGCGTCCACGTCGAGAACTCCGACGTGCAGGATCTCGGCGGCGACATCGGCGCCGTGTTCCCACGCCAGAGCGTCGACAACGAAGTGCTGGTTGGCGACGGGGAAACGGCCGTCATGGGTGGTCTCACCCAAACGACGGTGCGTCTCTCGAAGTCCGGCATCCCGCTCCTCGTTGACCTGCCGCTGATCGGACGCCTCTTCGGCGTGACGTCGCGTCAGGAAGCGAAGCGCGATCTGCTCATCCTCATCACGCCACACATCATCGACGACGGTCAACAGCCGTCGGACCCGATCCGCCGCCCATAGGCGGACCGGAAACGACGGCTGACCGGAGTGTGCCTATGAAGCGAGCTTATCTACTAATCGCGGCGATGACCGCCGCCGTTGCGCTGGTTGCCGCGTGCGACCAGCGCACGCCGCTGAACCCGAACATCATTGGCGGCGGAGGCAGTGGTGGCGGCCCCGTGAAGGGTGCGCCTGTCGTCTCCATCGACACGGTGCGTCCGAGCCCCGTGAACATCGGCGATTCGATTTTCCTCGCCATCCACATCCGCGGCGATTCGTCCCTCACGGGTCTCACGATTCACGGTCTCACCGTGAAGGGAACGGCGACTCTCGGTACGTTGACCACGACGGATCGATACAACCCACTCTCGGTGCCCGCGAACGGCGGATTCCGCGTGGGCCTCAAGGACACCACGATTCTGCGCTATCTGCAGCCCGGTGTGCCGGTCGATACGTCGCTCGACAGCTTGGTGATCATCGCACAGGCGACGGACGCGGTCCAGCGTACCGGGTCCGATACAGTCGTCGTCCGCGTCGTCACTGGTCCGAAGGTCAACTTCATCACGCCGCTTCCCACGACGCAGGTGTTCGCCGGCGGCGACATGGGCATCATCGCGCACGCCACGCATCCGGACGGCATCGCCAGCATAACGATCACCGTCAAGAGCCAGGGCGCTTGGCCCACACCCGTCAACTACACCACGACGGGCACGTTCTCATTGAGCCCGAAAGACACCACCTGGCCAGGGACGGTCAACATTCCCTTGAATGCGCCCGTCGGTGGCCGGCTGGTGTTTACCGCCTCTGGTATCGATGTCAACGGCAAGCCTGGTTCGGTTGCTTCCCTGACGCTCACCGTGAAGGGACAGGACACGGTGCCGCCACTCGTCACGCAGGTGGTCTCACCACGCATCGAGCTCACGGACTCTGTTCTCGTGAACTCGTCAGGCTCCAGCGCGACGGTTACCATCGGTGTCATCGTGAAGGACAGCGTCGGCAATGAAATTCGGCGCGACAGCATCGCCGTCCCCACGCCGCTCAACAACGTATCGCAATGGATCCGGTTGCCGCTCACGAACGCCGAGCAGGGTCGCAGCCTCCGGATTAGCACATTTGCAATCGATCGGCTTGGCCGAACCGGTTATTCGGTCTCGTCAGGCACCAACGTCGCCCAGATCACGATGGCGCGTGCATGGTCCGATACCACGACCGTGGTTTACGGGCGCACGTATCCCGTACCGAACACGCCGGCTGGCACGGTGATGGGTGACATCGCGGTGGACGCGACGCACGGCAACGTGTTCGTCTCGAACATCAACTACAACCGTCTCGAGATGTGGGACAACACGACGAGGGCCTTCTCGCCCACGAGCATACCCGTCGGGTCACAGCCGTGGGGCCTCGCATTCGGTAACAACCCGGATACGCTCTTTGTCGCGAACTCCGGTGGAACGAATATCAGCCGGGTATTCGTCGGCACGGGCACCAAGAGCGAAGTGCTCTCGCAGCGCATGCTGACGCGCAACACCTACGCGTATCAGGTCACGCAAACCGTGGACGCGAACACCGGCAAGATCACGCTCGATCTCACAGGTCCGTTCAGCTGGTCGGATCGGCCGCAGTATCTCGCTGTGGCGGCATCGGGTCGGCTGTACTACTCCACGAGGCCCACGTTGGCCAACCCGGCGGGCACGATCCGCTGGCTCGATCCGTCGTATCCGGTGCCCGATCCGCAGGCCATCTGGCAGTATGGAAGCCGGCTTGCTTCGGTGACGGCGTCGTGGGCGTTGTTCAACGTCGACTCGGCGTACGTGCGCAAGTTCACCGGCCAGGGCGCGCCCTCTGACATCCTCATTCTCTACGATCACCCGTACGGGCAGCTCTCGGGCAGCCTCGTCGCGAGCGATTCCGATGTCGTCTCCGCCGTTGCAAAGCTCGGATCCACGAGCGACGCGGAGCTGGTGGGCGGCCTCGATATCAATTCACTCTCGCTCACCGACACGACCTTCGTCGGCATCAGTGGCGATCGCACATGGATTGGGTTCGGTGAAGGCAACACCGGCGGTGCGGGTCGAATCATGATGGTGAACGATCCCGCTGGAACGTCGCCCGGCTTCTTCTCGCCAGCCGTCACGGTGAAGGACATCATCGACAACGCGAACGAGCACGTCTTCGGCATCGCCGTCGACAGTACCGGCCAGACCGTCGCATCACACGGGGCACAATCGTACTTCGCCTCGATCAACAATCCCTTCCACTTGCGACTGCAGGGCAAATACGACTCGTTCGACAACGGCGCCGGCATCGCCTTCAGCCCGGGAGCAAATGGCTACACGTCTCCCGCGGCAGACCGCCTCGCCTTCGTCGGCTCGCAGAGTGGCTTCATCGAGATTGTGGACATCGCGTACTTCCTCAGTCGCGGCAGGCTCACTCTGAAGGGCAATCTCTACGGGCCTCTGCGCGTGAGCCGCCCATTCCCCGGCGACCCCGCGGGGACGGTGCTCAAGCTCTTCGGTCTCTCGAGCACAGGCCTCGTCGTTATCGATCTCACGGCGGCCGATATAAAACCTGGGCCTTAACAGCAGCTATCAGCTGTGAGTCCATAGCGGTAAGCATTCAAGGACTGCGACGGCGCGCGAGCATTGCTCGCGCGCCGTCGCGTTTTGACGTGCGCAGTTGACACGCTATTGTCTCAGTGGATTAGCCGAATCCGATACGACGGCCGCTGAAACCACTGACACGGCACTGAGACCGCTGACGGCCTTCGTGCGGTGCAAGAGGTTCAACTGTCATCCTGAGCAACGCGAAGGATCTGTACAATGCTTCGCTTTACAACAGCCGGTGAGTCACACGGCCCAGCACTCGTCAGCATACTCGAAGGCATGCCCGCGGGTGTGCCGCTCGTCGCCGAGGACGTGAACGGGGAGCTGGCGCGCCGGCAGCAGGGCTATGGCCGCGGCCGGCGGATGCAGATCGAGAAAGACACGATCGAATTTCTTTCCGGCGTTCGCGCCGGCGAAACGATCGGGTCGCCCATCGCGATGTTGATTCACAATCGTGATTGGAAGAATTGGCAGGAGATCATGAATCCCGCCCGCAACGAAGGCGAGGAGACCTCCGCCGCGCGGAAGCGCGCCGTCACGCGTGTCCGTCCAGGTCATGCCGATCTTTCGGGTTTACTCAAGTACGATCGCGCCGACGGCCGCGACATCCTCGAGCGGGCATCGGCCCGCGAGACCACAGCGCGCGTCGCCGCGGCGGCCGTATGCAAGCGGTTTCTGCGCGACTTCGGCGTCACCATCGCCAGTCACGTGATTCATCTCGGCGGCATCGACGCGCGGCGTCCCGACGCGATGCCTACCGATCTGAACGCGGCGGCGGATGCCTCGCCCCTGCGCACGCTCGACGCCGAGGCCGAGCAAGCGATGATCGCCAAGATCGACGTCGTGAAGCGCGAGGGGAACACGTTAGGCGGCATCTGTGAGGTGATCTGCGACGGCCTGCCCGTAGGTCTAGGATCGCATGTTTCCTGGGACCGAAAGCTCGACGGACGCCTCGCCGCGGCGATGATGTCGATCCCGGCGGTGAAGGCAGTCTCCATCGGCCTGGGCTTCGAGATGTCGCGACGTACGGGTGCCGAGGTCCATGATGAAATTGAGCCCCATGCAAATCGCCCGTTAACCGGAAATGTCCGGCGCCGCAGCAACCGGGCTGGGGGCCTGGAGGGTGGTATCACCACAGGGGAGCCGCTCGTCTTACATATAGGGATGAAGCCGATCTCCACCCTCATGCGGCCGCTCGCGACGGTTGATGTGAGCACGGGCGAACCTGCCGCCGCGGTCGCGGAACGAAGCGACGTTACCGCTGTTCCCGCCATGGGTGTGATCGCTGAAGGGATGGCGGCTCTTGTCCTCGCCGACGCATTTCTCGAGAAGTTCGGCGGCGACTCCCTTGCGGAGACGAGGCGAAACTATGACGGCTACCTTTCTTACCTCCGGTCCCGTATTGGCGGTTGACGACCGCCGTCCGCATCTGGTCCTCGTCGGATTGCCCGGCGCCGGGAAATCCACCATCGGCCGTGCTGTGGCCGAGCGACTCCGCAGACCCTTTCTCGATTTCGATCTCGAGATCGAACGAAGAGAAGGGAAGAACATCGCGGACATCTTCGGCGAGAAAGGCGAGGGACACTTCCGGGAGCTCGAACGCGCGCTCACGGAAGAGTTGCGACTCATGGGCAACATGGTTCTCGCGCCGGGTGGCGGATGGATAGCGAACCCCGACGTCGTGCGTTTGATCAGGCCCCCCGCACGCCTGATATACCTGCGCGTTCGACCCGAAACGGCTCTCAAGCGGCTTGGCTCCGAACGAAGCACGAGGCCGCTCTTGATGCGGCCGGATCCCCTCGGCGAGCTGCGCCGATTGCTCGACGCACGCAGAAAAGCGTATGAGTCCGCCGACCACGTGATCGAGGCGGAACATCTTGGAGCCGAAGAGGTTATCACCAAAGTCTCCTCGCTCGCACTGGGCACTCGTTGATTTCCTGGCAGCGCCAAATGAGTGGAATGGGCCCGGGCGGAGTATTTTGGGCACTGCCCATTTTCTCCCGGCGTCTAGTTTCCAGGCCTTGACCATCAGGATTTCTTCTCAGTGAACTTCCGGGTTCTCGGTCCGCACGAGCGCGGTCGCTTCGCACCGGAAGCGTGGGGTCATCTCCTGGCGCTCAATGGAAGTGGCGCGCTCAGCGCCGCCGATCTCGAGCACATCATCGAGCGGGCGCTTGCCCAGATCGATGGTCGTATTGCGCTCGACGACCTCAAGTCATTAATGGAAGGCGCAGGGTTCGAAGATCATACCGCGGGCGGAGACAATCAGACGGTTCACTAGAGGAAAATGGCTTCTCGTAAACCCGGCAAAACAACTCGCAAGTCGGCGCGCAAGGCGACCGGCACGGCTCGCAAAAGCAGCCGTAGTCGGCACGTCGCGCCCGAAGTGCATGATGACGAGCTTTCGCCAGCGCCGGCTGGATCTCAGTCGCTCGTCATCGTCGAATCGCCCGCGAAGGCGAAAACGATCGGTAAGTACCTGGGCCGCGGCTATCGCGTTCGCGCGACGGTCGGCCACATCATGGACCTTCCGGAGAAGAAGCTCGGCATCAACATCGAGAGCTTCGAGCCGGAGCTCATCCCTATTCCTGGAAAAGAAAAGACGATCGCGGAATTGAAGAGCGCCGCGAGAGATTCACGTGAAGTCTTCATCGCCACGGACCCTGATCGCGAAGGCGAAGCCATCGCCGCGCACGTGGCGTTTCAGATCAAGCCGAAGCGCGGTGCGGTAACGATACCCGTCAAGCGTGTGCTCTTTCACGAGATCACCCGTGACGCGGTGCGCAATGCCATCGAGCAGGCCGGCGACATCGACGAGAAGAAGGTCGAGGCGCAGCAGGCGCGCCGAGTGCTCGATCGACTCGTTGGCTACAAGGCGAGTCCCGTGCTCTGGAAAACGGTGAAGAAGGGCCTTTCCGCGGGACGCGTGCAAACCGTAGCGCTTCGGCTCATCGTCGAGCGCGAGCGCGAGATTCGTGCGTTCAAACCGGTGGAGTATTGGACCGTCGAAGCGCTGCTCGAGAAGGACAAGCAGCAATTCACGGCCAAGCTGCACCACATCGACGGCAAGAAGGCGGAGATCCACAATAAGGAAGAAGCGGATCGCATTCTCTCCGACCTGAAAGGCAAGAAGTCCTTCACCGTCACGGACGTCAAACGCCGCGAGCGCCGCAAGAATCCGGCGGCTCCGTTCACGACGTCAACGCTCCAGCAGGAAGCAGCGAAGAAGCTGTCGTTCGGCTCCAAGCGCACGATGCGCGTGGCGCAGGATCTCTACGAGGGCGTCGAGCTGGGCGATCAAGGCGCGGTGGGTCTCATCACCTATATGAGAACCGACTCCACGCGCGTGGCCGAGATCGCGGCCGGCCAGGCTCGCGATTACCTGCGCACTCTGTTCGGCCAGGAGTTTCTGGCCGCCGGCCCGCAGCTGTACGGTACGAACAAGAAGAACGCGCAGGACGCGCACGAGAGCATTCGGCCAACGGATCCTACGCAACGGCCGGAGCTCATCAAGCGCCACCTCACGCCCGATCAATTCAAACTCTATCAGCTCGTCTGGCAGCGCTTCATGGCGTCGCAGATGGCGCCCGCGGTGTTCGACACCACCACCGTGGACTTCGATATCCCGGCGTCGCAGCAGCCGGACATCGGCCGCCGCAGTTATCTGTTCCGCGCCACGGGCTCCATCGTGAAGTTCCAAGGCTATCTCGCGCTCTATCGCGAGAGCCATGAAGAAGGCGACCACAAGGCGCTCGAGGACGAGCAGGCGCTCCCCGTCGTCGCCGTCGGGGAGAACGTTCCCTGCAAGGGCATCACTCCGTCACAGCACTTTACGGAGCCGCCACCGCGCTTCTCCGAGGCGAGTCTCGTCAAGGAGCTCGAGCGGTTAGGCATCGGCCGCCCGTCCACGTATGCATCCATCATCTCGGTGCTTGCCGACCGTCGGTACGTCGAGCTGCTGCAGCGGCGTTTCTTTCCCACCGAGCTTGGCGAAACAGTCGAGAAGGTGATGGTGAAGCAGTTCCCCGACATCTTCAACGTGACCTTCACGTCAGAGATGGAAGAGGAGCTGGACAAGATCGAGGGCGGTGAGCTCGAGTGGCAGCGGGTGCTTCGCGAGTTCTACAAGCCATTCGAGAAGTCACTCAACAAGGTGGACGCAGGCGCCTTGATCGCGGCGGCGCACGACCTGTCCGAGGTCGCGAACCTGCGCTGCCCAGACTGCGGCGGAAAGCTCGAGCCACGAGGCGGCTTCTTCGGGCCATTCCTCGCCTGCGAGAATCATCCGAAGGCGTGCAAGTACACGCGTCCGCTCAAGGGCGAGCGTGCGAAGCCGGTGATGACGGAGCACAAATGCCATCTTTGCGGCTCGCCGATGGTGATTCGCCAAGGTCGAAGCGGGCAGTTCCTCGGCTGTAGCACGTTCCCCAAATGCCGCGGCACTCGCTCCATGCCAACGGGCGTGTTCTGTCCGAAGGATGGCGGTGAGCTCGTCGAGCGCCGCTCGAAGAAGCGCGGCACGGCGTTCTACGCGTGCTCGAACGAGAACTGCGACTTCGTCGTGTGGAACAAGCCGGTCGCCGAGAAATGTCCCGAATGCGGGTACCTCGGCGCCGAGATGAAGTTCACGAAAGCGCGCGGCGAGTATCGCAAGTGCCTCAAGTGCGACAACGAGTGGGACGTTCCACAAAAGGACGATCCCGCCGAGGCGCTCGCCGGCTAGCGTTTAGTGAGTAGTCATTGCGCACGAGAAAAGGCTGCTCGTGCTTGGTGCTTGGTCCTCAGGCTTCGGACTAGAACCGAGCACCTAGCACCGAGCACCGCGAAAGGAGGCCGCTGAGACCACTGACACGGCGCTGAAACCACTGACGGGCTCCGTGCGCCGCGACAGCTCCACGCCCCAAACTGTTTCTGATTTTGTACGTGTCGAGGACTATTCCCAGACCTTGGATGCGTCCCGAGGCATTTGAACAAAGACACACTAGTCGCTTGTCGCACGGAGCCATCGATGCTGAGGAGCGCGTCAGTGGTGTCAGCGCCGTGTCAGTGGTCTCAGCGGCCCCTCGCTTTCGCTCGGGCCCAACCAACCACCTACTAACGGTGGCTCTTCGTCAGCAACTGAGCGCGTTGAGCGCGCACCAGCGCGCCTTGCAGGTAGATCCGTTCCAGACCGCCGGCCCAGTAGTCCACGGCTTTGCGGTCGGGCTGCGAGGTCTCCTGACCCGTGCGAAGGGCGAACGCCGTGCTGCTGACGTCGGCGGGCACGAATTCGAGCCAGCCGCTCCATGTGCCGTCGCGCCGCTGCTCCCCATAGATGCGCGCCCGGTAGCGGTTGCCGTCATCGCTCGTGACGATGACGGAATGTTGATGAATCAAGTCGGCCATCTGAAATCCTTCTCCCGTTAGGCAGATCGAGGACCCCGCTGGCCCGCGTCAGCGCACGCCGGGGCACCAATCGACAATGCAACTGCCCCGCCACGACGGGCGCTAGAGCCCGGAAATCGGCCTCGAGCGAGCCCTGCCACTGGCCGTGGTTTTGGCAAGTCCCGATGCTTCCACAAATACGAACGTCGATGGGCAGACATCGCCCATCGACGTTCGTTGCATCCACCTGTTCACCTAACGAGTACTGCGGGTTCAGCCAACGGCGATGATGTAGCCGGACGAAGGGTTTGGCGCCGTTGGACGCTGATCGCCATGTGACACTGGCGGCGGAAGTTGCAGCAAGCGGTTGCTGCTCTCGAGTGGCGGGATCTCAATAGGAAGCATCGAGCCCTCCCATGTCACCACGCGCGCTGAAGCCCGCCGCCACCATGTAGCCACTGAAGTGCTTCACGCGTCGCACCACGGAATTGTGGAGCGGATCGAGCCAGGCCTTCAGCGTTGGATCGGCGAGCGACTCATCGACGGACTTCTCATCAGCACTGCAATACAGGATGTTGTAGGCGTTCAGCTCGTGGAGCCGGCGATTCGAGTGCAGCGAGAGAACCACCCAGCGAAACACACTGCGCTCGTCGGCTGGTACGAAGCGGAGCTCCGGCGTGAACTTCGCGTACGAGTAGCCGCCTTTGGCCGACCAATGCACCGTCACAGTGAGCGGCCGCGTGATCGGAGCACAGGGAAGGTCCCACGTGCCCGGTCCGTAACCCGACGTGTTCGGGTCGCAGATCGAACGGGCGGGGAAATAGATCCAGTTCTGCCCGAACGCATACGTGCGCGAGACGTTTGGATCGATCGTCAGGGTGGCGACGTTGTCATCGCTCGCCTGACCTGACAGTGAGCCACTCTGGCTGGAGCCTCGCGAGTCCAGGGGCTGCAATGCCTGAATGTCGAACGCAGGTCGCTCGGTGGCCCGAGGCGCCATCGGAGCGTCGGAGCACGCGCTCGCGGCAACGAGCACCACGAGCAAAGCGCTACATCGCCGTACCAGCATCGATACGTGCATGCGAATGTCCTCTATTCGTGAACAGGGGTCTTGCCCGCACGATACTGTCGTGAGGCAGGGCAGGAAACCGCGATGGTCGCAGTCTCCGCATCGCCATAGTTAGGCAAGCCTCATTCCCACTGCGAGACTTCGTTGCACCCTGCGAAAAAGCAGTCAGGGTGTCGAAGACACTCGGCGCGGTGGTCCGAATTGATGCCAGTTACACCACGTTTTTCTGGTGCGTCAGAACACGCGCGGGTACCCGCGCATCGCAGTTCGCAACACTTTCTCGCGTATTGCGATGGTGGAGGGGTCGTCGCAGTCGGTACATTGAACAGCAGCTTGGCAGCGGCGCGCCGCGCGCCCGGAATGGTGCCAATCGACCGAATCCCTCTCATGAAAGGACCAGTTCATATAGTCGGTGGTGGCCTGGCGGGCAGCGAGGCGGCGTGGCAGCTCGCGCTGCGCGGCCAGGACGTCATCCTGCACGAGATGCGGCCATTACGCCCTACGCCCGCTCACAAGACCGATCGGCTCGCCGAGCTGGTTTGCTCGAACACGTTCAAGAGCACCGAGGCCACCAACGCGCATGGCCTGTTGAAGGCGGAGATGCGCATGTTCCGCTCGCTCATTCTCGAAGCCGCCGATACAGCGCGCGTTCCTGGCGGCACCGCGCTCACCGTGGACCGCGAGGCGTTCTCGCGCACGGTGCACGAGCGCCTAACGGCTCACCCGCGCGTGACCCTCGTCCGTGACGAAGTGACCTCGCTGCCCGAGGTTGGCGTCATTGCCACGGGGCCCCTCACGTCGGACGCGCTCGCCGCGGCAATCGCCGAGGCACTGGGAGCGCGCTCGCTGGCCTTCTACGACGCGATTGCGCCCATCGTCGCCGGCGACTCCATCGATGATGCCGTCACCTTCCGCGCCTCGCGCTACGGCAAGGAGACGATGCCTAACGAGAAAGGCGCGACCGAGGCGGCCGAAGCGGGAGCGTACGTCAACTGCCCGATGACGCGTGAGCAGTACGAGGCGTTCATCGACGCGCTGCTCCAGGCAGACCAGGCAACTGCGCATGAGTTCGACGCGATTCCATACTTCGAGGGGTGTATGCCCGTGGAAGAGATGGCGCGGCGAGGGCGAGACACCCTGCGATTCGGTCCACTCAAGCCCGTCGGCCTGCAGGATCCGCGGTCGAGCACGCGAGCGCATGCCGTCGTACAGCTGCGAATGGAAGATCGCGCCGGTCGTATGTGGAATCTTGTCGGATTTCAGACGCGCCTTCGATATCCCGAGCAGCAGCGTGTCTTTCGTATGATCCCTGGTCTGGAGAACGCGGAGTTCCTGCGCTTCGGCTCCATTCACCGGAACTCGTACATCAACTCGCCGGCGACGTTGTCCCCTCACCTCGCCCTTCGCGATTGCCCCACCACGCTCTTTGCCGGCCAGTTGACCGGCGTCGAAGGGTATACGGAGAGCTCGGCCACCGGCCTGCTGGCCGGAATCAATCTTTCGCGTATGCTCAACGGGCTCGAGCCGCGCATACCGCCAACGACTACCATGTTGGGGGCGCTCTACCGGTATTTGCGCGAGGCGGATCCTCGGTACTTCCAGCCGATGAACGCGAACTTTGGTCTCGTGGATGAGCTGCAGCCTGCCGTGCGCGACAAACGGGTGAAGCGTGAGCGATTGGCGGCTCGTGCGCTCACAGACTTGCGCGAGTGGATCGCGAAGGAGCTCGGTGAGGACGTGCAGCCTCGCGATGCGGATCCCGTGGTCGAAGATCACGCCCTCGCCTGATGAAGAAGCGCGAATCGCCGGTAAAGGCGCCGCCTGTCGAAGCGGAGGCAGACGAATCCGCCGCTCCGGTGCCCAACGAGGTGACTGATTTTCTCATGCACCTCGCGAAGGAGCGCGACGTCTCGCCCAACACGGTGAAAGCCTACACGCGTGATCTGGCCGAGCTCTGTCGTTTTCTCGCCGAGTATTATGGCGCGGACGCCTGGAGCTGGCAGGGTGTCGATCGGTTGGCGATGCGTGGATTTCTCGCTCGGCTGGCGCGACGTGGATTGAGCAAACGCTCGATGACACGAACGCTCTCCGCCGTGCGCAGCTTCTATCGCTACATGCACCGCAATGAGCTCGTGGACGCGAACCCGGCGCGCGCCGTGGGCGCACCACGACTCGAGCGTCATCTGCCCGGCTATCTCGATCGTGCGCAGATCGATCTGCTCTTCCAGATGGCCGAGGTTCGTGCGTGGGGGGGCAAGTTTCTGGACGTGCGCAACCTCGCGATCCTCGAGCTGTTCTACTCCACGGGGATGCGCCTCTCCGAGCTGCAGGGGCTGAGTCGTACCGATCTCGATCTCGTGTCGCAGCAGGCAAAGGTGCGGGGAAAGGGTCGAAAGGAACGCATCGTACCGATCGGCGACACAGCGACGCTGGCCTTGCGCAGCTATGAGGCAAAGCGCGACGACCTGATTCGCAGGCTTGGTGCAGGCGCGGACCGCATGGCGGTGTTCGTCACGGGCACGGGGCGCCGCATCGGCGTTCGCGCGGTACAGAAGGCAGTGACCGCATTCCTGCGGCAGGTGGACGGGGAAGCTGGCCTAACGGTGCACTCGCTGCGCCACAGCTTCGCGACGCATCTCCTCGATGCCGGCGCCGACCTCCGGGCCGTGCAGGAGCTCCTCGGTCACGCCTCGATCTCCACCACGCAGATCTACACCCACACCTCGGTGCAGCGGCTCAAGCAGGTCTATCAGAAAGCGCATCCGCGGGCGTAGAGGGTAGAGGGTAAAGGGTAGAGGGTTGAGGGTTGAGGGTTGAGGGTAGCGGTAGCGGATTGCGAGGGGCGCCTCACGATCGTCGTTGAGATGGATCGCCACCAACGACCATCCCACACGACGTGCTGCGCATCACACTTCGCCACACTCGCCACACTCGCCAAGCTCGCCGCTACGAAGCGCGACCCGGACTCACCCGATTCGAGATGACTCTCATCGGGGTGATCGTGGGCGTGGCGTTCATGTTTGCGTATCACTTCCGGCCGGGACGCGAGCGCTCGCCGTTCGCCTTCTTTGGTGCGGCACCGGGGATGTCGCTCGATCAACTCCGCGGCGTCGTCACAACCGACGGCAAGGGCACCGTGGACTGCCGCCGTGACTTCGACGTATATCAGTACTGCGTGCTGAAGTTCGATCCGGATCCTGGATTCGTTGCCGCCGTGGTCGATCCGAAGGATCGCGTGATCCTGCTGCATGCGGTGAGCGTCGCCGGGCTGGACGGAGTGCACACCGAGGCGGACGCCGCACAAGCGAAATGGAATGGCGTTGCGCCCGGCCATGCGGCACCGCCCCTCATCGAGATCGGCGACACGGGCGTGGTTCGCTGGATGTCCCCCAATCATCACTGGACCGCCGAGCTGCACTACAGCGGCAGTAGCGATCCGGACGCCGCCAACCAGGCCATACTCACCGACACGCGGGCCGTCGCTCTCCTGGGCGCCCGCTCGCCCGAGATCGCCGAGCGCGCGAAGCACAGCGGGTGGATCGCGCCCACCGCCACCGAGGCGGAGGCCGCCTTCGAGACCTTTCGCTCGGAGCGCTCAACGAACTTCGGCCACATGCGCGCGACGATCACGCTCGTTCGCGACATGGAAACCGCTTATTACAGCGAGCACCACGCGTACACCGAGGACGCCGCGGCCCTGCCGGGCAGCTTCATCGTTGGGGCGACGCATCTCGATATTCTCTCGGCGACGGACTCCGGCTGGACGGCCCGAACGACTCACCCATCCTTCCCCGGCTATTCCTGCGTCGCCGTGGGCGGGCACGTGGCGGGCACGGATTGGCCCATAACCGAGAGGGGTCAGCGCATTACCTACGTTGACGGATCGGCCTGCGACTCGCTGCCGCCGCTCCTCACGCCGTCACTCGGCCGCTCCCAGGTGGCCCAGTCCGAGAAATAGGCGCTCGGCTCGCCAGGCAGGCCCGAGTAGTGCGAGAGGGACGGGCATCGGCTCGGTTCCCCGCGATTCACTCCAGTCCTGGCGGTCGTGCGCATCGAAATTCTGCCTCTCATCTTGGGAATTCTCGTCGCCCTGCTCGGCATTGGCATCATTATGGACGCGTGGACGCCGGATACGGGCGTCGCGGAGGAGCGTCGTCGCCGGCCGCGGATCGAGCGGCACCGCAATGGTGAGGCGTTGATCGGACTCGGCGTGCTGGCGCTGGCCGCGGCGTTCATCGGCCGCGACAGCTGGCGCTATTCCGTGCTGGTGGTGATCATCGGAGCCGTGTTCCTGCTCGTGGGCGCCGTGCTCAACGCGCGATACGTTCGCGAGCTCTTCGTGAATCGTGGCCCGCTGCGGCGACGCGACGCCAACGCTCAGGAGAGCTTCATCGTCGAGCGCGAAGTACCTGCGCCAAGTAAGGCAGTCGAGCGCGAAGTGGAGAGTCGTCCCGAGGTTGCACGCGGCGACGGCTGGGACGGCCCGGAGCGTCGCAAAACACCGCGCGACCGCGAACGGAAGTCGCCGCGCCGCGGACCGTCTGCCGAGGATTCTCCACGCGGCTAGCTGGGGCTTCGCCGCGGGACATTGTAGCTCCGCAGAGTATCTTCCAATACATGAATGAGACTCTGCCGCGTATCCGCGCGACGACGATCGTCGCCGTGCGTCGCAATGGAAAGGTGGCCCTCGGCGGCGATGGGCAGGTAACCGTCGGTGAGACGGTGATGAAGGCGAACGCGCAGAAAGTGCGCGCCCTTCGCAATGGACGGATTCTCGCCGGCTTTGCCGGCTCCGCCGCGGACGGGATGCGGCTCTTCGAGAAGTTCGAGGAGAAGCTCGAGCGCTATCCGGAGAACATGCCGCGTGCGGCCGTCGAGCTGGCCAAGGATTGGCGCGGCGACCGCGTGCTGCGCCGTCTCGAGGCGCTCTTGGTGGTGGTCGATAAAGACCACGGTTTCGTGATCTCCGGGACGGGCGAGCTGATCGAGCCAGACGACGGCGTGCTCGCGATCGGTTCAGGCGGCGCCTATGCGCTCGCCGCGGCGCGCGCGTTGATCGAGAATACGCCGCTCGAGCCGAAGGCCATCGTGGAGCGCAGCCTCCACATCGCCGGCGAAATTTGCGTCTACACGAATACGAATATCCACGTGCTGGAGGCGTGACGGCTCGTGCCTTCCAATCGCACTGAACAAACTCTGGCGCGTCTCGCGGATCTGACGCCGAAACAGATCGTCGCCGAGCTGGATCGGTATATCGTCGGGCAAGCCGACGCGAAGAAGGCCGTCGCGATCGCCTTGCGCAATCGCTGGCGGCGCCAGCGTGCGCCCGAATCGATTCGCGAAGAGATCAGCCCGAACAACATCATCCTCATCGGTCCCACGGGCGTGGGAAAGACCGAGATCGCGCGGCGCCTGGCGAAGCTCGCCGGCGCGCCGTTCATCAAAGTCGAAGCGTCAAAGTTTACGGAAGTTGGTTACGTGGGCCGCGACGTGGAGGGCATGGTTCGCGATCTCGTCGAAAGCGCGATCGACATGGTGCGCGGCGAGCGTGAGTCAGAGGTCGAGGATCTCGCGAACGAGCGCGTCGATGAGCGTTTGCTGGATCTACTCCTGCCGCCCCCGCCAAAGGTGACGGACGGTGCGGCGGCGCGTACTGAGCCGGAGACGAATGGCGCCGAGGAGACCGACACGTTAGGCGTGTTCGTCGTCTCCGGCAGCGGCTCGGTGACGAAGGAGCGCGCCGATCCGGCAACGGAGCGCTATCAGCGCACCCGTGAGAAGCTGCGACAGCTCCTGCTCGACGGACAGCTCGAGACGCGAGAGGTCGAGGTCGAAGTCCCGGCCACAGGTCCCATGCTCGACATGTTCGCGTCGCAAGGCGCGCCAGAAGGCATGGAGAACTTCACCGAGATGCTGCAGGGCATGTTGCCGAAGCGGACGAAGAAGCGCTCGGTAAAGGTGAGCGAAGCGCGTCGCATACTCTTCGAGCAAGAGCTCGAGAAGCTGATCGATCTGGAGGACGTGACCTCTGACGCGCTCGAGCGCGTGGAGAAGCTCGGCATCATCTTCCTCGACGAGATCGACAAGATCGCGGGCGAGCGCTCGCAGATGGGCGGCCCGGACGTGTCGCGCGAAGGTGCACAGCGCGATCTGTTGCCGATCGTCGAAGGCTCCAACGTGCAGACGAAGTACGGGATGGTGAAGACGGATCACGTGCTCTTCATCGCCGCCGGCGCCTTTCACGTGTCGAAGCCGAGCGATCTCATCCCGGAGCTCCAGGGACGTTTCCCCATTCGTGTCGAGCTCAAGCCGCTCACCGAGAAAGATTTCGTCCGTATCATGACGGAGCCGGAGAACGCGCTCACCAAGCAGTACGCGGCACTGGTGAGCGCCGACGGCGCGACGCTCGATTTCACGGAAGACGGCATCGGTGAGATCGCCCGCATCGCCGCGCAGGTAAATGAGCGGATGGAGAACATCGGCGCGCGCCGCCTGCACACGGTAATGACGACGCTGCTCGAGGAGGTGCTCTACGAGCTCCCCGACGGCCGCTCCTCCCGCGTCGTCGTCGATCCGGCCATGGTTCGCGATCGGCTGAAGTCGATTGCGGAGGATGAGGATTTGCGAAAGTGGATCCTTTGAGGGTAGAGGGTAGAGGGTAGAGGGTAGAGGGTTAAGGGTTGCGGGTTGATGGAGGGATGTCATCCTGAGCGGTAGCGAAGGATCTGCTTATCGCCATTTCTCCGTGCACAATCGAGATCGCGACGATCCAGGCCAAGCCTTGGGGATAACCCGGAAAACCCAGATCTCTCCATGCGGAGAAGGAGCACCGCGTACCGAGCAGTCATCGATCGTCTTTGTGAACGGCAGACCCACTGAGTTCGTGAACGAAACGTCCCGAGGCTGTTCACAAAAGACTTAGGTTGGCTTTGGCGCGCGATCTCTCGCGCCATGACGAACCGATCCGGGTCCTCCGGCTTATCCCCAGTCACCGGCTTGACTGGTCGAGCACTCGAAGCGGCGAATGATGGAAAACGCGGACGGCAAGAAAGCAGATCCTTCGTCGCGGAGCCTGCCCTCGAGCGAAGCGAAGGGCTCCTCGGGATGACAGTTGGCTTGTCATCCTTAGCGAAGCGAAAGATCTGCTTTTCGCCCCCGTGCCAAAACACCGAGCCTTGCTTACAAGCGCGCTGCGCTTGCATGCAAGGCTCAGTGTCTACAGTCCCCCCCCAGGGACGTCCACCATCTATACCAGCTTCAACATCCTTGGTCGCGGTTGCTGCGTCATGTTCGTGAGCCGGGCCGAAGCCGCGGCGAAGATGCGGGCGGACGCGCGGAGCGAGCTCGTTGCTTGAGCCAGACGGTCGCCGCTCGCGCCTAACGCGCGCAGCTGCGCCTCGAGATCGGCAAACGCGTTCGTCGAACGATCAGTGCGGAAGTTGAACATCGGGACCTCCTCCCCACCCGCGACATCGCGGGCGAGTCGAGTGAAAACACAAAAGGCATCTCGCGTGAGTCGGGATGCGGGCGCTCAGCGTGGATGCCTTGGAGGTCTTCGCGCACCAAGCCGGACGATCTCTAGGATCGTGCCGGGCCAGTGGCTCGGCTCACCTTCGGCAACCGGACGACCTCGTGGGGCAGTACGCCCTACGACGCTCCTGGCTTTGCGGCCCCGCCTCGCGACGGGTGTGCTAGTATCGAGTGAGGGTCTTTCAGTTTGACCATGTATAAAGCAACGCCCGGGCCGTACCTCGTGCGCTCTCCAAGTGGCGTCGCCGCAGCGTCTTGACCGGTGTTGTCGAGAAAGCATGCAGTGGCCAGATCTTGCAGACCGCCTGACCTCTGGAATCTTGCGGCGTGCCGCTAGCTTTCCGCCCGCGTCACGCACCACGCACCACGCGTCCCACCCTCTACCCACTGCCCTCCACCCGAATGGAACGCGACTTCCTCCAGATCCCCGATTTCTCGCGCGAGGAGATCAACAGCCTCTTCGACATCGCTGACAAGATGAAGGCTGGCAAATACAAGAAAAAGCCGCTCGAGGGGAAGTCGCTCGCGATGATCTTCATGAAGGCCTCCACCCGAACTCGCGTCTCCTTCGAGGTCGGTACCTACCAGCTCGGCGGTCACGCACTCTTCCTGTCGCCCCGCGATGTCCAGCTCGGACGCGGCGAGCCGATTGCCGATACCGCGCGCGTGCTGTCGCGCTACGTGGACGGCATCATGATTCGCACCTTCGCTCACCAGGACATCGAGGAGCTCGCGAAGTTCGCATCGGTGCCGGTCATCAACGGTCTCACCGATCTCGTGCACCCCTGCCAGGTCCTCGCCGATCTCCTCACCGTTAGGCAGCAGCTCGGCGACATCGAGGACAAGCGCTACGCCTGGATCGGCGACGGGAACAACATGGCCAACTCGTGGATCAACGCGGCGTACGTCTTCGGCTTCGATCTCACGCTCGCCTGTCCCGAAGGCTACGAGCCGGCCGACCATCTGCTCGCTCGGGCGCTGAAGAAGGCCAAAGTGCGCGTCGTGCGGGATCCGATGGAGGCCGCCGAGGGTGCAGACGTCATCAACACCGACGTGTGGGCGTCGATGGGCCAGGAGGAAGAGCAACGCGAACGCGCGCGCGCATTCGCGAGCTACAGCGTCACGCCCAAGCTCATGAAGCAGGCGTCGAAGAAGGCCATCTTCCTCCACTGCCTCCCCGCACATCGCGGCGAAGAGGTGAGCGCCGAGGTCATCGACGGACCCCAGAGCCGCGTGTGGGACGAGGCAGAGAACCGGCTGCACATTCAGAAAGCAATCATGGCCGCGCTCATGGGGGATGAGGCGATCGGGTAAGGTGCGAAAGGGCGGAGCTCGAGACGCGGTAGGATGCTCCCTTCCGGTAGCGCCGCGAGATCCACCTGGCCTCGCGCGCGATAACTGAGCAGCCACAGAATTCGGCGGTCCACGCTCCAGCGCATGGCCGCGCGCAAAAAGCGCCATGTGCTCCGATCGACCAGATGCGTGTCGTCGATCGAGAGCACGATCGGATACTCGTCCGCGAGCGCCGCGAGCAGCTCCACGAAGCACTCATACAGGTCGCCCTCGGCTGCATCGTTAGGTGCTTCGCGTTCTACCCACCCCCGCAGCCATCGGTAGGCGCCCGGATCGCATCCCGCCGCGCCGCGCTCGTCGAGCAGGCGCCGCGTGAGGTGGAGTATCAGCGCAAGCGGCCGATGCGCCCATTCCAGGCGCGCAGCGATGGAGATCACCCGTGCGCGCATCGCGCGTCGCCGTCGGGCCACTTCACTGAGGACGCGTGTTTTGCCGATGCCGGCCGGGCCCCAGAGCAGGAGCGCGCCCCCCTCGCCGCCCACGGCGCGCGCGGCGGCGAAGCCAATGCGGTGCATGATGTCGTCACGACCTATGAGCGGCACCTCGCCCGTCGCGCCCTGAGCCGTTAGGCACGCATGCTCGGCTAGCGTCTCCACCGCCACTTCATTGTTCGGATCAATGTCGCGTGCGCGGCGAGCCGCATCGCTCGCGAGCGACCAGTCACCGGCAGCCTTCGATAGCGTGATCGCGGCGAGCAGCCAGCGCGTCGTCGTGGCGACGATCACGTCGCGCTCCTGCTCGAGATGGTCAGACAAGGCCGTCGGTAGCGCCGAGAGCTCCGGAAGCACCGGCGCGAGAAAGGACAGCTTCCCGCGCACGTCGGCCGTGGAAGCCGGCGGCGTTGAGTATTCACGAAAGTCGACCGTGGATTCCTCGAGCGTCACCGTCGTCGCGGAACAGAGAAGAGGCGCGCCGATGCGACGCACGCGGTGCAAGAGCGAGCGCAAACGATGATTGCGCTCCGCGTCGGCTGCTCCCGGCCAGAGTAACGCCGCGAGCTCGCGGCGCGATGCACTGCCGCGGTGACGCATCGCGAGCATGAAGAGCAGCGCGAAGACCATCGGCTGCTCGACACCTACGTGCTCATTGCCTACCGCGATGACGGAAGCGCCCAGCGTTCGGATGTGGAGCATGGTTCCTCGGCAGATCGAGTTGAGGTTGGCGGCCCTGTGTGTCGGCCGCGTGACGCCACTCGATAACCTCACGCGCATGTCGCCACACCATCCAAGTCGCGCAGTAACGGTGCGTATCGTTGCACGCCCTGTCGCTCAATTCCTTCTTGCCGGCGCGTCGGCATGCGCGTCGAGCGGATCGATGATCAGCGCGCGCCAATCATGTCCAAGCGGCCACTGGCTTCCGGCGCAGCCGCTTCGCACGGCCCAGGGCTACACCGTATTCATGGAATTGCCCGTCGTGTTGCCCATGCTCGGCAAAGCCTTCATCCTCTCATCGGTCGCCACGACGTATGACGCATCCGGCAAGCTGGTGTGGCCGCTCGTACCGCCGCCCGCACTAACTGTAGAGCGACCGGAGCAAATCGGGGCCGGTGTGATCGCGGACTCCAGCGGAATGTCCGAGCTCGTGGCACAACCGAGAGATCTCGCGGTGTTTCCGGTCGGCAGCATCGCGACGACCGATGACAAGGGCGTCGCACATGTCGTGTGGGCGAGTTATGACAGCTCCACATCGACGTCGATCACTACGATGCGGAGCCTCTGGTACGCGCGCTTCGAGAACGACAAATGGAATACGCCAGCGCGCATCCTAACGACTGCGGGAACGCTGATGTGGACGCCGTCGACACGCTCCAGCCTCGTCGAGCGCAATGGCACGCTGCACATAGCGCTCGCTGTGGTGAGTGAAGGTGTTCGCTACGTGCGCTTCAGCGACGGACTGTGGAGCTATCACCGGGCAAGCGCATTCGGTCCCTACTCGGGCTATCCGCACCTCGCGGTACTGAACGACGGACGTGTCGTGATCATTGCGCAGGGCGGGGTTCAGCATCCGCTCACGCACTCGATGAGCGCGATGTACGCCTCGTTTACCAACGACGCGGGCAGGAGCTGGTCGCCGGTCGTCCAGGTCTCGGACTCGTCCAGTCAACCGACGTACGACTTTCACCTGCTGCTCGACGGCAGCGTCCTCTACGCCGTCTGGTATCAACAGACGGACGACCGGGGCAACCCAGCGCTCGCGCCCAAGTTCATGGAAAGCCCCGGACGCGTTCACGTGGCGCGCTCGGATGACCGGGGAAGAACCTGGCATCGCGAAGTTCCCTCCGCGCTACTGCCTTCCGCCCGCGGGCTCCAAGCGCTTCTGCGGCCCGATCATGCCATTCTCGTTGCGCTCGTGGATGGAGAGACCGAGCGAGTCTACACCGCCACATGGTCCAACGGATGGCGTCCGTTCGAGACGCATCCAGCGGCACCCGCTCCCTTCAATCCCACCCTTGGGCTGGACGGTGCGCACCGTCCGGTCCTCACCTGGGGCATTCGCCATTCTCACGAATGGGTTGGCACGATGATGAGCAGGTACGTGCCCTGCCCATGAAATGGCCCAGCCCCGTCATTCGCCAAGCGCCGTGTCCGGGACGACGCTCGGCAACCTAACGATTCACGCGAACGCGTGAAGAGGAGGCTCAGAGATCATGCCACCAATACGCTCGTCGGCGCTCCGGGGCGCCATCGCCATCACGCTCTTTACCGCTGCCTGCGGCGACACCGCAGTGGAGCCAAACCCGACGCACGCTCTGCCTCGAGCCGCGGAGCTAACAACGACATTGACCACGCACAGCTTCTCCGGACGCGCCGCGGATTCCATGTTGAAAGTATTGGAAACAGGCTGGGCTCGCATTGGGCGAGGTGACGAGCGGAATGCCCGCCTCGCATGGCGCAAGCGGAACGGAGTGCCCGACAGTGTGCACGATTCGCTGCTCGCTCCACCGCAGGTAGCGCCTAACGTCAACCTCGCCGTGGTGACATCGGATGTGGAGCGTCCGGCACCCATCGTCCTCACCCACTTCGAGCAGCTGCATTGGGGATACCGCGATGCCTACCTCAACCTCCCGGCGAGCATCGCGGCGGAGATGGCTTTCAGCGGCGACAATGGCGAGATCTCCGTGGGAAATTTCACGATGACCGCGACGCAGACCGGTTACAACTACAAGGGGGGCGGACAGGTCGCCGCTGGCCCCGGCGAGATCATCAACTGCAGCGACGTGCTCCTTGACCAATGCAGCAATCGCAGACATCTGGGCGGCGTGTTGACGCTGCAAAACGCTCCTTTTTGTGACGCCACCGCGAACGGCAACGTGACGTACTCCGCGACGAATGGCAGCACATCCACCGGACAAACAATCTTCGGCGGAGTGATTAGCTCGGGCAGCGGCGGCTCGACGTCGATCAGCGTGGGCATCTCAGGCACTGCGCCGTCGTGCCAAACAGCGCAGGCGCCGCCGCCCGTCCAGCAGCCGCAAACGCCAACAGATCCTGGCGGCGGCCCAACCCCACCACCGCCGTCGGCTCCGTGGGTACCTGACCCGCCCCCGCCACCGACGAACACCGGTCCGGTCAATTTCTACTGCGGCACAGTGCTGATCTACCAGAACGTCAACGGCGAGGACCATCTTCTCGCCGAAGCCGACGTCTGCTTCCCGGCCTAAACCTGCACATATCATAGAGGAGGTCGCATGTTCCGTTCACGAAGATCTCGCGCGATCGTGTTCGCTGCGCTCGCGCTGACGGCCGCCATGCTCCCGGCGCAGGCAATCGCTCAGCCGGTTCGCCAGGCAAAGGTTGCGCTCGTCGCAACGCTCGCCGATACCTCGGCCCTCGCCACGATCGTTCGCTCACCAGGCCCCAATAGCGCAACGACAATTCTCCTGCGCCAGCGTGACGCGAACGCCGAGACACTCGCGAGCGCGATGACGGCGCTATTCGACTCGCGCGAGAAGCATGGCGAGGAGCCGTCACAGAAGATCGTCATCAATCTGCACGGCCACAAACCCGCAAGGTCACTCACGCCTAACGAGCGCCGCCTCGGCGAGCTCTATCTCGCCCGCCTCCGCAACGCGCAGCTCGAGCCAGTCGCCGGCGTTGGCCAGGCCCGCGCGACAACGATCGCTTTGGCAGCCATGAAGCCGCGCGGCGCGCAGTAGACGCTTCATCTGATAGCTTTTGTAACGCATGTGGGATGGCGGGGTCTGCGCGCGGGGTGGGATGGCGGGCGGAAGCCTCCGCGGCATCATGGCTCTACTGCCATCGACTCCCTGCTCCGGTAGGTGTCATCGACCGAATGGCAGTAGAGCCATAACTGCCGCTCCGGCCCCCGCCCGCCATCCCTGCGACCTACTTTCCGATGTTGATTGCGTGGACGGAATACATCGGATCGCGGGCGGGAGGTCCGCAGGGATAGCTATCGGCAATCCTGCCATTTGGTCGGGGATGCCTAACGGCGCACGGAGCCAATGGCAGGATTGTCCATAGTGCCCCGAAGGATCTCCCGCCCGCGATCACACGCGCGATTCACGCGAACGCGCGCGCGATTCACTTTCACCTTTCGCGAGAAAAGACATGCTAAAAGAAGGCGATCTGGCTCCTGACTTCACCGCGCCGACCGACAGTGGCGACACCCTTTCACTCGCCTCGTTACGCGGCCAGCGCGTTGTGCTCTACTTCTATCCGAAGGACGACACGCCCGGCTGCACCGTGGAGGCGTGCGAGCTCCGCGATGCCTTCCCGCGCTTCGAGGGATTGCAGGCGACCGTGATCGGAGTGAGTCCAGACTCCGTGAAGTCGCATCAGAAGTTCAAGAAGAAGTTCGAGCTACCATTTACGCTCGTCTCGGACGCCGATCATGCAATCGCTGAGGCGTACGAAGCGTGGGGCGAGAAGACCATGTGGGGCCGCAAGTATATGGGGGTGCTCCGTTCGACCTTCGTGATCGATTCCGACGGCCGCATCGCGAAGATCTTTCGCAATGTGAAGCCGAAGGGCCACGCCGAAGAGGTAACGCAGGTGCTCTCTCCGGCGGCCACGTCTCGGGCATAGAAGTGCGACCGCCGGCCTGCCGCGGGTCGTGACCCTTGTGGTGCCGAGCGACGCGAGCAATCATCGTCAATCATGACCACGCGCCGGCCGCTCACCTCACGAGAGCGATACCAGGTCTTCGTCGAGGATTATCGTCGTCGGCGGTTGGACGATGCAACCGAAGCGACCGACGGTCGGCGCGCCGGCGGCGACGTCGTGCCGCCAGGCGAAGCGAGCGCGCCGCCAAAGCCAGAGCGCGGCAAAGAGCGCCGCAAGTACGTTCGCGCGTATCTCCACTGGCTGCACCCGCATCGTTATGCGATCGCCGGGGTGTTCGTGCTCGCCCTCATCGCGGGTGCGTTGCAGATGGTCGAGCCGCTCTTCATGCGGTTCATCGTCGACCGGGTGCTCCTCAACAAGGCGCTCGATGCGTCCGGCCGTTTGGCACGCCTCCAGTTCGCGGGCATCACGTTCCTCGTCGTCGTCCTCATCTCCAACTCCTTCGGCGCGCTCAAGGACTACCGCCAGCGCCTGCTCAACGTCGGCGTCATGCTGTCGCTGCGCCGCGCGCTGTTCGATCGGCTCTTGCACCTGCCGCTCCCCAAGCTGTGGGAGATGAAAACGGGCGGCATCCTGTCACGCCTAACGGGCGACATCGACACGACCACCGGTTTGTTGCAGATGGCCATCGTGTCCCCGGCGGTGTCGTTCATTCGGCTCATTCTTGCCGTCGGGGTCCTCGTCTCGCTGAACTGGCGGTTGGCGCTCACCGCGCTCGCGATCATCCCTGGCGTCGTGCTGATGAGTCTTGCCTTCGCGCGACGCGTGCGGCCCATCTATCGCTCGTTGCGGAAGGACGCCGAGCATATCGACGGACGGGTGGGCGAAACCTTCTCGGGCATTCGCGTGGTGAGAGCGTTCCGCGCCGAATCGCGCGAGACGCTCGACTACCTGCGTGGCCGCCACACGGTCCTTCGCAAAGAGCTCTTCGCCCATCGGCGAGAGCTCGTGCTCTGGACCTCCTGGTCACTCCTCCTCAGCGGCGTCAACGTCGTCATCGTGTGGTACGGCGGCTATTTGAACATTCGCGGGCGGGCGTCCATCGGCGACATCATGGCGTTTCAGTGGTACACGTTTCTGCTGCTGAACCCAGTGTGGTCGATCGTCAACTCGTTCTCCGAGCTGCAGCGATCGCTCGCGGCGATGGAGCGTGTGTTCGAGCTGCTCGCCACGGAAGCTGACAAGCCAGATCGGCCGGAAGCACGCCAGGCACCGCGCGTCGTGCGCGAGATCCGCTTCGAGAACGTCGAATTCGAGTACATCGAAGGACGACCGGTAGTCCGTGACTTCTCCGTCACCGTTGCGGCGGGCTCGGTGGTCGCGCTCGTGGGCCGCAGCGGAGCGGGGAAGACCACCGTCACCGACCTTGTGGCCCGATTTCACGATCCCACGCGCGGCCGCATTCTCCTCAACGGCACCGACATTCGGGACTTTCGGCTGCGCACCTATCGCGACCTGCTCGCCATCGTGCAGCAGGACGTCTTCCTCTTCGACGGATCCGTTCGCGACAACATCGCCTACGCTCAGCACGACGCCACGGACGCCGACGTCGAAGATGCCGCCCGCCGCGCGAACGCGCACGAGTTCATCGCCAAGCTGCCGGACGGCTATCAAACGTACATCGGGGAGCGCGGCGTGAAGCTCTCCGGTGGCCAGCAGCAACGACTCGCGATCGCCCGCGCTATTCTCGCGTCGCCGCAGATCCTCATCCTCGACGAGGCGACGAGCAATCTCGACACCGAGAGCGAGCAGTTGATCCAGGCGTCCATGTCCACACTGCTCGCTGGCCGCACGACTTTCGTAATTGCTCATCGACTGTCCACCATTCGCCGGGCCGATCTCATCCTCGTCATGGAAGACGGACGCGTGAGCGAGCGCGGCACGCACCAGGAGCTCATGGACGCGCGCGGCGGCTACTACGGCATGGTTCTGCGACAGATGGAGTCGGCGAGCCACCAGGACGAGGGGGTACTGCGCTGACGGATGGACGCTTCGCGGCGGCGGACGTGGTTGGGCACATCTCCTGCCACTTTGGTTGACTCTGTCCACCAACGACCATTTACAAAGCCACGACCAATGTCCGAGTCCGACAAGCGCATTGACGATCTGTACGACCTCATCGACGGCATCGAGGTCGCGATGCTCACCACCCGGCGGCCCGACGGGCAGCTCGTCTCGCGCGCCATGCAGACGCAGCGCCGCACGTCGGGCGCCGACCTCTGGTTCGTGACGAGCACCGACTCGCTCAAGTTCGAGGAGCTCGCCTCCGACCCGAACGTCAATGTCTCCTTCTACCGCGATCGCACGCGCGAGTGGGTGTCCGTGAGCGGGAAAGCCATTCTATCGAAGGATCGCGACCTCATCCGCGGACTCTACAAGCCAGACTGGAAGGCCTGGTTCAAGGCCGCGCATGACACGGACGACGAAAAGGCAGGCACGCCCGACGATCCGCGCATCGCCCTCGTTCTCGTCGAGGCGCAGTCCGTGACATACTTCAAGAGCGACCGGCCGCTGCCGCTCGTGCTGTTCGACGTTGCACGCGCGATGGTCGGTGGGTCGGCGCCGAATATCGGCACCGAGCGCGAGATCACCGCCGAGGAGCTGCGCGCCGCGGCGCGACGTCACCAGTCGGAGAACGAGCTGAGGTCCTGATCGCAGGCGACGACACAGAAGTCGCGACCTGGTACGACGCACGCGCTCGAGAGCTGGACGCGACGGCGGCGCAGCTGCACCGTCGCGTCGAGCTCTTTGGCGCCGCGCGACTCACGGCGTTTGTCTGTGCATTGCTGGCCGCGGCGTGGCTGTTCTCGCTGCCGCCGCACGAGGCCCTCGTTGCGGCGACGCTCGTCGGCGCCGTTCTCCTTTTCGTCGCTCTCGTTGCGGCGCACGGTCGCGCCCGTGTTCGCGAGCAGCACGCGCGGGCGCTCCGCGATCTGAGCCATCGCGGCGCGGCGCGGGTGCGTCGCGACTGGTCCGCGCTGCCGCCGGCGGGCGAAGTCATCCCGCGCGATCATCCGTACGCGGTGGACCTCGACGTCGCGGGCACGTCCGCCTCGCTCTACCGGCTGCTCGACGTCGTGAGCCCCGCCACGGGACGGCCGGTGCTGCTGCGCTGGCTATTGGCCCCAGCGTCTACGACTTCCGAGCTGCTCGATCGACAGAGCGCCGTGCGCGAGTTGACGCAACTCGTCGCGCTGCGGGATGACCTGGCGCTGCTCGCGCGCCGCGCGCAGGAGATGTCTCCCGAGGAATTCCAACGCTTTCTCGGGTGGGCGGAGGGCCCGCCCTGGTTCGCCGACCGTCCCGCGCTTCTATGGACCACGCGAATCATCCCGCTCCTCACCATCGTCACAGCCGTGCTCGCGGTGCTCGGCCGGCTTCCGTCAACGGCGCCCGGTCTTTCGATCATCGCCGGTCTCTTGGTGCTGGCGCGCTACCGCACGGCGATGAGCGAGCACCTAACGAGCGTGCTGCGCCACGGCACCGGTTTGCGGCCGCAGCGGCAGATGCTCGACCAGCTCGCGGCGGCAAAGCTCTCGTCACCGCTCCTCGTGCTGGAGCAGGAGCGCGCCGTCGGCGGCATCATCGCGCTTCGCTCTCTCGACCGCGTTCTGTCCCTGTTCGAGGGTCAGGGTTCGTTGATTCACGCCATCTTCGCCGCGGTGCTGCTCTGGGACGCGCAAGCGATCGCCACGCTCGACCGCTGGCGGCGTCGCCATGGGCCGCGCGTGCGCGCGTCGCTCAACGCGTTAGGCATCGTGGAGGCACTGGCGGCGTTGGCGACGTTGGCCTACGACAATCCGAGTTGGCAATTCCCCATGGTGGACGCGAGCGCTGACCGCCTAACGGGCAAGCGGCTGGGCCATCCGCTCTTGCCGGCTTCCGTGCGCGTGGGCAACGACGTCACTGTGGGCCCAGCGGGCACGTTGCTCCTCGTCACCGGCTCGAACATGTCGGGCAAGAGCACGCTGCTCCGCGCCGTCGGCCTCAATGCCGTATTGGCCCAGGCAGGAGCGCCGGTGTGCGCGGACACATTGACAATGCCCATGGTGGACGTTCGCACGAGCATTCGCCTCGCAGATTCGCTGGAGCGCGGCGTCTCGCTGTTCATGGCCGAGCTGGAGCGACTGAAGCAGATCGTCGATGCGGCGCGCGACACGTCCCGCACTCGGCCCCTCCTCTATCTCCTCGATGAGATCTTGCACGGAACCAATACCGCCGAGCGACTGATCGCGGCGCGCACGGTGCTCGATCATCTCGTGAAGGCGGGAGCCATCGGTGCGGTGACGACGCACGACCTCACCCTCGCCGCGGACGGCGCGCTTGCCGGCGCGAGCCGACCAGTGCACTTCACGGAGCAGGTGCAGAGCGCCCCGAGCGGCGATGGCACACAGGCACTGGCCTTCGACTACAAGTTGCGACCGGGCCTCGCGACATCGACCAATGCGCTGAAGCTTCTCGCGCTGGTCGGCCTGGACAAGTGATGGCGCATCGTGAGGTGAAGCGACGCAGCATCTGCCCAGCCATGTCATCCTGAGGAGCGAAGCGACGAAGGATCTGCTTTTCGGAGGTTCCCCACCCGTACCTCGCTGACAGAACCGGGGCGAATCGTTACTTTAGCGCCAGGCCTGCTCAACATCTCCTGTACGCGAATGACGCGAATAAATAGGCGAATCTCTCCGTGCGCCAAGAAGATCTCCTCACTTCACGGGCCGGGATGAAACACTTGGGAACGGCCTCGGGATGCCCCAGCGCGCAGGGGCCGACGCGTGTGCTGTTCCAAAGCATTCGTCACGGTCGTTGCGAACGGAGCCGCGAGCCGTTCACGCAAAAAATTCGCCAGTTATTCGCGTCATTCGCGTACAAGAGATCTCGAGCATATGCGGCGCAGAATCGCGAACACAAAACGCTGAACCATGCAAGAGCTATCGAAGCCCAAGGCATCCATGTGTCCTGATCATCTGAGCCCTTCGCTCACTCGGCGCGATCTCCTTCGTGCCGGCGCAGCTGCACTTGGCGCGTCGATCGTGTTGCCGCACACACTTTCCGCGTGGCCCAGGGTTCACGCGCCGCCGTCCTCCAGTCTCGACGTCGCACTCCGCGCCGAGCGCTGGATTCGGCGGTCGCGGATCGAGACGCCTAACGGCGTAACGTGGCCCGCGAACCCGTTGCAGCCGACGAGTGTGGAGTATGACCTCTACAACGGCATGCCCGGCGTTGTGCTCTTTTACCTCGAGCTGCACGCGGCCACCGGCGACGCGAAGTGGCTTGCCGACGCCCGTGCGGGAGCGAACGAGCTGGTGGCGCACTGCGCGGAGATGGAGAAAGCACAGAACTGCGGTCTCTATACCGGCCTCGCCGGCGCGGCGTTCGTTCTCGAGGAAGTGCATCGCGCCACCGGCGAGTCAGCGTACCGCGACGCTGCGGTGCGAGCGATCGACGCGATTCACGCGCAGGCGCAACCAGTCGGTAAGGGTGTGGCCTGGAGCGGCGAGAGCGCCACGAACGACATCATCAGTGGAAGCGCCGGCATCGGGCTCTTTCTCCTCTGGGCCGACCGGGGCATCCCAAACCCGCGCAATCGCGACACGGCCATCGCCGCTGGCCGTCGCCTCATCGAGGTTGCGGAGCCCGAGCATGGCGGGTTGAAGTGGGCCGTCGCGCCTAACGTGAAGAATCACTATCCGAATTTCTCGCATGGCGCGGCGGGCGCGAGCTACTTTCTCGCGACGCTGTATCAGGCGACGCGCGAGAAAGCGTTTCTCGATGCGGCGCTCGCCGGAGCGACGTACCTCGACGCCGTGGCGAACAAGGAAGGCGACGCCCTGAAAGTCTTTCACCACGAGCCGGGCGGGGAGTCGCTGTATTACCTCAGCTGGTGTCACGGTCCCGCCGGCCTCTCGCGCCTCTTCTACCGCCTCGGCGACGTCACGGGCGACGCGCGTTGGCACGATCGGATGGGCCGAGCGGCCGCGGCGATCCAGGCGGCGGGCGTGCCGGAGCAGCGCACCGACGGATTCTGGAACAACATCAGCCAGTGCTGCGGCAACTGTGGCGTCGGTGAGTATTTCCTCACGATGAACCGGCTCATGCCTAACGCATCGTACGCGGAGATGGTCGGCCGCGTAGCCGCGGACACGCTGCGCCGCTCGAGCGCGGACGACGATGGGCTGAAGTGGATCCAGGCGGAGAATCGCGTGAGCCCTAACGACGTGGTCGCGCAGACTGGCTTCATGCAAGGCGCTGCCGGCGTCGGCACCTTCTTCCTGCATTGCGACGCCGCCGCCCACGGCCGGTCCACTGCCATAGTCTGGCCGGACAGCCCCTTCGCATGAGCATGAGCCCGGACGAGCGAGCGATTCGCGACCTCATCGCCACGTGGATCTCGGCGTCGGCCGCGGGCGATGAAGCCACGGTGCTGTCACTGATGACGGACGACGTGGTGTTCCTCGTGGCCGGCCGGCCGCCATTCGGCAAGGCGGAATTCGCCGCCGCGCAGAGCGGGCTGGGAACGCATCGCATCGAGGCGCAGTCGGATGTACGCGAGGTGTACGTCGCCGGCCCGCTGGCGTATGCGCGAACGCAGTTGAGAGTGACAATCACGCCCGTCGCCGGCGGCGAGCCGCTACGCCGGAGCGGAGCGACTCTCAGCATTTTTCGTAAAGGCGACGACGGCAGGTGGCGTCTCGCGCGGGACGCCAACCTGCTCACCGTCGAGCCTAGTCGTTAAGCTCCGCGGGAAAGGGCGCGCGGGAAAGGGCGCGCGAGAAAGGGCGCGCGATCAGATGAAGCGCATCCACCACGCTGGGCGCTGTGATTTGCGAGCGGCATACCAGCGACAGGGCACATAGAGCGCCGCGGCGACGATCGCGAATACGAGATACAACAAGCCCAGGCTCCAGCGGTCCGCCGGCGGGATGAAGACGTCGGGCGCCGAGTCGAAGCGCGACGCGCCGACACTGCCGTCGCGAATGCGCCAGACGAGCAGCGACAGGGCGTGGATGAGCGGGATGTGTAGCAGGTAATAGAACATCGGCACGCGACCATAGGTCGTCACGATCCCGACAATACGCCCGCGTGCACGCTCGGCGAGCGGGATGAGGGCGATCGTTGGACCGAGCGTCATCAGCAGGAATAGGACAGAGGCTGGATATTTTCGCTGACTGAGGAGCCTGAGCCACGCCGGCGGTGCCCCGTTAGGCGGATGCTGCCGCGCGACTTGCGCTCCGGCGACCGCGAGAAAGAGCGCGGTGGCGACGAGTCCGATCCAGAGACACAGGCGGCGGCGCGATGTGGCGTCTCGCGTCAGGATCGTTCCGAAGCCATAGCCGGCCGCCATCACGCCGATCCAGGGAACGATCACGTACAGGATCGAGATCGTAACGCCGCCGATCTTCACCTCACCACCGAGATACAGGAATTGCCAGAGCCAATGCGTCGACGCTGGCATCACGGCAGCGAGCGGTACGAGGAGGCTTTGCCCGACGATTACCGCGACACCGATGCCACCGACGACTGGCGCGGGTAGCATAACGAGCAGCGCCATCAGCAGCATGCACCAGCCAAGCATCCAGATTACGCCGGCCAGGAGATGAGTGAAGTCGAACGTGAACGTCCACGCGACATGAAGTACCGTGAGCTCGAGCACCACCAGGAGAAGCCCGCGCGTCGCCAGGTACTTCGCGAGTGCCTTCGTGTCGCCGAGCTTGCGCTGGAGATAGAACGCGGCGGTGCCGGCGAAGAAGGCGAACCCTGGCGCGCAGAAGTGCGTCACCCAACGCGTGAAGAACACGCCGGGCGTCGGGCCGCCGGGGGGCACGCCGGAATACACCCGTACGTGATCGATCGCCATGAGGATCATGATCACGCCGCGAATCAAGTCGATCGAGCTGACGCGCGAGCTTGGCGCCCGCGTCGTGGTGATCGAGCTGTCGTAGGTCGCGGCACGCTGGCCAATCGAGGTCGCAGTCACGTTCACTCCATCTGAGACGGACTCCATGGTCGTACACCGCATGCGTGGGACACAACGGACGTGCTGTCAGCGGTCGTGATCATGCAGTCAACGGTAGGCATTGGTCCCGGAGGCTGCCGACCGCCAAGTACAGCGAAATATGCCGGAAAGCCTAACGCCGCTGACGCTTCACATCATAGTGTGCAAAGAGCTGCCATCCGCCATGACCGTCCGCCGATTCGAGGGTGAATCTCCAGCTGTCGGTAGCGCGAGCATAGACGAAGGTGTCCCGGAATGCGCCGGTGGGATAGGGAATGTCGAAGATGATGGTGTCGCCAGACACCGCGCCCGCGCCAGCCTGTACATCGCCGGGTGGCGACGCACTTCTCCCGTCATCAGCCAGCGTCCAACGAGGCGATCGAGAAGGGATTCCGCCGCTGAGTGTTTCGGAGCGTCCGGCGCCTGCGCGGAAAGTCCCACGGGACAATGCACAATCGCGAGCGACACAGCGATGATAGCGACCACTCCGGTGGATGAATGCGACGTCCTTGTGTGATTATGCTTTGCAATGTAAAGTGATTTACCATCGCTCGTCTCGTCCGCTTCTTGTCTGGGATTCCCCATGCGCACCATTCTCATCGCACTCGCGGCGCTCACGACCGTCGCGCTTCTGGCAGCGATGACCGCTCTTGCGATTGAGCGCTCACGGCCGTTGACGTTGCCATCGCCCACGGGACGCTTCGCCGTTGGGCGTATGATCGGCGACTGGAAGGACAGCGCGCAGTCGGATTCCGCTGCTCCTCCCGCCGCCGGTGCCCACCGAGAGCTGCTCGTATGGATCTGGTATCCGGTGTCCTCCACGCTTCGCTCACTCACCGAGCCGCATGAGCCACCGGAGCTAAAGTCCAGTCGCGATGCCCGTCGCGTCCCATTCGTCTTTCGGTTCTTGACGCGCGATCCCTCGCGCGTCCGCGAGCACAGCGTGCCTAACGCGGAGGTGGACGGGGATCGCGCCTTTCCCGTCCTTATCATGCGGGGCGGGGCGTCGGCACCGGTCGCCAACTATTCGACGCTCGCCGAAGACTTGGCCAGTCATGGGTACGTGGTCGTCGGATTCGACGCACCGTATCGCACCAGCCTCGTCGTCTTTCCCGATGGCCGAGCCGTGGCCCGATTACCGTCGAACAACCCGGAGCTCGCGATCGGCAACGCCGACTCCGCGCGGATGATGAATCGGTTGCTCGACGCGTGGACCTCCGACATCGGATTTGTGCTCGACCGCCTCACTCGGCTGAATGCCGCGGATGCGACGGGCCGCTTCACGGGCCATCTCGACCTGTCGCGTGTCGGTGTGTTCGGGCATTCGTTAGGCGGCATCGAGGCGGCGCAGTTCTGCGACGTCGACCCGCGATGCATGGCGGCGGTCGACATCGACGGCGCGCCGATCGGGCGCATCACTCGCGACACGCTTCGCCGGCCGTTCATGTTTCTGCTCAGCGACCACCGTCGAGAAGACGACGCAGAGAGCCAGGCTATCCTGGCCAGCATCCACGCCATGTACCACCGCCTTCCCGTCAATGGCCGTGTGAGCCTGTTCATCGAGGGCGCGAATCATTTCACGTTCAGCGACGACGGTGCGCTGCTCAAGAGCGGGCTTGTTCGGCTCGTGCTCCGGCTCGCTGGTCAACTGCACATCGATGGACGTCGACAGCTTGCGGTCACGGCGTACTGTCTCCGTACGTTTTTCGATGAGTTTCTCCGGGGCGCCGCCGCCACACCGGCCGCAATTGCTTCGACGGCGTATCCTGAGATTCAAGGCTTCGAGCGATAGTCACTCCTCTGACGCGGGCAATTAAGACTTCTAAATGCGCTCGCAGAGCGCCGTGCACGGGCACTATCTACCCAACGCGTTGCCGATCCGCGTTGTAGAGAGGGCAGTACCCGACACGCTAATGACAATCTCGAAATCCACTTGTGATCGCCGCGCGCGCTACGTTATCGCGCTGTCCGCGATCGTGGCGCTCGTCGCCTGCAATTCGCCAGCTGGCCCACCAACGGCCGCCGGCATCTCCGCCGTGAGCGGCAACGAGCAATTTGCCGCACCGGGCACACCCGTCGCGAATCCGCTCGTTGTGCTCGTCGTGGACGACGGCGGAAATCCCTTTCCGAACGCGCCCGTTCACTGGACCATCACCGGCGGCGGCGGCACGCTTGCCGACACGACGTCCACGTCTGACGCATCCGGTCACTCCAGTATGCAATACACGGCCGGACAGACCGCGGGCGTCGCGACGGTGTCCGCGATGGTCAACACGTTCTGGACGACGTCGTTCGACATCCACGTCGTCGCATCCACCACCAGCATCGTCAAATGAGTCGCTCCGCTCCAATGCATCGCGCGCGCTCGCTCGCCATCCTCGGCGTTGCCACGCTGGCCGCGGCGCTCGGCGCGTGCAGCGCCGATAAGTTGGGCCCGTCCACGCCGGCCTCCGTGAGCTCGTTCTCGGGCGACTCGCAGACCGTCCTCGCCGGCAATCGCGCCTCCGCGCCCCTCGTCGCCGTCGTCGAAAACTCCGACGGCTCACTGCTTCCCAACGTCGAGGTCCGGTGGTCCGTTACGACCGGCGGTGGCTCGCTTACGGCGTTGGTCGATACCACCGACGTCAACGGCCGAGTGAGCAACCTCTATCTCTCACCGGCAATCGCGGGGACGGCAAAGGTCTTCGCAGGCGCGGGAGCGCGTGGCAAGACGTTCACGCTGAAGATCGCGGCCGACACGATCGGCCAGCTCACCGCGCTGGACGGAAATGGCGCCGCGGGAGTGGTGGGCGCTCCGCTCACGCTCGTCGCGAAGGCGATCGATCGATTCGGCAACCCGATCCAGAATATCAGCGTATCCTGGTCAGCGTCGAGCGGCTCGCTTCAGAATTCCGCGGGGACGACCGACAGCACCGGCAAAGCGACCAATGTCATCACGGTCGGTCCGGATCCGGGCACGGTCGCCGTGACGGCGACCTCGCGCTTCAACAGCGTCACCTTCACAGTGTCGGCGCTGAAGTAGCTGCTGGCCGCCGCCTCCGCTGCGCTTCGCGGAAACGCTTACGGAAAGGCCTGTGAGCGATCGTTATCAATAGTCTCAACCGCGTCACACCCCCGGGATGGGCAGACGCAGCGCGATCAGGTCCTGGCGCAGGCGATGGGCATCGACGAAGTGCAGGGCGTGAAACCCCAGGTCGGCCGCAGCGGTCACGTTGCGGGGCGAGTCGTCAATGTAGAGTGCGCGCGAGGGAGTGATATCGTATCGCGTCAATAGCCGATGGAAGATCATTGGGTCCGGCTTGATCAGCCCCTCCTCACCCGACACGACGATGCCATCGAACCAGTCGAGGAATGCATATCGGCTCCGCGCCACGGGAAACGTCTCGTGCGACCAGTTGGTGAGAGCATAGAGGCGCAGGCCGTGCGCCTTGAGTGCCTTCAGCACCTCCACCGATTCGGGAATCTCGCCGCGCAGCATTTCCGCCCAGCGCTGGTGATACGCCGTGATCATTGCCGCCTGGTCCGGATGCAGCGCAATGAGATCAGCGACGGCCTCGCGCCAGGGACGCCCGGCATCCTGGCGCTCGTTCCATGCGGTCGAGCAGATCTCCGAGAGAAAACGCTCCATCGCCGCCTCGTCATCGAACAGTTGGCGATAAAGGTACCGGGGATTCCAGTCGATCAGCACGCCACCGAGATCGAATATCACAACCTCGATTCTCTTTGCGAACGACGCCTGGCGACCGCCGGGATTCTGATTTGTGTAACTACTCATGTATGGCTCAGCCTCTCATGATCGTCTGCGCGGGATCGCCACGCGTCGCGCGCCACGCCGGCACGAGCGTCGCCGCGACCCCGGCAACGCACAGCAGTGCGGCTGCTGCGGCGAGCGACGTCGGGTCGCTCAGGCTCACACCGACGACTGCCGTGCGCAGTAGCCGCATGGCGGCCAACGCGAGCACAATGCCCACTCCAACGCCAACCAGAATCGGCCAAACGCCCTGGATGGTGAGCAGCCGTAGCACGTCACCTGACGACGCGCCTAACGCCATGCGCAGACCGATCTCGGTCTCCCGTTGCGTGACGAAATAGCTCACGACGCCATAGATGCCCACCACTGCCAGCACCAGCCCCGCGGCGCCGAGCAGGCCTAACATGAGTGTGTTGAAACGCGCCTCCGCTGTCGAGCCGCGGACGAGCTCGCGCATTGGTCGCACGCGGTAGACTGGAATCGCGCGGTCCACGCTGCGAACAGCGCCGGCGATTGCGGCGGTCACGCTCGCCATGTGCGCCGTCTCCTCGCCATCGACACGGGCGACAACCGTCATCGTGCGGTGCGTCCAGTCCCACGCGACGGCGGGCATCTGATCGAGCGGGATGTAGAACTGCGGCAGCACCTCCGCCGCGGGGCCGTCCGCGTGCACGTCGCCAACGACGCCAACCACCGTCTTCCAGCTGCCGTCGCAACATCCGAAGCGTTTCCCAATCGCATCCTGATCCGGCCACGCACGCCTCGCCAACATCTCGCTCACGATCACCACTCGCTGCGCGCCGACGCCATCAGCCGCGGTGAAGTCGCGTCCGCGAAGAAGTGGAATACGCAGTGTCGCGAGATAACCCGGCATCACGAATCGTGAGGCGGACTGTATGAGATGCTGCATGTCCGCCGGTTGGCCTTCCGGGACGATGCCGTTGGTGAAGTCGTCGCCGCCAAGCGGTGCCGTCGATCCGAGCGACGCCGCCTTCACGCCCGGAAGGGTCACCAGCCGCTCGGCGATGGTGTGGAACGCGGCGAGTGCGCGCGCCGGATCCTTGTACTCGACTTCGGGCAGCGTTATGCGCGCTGTCAGGACGCTTGTCGGGTCGAATCCCGGCTTCACGGATTGCAAGTAGATCGCGCTGCGCACGAGGAGCCCCGCGCTGGCGAGCAGGGTACACGCGAGCGCAACCTCCGCCGCCACCAGCGTGTGTCTCACATGGTCCTTCACCGCGCCGGCACCACGTCCGCCCTCGCGCAGCGCGCTCTGTGTATTGTGCCTCGAAACGCGAATCGCGGGAACGAGGCCGAACACCACGGCGCTGACGAGCGAAAGGCTCAGCGCGAACGCCAGCACCGCGACGTCCACGCGCGTCTCGCCAAGTCGCGGAATTCCCGCGGGAGCCGACGCGACGAGTATTCTGATGCCGCCATACGCCAGCGCGAGCCCGACAACCGCGCTCGCCAACCCGAGGACGACGCTCTCCGTGAGGAGCTGCCGGATGATGCGCCCGCGTCCAGCGCCTAACGCGGCGCGGATCGCCAGCTCCTTGGCGCGCGCCGCGCCGCGGGCGAGCAGCAGGTTGGCAACGTTGCCGCACGCGATGAGCAGCACGAACGCCACGGCGCCAAGCGTCACGAACAGCCGCTCGCGATAATCGCCGACGATTGCCTCGTCGAACGGGCGCACGCCCACCTTCCCATCGAAGTTCGCGTTCGGGTAACGGACGTCGAGCTCCTTTTGCACCGCGGTGAGCTCCGTCTGCGCGCGCGACACCGATGCGCCAGGCTTGAGCAGTCCCACGACGATGTTGTGGTGCTGGTCGTGGTTCGCCTTGCGCTCCGGGGTGAACGCCTGCGGTACCCACAGCTGCTCGGCCGCAGTTGTTGGATCGAAGCTGGCCGGCATGACGCCGACGACGGTGCGCATCCGGCCATTCAACTCCACTCCTCGCCCCACCACGCCGGCGTCGGCGCCGAAGCGCGTTCGCCAGAGTCCCTCGGAGAGCACGACGACCCCATCATTCCCCGGCTCGTCTTCCTCAGCACGAAACGTACGGCCTAACGATGGCGGCACTCCGAACACGGCGAAGAAGTCCTTTGTCACCTTGCCACCCGAGAGACGATCGGCGGAGCTGCGGTCGGCGAGGGTGAATTCCTCGAACTGCTCGGCGGCGAGCTTGTCGAACGTCGTCTGCCGCGCGTACCAATCGACGAAGTTGCCGTCGGACACCCAGCCATTGTTTCCCTGCCACAGCTCGGAGACCATCATCACGCGGTCGGGGTGGGCGAACGGAAACGGTCGCAGCACGACGCTGCGCACGGCGCTGAAGATCGCCGTCGTGGCGCCGATGCCCAGCGCCAGGGTGAGCACGGCGATGGCGGTGAACGCCGGAACCCGCGCGAGCTGCCTAACGGCGTACGCGACGTCCTGCCGCAGCTCGCCGAGCCACTCGCGCCGGTCCCGCTCGCGATCGCGCGCGTCGCCGAGCTTGACACACTCTTCGGAGACGGCCTGAAGATCGCCAAAGGCGCGCAGCGCTTCGGCGCGTGCGGCGTTTGGCGTGAGTCCCTGCGCGGTGAGCTCGCGCGCCCGCATCGCGAGGTGGAACTCGAGCTCCTCGCGAACCTGCTCGCCAGCGGGTTTGCGGAAGAAGGAGGAGGCGCCGCGCTTGCGGCCAGAGCCATCCTCGTTGCGATCGTTAGGCATTGACGGCCTTGCGCGCGAGCAAAATCGGCGACACCGCATCGACGAAGCGCCGGTAGCGTTCGATCTCCGACACGAGCTGTCGGCGGCCGGCCGCCGTCAGTTTGTAGAACCGCGCCCGCCGATCCAGCTCCGTGAGGCCCCATTCGGCGGCGATCCAGCCTTGGCGCTCCAGGCGAAAGAGCGCGGGATAGAGCGAGCCTTCCTCGACCTGAATCTCGTCGGCACTGGTGTCGCGGAGCCAACGGCTGATGGCGTAGCCATGCCTCGGCCCCCAGCTCAAAGTTTTGAGGATGAGAGCGTCGAGCGTGCCGCGGAGTGTGTCCCGGTGTGGAGGCATGAGATACCCAGGCGTCTGAGTGTGTGGAGATCAATACTCAGACAGCTATGCTCCTGTCAAGCGACGCGGCGCGAGAGGTCCGAAGTATGCGAGTACGTACTTGGTCACGCGACCGACGTCTTGTGGCCAACCATCCCCTCACCCACAAACCAGATGGCCGCAGACACGCGCACGGTCGCTACCACACTCTCGAGCAGCTCGCTCGCCACCATTGCTGTTGCGGCGATGCGGGCGGAGGGGTTCGAGCCCGCATTCCCGGCCTCCGTCATCGAGGAGGTGAGCCGGCTTGCCCAGCAGCCCGGCGGCAACGTGAGCGGCCAGGCAGCGGATCTTCGTCAGCTGCCATGGTCGTCGATCGACAACCAGAGCTCGAGGGATCTGGATCAGATCGAGGTCGCCGAACGCGTGGGGGAATCGATTCGCGTGCGCATCGGCGTCGCCGACGTGAGCGCGCTGCTTCCCCTCGGCTGCGCCGCGGACGCGCACGCGGCCCGCAATGCGACGTCTGTGTACACCGGGGCCGTGACCTTCCCGATGCTCCCGGAGCGCCTGTCCACGGATCTCTCCTCGCTCAATGAGCATGAAGATCGATTGGCGCTCGTCGTCGAGTTCGTGGTGGAGGCGAATGGGTCGTTAGGCGAGCCCACCGTTTATCGGGCGATCGTACGCAATCGCGCGAAGCTGACGTATGGCGCCGTGGGCCCGTGGCTCGACGGGAGCGGGCCGCTGCCGGCCCTGCTGGCTCGTAATACAGAACTTGCTCAACAGCTCACGCTGCAGGACGAGGCGGCGCGGCGGCTTCGCGACGCGCGCGTCGTGTCGGGCGCCCTGGATCTCGAGAGTGTGGAAGCAACGCCGGTGATGGCGAATGGGAAGGTGATCGATCTCGCCGTCACGCGCCGCAACCGCGCGCGCGACCTCATCGAGGATTTCATGGTCGCGGCCAATCGCGCGGTCGCCTTGTTCCTTCTCGATCACAATACACCGTCCATCCGGCGCGTCGTTCGTGAGCCGCGGCGGTGGGACCGGATCGTCGCCCTCGCCGCCGATGTCGGTGAGACCTTGCCCGATCAACCGGACAACAAAGCCCTCGCCACATTTCTCGATCGCCGGCGCGCCGCCGATCCCGACCATTTCGTCGATCTGTCGCTCTCGGTGGTGAAGCTCCTTGGGCCGGGCGAGTACGTGCTGGAGCGCCGCATCGGAGACCGGCGGCTTGCCGGACACTTCGGGCTTGCCGTCGCCGACTACGTGCACACCACCGCGCCCAATCGCCGATTCGCCGATCTGGTCACTCAGCGGCTCCTCCACGCAGTCCTCGCGAGCAGCGCGCGCCCGTACAGCGACACCGAGCTGGCGGACATCGCGCGGCACTGTACGGAGCGCGGCAACGCGGCACGCAAGGTAGAGCGCAGCGTACGGAAGATCGCCGGAGCGACGATGCTCGCCGACCGCGTTGGCGAGAGCTTCGCCGCCGTGATCACGGCATCGTCGCCCAAGGGCGTGTACGCGCGCATCCTCAGTCCGCCGGTGGAGGGTCGCGTGCTCCGCGGCGGGCGTGGGGTGGATGTCGGCGATACGGTGCGCCTAACGCTGGTGGCGGTGGACCCCGCAAAGGGGCACATCGACTTTGCGCACGAGACCACCGACAGCCAACGAAAGCTCGAGCGCAGCCGGCGCAAGAAGGCCGCCGCGGACCGGCTTCGCTCCCGCATCGGCGAAACCTTCCAGACCACCGTCACCGGCGTCTCCGACAGTGGAACGTGGGTTCGCGCCGTGGATGGATCGGCGGAGGGAAAGGTCGTGCGTGGCTACAAGTCCCTGCGCGCCGGCATGACAGTGGCCGTTAGGCTCGTGGCGACCGACAGCGTGCACGGATTCATCGATTTCGAGTACACGACTGGCATCAGCTCCGGCACGGAGGAGCGCGCGCGACGAAAGCGAGAGGCGGCCCGTGGGCTCCAGGACAGCATCGGCGCTGCCTTTTCCGCGGTGGTCACCGGGACGAATGCCAAGGCGACATGGATCCGCACCCGAGAGGGAATCGAAGGCCGGCTCGTGCGCGGTCGCGCTGGGCTGCGGGAAGGAGATGAGATCGCGGTCATCCTGCTCGTGGCCGATGCGACCCGCGGATTCATCGACTTCGCGCTCGAGGCGCGACGCCATGGACGGGATCTCACAGCTTGACGGCTGCCGCGGACTAGTACATACTCACCGGAGTAGATCCGGTAAGGAGCCATGTCCGCCGAAGAACCCACACTGCTGGCCGGAACGCTCGATCTCCTGGTACTGCGTACGCTTGCCTGGGGGCCGCGTCACGGCTACGCCGTCGCGCGGTGGATCAAGGAAACGAGCGACGAGACCATCGAGGTCGAAGATCGCGCGCTCTACCTCTGCCTGCACCGCCTCGAGGCACGCGGCTTCGTGGAGAGCGCCTGGGGCGTGACCGATGCCAATCGCCGAGCGAAGTTCTACCAGTTGACGCGGGCGGGCCACAGAAAGCTCCGGACGAACGAAGAAACCTTCACGCGCTACGTGGACGCTGTCTTCAAGATTCTCCGAGCGCGCGACGCGTCCTTCGCGGAGCGGCGAGCATGAGCGACGAGACCCGGATCGCCGGCATTCGCCGCTGGTTCACGCTCCCACGCTCTGCCCGCAGCGTGACGCGCGAGATCGACGATGAGATTCGCTTTCACATCGAGAGCCGTGTCGCCGAGCTTGTTGCACGAGGAATGCCCAGCGACGCCGCACGCGCGCAGGCGTTAGGCGAGTACGGCGACCTCGCCGCCTCGCGACGCGAGCTCACCCGCGTCGAACGGGGCCGCCTCGCACGGGAGCGATGGGCGTTCCGCGGCGAGAGCCTGCGAAAGGACATTGGCTACTCCCTCCGCGGTCTCAAACGCAATCCGGCATTCGCCGGGAGCATCATCGGGGTCCTCGCGCTCGGTATCGGCGCGAACGCGACGATGTTTGGCATCGTCGACCGACTGCTGCTGAGTCCTCCCCCGCATGTCGTCGATCCCGCGCGCGTCGTCACGTCGGATTACATGCGAAGCTATCACGGGATGATCAATCATCAGGAGGTCCTCTCGTATCCGCAGTACCTCGACCTCACGCACACGAATGGGGCGCTCGCGAGCGTCGCTGCGTATACGGAAACATCGCTTGCGTCCGGTCGCGGCGCTGAAGCACAGAGTTTCCGCGGCATGGAGGTCTCGGCGAGCTACTTCGCCACCTTGGGCGTACGCCCGGTCATCGGCCGGTTCTTCCTGCCCGACGAGGACGGCGATCCCGTTGCGCCTAACGTTGCGGTCATCTCGTATGGCTTCTGGCAACGGCACTTCAACGGTTCGCCCTCGGCAGTTGGCGACACGCTGCTGCTCGGCGACCTTCGCTATGTCATCGTCGGAGTAGCACCTTCGCGATTCAGCGGCGTTTCCACGAGCCCGGTGGACGTGTGGGTTCCTCTCACCGCTGGCGCCACCCCGCAACAGATTGCCGAGTGGACGCACAGCCGCAATGGTTATTGGCTGCAAGTCGTCGCGCGGCTGGCCCCTGGCGTATCCCGTGAGCGCGCCGAAGCGATCGCGACACGGGTGATCCGTACGGGAATGCTCAACGATGGCGTCACCGCCTCGCGCATTGCCGACGATCAGCCACGCATGGGCTTTCGATCCGTGCTGCCGGGAGAAGCGCACGGCGGGGACCCCGACGCGAAGATTGCCTTTCTGCTGGGAGCCGTGTCGCTTCTGGTCCTTGTGATCGCGTGCGCCAACGTCGCCAACCTGCAGCTCACGCGCGGTCTCCGCCGGCGGCGAGAGATGGCACTCCGCTCCGCGTTAGGTGCTGGGGCGGGCCGACTCGTTCAGCAATTGATGACGGAAGGCATCCTGCTCGCCACGCTCGGCGGTGTCGCCGCGATTGCCGTCACATGGGCCGGCAGCATGTTCGTTCGGTCGGCGGTGTTCTCCAGCGTCGGCTGGGAGGATATCTCGCCGGTAAATCTCACGGTTCTCGCGTACGCCACCGCGGTAACTCTGTGCGCAGGGATCGTCACGGGACTCGTCCCCGCGTGGCAGGCACGCCGCGCGCAGCTGACAGCGGCGCTGAAGGAAGGCGCGCGCGAGGGCCGGATTCACGAGTCGCGAACGCGATTCACATTGCTTGTCGTGCAGGCGGCATTGTCCGTCGTCATGATCGTTGGCGCGGGCTTGTTCGTGCGCAGTCTCCAGCGTGTGCAATCGCTCCCCATCGGGATGGAGCCCGACCGGGTATTGACGGCGCACATCAACGCGAATGGCGTGAGCTACACGCGCCAGGAGACTGACGCTTTCTATCGGCGTCTCGTCCGCGTCGCGACGGCGTATCCCGGTGTCGAGAGCGCGGCGATCGCGATGTCCTTGCCCTTTTACACCTCGTGGGGAACACAAGTCTCTGTGCCCGGGCGCGACTCGCTGCCCCGCGTACGGGACGGAGGGCCATACTTCAATGGGGTCACGAGTGGCTATCTGCGGACGATGGGCATGCGGCTGCTGCGCGGCCGCGACTTCACCATTGCCGATGAGAACACGTCGCATCGCGTCATCATCGTCAATGAATCATTCGCACGCCTCGCGTGGCCTAACGAGAACGCCATCGGCCGCTGCGTGAAGCTGGGCGGCGACACGATGCCCTGCGCGGAGGTCATCGGCGTCGTCGCCAACCCCCGACGGCAGCAGATCATCGAGGACGTGAGCCTGCAGCTGTTCGTTCCGCTTCCGCAAGCGCCGCCCTGGGCCGATTCGCGCACGCTTCTCATTCGTCCCAGCGGCGACGCGAAGCACATGCTCGAACCACTCCGCCGCCACTTGCAGTCCGCGATTCCCGACATGCCGTACCTCGACGTACGCTGGATGCAGGACCTCGTGAGTCCGCAGACCCAGTCCTGGCGCACGGGGGCAATTGTCTTCGGCGTATTTGGTGGGCTCGCGGTACTGCTCGCGATGGTGGGACTTTACAGTGTGCTCAGCTACGACGTGGCGCAGCGCGCGCATGAGCTGGGCGTCCGCGTCGCGCTCGGCGCGCGCCCCGGCGATCTCGTGCGGCTCGTGACGGGTGCGGGGTTGCGCGTTGTCATCGTCGGTGCGGCAACGGGCCTCGGCATCAGCGTGCTCGCCGGACGATTCGTTGCGCCGCTCCTGTTCGACACCTCGCCCTATCAACCCGCGATTTTCGCCACCGCGGCCGCACTGCTGTTCGTCGTCACGATCATCGCGACATTCCTTCCCACCTTGCGAGCCCTTCGCGTCGATCCGCTCACCGCGCTACGCAGCGACTGACCATTTCCAATTGTGGGTCCTGAGCGCACCAATCAGTGGGACCGCTTGACGGATCAAGAATTGTTGATATATAATTCACCTGTGAAGACGACCGTCGATCTCGCCCGCGCCGCGCAGCTCTTCCATGCGCTCTCCGATGAAACTCGGCTTGGAATCATCGAGATGCTGCGCAATGGAGAGCGCTGTGTCTGCGAGCTACAGGATGAGCTACGCGCGGCGCAGTCACGACTGTCGTTTCATCTGCGTGTGTTGAAGGAGGCAGGGCTGGTGGTCGATCGACGGGAAGGGCGCTGGTCCTACTACAGCGTTGACCCGGAGTCGCTCATCGAGGTGCACGATCTGTCGAACGCGCTTCAGCCCTCCAAGCTCAAGATTCTCGCGCGCCGCGACGGCTGCTGCCGGGTTGGCGACTAGTCAGATGTCCACGAGCGTCGAGCCATCTCGGATACATCAACATTTTTTGATCGAGGACACTTCCATGCCGAAGCTACCCGTGAAAAGCAGTGACGGAGCGTGTTGCGCGCCGGGCTGCTGCGATGATTCCACGCACGCCGCCGTCTCGACGACCGCGGCCACCGAGCCACAGGAGCTCACAGCTACTGTTCGAGAGAAGTATGGCGCGGCTGCACGGCGCGTTTTGGAGAGTGTAGAGAATGCGAAAGCAGCGGGCGCGTCGTGCTGCGGTCCGGTGAACGCCTGCTGCGGCGGCGCCGCGTTCGACGGGGCAACCGATCCAATTACCTCGAACCTGTACGTCACCGGTGAAACGGATGAGCTGCCGGAAGCGGCCGTCCTCGCATCGCTCGGCTGCGGGAATCCGACAGCGCTCGCTCAACTCAATCCCGGCGAGGTCGTCCTCGATCTCGGTTCCGGCGGTGGAATCGACGTTCTTCTTTCGGCGCGCCGCGTTGGCCCCACCGGAAAGGCGTATGGCCTCGACATCACCGACGAGATGCTCGAGCTGGCCCGGAAGAACGCTCTTGAAGCTGGTGTGAAGAACGTCGAGTTCCTGCGCGGACGAATCGAGGACATTCCGCTGCCGTCAAACTCCGTTGACGTCATCATCTCGAATTGCGTCATCAATCTCTCGGGCGACAAGCGGACGGTACTCGAGGAGGCCTTTCGCGTGCTCAAGCCCGGTGGTCGATTCGCCGTGAGTGACGTGGTGGTGGAGGGCGAGTTGCCGGCTGACGTCAAGCAGAGCATGGAGCTCTGGATCGGCTGCGTCGCGGGCGCTCTCTCCGATCGTGAGTTCAGCGCGTTGCTCAGCGAGTCAGGATTCGAGCAGCCCAGCATCGAGTTCACGCGGACGTATGACTTCGATGACGCGAAAGCCTTCCTGGCGAACACGGGGCTCGATGCCGATCGCATCGCGACCGAAGTTGCCGGGCGAATCGGCGCGGCGTTTGTGCGGGCAACGAAGCCCATCGCCGCGAGCCACTGAACAACGCCTATGTCATCGCGCCAACCCGCTATTCGATCGCCGCGAGCGCCGCGACGGGAGAGACGCGGGTGGCGCGCACCGCGGGGATGAATGCCGCCGCGAGTGTGCACACGACGAGCGCGCTCACCGCCACGCCGAACGACAGCGGATCGATCGCCGGCACGCCATGAAGTTGGCCGCGAAGTGCCGTGGCGGCGAGGAAAGAGAAGGGAAGGCCTGCGGCCAAGCCGTACGACGCGAGTCGCACGCCGTCGGCGAGCACAAGCCGGAGTATGGCCGCGCGATTCGCGCCGAGCGCGCAGCGTAGCCCGATCTCCCCTGTGCGACGCGTGACGGCGTACGCCATCACGCCGTACAATCCCAGGAGACAGAGCAGCAAGGCCATGATGCCAAACGCGACGGCGACGGCCGCGACGAGGCGCTGGTCGTTGATGGTGCCACGCATGAGCGTGGTCACGGGCGATACGTTCACCTGCGGCAGCTCGGGAAACGCCGCGGCGATGGCGCGCCGAATCGGCATAACGAGGCTCTGTGGATCCCCCGTGGTGCGAATCTCGAACGATACGAACGGGTGGCTTTCACCAGCGATCTGCTGCGCGTACGGTGCATACGCGCGCCGCTCCACCTCCTCGATGAGCGAATGATCACGCACGTCCGCGACAACCCCCACCACACTCGTGGGCACGCGCGCGTCGAAGTACATCACCCGTCCAATCGGATCGCCCGCGCCGAAGAAAAAGCGCGCTGCCGACTCGTTCAGCACCGTCACGCTCGGCGCGTTTGCGACGTCATGGTCGGTGAAGTCACGCCCGCGCAGCAGGCGCGCGCCGATTGCGTGCAGGTAGCCGGGACCCACGAGGTCATAGGCGAGCAACGTGTCCTCAGCGGTGCGTCCTGAAAATCCCGGGATCGAGACGAAAGCGTCCGCGTCGTTGCTGATGAACAGCCCGTTTTGCGAATACGTAACTGCCTTCACGCCCGGGATTGCCGACAGCTCGGCGCTCACGTCGCGCGTGAGGGCGAGAAAACGGTCACCAATGACGCCGAGCCGATTCACGTCCACCTGAGCCAGCACGAGGTGATCGCGATCGAGGCCCGGGTTTTCTGATTCGATGTTTCGAACACTGCGCGTCAACAGCGCCATGCCGGTCACCAGCACGAGACAGAGCATCACCTGCACCGGCACCAGCAACGCACCACTCACACGTCCACCGCCGAAAAGGGACCGCGAGCCCGCGCGCATTGCCGCCGCGAGGTCCACGCGCGAGGCGCGCAGCGCCGGCGCGAGTCCGAACAGCAGCAGAACGAGCACCGACGTGCCCGCGGTGAACAGCAGCATCGCCCGATCGACCGGCGTTCCGATCGCGACCGAGGAATCAGGAGCTCCCGCCGCTCGAGCAAGCGCCGCACTGCCCCAGCGAGCGAACCCAAGGCCGACGATCACACCGAGGAAGGCGATGAGCGAGTTCTCAACCATCAGCTGCCGCACCAGGCGCGAGCGCGCCGCGCCGAGCGCGAGACGGACGCTCATCTCCGTGCGCCGCGCCAATGCGCGGCTGAGGAGCAGGTTGGCGAGGTTCGAGCAGATGATGAGCAGCACCAGCGCCACGCCCACCTGGAGCGCAAGGAGGGCGCCGCGATATTTGGCGCGTGCCGCCGAGAAGCCCAGCGCCCCCGGCGACACGACGATGCGCGCTTTCGCGAGACGAGACACTTCGTCGCCGGATGTTGCGTGCGCGATGAGCGCCGTGCGAATCATCGTCGTGAACGCGGCGCGCGCCTGTTGCAGTGACACACCGTGCCGGAGTCGCCCGATGAGGAGCAGCCACGAGGTACCGCGGTCTGTGATCGATGCGCTGTGCGGCTGGACAAGTGGCTGCACCGCGATGGGCAGCCAGATCTGCGTTGGCCGTTCTATTATTTCGCCGTCGAAGCCCGGCTTCGCCACGCCGATGATCGTCAGCGTCGCTCCATTGATGCGAACGCGGCGTCCGATCACGTCGCCCTCGGCGGCGAAGCGCTGTCGCCAATAGGCGTCGCTGATCACGACCACGGGAGACGAGCCGAAGGCACCCTCCTCCTCCGCGCCGAACACTCTGCCGCGCTGCGCCGAGACACCGAGCACGTTGAAGTAGTTGCCGGACACGAAGCGTCCATTAGGATGCTCGTCCGTGCGATCGCCACCGTTGAGCCGCACGTCGAGCCGGGCGGCGGTTCCGGAGGCGGCGAGTCCAGTTACGACGTGCTGCTCCGATGCGAGCTCCTGATAGAGTGGGAACGACAGGAGATCGCCACGCGGCGTGCCCGTCATGTGCCCGTCGATCGCCGTGGTGCGCCCAATGGCCACGAGCTCCTCGGGGCGGTGCACGGGCAGTGGTCGCAGCAGCACGGCGCGCGTGACGGCGAAGATGGCGCTGTTCGCGCCAATGCCGAGTGCGAGCGTGAGCACGGCGATGATCGTCACACTGCGGGCGCGGAGGAGCTGTCGGAATCCATACCGCGCGTCCTGCACAAGGGTCTCGATCGATTCGAGAATGCTCATCCGTCGCTCCTGGCGCTCCGCGGGCCTATGCAGCCGGCGCTGCACCTCGGTGATGGTGGAACCACCAAGCCGCCGGAGGGCCTCCGCGCGCGCTTCGGCTTCCGTTGCACCGCGCGCGACGAGATCGGCGACGCGGGCATCCACGAATGCCGCCACTTCTTCGTCGGCATCGGCGCGAGCCCGCGCGGGCGACCGCAGTGCCAACCGCAGCAGTCGTCTCACGCCAGGGCGTATTCCAGTCTCGCGCATCGCGTCAGCCCTGTGCCGTGCGAATCGCGAGCATCGCCGCGAGCGCGTTGGCGTACTCCGCGAGCCGCTGCGACTCCTCCCGCAGATGGGTGCGACCGGCACGGGTGAGGCGGTAGTACTTTGCGCGCCGCGCGTTTTCCGTGGTGCCCCATTCCGTGGCGAGCAGCCCGCGTTCTTCGAGCCGACGCAGCGCTTGCATGAGGGCCGCGTCTTCGACGATGAATTGACTCGCCGAGTGCGTCTCGATCCAGGTGGCGACCTCGAAGGCGTGCATCGGCGTCCAGGACAGCGCCTTGAGGACGAGGACATCGAGAGTGCCTTTGAGCAGCGCCATTGCACCTTCCGGGCAGAGTCTACAGGTAGACTCTACCCCAAGTGCACGTCGCCGGTCAAGGTGCCCGGTGTCCGGCGAAGCTCTGGCTTTCGCCCTAGCCCATTAATTACCAGATTTACACCTCTGACGGCAACGAAGTGGACTCCTTGCTTTCGGCTAGCGATGTTCTCCTAGCTATCCTGAATGAGATTCACGCGCTCTTTAGATGATGAGACCTTTTCCTGGTTTAGAGCACCTCTTCAAATTCTTTGACCCTTTCATGAAGAGCGTCATGCGTGCAAACATCGAGTTCGATGGTGACTGCTGGCTGTTGACTCGCGCCGTCTCGCGTCCTGATGCGCCGATAAGAGCCACGTGGGGAATGGGGGGATCCCGTCCGACAGATGTCATTTGGACAACGATGGGTGACCCCTTGTTTGTGCATCAGAGAGTCATTGACGTGCTGTTGGACAATAGGTTCACTGGCTGGTCCACATACCCCGCGGTGGTGTTTGACAAGAGCGGTCTCGAATACACGAGCTATCACGGTCTTGCAATCACGGGACGGTGTGGACGAAAGAACTTGTCAGCGAGCAGGATTGAGCTGATCGAGTATCCCGGTGGCTGGTTTCCGCATTTCGTAGGGCACTACTTCGATGAAACATCGTGGGACGGTAGCGATCTCTTCATGGAAGAGGGCGACGAGACCGGCCTCGGAAACTCAACGAAGTTTATGACAGAGCCGGTCGTTGACGCGCTCCAGCGAGCAAAGGTGAAGAATTTAGGATTTACTTCTCTAGCTGAAGTGAGTGTCATCACCAGCACGTACGAGACCGCGGCGAGCAGCAAATCCCTTCCGCCGGACTACCGCGATCGCGTACACGCTGCCTACACCGCCGCCGGCGTTCCACGGCCGCGAAAGTGGCAGACATAGGCCAACCATTTATCCGTTCGTCAAAGAGCGGCCTCGTTAGGTGTGCTAGCGGTCGAGTACGAGGCGACAGTCGTCGGATGTCGGCAAACGGAGCCATTTCCAGCTATTGACTTCATGGCACAAAGTACTTAACAGTAGTAGAGCCATCCCTGTAAGACACTACGCCGCGCCATTCGTCCTCGCCCGCCGTGAAGTACGCGACGCTCAGGAGCTCGCCATGAATCGAATTCTCTTCGCGATCGCACTCGCCGTCGGACTCTCGATAGGATACGTGGACTCCCGTCCTGGTTGGGACGATACCGGCATCACCGCCGGACTTCTGTTCATCGCCGCGGCAGCCTTTGGCGCGCTGGCGCCCCAACGCCCCTGGCTCTGGGCGCTTTGCATCGGCGCCTGGGTTCCCGCCTTCGGCATTCTCGCGCGATCGAACTATGGATCGCTGTTGGCACTCGCCTTCGCGTTCGCCGGAGCGTACGGCGGCATGTTGTTGCGTCGCGCCTTCATGCCGGCGGAATTGCACTAGCCGAGGCAAGACACTCTCACCATCGCCTCGCGTCATCGCTCAGCGAATGCGCAGCACGATCTGTCCGAGCACGTGTCCGCGGTCCAGCCGCTCGTGCGCCTTGGCCGCGTCTTCCAGACTGAAGACCTCGGCGATGGGAGTCTCGAGATGTGCGCTCTCCATCGCGCGCGCGAGTCGCTCGAACTGGCGACGACCGGCTTCGGCGTCGTATGCCTTGATGCGGATCCCGCGACGCTTTCTCGGTGCCGGCTCGATTCCGTTCGGATAGGCCACGCGACCGCCGCGTCGCAAGGCGTCGAGGCAACCCGTTAATTCGTGGCCGCCAACGAAGGCGAGCACGGCGTCGATTCCGTTTGGCGCGAAGCGCTTCGCCGCTGTCCCGATGTCGGCACGCCGGCCGTCGATGACTTCATCGACGCCCAAGCGCCGCACAAACTCTACGCCGTCGCGGCCAGAGCCTGTCGCGAGCACTCGGGCGCCGCGCTGCTTCGCGAACTGAACGGCAATCATGCCAACGTTTCCGCTCGCACCATGCACGATGACACTCTCCCCGTCCTCGAGCTCGAGCGCGTCATCCACGCCCTGAAGCGCGGTGAGACCGAGCGCCGGCAGCGCGCCGGCACTCATCTCGTCGAGCGCATCCGGCACCGGCGCCACCTTCCCAGCGGAGACGGCGACGTACTCTGCGTAAAAGCCGCCCTTCGGATTCGCATAGCTATAGGAATACACATAGTCGCCGATAGCGACGTGCTTGACGCGTGCGCCAACCGCGACGACGGTTCCCGCGCCGTCGATTCCAGGGACGAGCGGAAAATTCTCGTCGCCTTCCGACCAGTCACCATCGCGCTGCCGCGCGTCCCAGGTGCCGACGCCGGCGGCGTCGAGCGCGATGAGCACTTCCTGTGCGTTGGGCTCCGGCACGGGCAGCGTATGAATCGAAAGGACTTCTGGACCGCCGAATCGATCGATCGCCGCGGCGCGCATCGTCTCCGGTATTTTGCTCGGAATCGCGCGAGCGGTCGCGCGTCTCGCCGTGGTGCTGGGTGTCATGGGTGCTTCTCCATCGAGAGCGAAGGCCGTGGACACGAGCTCGATTGACAACTTTTTCGCCCGGGCAGTCGTCACTGAGCTGATACCGGAGCCAGTATACGAATGATCACCGTCGCGCGCATTCATCGATTTCTCCGTTCTGTCTTCGACGACGAGGCTGCGGCTGGGTTCCCGCGTCTGGGGTGGGTGCCCGACATGCTCGTTCGCCAATTCCTCGACTACTACGCGAGTCTCACCGTCCACGAGCGGTCCGAGCTCGCCGACGCCTCCACGCTGTGGGGGGCGCATACGCTCCGCGGATCGGTGATCCTCGAGCCGAGCGAGATCAAGGACGTGAGCGAGAGACCAGCGGGCGACGCGCGCGAAGGGCACGCGTTCGAGGGCCTCGACATCGGAGCGACGCTTGAATCGAACGTCGCCTGGCGGAAGTGGCGACACGAGATGATCAACGGCAAGCATCGCGACCGGCATTGGTACACATCGGTGCCGATACTGCGACTGTATCGAGCGGGGGCGACGATGAGAAGAAAGGCCGGCGAACCGCCGCCCAGCGAGTGGTACGCAATGATGGAGGATTACGCCGCGTCAGTTCACGGCGCGAAGGCACCGGCCCTGCGCGAGCTCGCGCGTCAACTGGTCAAAGAGCGTTTCGCGGGACGAGCGATCAAGGGAAGTGGTGGTGACTGGACGTACGAGGGCGACGTCCGCGGCGACCGCGTCACCTTGTCAATTGATTACGGAAGCCAAGCCGCACAGCTGCGTTACAGTCTCCGCGCCCAAACTGCGGCGGGAACACTCATCCTTTCGCGCGGTTTCGAAGCGTCGCTCGGTGTTGGACATGGTGATTGGGACTTTCTCACCGAGGAGAACGCTGGCGAGTCCATCGGGCTCCTCGGGGATTTCATGGAAGAAATCGTACGGTGGCCAGCGCAACTCGCCCAACAACCATGATCGACTATATCGCTCGGATGGGTTACGACGTTCGCGACGACCCGGAAGGGACGCGTGTGCTCTTCGCGGATCGGAGTGCGCTGTTCCAGAACTTGTCTCGGGAGGAGGTCAGAGGCGCGGTGAACCGTGCGATGGAGACGGCGCTCTCATACTTCACCGTCAACCTGTCGAAGAGTGCGATTGCCATCGAGCCGCGGCAGGTCGAGGAAGTCGCTTTCCGAGTCACGGTGTCGTGGATCACGATGTATAACAATTGGCGCAACTTCTACCCGGAACACCGCAACCATTCACTGAGCGTGGGCGAGGAGGAGCTTCGCCAGTCGAGGACGTTCGACCAATGCTACGACTACTGCAAGGCAGTCTTTGGTCCGGAGTTCCGTCAATACGTCCCCGCGCTACTCGGCCTCAGCGAAAAGCAGTACGCGCGCACCGAGGAGCGCCGTGAGAAGTTCTGGAACAAATAGTGGCGATTGGGCGCGACGACTCTGGAAACGCGTTGTCGTCAGGGATTACATAGTCACTAAACTCACCCGACATGTCCGTCGTACTCTTGGTATGACAGGCTCGACTCGACGCGGAATGCACGCCAGCTAATAGCGAATGGATGACGCCATGAATCGAGTGCTGCAAATCGGCTGTGTCGTGACCCTCGGAGCCACGGCCGCGTGCTTCCCGAAGCATACGGCACCTGTGGGGACAGGTATTCGGGTCGAACCGGCCATGCTGGAGATCGCTCACGCCGCCGGAGCGCAAGTTCGGCGCGAGCGGCGCTCGTTTGTTGTTTACCCAACCTTCTTGGACGCGAGCGCCAACGTGCCCTCACTCGAGGCGGCGCAGCGTGCCCGGGCCGAACAGCTGCTCGATGCGTTTCGGCGCGGCGCCGAAGCTCAGTACGTCGATACGATGCACTATCACCATCGAGCTGCGCTTGCGGCGCTACGCGACTCTCTGCTGATGATCGTGACGTTGACGGGCGAACCTACGGTCGACCACGACTCCGCCTATGTCGACGTGTTGAGTCAATTGATGCGCAAGGAGCCAGCGCCAGTTGAATTCGCCACCTATCGCTACTTTTTCACCTTACGCGACGGTGCCTGGCAATTCATTCGGCGCATCTTGACGTACGCAACGTAAACATGGCGCACATGACGTCGAGCGATCCTGCCGCCGTTCCGGGCGGCACGAAAAATGACGGAATTGTAATCTCGCCTTGTGCCGGGTGTGCGTACGCCACCGACATGCAGCCGCCGCGAAATCATTCGGGCGCGAAGGGTCGATACCGATCCTGCGGCCAGTGATCCAAAATCGGAGTACCAGGTGCGCCGTTTCGTAGTGCTCGCCATGCTGTCTCTGCTCGGCGCGTGCAGTGAGACACCGACGGATGCCGGAGCAGTACCGCTTAGCGATACGTATGTGCTCGAGTCTGTCGATGGAGATACGTTGCCCGCGAGCTCCGATCCGGGTGGCTCCTGGCATGTCGTGTCCGGTTCGCTCACCTTGCAGCCAGATGGCTACTTCGTCCTGGCGGAGAGCGACTCGAGTTGGAACGGCCGCGCTGTCATTCGAGAGAACCGGATGGATGGCGGCACGTGGACGCTGGATGGATCGATGCTCATCCTGAGCGACACCGCGCTCGAAGCAAATGACGCGTATGGCGCGGCGGCGGCCTCTACATATTTTGGCCGCGTTGCGTCGCATACCGTGCTACTGACGATCGCGACGGACGACGCAACCAGAACGCACCTGTATGAGTACGTGCGATGACGGCGATGCCGCGAGGGCGTCGTTAGGCGATCGCTCGACGACCTGCCGGAGCTGTGCATTCACGATGAAGTAGCCTTGGTGCTCGGCTTCGCTGGCGTTACAGCGCTCGCGCTCGCGGAGTCGTTCCCACCAAGCACCGAATTCTTCGGTGAGCTCGACTTCCCAGCCATGTCATGCATCATCACCGCTCATCCGGGCGCCCCACTGATTATCCGCGGAGCACCGCCGCAAGACTGGTGCGCATGATACTCCACGCCGGCGCTAGCGTCGCGAGTAGTGCGGCCAAGCTCACCGTTCCGACAGCAATCAGTAATGCGAGAACATTTGCAGGCGACGTATCGAACAAGAATGAAGCGATCACGCGCCCGCCGGCGACAGCCAGCAGAATGCCCACTGCGGCGCCCGCTGCGCATGCCCACGCCACGGCTTTCATGACGAGTTGCACAAGATGCCACAGGGTAGCTCCCAGCGTTAGGCGCACACCGAGCTCGACCCGCCGTTGTGCCATCTCATAAGAGACAGTCGCGTAGACTCCCGCTGCAGAGGCGATCAGCGCCAGAAGACCAAAGATCGTGAACAACGTCGCTGCTGCCTTCCACGGTCGGATTTGTCGGTCGAGGCGGTCGACGAGTCGTGTCACACGCGGGCGCTTCGCCTTGGTGCCGAGTGTGGTGGCAACAATCCGTTCGATCTCTCTGACCGTTCCTGGACTGGAGCTGCCTCGCGTTCGCACCAGCACGAACTGACCTTGCTTCATGCCGTGCTGCTCCAGTGGCATGTAATAGTGCGGCTGAGGCGGACGGCTCAGATCCCAGCGTACGTCGCCAACGACTCCGACGACGCGTACGCATCGGCTCAAGTCGCCGAGTGCGATAAAGCACTCACCCAATGGATTTCGGCCGCGCCAGAAGGCATTCGCCATCGACTCGGTGATCACCGCGACGGCCGCAGACGCGACACCGTCCGACGGTGTCAGCGCCCGGCCGTGCAATAGCAGGATATTTGCTGTTCGAAAGTAGGCTGTATCGACGAGATTGTATGACGGAGTCGATGCGGGATCGACGTCGGGCTCACCCGGAATGGCGAACCTACCCCGCGCGGCAGCTGGCCCCAAATCGGCACTGGCGTTCGCCACGGCGATGACTCCCGGCAGAGTGGCAATTCGTGTCATTGCATCTCGCACCGATCCTGCGACCAATGTCTGTCCGGTCGCGTCGACTGTAATCAGCTTTTCTCGGTCCACGCCGAGATTCGTGCGCGCGAGTCGCATGAGCGACTGCTGAAACGTCGTTGCTATGGTCAGCAACGCGATGCACACGGCCACCTGTGAGGACAGGAAGAACGACCGAAGCTGTGTCCCACGGAGGTCGCTTGATATGGTGTCGAGTCTCAACGCCTGACCGCCGGTTATTTGGGGCGAAAGGAGCAGTGGCGTTAGACTGGCGAGGCCTCCGATCACGAGGCTAAACAGACACGCGACGGATATCTCCTGCGCATCAACGACTGTTCCCACCGCGGTGGCTGGAAGAAGCAATGAGCCGAGCAAAGCGCCAAACCAGGTGCCTGATATTCCCGCGGCGACCGCTGCGAGGGCGCCAAGGATCAGGCCCTCGAGTAACAATGTCATGGCGATTCGTGACACAGAAGCGCCCAGTGCGAGGCGCACGGCCAACTCTTTGCGCCGGCGAATTGTCCTAACGAGGAACAGCACCAGCACATTGCCGATCGTCACCACAAGCACTGCAACGGAAACGGCAGCCAAGCGTTTTGCCAGATCGACTCGGCGCTCATCGATCTCCAACAGCAACCCATCTCCACGAGCGAGGGTCAGCGGGGCCAATCTCACGACGGCGTCCGTATCGCCCCGCTCAACCAGTGTTCGCGTGTGTCGATAAACCGTGGTCAGATTCGCGGCCAGCGCAGCATGTCCACGGCGGCTTCCGGTCTTCGCAAGCACCTCCAGCGAACGTGAGCTGCGATTCGACAGTTCGGCCGCTTGCGTGGACAGGACAGGCATCCACAAGTCGAGGGGCTCTAGGTCGATCCCTTGGAAAGGACCCGCCGTGACGCCAATGACCGTCACTGGTGCGCCGGCCACCTGAATGGTCCGCCCAAGAACATCGCGCGACGCACCGAACATGCGTCGCCACAACGCGTCGCTGATAACCGCGACTGGTGATGAGCGTGCGCTCATTTCCTCGTCGCTAAAGAACCGACCGAGCTGGGGCGCCACACCCAACAAATTGAAGTAATTGGGCGCAACGTATGCCATGCTGACTCGCAGCGTGCTGTCGCCGAGCGCCGTGTTCCGTCGCGTGAGGTAACCTGTCAGCGTTGCCGATGCGCGGGTGATTTCTGTGAAGTCGCGCAGATCCGGCCCGCTGAAGGCATACCAAACGCGAGGAACTCCTCCGGGGGCTCGCTCTCGCACAAACACGCGACTAATGAGTGCGCCATTCTTGACTCCCGGCGGTGCTCGAAAGAGCAATCCATCGACGACGGATACGGTGGCAAGGGTGCCGCCCACGCCGACGGCGAGTGTGGCGACGACAGCGAGGCTGAAGCCGCGGGCTCGCCACACACTCCGCAGTGAACTATCGATGTCCCAGGTGCGAGGTTCGAGTAGCACCGGCTGTCAGCGTTGAAAACTGTGACCACCATGCTGCGCCGAACACCTTCGCGCAATTCGTGCGCCCAGGAGCCCTCATGCAGCAGGGTCGCGTCGAGACGAACTCTCGTCACACGGTGGAGCGCCCGAAGCTAACGAGTCAAGGGTGTCATATCTAACAAGACGCGCTCGTTGGGACGGCGCGGAACGCGGCTGCGACACTCGCGACTGACACCTCCAACTGCTCGGCCAGCTCTCCATCCACACCGGACGGGAAGCCAAACTGCTTAGGTGACACCAGCAGGATCGCGCCTAACGCGCCCCGCGTCCCGCGACTAAGACTTCTAAATGCGGTCGCAGATCGCCTCTCACCGGCGCGGTACCCATACCGGTGCTCCCTCCTCCGTGGAGTTATCGGTGAGCACGTGCACCTCTGAGCCGTCGGCGCGCATCACCGCGATTTCTCCGTACGGTTGGAACGTCGCTCCGAGCAAGAGCTGCACGGCTTCGTCCTTGAAGCCCTGCCGCGCCGTGGCGAACGCGATCCACTGGCCGTCGGGCGAGAACGTCGGGTGCGCGTCGTTGCCGGGCGTGCGCGTTAGGCGCTGGAGGCCCGTGCCGTCCGGATGCACGCGGTAGATCTCGTAGTCGCCGTCGCGCTTGCTCGTGAACGCCACCCAGTCCCCACGCGGCGACCACGTGGGAAAGGTGTCGAAGTCCGAGCCGGTCTCCAGTCGCCGAGTGGCGCCCGTGGCGACGTCGAGGATGCGAAGCTCTCGCCTCATGCCCTGCGCCGCGCGGTAGACGACCTGCCTCCCGTCCGGCGACCAACTGGGCATGCCGACACTCATGCTGTCGCGGGTGAGCGTCGTTAGGCCCGTGCCGTCGGGACGAAGGGCCATCAACTGCGCCGGCTTGAACTGCGCGCGCTGGAAGAACCCGCCCACGCCAACGACGATCGTATCGCCGTGGGGCGACCACGCCGGCCCTGCCATATCCTCGGTGAGCGGTCCCTCGTAAATCACGCGGCGCCCCGTGCCGTCGGGGTTCGCGAGCACGAGCGCACCGTTGCGCACCACGCCCGCGAAATTGGTGAGCACGTACACCATGCGGTCGCCGTTAGGCGAGAACGCCGACGCGTCGGGCACGCGCAGCAACGCGAAGCGTGGATCCCCACTCGGCCACCGCTGGAAGTCGCGATCACGGTCACCGCGGCGATCCACCTCGCGGTGGAACACCATCATGCGGCCGTCGGGCGACCAGTCGGGTGACTCGAAGTCGCCGGTGAGAGGCGACGTGCCATCGTTGAATGCGACGCCGTCCCGCACCTGGTAGCTGAGGCGCCCGCGACTCACCCAACGCGGGGACACCTTGAGGCCGTCCCCCGACGTGAGGGTGTCGCGCGCGCCGCTCCGCACGTTGACCGACACGATCTGCGTCATTCCCGTGCCGAAGATCAGACCACCGCGGCAGACCTGCGCACGCGCGCCGACGTACAGCGTCACCCGCGACCCGTCGGGCGACCAGCGTGGCGTGCCGGCCACCTCTGTCGAGTCGGAGATGCGCCGCAGGCCGGTGCCGTCCGGGCGCACGACGTACACTCCCGTGTAGTGCGGCGTCACGAACGGCCCCGGCCCGGGGAGCGTGGTGTTGGGACAGGCGGCGCGCGTTGGGCTCCGGTCCGACGAGAACGCGAGCCACGCGCCGTCGGGCGACCAGGCGGGGCGGAAGTCTCCAGCGGGATCATTCGTGACGTTGTGCGCCTCACGCGACGTCAGGTCCATCACCCACACGTCCGCCTGGCCGCCGCGGCTCGATACGAACGCGAGCGACTTCCCGTCGGGGGAGAGCGCGCCCTGATCGTCGAACGCGCGATCGTCCGTCAGCCGCTCGAGCCCCGTGCCGTCCGGGTGCACGCGGTAGATGTCCGCCTGGCCGCCGCGGTGCGACGTGAAGACGACCCACCGCCCGTCGGGCGAGAAGGACGCATCGTAGTCGAGCGCGGGGTCGGGCGCGAGCGGCCGCGGGTGACTTCCGTCCGCGTCGGCGATGAAGACGTCCGAGTTGTTCGGCGCGAAGCTCTTGAACGCGATGGTGTACGCCGGCTCACGCGTGGCGGCGGGCGCCGGCGCATGCGCCGAAACCACGAGCAGCGCGCAGCAGAGGACGATGCCGTGTGCTATCGGCGGTGAGAGGCGAAGCATAGCGAGATGGTGGAGCGCCACGGTGCGAGCGTCAAGAGGCGGGGCGCGTGATCCGTGATGCGTGACGAGTGGCGCGTGATGCGTGGCGCGTGGCGCGTGGCGCGTCACTCGCCACTCGCCACTCACTACCCTCTACCTGCCGATGACGTCTTGCTTGATACGGGCTAGAGCGACCCGTGCGTATTCCGCCGAGCGGCTGTTTGGATATCGCTCGATCAACCGTCGAAGCTCGACCATCGCTTTGCCTGGTTGGCCTAACGCTCCGGCGAGGAGATCGACGAGCTGGTTCGTGACATAGCTGTCTCGCCCGGGAGCAATTCCTGGGATCCGCTGTGCTTCCCGCAGCAGCTCGGCCGCGCGGCGGGCGCCCTCGGGGCGCTTCGCGTAGAGCTCCGCCGCTCGGATACGCGGTTCGATTGCCAAGCGATTGTCGGCGATGAGCTGCTCGAAGGACGCCAGCGCCTCATCGACCTTGCCCTGCATCACGAGCGACTGCTGATACGAGTATTGCTCTTCGTAGGGAGTGCTCGCACCGGTGGCCGTGATATGATACACGGCGCCGCCGACCGCTCCGCTCAATGCCATGGTGGCCCCAGCCGCCAGTGCCCCCGCCGCGAGTGCAATGATAGGCGTCCAGATCGATATGCCCATCTCCAATGCCATCACGCCAAAGGTCAGCCCGAATACCATGGCGCCGTAGGTAATGGCTTGGACTCGGTCGGCAGCCGCCGGCCCGTGTCGGTCGAAGATCGTGCGCTTGTACTCGCCCATGCGCTGAGGACGTAGCGGGCTTGCGGGGGTCACGCGGGTGCTGGGTGTTGGGTGCTGGGTGCTACGGTTAGACCGAGCACCGAGCACCGAGCACCGAGCACCTAGCACCAAGAACCGAGCACCTCGCCACCACCACCCGTCCTGTCACAACGGCATATATTCCTCTGTCATTATTCCGGACCGGAGCCGCGACGCATGGCTGACACCGCCACCGTGGGTGCGCTCAAGCGCACGCCCTTCTACGAGATACATCGCGCCTTCGGCGCGAAGATCGTCCCCTTCGCCGGCTACGAGATGCCGGTGCAGTACCCTGCCGGGATAACCGCCGAGCACAAGGCCGTGCGCGAGCGGTGCGGGCTGTTCGACGTCTCGCACATGGGCGAGTTCATGGTCACGGGGCCGGACGCGGCCGACTTCGTGAGCTACGTGACCACCAACGACGTCGCGAAGCTCGCCATTGGGCAGGTGCACTACTCCACGATTCTGAATGACCGCGGCACCATCGAGGACGACTGCCTCGTCTATCGATTCGCCGATCGCCTCATGATGGTGGTCAACGCGTCGAACGCCGACAAGGATTACGCGCACATCGCGCGGCACCTAACGAGATTCGACGCCCAGCTCGAGAATCAGAGCGACGACATCGCCCTGCTCGCGCTGCAAGGGCCGCAGGCGCCGGAGATCCTCCGCAACCTCACCCGCACCGACCTTTCTAAAATTGGCTACTACCATTTCGCCGAGGGCGAGGTGGCGGGCTGTCCGAGCATCATCTCGCGCACGGGCTACACCGGCGAGGACGGCTTCGAGCTGTACTTCGACAATCGCTATGCGACGACGATCTGGGAAGCGCTCGTCGGTACGGGCCGCGTGACGCCCGCCGGGCTCGGCGCCCGCGACACGTTGCGGCTGGAGATGGGCATGGCGCTCTACGGCAACGACATCGACGACACCACCACGCCTCTCGAGGCCAACCTCGGCTGGCTGGTGAAGCTGGCCAAGGGCAATTTCGTGGGACGCGACGCGCTCGTTAGGCAGAAGGAAGCGGGCATCCCGCGCAAGCTGGTGGGCTTCGTCCCCGACGACAAACGCAGCATCGCCCGCCACGGCTATGGCGTTGTCGTTGGTGGGGCGCCGAGCGGGGAAGTGCGGAGCGGGACGATGAGTCCGTCGTTAGGCTTTCCCATTGGCACCTGCTACGTGCCCACGGCGAGCGCCAAGGAAGGCTCGCCAATCGAGATCGACGTGCGCGGAAAGCGCGTGCCCGCGACCATCGTGAAGACGCCGTTTTACAAAAAGGCAAGTCATCTGTGATTGCAGGCTCGAGTCATCCTGAGGAGCGAAGCGACGAAGGATCTGCTTCTCGCGCGTCGCGCCGGTCGCAAGAGCAGATCCTTCGCTTCGCTCAGGATGACAGTTTATGCGTATAGCAATCCTCACCGTCTCCGATGCCGGTGCGCGCGGGGAGCGCGCGGATACGTCCGGTGACGCCATCGTGCGGTGGGCGGAGGGCAAAGGCTACGCGATCGCGGCTCGCGCGCTGGTGCCCGACGAGGTCGTGCGCATCGCCGCGACCCTAACGAGTTGGGCGGACGCGGACGAGGCGGATCTCATTCTCACCACTGGCGGCACCGGACTCGGCCCGCGCGACGTCACGCCGGAAGCGACGCGCGTGGTGCTCGAGCGCGAAGCACCCGGCATCGCCGAACGATTGCGTGCGCTCCACCTCCAGAGCTTTCCCTTGGCGGCGCTTTCGCGAGGACTGAGCGGCACACGCGCCAGAACCTTGATCGTCAATCTCCCCGGCTCCCCGAACGGCGTTCGCGACGCACTCGCCGCGCTGGAGCCGATCGTCGAGCATGCCGTGGCGATCCTCACCGGCGCCGTCACCGAGCATACGCCACGCGCCACGCAGCACGCGCCACTCGACCACGCCGCACGCCAGTGAAAGTTCTCCTCACCCTCCAGGACGTCGAGCCAGCCGTTAGGCTCAACGCGCTCCTCGAGAGCGAGGGCGTGGAGACCGCCGTCGTGTCGCCGCTGGACGACATGCGCGCGGCCATCCGCCGCGAGAAGCCGGATGTGATGGTCTTCAGTGGCGACCTCGCCGATCCCGCCTCCGTGGCGCTCGTGAAGGAGCAGCTCTGGGATGGCGCCGTGTCCGTGGGCCTCGCCGACATCGCCGACGAGGAGCATCTCGAGCGGATGCGCACCCTCGGCTACGTGGAGCTCTATCCCAAGCCGGTGAACTATGCCGAGGTGCTGGCGAGCCTGAAGCGGATCCTCGAGCGCCGCCGGCTCCAGCGCCTAACGGGGCTCATCGGCGAGAGCGACGCCGTGCGCGAGATGATGGTGCAGGTGGAGCAGATGGCGCCCGTCACGGCCACGGTGCTCATCGAAGGCGAGAGCGGCACGGGCAAAGAGCTCGTCGCGCGGGGGCTGCACGTGCTCAGCATGCGCAAGGCGCGTCCCTTCATCGCCGTGAACGTTGGCGCGCTGCCGGAGACGCTGCTCGAGAGTGAGCTCTTCGGCCACGAGAAGGGCGCCTTCACGGGGGCTGCCGAGCGAAGGCTGGGGCGCTTCGAGCTGGCGGACAGGGGGACGATTTTCCTCGACGAGATCGGCGAGATACCCGTTGGCACCCAGGTGAAGCTGCTGCGTGTGCTCGAGGAGCGCGAGTTCATGCGCGTGGGGGGCACGTCGCCCATTCGCGTGGACGTGCGCGTCGTGACGGCCACCAACCGGCCGCTGCGGGAACAGGTGGAGCAGGGAAGCTTCCGCAGCGATCTGTTCTACCGGCTGAACGTGCTGCGCATTCATCTCCCGCCGCTGCGCGACCGGCGCGAGGATATACCTATCCTCGTTCGCCACTTCATTAAAGATTACTCCAAGCAGCACGACCGCGCGTTCCATGGCATCTCGGCCGCGGCGATGCAGATCCTCGTGGAGTACCCGTGGCCGGGGAACGTGCGCGAGCTCCGGAACCTCATCGAGAGCATGGTGGTGCTCTCGCCGGGGCACGAGATCCAGCCGGAAGATCTGCCGAAGCAGATCCGCGACGGCGGCTCGCGCTATTTGCCCGTACATATCGGGCCGATACTTAGAAATGGTGAACAGGGCAATGGGGCCGGTGGCCGCGAGCTGGAGTTCATCGTGCGCAGTCTCATCGAGCTCAAGCTGCAGGTGGAGGAGCTGCGTCGCCGTCTCGACGACGAGCGTCAGGTGGCCGATGACCTGCGCCGGCGCGATGGCTGGATCGGTGACGTGCAGCCAGCCACGCTCTCGGCGGCCTCCGGCGCACGCGATGGTGGCTCGAGCCCGGCGATCACGAGCGTGCGCGCGCCGGCCATCGAGCCGCGCGATCAACCGCCGCCGCCGAACGTCGTCACCGTTACGCCCGGTACGAAGATGGCCGACGTGGAGCGCGCGGTGATCGAGGCCGCGCTCAAGGAAACGAAAGGCAATCGCCGGCGAGCCGCGGAGATGCTCGCCATTGGCGAGCGCACACTCTATAGAAAGATCAAGGAGTACAGGCTGCCCGAGCACGAGTATTCGGTGGGATGACCTCGCAACATGGCGTGAGGCAGTTACGGCGACGTTGAAGCGGCGCGTGCTGCTCGCTTGATAAAAACGCGGGTTATCAGCATATTGGCGCCGCCTACCAAACCGACTGGTCGACGCCGACCTGCATGTGGTGTCCCAGCAGTATCTAATGAAAGCGGGATCCAGTCTTCTCCACCCAGTCGGTGGTCTTGATCGTGTCTACCCGAGTCGCATCGCCTGTGTCGTTACCTGATACGTCGTTCATCGCCGGCAGTGTTCTTCCCATCCAGCGCGCGGAGGAGCTGCTCGCGACGCTTCCCGGCGTCATCTCAGCGCGAATCGTTGCCAGTGGTACCGGAAATGTGGATGAGATCCACATTCTGACTACGGATGAAGTCACGCCGAAGCAGACGGTGCGGAATGTGGAGAGCGCGCTGATCGCGCATCTCGGCATGCGGGTGAGCCACAAGAAGATCAGCGTCGCGACGTCGAACGACGCGCGCAATCAGGGCGCTTCGTCGCCTACTGCTCCGTACACCACGCAGCAAACGCCGGCCAAGGCTATGGAAGCGGTGTCGCCCGCACCAAGTGAAAAAGCGGAGCCGCCGAAGAGTGCGCCGCGTGGCGCGGCGCCCACCATCTCGAATCTGTCTCCGTCGCCACAGGCGTCGGGAGCACAGCCGCCGTCGCAGCCGATGCGCGCGACACCTCCGCAGCCGATGACGCCGGTCCCCACGCCGCCGAGCGGGCAACCTGCCCTAACGAGCGAGCTGGGGATTGGGGCCGTGGCGCGGCGCCGGCTCTACTTCGAGGACATCGAGGTGCGCAGGTCGCGGAGCAAGGGCGTGGCCTGCAAGGTGACGCTGCGGAAGGGCGACCAGGCGTTTGCGGGCGAGGCGGAAGGATTGGAGAACGAGCGTTTGCGCATCGAGCTCGCGGCGCGGGCGACGTTGTCGGCCATCAGTCAGGCCGAGGGAGACGCGCGGGTGTTGAGTCTCGAGGGGTGCAAAACGATCGAGGCGTTCGACCGGCAGTTCGTGTTCGTGGGGCTCACGACGCGGACGGGCCGCGAGTCGGCGTTATTGACCGGGAGCGCGGAAGTGAAAGAAAGTCAGGAAACAGCGAGCGTTTTGGCCGTTTTGGATGCGACGAACCGCTGGATCGATTATTCGCGGTGAGTGTGGTGGCGATTTGGTGTTGCCGAGCGATGCGAGGTGAGTGAGGCGGTCGTCTGGAAGGTGAGGACGCTCACAGCGCTGTATGAGAGTTACTGTAGCTTTGCGCGACAGCCCGAAGCGGGCGTGGTAGGACGAAGACAGATTGCACCGGATCGACGGCGATCCTGAGCCATAGCAGTTCCCACCGAAGGCGATGTAGGACGGTGTGCCCGCGTGGTCACCAGATGCATCGCAGCTCAGTAGTCATCGCAGGACCCATCAGGGCCATTCACTGATTTAGCGACCTCTCACCGAGACGACGCGAGATTAGCCACCTCTAAACACAAAAAAAAGACCCCCTCCCTCGCAGAGCGAAGACGAGCGGAGGTCTAAGCACAACTCAAGTAGTCGAGCGGAGCTCACCTTTTAGCATCGGTTAATGCCGATGACTTTGGTCAAAGGGGGGGTGACGCACATGGTCGGAATGAGTTGGCTCGCCGAAATATTCGGTCAGCTCCATGGCTGGATAACGTTTGGAAATTAGGCGAGCGGATGGGGGTCAATTCTATCGTCATGGATCGCAAACACACTCTTTACCAACTCGCGATGGTCGGTGCCGCCCTAGTGGGGACATCGACATTGTATTGGCGCGCTCCGTTTATTTCCCAGCAAGCGCTGTTTGCGATCGTTTTGCTTTCGATACTCGCAATTGTGGCAGAATTGCTGGCCTTCGCGCTACCCAACTCAGCGCGTGGTTCGATTGCATTTATCCCGTACTTGGCCGCGGCGCTAATTGTTCCGAGCTGGGCCACTGTCGTCGGGGTAGCAGCCGTGAAAGCGATCGTGGAAGCGGTAAGACGAGGCAAGCCCGGCGTTGCCCTTCTCAACATCGTACTACACTCGCTCACAACGGTGAGTGCGATTTGGATGTACTTGGCACTTGGTGGCGATACGCTTCTTGGGACGGGAACTTCGTCACTTTTGGCGGCGACGATTAGGTACGGTACGCCTGCGCTGCTAGCGATTGCACTCTCCTTCTTTGTGAATGGAACCGTTGCCTGTGGTTACCTCGCTTTGAAGGAACCTCAGTCACTTCGGCGGTTGTGGAAGCAGATGGTCGTACCGACCATTGGCATGGACCTCATAGCTGGACCGATCGTTTTCATCTTTGCATGGCTGTATTCCGCGCATGGGGCCATCGCTGCTGCGGCACTATGGTTGCCACTCTTGGGGCTGCGAGAGGTGCAGAGAGTGAACGTTGAGCTGCAGCGCACCAATGAGGAACTTTTGCAATTGATGATTAAATCGATTGAGGCGAGAGATCTTTACACGTCCGGTCATTCACGCCGGGTACAGAGATATTCCACTCTCATCGCTCGCGGACTCGGACTTTCTGCTCGTGACATTGAATTGGTCAGCAAGGCCGCACTTCTGCACGATGTCGGCAAGATCTACGAGAAGTACGCGCCGATTTTGCGAAAGGCCGATAAGTTGACGCCAGAAGAGTGGTCGACTATGCAAGAGCATCCCATCGATGGCGCCAGTCTTGTCGCAACGATGAGCGGACTTAAGGAGATAATTCCGGCTATCAGGCATCATCATGAAAATTGGGACGGTACTGGATATCCCGACGGGATGGCTGGTGATAACATTCCTCTCGCGGCGAGGATCATAACCTTCGCCGACACGATTGACGCAATGACCAGCGAGCGACCTTATCGGCGGCCTCTCACCGAGCAACAGGTCCGGGCGGAGATCATCCGCTGCCGTGGCAGGCAATTCGATCCTGCTATCGCTGATCGATTGCTTGCAAGCGCATTCTGGCCAACCCTCTTTCAGCCGACCAAGCGTATCGCTTCTCCGGCCGGACCGTTGGTCCTTCTGGCTGGACGCCGTGGCGAGCGAGAATCTGCTTAGATCCAGCCACCGGCCTCAGACTCATGAGGGCGTCCAAATTGCGGCAGCCGCATCCCTGACTCATTGTCAGTGTGCTCGGAACGTCGATGAACATCGACTATAGCCGCTAAGCGCCGCAACAAGGGAAAACCGTCACGGCGTGCAGTGGACAAGTAGCCGCCAAGAAGGCTCTTTGCGTCGCTCTCAGCGCCTCGATACTCCAGCGCTTGTACGAGCGCCAACACTACTTCGTCCTGGCATCCAAGCGACTTCGCTCGCTCGTACAGTGAAAGGAACTCTCTGAGTTCATCATCAGTACATGGTGCGTCCTTGCGGGCGAGACGCAATTGTATTTCGCACGAGCCGATCAAGAGCTTCGGCAGGGCAAGGCTTGCTTGATGGGATTGCCGAGCTTGGCCAATCATTGTGCCAGCTTCGTCAAGCCTCCCATCTTCAATGGCTAGGCGAGCACCCAAAATCCAACCATCGCCGATCGCATCGATCTGAGGATAAGATGAGTTGAGATTCATGTATCGTCGCAGCCATACTTTAGAATCTTCTACTCTCCCTCTGCTCCACGCCAATCTTGCCAAGAGTAGTGCTGCAATTACCTGGGCGGAACAGCTCCCACTTCGTTTCGCGGCATCGTAGCCGCGCAGTAATGTTTCCGCCGCCTCGTCCGAGTCACCGACTCGATATTGCGCATAACCGGCGTTTAATGCATATGCCAAGCCTTTCGGTAATGAGGCGAAGGCTTTGTCGACGAGCATAGTCGCTGCGGAATTTGCGTCCGACGCGCTCCCGAAGCACGTATGATAGAGCAGATCGCAGAGGTCACGCTCCATACTTCCAACGCCCTCATGACCAACGGCCACGTACGCGTCGTCCGCTAGCTCTCGTGTGAGAGTCAGCTCACCAACTGCGATCAAATGCCTCGCCGCCGCTATGCGATGGAGCGGGTCCGCTGACTCACATTTGGTGCATTCTTGTAAACGAGAAATATTTATTCGCGGATCGCCGTCCAAATGATACGGCAGAATCATCTCAAGAATCTCGACACCATCATGTTCAAAGGCAGACCGATTCATCTCCGTGCGAAGCTGCTTGACCTCTGCGATGAGTTCCGGAAGGGCTGACCAGTATGCGCTGTATGCTGCGGCCATTGCCGCGCGCTCAAGCAGGTCGAGTCGCGTCGCCTTGTCGTTGGAAGGCAACGCAAGCGCTCGCCTGAATGTCTGCAGCGCATCCATTGGCCTCCCTACTTCCAAAATTCCTTGCGCGCAGGCACGAAGCACGTTTACAGCTTGCGATGGCTCATTCGCGAGTCGCCAATGCTCGGCGCAATCCCAGGGAAGTGAGCTACTCGGATGGCGCTGAGCGTCTAACTGCAATAGCCGCGCTGCCGCCGCGTGTAAGGCTCGCAGGACGGCCTTCGCAATCCGCTTCGTTACAGCTTCGCCGAGCAACGCATGAGTGGCGACGAAGGAACTCTCGTTTAGCTGGACGAGCGCACGGTCATCAAGTTCTTCGATTGCCGCAAGCAACTCCGGACGACGCATCCGAAGCAAATCTTCGAGACGTCCGAATGTGCAATTCTTTCCCAACACGACTGTTCCTTCTAGAACGCGTCGTGAATTCTTGGACAGCTGATCCAAACGGCTTCTTAAGACTTCTTCGATTGAGTTGTTGAGCTGGGCTCTATCGGCCGTAGTGTTGAGGTGGGAGCAAAGAAGACGAATGAAAAATGGGTTGCCGCGAGCTTCCTCCATCACGTAACTCTCGGCGCGCACACGATCCGAAATCGACAAGCACTTCAAAAGGCTCCGGGTAAGCTCGAGCGCTGCCGCATCCGGCAGAGGTCCGAGTCGAACGCTCACAGAGCCATCAGGCACTTCAAGTGCTTGCTTGCTCGGTGTGCGCTGGCGTGAAGCCATTACGAGGCAGGCTCGCCGAGCCGTCGTTCCGGTGAAGCAACCAAGAATAGTCGAGAGCGATCGCTCGTCGAGCCACTGCGCGTCATCAACAACCACGAGCACTGGGTACTCAGTCGATACAGCGCTTACGAGATCGCTGAGCGACCTAACGATTGCCGCTATTGGTGTCTCGTCCGAGTCGATGTCCCGCTGAGCTCCTATCTCTTTGTTCACGCTCACAAGGCGCTCGAGAAGCGCCCGCGCTGAGGGATCACAGCCTAACGATCCAGGCGCTTGGAGGAGGAGAGCGATGAGATCGCACGCGATGCCCAAAGGACGAAATGCATCGTGTGCCTGGCTCGATACGAGGAATGTTTCAAATCCCTGAAGTGCGGCGAGCGAGCGATATTCGGTAAGCAGCCGCGTTTTGCCGATCCCTGGTTCGCCCCAAACGAAGAGAACTTGTTGCTTGCCATCCCGGCAGCTTCTGCCCATCCCGTTCAGCATCCCCATGGTCTCGTCTCGGCCAACAAAGAGCCGATCGTCCAACGCGCGCTGACTCGCTTCTGGCAAGCGCTCGCTGATCCGGCTCCTCAGCGACGACGGTGCTAACCGAAGATGCGGTTGGGTCTCGCCGAGCTCGATCATGTACTGATCGATCACGCGTAATGCGGCGCTCTTCGAGCCGGCCATCGCGAGCGCCTCGGCGCGGGCTAGTGTGCCCTCCTCACTCAAGGAATCCAACGCCAACAACGCATTCGCCGCTGAAGCCACGAGATCCCATCGGCCCGCCGCGCGGAGCTGCGGTAGATGGGTCGTGATATGACGACTCAGCTTGCGACTGATATTGGAGCGTTCCGCCTCGAACCACTCCCGATATCCGTCCGGCTCGGTGGGGTGATAGCCGGGGAAAATTCCATTCGACAAGCTCTGGAGCCCAATCTCGTCGAGGGGAGACGCCTCGAGGAATCCACGCCAATCCACCGTCACCCGTTGTGCGCTTAGGCGAAGCTGATCCGCATTGGCCTCGATCGGAATGCCGTCCTGGCGCAGCCGATACAACATCTGCCGCAGGCGGTGCGAGGCGCGGGCTTCGTCGGGCGTCGCTACGAAAAGCTCCCGCACCAGTTGACGCTGACACGCGTGGCCGCGTTGCGACGCCAAATACAACAGCAAGCCGAAAAGCTGCTTCGACGACGGACCGAGTCGTTCCGTGCCGACCTCAATCGACGCAGTTCCCAGAATCCGGACCGTAATTTCCGATTGCACGCGACCTTCCGGCTGTTTGGCGTTATGGTGCCACCGCGGCGTCACGCGGCCGTCACATGTTGTGACGCTTCCCGATAGCCCGCCAGATCCTCCGCTCCATCACGCCGAAAGAGAACCTACTCGTTGGGCAACGAACGAAATGCCTGGCGCCCTACTATAGATATGAGTCTCTCCTGAAGGCTGAGCACGAACCGTCGCCCTAACTCGTCGCGGTGTCGCCCCGTGAGGGGGCCGCGCCGGAGTAACCTCTCTCGCGTCCGGCGCAATTCCGGCGCGACCGCGGCAACCGATTGACGGCCCGCGAGAATGGTGCGGCGTTTCGAACAAACTGTTCGCCGTCCCGAAGAAATTGACGCGCGTACTGATGGATGCGAGCGCTGTCTCGCCGTAATTCATCGGCGTCCCGCTCGAACTCACCGCCGTACCGCCGACACCGTAGCGCGTACCGCTCGCAATCGGCGCTGTATCGGAGAGATAGATGCGTGTCCCGCTCGAATAGATTCGAGTCCGGAGCGGTCCTACCGGAGTACCGGACGAACTTTACGCCGTTCACCTCGTAGCGATCACGGAACCGCTGGGATGAATGCCGGTTTCGTTGAGACCTTCATCGCTCGCGCTTGAACTCGAGGCTGTACCGAAGGGTTCTCACGCCATCGATGGCGCAGCGAAGGCCGTACCGCTCGAACCGATCGCTCTACCGGAGGGATGTAAGCCAGTCCCGCGCGCATCTCTCGTCGTCCACCACGGGACGTATTCGCCTCCAGAGAGTTGCATGCGCGTCTCGGAGAAACCTGCAGGCGCACCCCACGTATGCCTCGGGGTCCTGGAGGATTCGTCGCGCGCCCCGACCGCACGTACGGCAATACCGCGCGCTTCGCACTCGCTCCCGATCGCCTGTTCGCGCGTAGCGCTCACTGCTCACGCCGTGCTGCTAATGGTTATGCAGTTTCGTGCACCGCTCACTCGATTCCGACCACCGCTCATCCCGTACCAGTCACCTGGTACTCCGTACCGCCGACCTCTCGCTTCCTACCGACGATGTCGGTCACACTACCGCTTAGCGCACCCCCGCCACATCGAAGCATTCACAGAGCGACGTGAATGCGCCGGCGCTGGCGCGCGTGCGTCTGTCGTGCGGCGAATGCACCAGCCGCGTTATGCCATCCGCGGCTTTCTTTCGGTTTGATGGCGTTCCCCGCGGCTCATGTGGCGTTCGCCGCGCCTCACGTGGCGTTCGCCGCGCTTCATGTGGCGTGTGGCCGAGCTGAGGCCGCATTCGGGACAGCTCGTGCGTCATTCGAAACACTTCATGTGGCGTTCGAAAGAGTTCACGTGTCCTTCTCGCCAGCTCATGCGCCCTCGCGCCGCGCTCGCGTCGCGTTTGCGTGCCTCGCGGTGCCAGCTCACGGCGCTGACGTGGCGTTCGTCGCAGCACACGCACCGTTCCGTTCACCGCATGCGGCGTTCTCGGCGCCACACGTGCTCTTCGCCAGCGCTCACGTGGCGAACGCGCGGACTCCAGTCGCCTTCGCGGGACCTCGGCTGCCGTTCGCGTAAACTGCGGTGTCGTTCAGCCGACCAACGCTGCCGTTCGCGCGACCAACGCTGCCGTTCGCGGGAGCAACGATCCCATTCCAGCCTGCTTCGCTGGCCTTTGCGCGACCTGCGGTGTCATTCCGCGCGCCATCGATGGCGTTGCGGCCAGCTCACGCCTCGTACGCTGGTCAAAGGCTCCCGTCCTCGCTCCATCGTGTGACGTTTTTCTCGCAACGTGCTCCATATCGCGTGCCTCGCGTGGCGTTCGGACCACCTGCGCTCGCGTTCACCGCGCTCGCGGTCCCATTCGCGACAGCTCTTGGGTCGTATCTCGTACTCGCGGTCGCGTTCCTCCAACTCCGTGCCGCGTGTTGCGCGCTCACGTCGTCGTCGCCGCACCTCACGTCACGTTTTCCACAGCTCACATCCCGTCGCCAACAACTCGTGGAGGAGATGCACGACTCGATGAGTCATTCGCTCCACTCGATGAGTGATGCGCTCCACTCGATGAGTGATGCTCTCGACTCGATCAGCAGTCCGCTCGACTAGACTCCGCGTCGTCTCCATTCGTCATCCGCTCTCCCGGCTCGAGGAGTGCTTTCGGGGCCTCGTTGTGCATTTCCGGGAGCTCGCTGAACGATTTCCTCAACGCGCATGCCGATTTCCTCCGCCTGCTCCGCCACTCTCCGACTGTGACGTGTGCTTTTCTCGACTCCACGGCTGTGAGCCGCGCCTCGATCAGCGATGCGTCTCGCCTCGAGGCAGTGAGTCGCAACTTCGAGACCGCTGAGGGTCGCTGCGAGGCAGCACGTCGGCTCCGCGTGACTCGAGAGCGTTGCTCGATGAGTGAGCAGGTGCCCATCATGACGGAGAACCAGCACCGCGAGGGTGCTTCGCGTCGCTCGCAGTATTTGGATCTCGACTTCGAGGGTGCAACCGACTCCTAGGTCTAGCGAGCGCGCCGCTTCATGAAGTCTTCGGCCCGCATCGAGTCTCTCGCGTTCCAGCTTCAGAGTGGTAGCGCCGACCACGTGAGCGATGATCGCGGCAGCGAGGCCGTCCATCGTTTAGGCGACGACCGCTACCCCGAGCACGACGAACGACGCGAGGTTCTCGTTGTTCGATCGCCGGCTCGCCGGCCACGAACCGTGACCATCTGAGGCCGAATCCGACCCAGGCCGACCGGAATCTCACCTCGTCGTCAGCGCGCTCGGACCCAGTGTGCCGTCAGCGTTCCTCGATTTGTTAGAGTGCTCACTCGGTGTGCCGTCCTCGCCACTCGATATCGGGAACGGCGACAGCCCGCCGCCAATTGATGAGCTGAGACCCTGCATCGTCCGGCCCGTCCCCAGTCCCTTGTCCGCTTGGCCCGGCGTTGTGCATTCTCTATGACGACTGTGAGGGGAGCTCCCGCAATGGGCGCGCACGCACAGCAGATCGCCCGCCGATTTCATCGAGCCGCCTTGGCCTGCCTCGCCATGGCGGCGTTCATCATACCTGTCGCCACTTTTGGCCAGGTGGTGCACGGCATTGTCTCTTCCGCCGTCGGCGCGGGCCGGGTATCGGGCGCTGTCGTCCTCATCGTGGACTCCACCCTAACGACATACGCACGCGCGCTCACCTCCGACTCCGGCACCTTCGCGATTGCTCCGGGCACCCGTGGTCGCTTTCATCTCAAGGTGATGCGCATCGGCTTCCGCCCAACCGAGAGCGCCGCGTTCGACCTCACGCGAGACACGACGATCGACGTCGCCCTGGCGGACATCCCCGTCATTCTGCCGACCGTCACCACGCGGGACCGCAACGATTGCCGTCTGCATCCGGACACCACCGACACCGGTGTCCTCACCTTCGCGCTCTGGGACGAGGCCCGCACCGCGCTCCTCGCCGCCGCGATCACCCAGCAGCAGGCGGACTACCGATTCGCCAAGCTCCTGCACGTGCGCATCTACGACGTGCGAGAGCGCGCGCTCCGTGACATCGCGCTCCGCGAGACGGAGTCGCACGGCGCCGCGCCCTGGACGAGCCTTCCCGCCGAGCGGATCAGGGAGAAGGGCTACACCATCGAGGACGATTCCGGGACCACCTTCTACGCGCCCGACCTCGACGTCCTCCTCTCGCCATACTTCACCGAAGACCACTGCTTCCGCCTAACGAATCGCGGCGCGCCTCAGGGTGACTTCATCGGCTTGGACTTCGAGCCCGCCGGCCGGCCGCGGCACGTGGAGATTCGCGGCACGGTCTGGCTCGACTCCACCACGAAGGAGCTGCGCACGGTGACTTTCGCGTTCGTGAATCTCCCGATCTCCGCGCCCGACACACTCCTCGGCGGCCGCATCACCTTCCTGCGCCTCACCACGGGCGCGTGGATCATCCCGAGTTGGAGCATTCGCATGCCGACGCCCGTGCGCAGCGGTGCCGTGCGTAAATGGAGCTCGGGATGGAATCCGCGCTCGCTCGAGGCGAGCCGCGGCCGGTGGCGCTTCACCGCGGACCAGATCCGCGTCGCCGGCGGCGACCTGCGCAGCGTGCGGCGCGGCGAGACGCCCGATTCCGTTCTTTGGCGCCGGCCCACCGGCGCGGTGCGCGTGCGCGCCGTCACGCCAACCGACAGCGGACCGTCACCCGCGTCCGGCGTCATTGTTCGTCTGGCCGGCTCACCGTATGGCGGATACTCCTCCGTGGACGGACACGTGCGCTTCGAGCAGGTCCTTCCCGGCACGTATCTCTTCGAGGCGACGACGCCGCTCCACGACGCCATCGAAGCGCCAGCCGAGCGCACCGCGGTCACGGTGCAGGCCGACGCGACGCTCGAATCGCAGGTCACCCTCAAGCCACTCGCCGATGCCGCCAGCGAAGTGTGCACGGACACGCGATTGGGCCGCCACGACAGCGTGCTCGCCGGCCGCGTAACATTCGGCCCGGACGACAGCCCGATGCCGAGGGTGAAGGTCACCGTCGAGTGGCCCGGCGGCGCTGGCGAGATCCGCACCCGCGACGACGGCTACTACCGCATCTGCGGCGTGCCGCGAAAGACGTTGCTGCTCGTGCGCGCCTCGGCGGAGCAGCTCATGGTCACACGAGCCGTGACGCTCGAGCCCGAGGAGATCGTTAGGCGGCTCGACCTCAAGCTCCAGCCCTGATTCCATGAGACGCAACGCACTCACCATCCTTATCGCAGCAGTCGCAGCGTGTGCAAGCGCCCAGAATGCACGGAGCGGATTCTCTGTAGGTGCGTCCAAAGACGCCACATCGCCGATCCGCGAAGCTCGTCAACGCTGGAACGCGGCCATCGCATCACACGACACGACGCCACTTCGTGCCCTGTTGGCGGACTCCATTGTGCAGGTGTCGCCCTATTTTGTGCGGCCAGGGAAGGACGGGTACATCGCGGGCTTCGCGCGCCAGTTCAGCTCACGGCCGCAGTTCTTCATGGCGTATGAGCCGACAACAGTCGATGTTCGCATTGTAGGCTTCGACACCTTAGCGACTGAACAAGGATCATGGCGTGAAACGTGGCTCGAGCAGGGCACGGACCCTACGGAAATGCACGGCGACTACTTCGCGATCTGGCATCGGCAAGGACCTGACTGGGTCATCGTCCGCGAAGTGTTCGCGCCCCGGAGCTGCTCTGGGAAGCGGTACTGCAAGCGATAGTCCGTGTGCCTGCTCGGCTCATCTTCATCGACAAGAAAGGCCGCGAATGGCTCGTCCGTGACGGCCTAGTGCAGGAAGGAAAATTCATTCCACTCACGTTAGGCGACAGCTACGCAGCCTTTGGCGTCTTTGACTGCAAAGCGCCACGCCTCAGAAAGGTCTATCGCTTCCCGCAGGGTCTGCAACACGCGGTGGAAGGGGCGCGGCTCGAGGTACAGTTTCTCGAGGCGAGGAGTATCCAGAGACGTAAAGGCGGATAGCATCACCGAGGCGCTCTCGCAGAAGATTAGAGCACTCTCATACTCGGACTCGCCTCTCGCGGCTTGCGCTCGCCGACGGCCGCGATCGATCCAGTGTCCGTCCTTAGAGCTGAGTGAGTTCGGGGGGTCGGCTCGCCGACTGTCAACACAGCTTGGGCACGCGCAAGTCACCTATCGCGTCCACCGGCGGACCGGCAAGCGGTTAGTTCTGTCAGCGGACTGCGTTCTGTTCCTTCCACTGTTCCAGTTGCCGCAGGCCGCATCGACCTGCCGCGACATCGATAGTGCTCGCAGCGCACGGTTAGAGAACTCTCATTAAATCATTCTCATTAGAGGGCTCTCATTGTAAAGAATCATGGTACGATGCGAGCAGCATTGACTTTGTCATCTGCGGCGTTTATGACGTATAAAGCGTAGCTGCGACGTAATTGCGTATGGCGGACGGCCTGTTCGGAAGGTCGCCAACAGCTCGTTCCTGGAGCATAACGACTTGAGCTTCTAGCTCAGGAGTGCTTACGCTGGACGCGTTAGGCCAAGACGTTACAGAGCTAGTATCATCTCCTTACCATTACGATAAAGAGTTTGCGTCGCCTAACTCGGAGGGCCGCCCATTGGCCGCGGGTCGTGTAAGTCACCATGCACTCAAGATTGCCTGCATGAATACGGTATGAGCGCGCGCTTCTCTATGGTGAGGCGAAGAGGCTCTGTTTCTTTCGATGCCCTGCGTTGGACAGTTGTGATAGGCTAACCACACTCTTCAATCGGAGACCACATGCCGATCGCGCCCTCAAGAGCGGTGTCTTCAATCTTGGTCGCTGTCGCTTTATGGCAGACGGCTGCATGCTCAGATGAATCCACGCTGCAACCCCGATCATTCTCTCCGAAAGCGGACTACTCAGCGACGGTGGCACAGATTGCGAGTTCACCGGTTCCCGACGATCAGCTTGCGAGATTAGACAGCGCCGTCGGTGGCCTGGGAGGGCTGCGAATTAACCCAGACGGTTCGCTTTCAGTGTTTCTCCCAGATACGAATAATCTCGATCGACGTACTGGACTCGTCCGCGCGTATGTCGAGTCGAAAGGAAGAACTATTCCGACAATTCGAATTGAACACGGCGATTTCCGCTTCCGAGACTTACTGGCATGGAAACAGAAAATAAATGACAGCAAGGTCTCGGGCGTTACGGTTGTTAGTGCTCGTGGTGCCACGAATAAGCTCTGGATTGGAGCACTGAACGAAAGTGCGCGCGCCGCGGTGCAGAAGACGGCTGTTAGCCTTGGTATTCCCGCCGAAGCGATCGATGTCTCGGTATTCGAGCCATTTCTTCTAGTGCCCGGAGACAGTCCTCCTCCGCCTCCGCCGCCTCCTCCCTCGTACAGCCTGAGCAGCCCGACACAGCCTTTCGCCGCGGGGCTTCAAATTCTCCTAGTTTCGGGAACAGTCCGCTCCTACTGCTCCATGGGACCAATGGTCGTGCGGCAGCGATATGACGTTAGTTCTGGATGGTTAAGGCCAGAGTTTACGAGCGATCAATTCTTTATCACCGCCTCGCACTGCACTAAGACCCCAGGCGGTCTTGACTACGACCTCGTATACCAACCTGACGATGCGTCCGGTAACAGCGCGATCGGACAAGAGTACGGCGACCCCGCGCTTTTCAGAACAGCCACTCAGCCGAGATGTCCTGCTAACAGACTGTGCCAGTGGGCTGACGCCGCGCTCATTCTACTCAACCAGTTCGCCAAGTCCTCCGCGAGAACAGGCGACTATCTCATTACGCAGCCGGACAACCCTAATGCGATTACAGGCACGGAGACGATCACCGATAACTTTGCTCCATTTCCGGGGGATTTATAAGACTGGTGCAAATAGCGGCACAACTTCAGGCACGGTGAGTAGCAATTGTGCTGACGTAAATGTCTTCGAGCTCATAGGACCCAACCAATACAGGGATACGGGTCGGACGATGCTTTGTCAGGGCATATCGAATAATTTCGCCAGAAATGGAGACAGCGGCGGCATCGTCTGGGGCTACTACGATAATAGCCACACGAAACGATGGTTGGTGGGCACCGTGGGAGGCGGAAATACCAATAACCAGATGTACTTCAGCCGGTGGGATTGGGTTTGGCAAATCCTCAACCAGGACAATGGCTCCCAACGCGGGGTGTATTGGGAACCGTGCGCGCTGTCGGCAGCCGCTTACAACGCAGGAGGGCACTGTCCATGATCATGCGGTGTCTGGCATCGGTGTATGCGATGCTACTTCTCGTGAGTTGTAGTCAAGCGCCGGAGAACTCACCATTGAAGACGTCTGTAGTCGTGGCGAGATCCGCACAGGATTTCGATAGCATTCGGACGTCGATCGTGGCGAATGAGAGCAGCCTGCGAATGGGTGACACGATTCTCTTTGTGGTAACCGTGACAAATCTTAGCGGTTCGCGCATTCAGTTCATCGAGGATTGTGGTCGAGGTCTGGACGTCTTGATAACGGGCCCTTCAGGAACTCGTTCAGCGTCCGCCGACTTGCTCGGCCCCCAAGGCTTCATTCCTTGCGTGCTTCGAGAGGAGGATTTCTTGAAGCCCAAAGAGCAGAGAAGTGTAACGATCCCGTGGAAGGGGACCGTCGGCGCGGGTGAGTACACGGCTCAGAGCGGCCTTTGGAGAAAAGATGGGTTGGCGAACCTGAGCGTGCCAATACGGTTTAAAATAAACTAGGGTATATCCTCGTTAGGCACTGTTTTCTGAATCGCCGGCTTGCGTTGCTCATCTAGCGGGGAGGAAAAATGACGGGAGGCTTCGGCATTCCAGAATCACCGCGCTTTGACTTTTCGAAGATCAAGTCAATCCCGGAGCAGCTCGCGGAGGCGCGACGGCCATACGACGCGCAAGCGGTGTTCGAGCGGCTCGTCGAAACCCTTCGCGACTTCGAAAGCAAACTCACAGAAACCGAGCTCGTCGCCGTTCTGCTGCCCGGCTTACAGAGCGTCGCTGCCGTCCAGATCCAACTCGTGACGTTCATCGACCCGGTGCTCATCATCTATGAGGGCGTCACCGTCGATGGGCACGCAGCGAGAATCGTTCAGCACGTTGGGCAGCTGAACATTTTGCTCATGAGAGTGCCGCGAGAAGATACGGCGGAGCCGCGCAAACCGATCGGCTTCAGCGTTCAGCAGCCGAAGGAATAGTTTTCGCTCTGCCGCTCGCCGTCTACTTGACGAGTAACGCCGGCACGCGGTACCGGGTGATGAAACTCTTGACTCTGCAGAAGATGTGGAGATCCGTGGTAGTGGGTGCAGCTGCATTCATCACTGGGTGCGGCGGATCGACCGAGCCGAAGTCGTCCTTCATCGGTACATTCGTGCTCGTCCGGCTGAACACAAGCGCGGCGCCCCCATACCTGATGAATGGACCATCCCTCGGCGGCACAGCAATGGTGTCCACGGACACGCTGGTGCTCACGAGCACCGGCTCCTACGAGCACCGTATTCGATCGCCAGACTTCACGGCGCCGCTCACGTTCCGCGGGTCCTTCAAGCAAAACGGGGAAGGTGTCGTATTCACCGCCACGCAAGACGATGCCTTCCAGTCGGCGGACTTTGAGGCTGACACGCTCCGCGTTGTAGCGCGCATCGAAGCGCCGTGGACCCTGGGTTACGTGCGCGTACGATGAGCCAGCGCGTCGCGCCTGTCCCGCGTAGGTGGAAGCTGCAGCCCTGAGCGGCCGGATCCCGACTTACGATGTCTGCGCCCGGAGAACGCTCGTCAGGCGCGGCGGAACTTGACGAGAACGCCACGCTTGAGCACTCTAACGATCGCAGCGCGTCCGCATGGCCGGCGAGCTACACGCGGACCGAGTACTCGACGCCGTACCGCATGATGAGCGTCTCGGATTGAAAGCCGTTTGACGCGTCGCGGACGAATTGGCGGTAGCCACGAAGCAGCCGCCGATGCGTGAAAATGTTGTCGGCGATCACCACGGCGCCGGGCCGAAGGCGCGGCAGGAGCAATTTGACGATCGGGAGATACAGCGGCGGGTACCCGTCGAGGAACAGTAGATCGATTTCGCCGTCGATCGTGACGAAGGTCTCGAGGGCGTTCCCCTCTCGAATCTCGACGAGATCGGCGAGTCCGGCGGTGGCGATGTTGTCGCGGGCGGTGACGAGTTTGTCGTGATTCATCTCCGAGCCGATCACGCAGCCGCCGCCGTTGTCGCGCACCGCCGAGGCCAGGTAAGTCGTCGAGATGCCGACGGACGTCCCGAACTCGACAATCGATCGCGCGCGCGTCGAGCGAGCCACCATATAGAGAAAACGGCCCTGTCGCGGGGACACCGAAGCGTAGTGGGCGCTCAGCCGCTCGACCTCATCCTCGAGCGAGGGTTCGCGGCCAAGCACCCGATCGAGGATAGAGCGCGCGACATGACGCAGGACATGGGCGCGCTGCGCCGCACGCTCATCGAACAGGCGCTCGAGGATGCGCCGTACTTCCGGCCGCTCGAGCGTCGTCACTCGTGCCTAACGGTTGAGCACGCGCGCGAGTCGCTCGGCGCTCGCGGGGCGAACGGACCTCGTGATGGCATCGGCGAGGTCAGTCCAGATCGTCTCGAGACGGGCCAGATCTGCCGCCGGGACAGAGTCGCCAGGCTTCCGCGTATCGAGCCATCCCTGCACGGCGCTGCGGCTATGCTCGAGGGCGTCGAGCACGGCGTCGGATTCGCGATCGTCGAGCTGGCCGACGGCGGCGAACAGTCGTGCGAAGTACGACATGCTCGTCGCCAGCGCCACGGCACACGCGGCGCGGCGCGACGCATTGGGCGGCACGGGAATGCCAAGTCGAGCAAAGGGCAGCGCCCAGTTGTCGGTGGCGAACATGCCGGCCGGATTGGGAAGCCACACCCAGGCGTGCATCACCGCGAGGCGCGGCCCATCGGTGTCGCCGCCGAGGTGAGTATGATCGAGCAGGAGACTCTCTTCGTCGATCGTGCCGACGTGGTCGTGCCATTCCGCCGACGGCGGCATGTCGGGCAGCTCTACGCCAGGAACCCGGACGAGGGTGTAGACGACGCCCGTCAAGGTGAGGCGGCCATCGATCGTCGCATAGGTCAGGATCGACGGCATCGGTGTCGATTCGCTGCGCATGACGCTCTCGCCGCGGACCCAGTGCTCGCCCATCACTGGGAAGTCGGGACCGACCCGCACGTAATTCTCGGCGATGGCGACGTTGATGTCCTGAAAGCGCGCGGTCGTCGCGCGAGCCTGAGCGATGAATTTGGCGACGCTGGCGCTGTCCGGACGCTGGGCGCCGACGTCCGTCGCGGCGAGAGTTGCCGTGAGTGCCGAGAGCAACGCCGTCGCCGCGCTCAGAGTGAAAGGTTTCATCGGATGAAGACGAGGAAGTCCTGCCGCTTGTCAGCGAGAATGCGGCGTAGAGCGTCCGGAGGAATACCCTGGGGATATCGGCTCAGCAGCCGGATCGGCTCGAAGTCTTCCCAGAGAGGCTTTCGGCGATGGCCAACGACGGCACTGGAATGAGCGAAGGTGCCGGAGTCGATGGTACTGAACGGCACCAGCACTACTTTGTCCTGGGTGAGGATCACGAGCGCGGTGTCGCGTGCCTCCAGCAACTCGCCCTCGATGCGCGTGGTCGCCGAAACGAGCGACGCGGTCACTCCGGCGGCGCTGTGCGCCGGAGGATAGGTGTCCGGACCCGGACCCGTGTGAATGACGCAAGCAGACAGCAAGATCGCGACGATCGGCGCGAGGCGCTTCATGATTTCCTCATCGGAACGCGCGTGGAATAGAACTTCTGATCGGCCGAATCGCGTTGTGATGCCCAGAGGTGGAGCGCCTTCTCCAGCGACGCCGATGACGGAACGAAGGTGTTTACATCGCCGCTGTCCCGCTTGAGCCAGTTGCCTCTGATCCACTCGATGTAGTAACCCTGCGACGCCAGAAGAAACGTGCGCGTCGAATCCTTTGGCGCTGGACCGACGTCGAACGAAACCCAGAAGCGATCGCCAGGCTGGGTCTGCACATAACGATCGTCAGCCGCGCGCAGGTTGCGCTTCGCCAGGCTCGCGAGGCTGTCGTTGTCGGCGCGGACGCGCGTCACGCCGATCAAGCGCGGACGCGGCCTCGTGAAAGCTTCCGACATCCCCACCCAGTCGATGCGCCACTCGTCGGCGGTGAAGGAAAGACGAACGCGGAGACTGTCTTCTTCCAGCACCGGGACAACGGTCGCGGCGCGTCGCCAGGCGACAGGTCCATACGTGGGATGACGCTCGATCTCGCGCCAGCGCTGGCCATCGCGAACGGCGACGCGCAGACCAAAGTTCTTGCGATACCACCGGCCAAACTGAATCATCGGACCGATGCGGTGCATGTCGCGCTGGAGCCAGTCGATCGACCGCGCACCCGGCGCCGCGAGCATGAGATCGTACAACAGCACGGTGTTGAGCAAACTGCTACGGAGCTCGAGACCGATGACAGCGCTGTCGCCGGCCGGACGCGGAAAGGCGAGATCTATGTAATCGCCAGGATCCTCACCGGTGGCGCGGGCGAGGACCGTGCTGTCGGTGATGAACGCGTCGCGGTCCGTTCGCGCGAGCGTCGCGCGAACATCCCGGTTGGCGCGATCGCGCGCCGACACAGGCGCGGAGAAGTCGCCGACGACCAGGGGCCGGCCATGCTCGTCAGGAATCACCTGCTGGCGCGGATCGTGGCGGACCTCGAGCAACTCGAGGTGATTGATGTAATGTGTCTCGAGGGCCTCGTTGCGAACGTCCAGAGTGACGACGCCGGCGCTGTCGGCGCGGGTGTGGAGGAGGTCGATATCTCGCGCCTCGAGCAACGGCGAAATCCGTCGGGCGAAGATCTCGGCCTGCAACGCAGGCTTGCCGGCGCTATCGGCATATATGGTCGGGCAGGAGCCGAAGATGAGTACCGCGGCCGCGACGTCGACAACGAACGACACCGACATGGTTACCGCCGACACGAGGGTGCTGGCGGGCCCGTTCACGTCGCGCTCAAAGGTCTCGAGTCCGACGACGCTGTCGAAGGGAATCGGCTCGAGCGGGAGGGGCTCATTGAGGACGCCGATGCGGCGGCCGCCGCGGCGCGCGGTGAGGGTATGCCCCTTCACGCGGATGCCGTCGTCGTAGACGACGGTGGATCCGTCTCTCAGATGCGCTTTGACGGGCGACTTGACGTCGTACGGGTTGTTCGGATCGAGGCCGCGCACCTGGGTGCCACTCGAGATGCTGACGAGAACGCAGGCGACGCCGGCCAGCGGCAGACATGCGACCAGCGTGCGGCGAAGCAATTTCCAGCGGACAGGTGATGACACGCGAGTCTCCTCTCGTTCGTGTTCAGGTGATCAGCCCTTTGCGGCGTGAGCCCCAGAGGCCCGCGCGCTTCTCGCTGGTGAGCTCGGCGCATTCGCTCCACGGGAGGCGACGACCGCGACTCCGAAGCGGATGGGCGATGAGCTGCGCCAGTGCCAATTCATGGATGAACATTCCGCCGGTGTCGAGCACGCGGGCGATCTCGCGCAGCGCGTCGCCGGGTTGGTCGATGTGGTAACACGTGCCGAAGTCGATCACGACGTCGAAGTCGCCATCGGCAAATGGGAGCCGCCTAACGTCGCCGACATGGAGCTCGGCGCTCACGCCGAAGCGATCGAGCCGCGCTTGTGCGAGGGCGATGAGCTCGGGCGCGATGTCGATTCCCACGAGTCGCGACGGCCGGCAGCGCCGCGCGAGCTCGGTAAGGGCGACACCCCGTCCGCAGCCCACCTCGAGCAGGCGGCACCCGTGCGCGACGGGAAGGGCGCGGAGCAAGGCCGGGATCTCCAGCCTGCTCTGGAGCGCGTTGCGATACTCCTGATTGGCGAACGAGCGATAGGGCATATAATCGGAACGCGGAATAGCACGCCGGATTGGCTCATAGTGCCGATCCCCTGCCAATGCACAATTCCAGCTCACGCGCCAAGCCTAGGAGGAGCGCGGCATCCGCTGGGAGCAGTGACATTCAGCGCACAGGACCTATTGACGTCCTTTAACGCACTCCCGGCAGAGCCATTGCTCTTTCAGCGAAGGAGCGAGGTCCCCAGCTCCGGAATCGTGTCCATCGACACGTGTCAAATGAACTACTGCTGGTCGTTGCTGACATCGGTCGCAAAGCCGAGGGGGGGTTCGGGATGTCGACTTCATTTTCCGAAACCATGCCATAGATATGAGAGCGAGAGTGCTGCTGATGGAGAGCTGACGTTGCGCATTGTCACTAGTAAGAACTACGTGCCACTGCTCTGGCTTGCAACAGCTGCGATCTGCTCGATGGTGATCCCTCGCAGCCGCCTCAGGGGCACGATGCTACAGATCCGCACGCGCGACGACGGCTATTATCGTATTTGTGGCGTGCCGCGAAAGACGCTGCTCCTCGTGCGCGCGTCGGCGGAGCAGCTCATGGTCACGCAAGCCGTGACGCTCGACCCAGAGGAGATCGTTAGGCGGCTCGACCTCAAGCTCCAGCCCTGAACCCGATTGTCGTCCTTCGCGCGTATCTTATTCGATCGCGCGAAGGATTGGGCTAGGAGTCCTCATCGAGCTGTCTTCTCGAAGCTTTCGCCCCTCTGTAGCTAATCAAGGCCTCTTTTGCTGATGAGATCTTTCCCGGGTTTTGAACATCTCTTCGAGTTCTTTGACCCTTTTATGAAGGGTGTCATGCGCGCGGACATCCAGTTCGATGGTAATTGCTGGCTGTTGACTCGGGGCGTCCTGCGCGCTGAGACACCCGTTAGAGCCATTTGGGGAATGGGCGGAGCCCGTCCAACAGATGTCATTTGGACAACGATGGGCGATCCCTTGGTCGTGCATCAGAGAGTGATCGACGTGCTTTTGGACAACAGGTTCACAGGCTGGTCCACGTATCCCGCAGTGGTGTGTGACAAGAGCGGTTTTGAATACACCCACTATCACGGCCTTGTAATAACGGGACGGTGTGGAAAGAGGAACTTGTCAGCGAGCAAGATCGAGCTCCGTGAGTACCCGGGCGGTTGGTTTCCTCACTTCGTGGGTCACTATTTTGATGAACAATCCTGGGACGGTAGCGATCTGTTCATGGAGGAGGGCGACGAGAGCGGTCTCGGAAACTCGGCGAAGTTCATGACAGAGCGGGTGGTTGATGCACTTCAGCGAGTAGGAGTGAAGAATCTAGGGTTCACCGCCCTTGCTGAAACGAAGGCGAGTACGAGCATCTTCGAGACCGCGTCGAGCCGCAAATACCTTCCGCCAGACTACCGCGAACGCGTACACGCTGCGTACGATGCTGCCGGCGTTCCACGCCCGCGAAAGTGGCAGACGTAGGGCTTTATCCACCGTCAACGAGCGACCTCGTTAGATGTGCTAGCGATCGTGTCCGAGGCGATGCGAAGTGCCCGTGCCGGGTGACGGCGGGCAATCTCTTGACTGCAGCTCTCGAGGTCATCCCGACCTGCGTGAGGTCCACCCTCTTGGTTGGTCTCCGATGATGATGTTTGCATCTGAACTGCCAATCATTCACAGAGTCACTATGATCCCGCTCGTCGGCATGCTCGTGAGCACGTCGTGCTCGGATCCGACAGGCGTGAATGCACAGCTGCACGAGCGATGGTATCAGCCCCAGCAGGCTGCGTCGTTTTCACGGCCTGTTGCCGCAGGGAATTCGATCGTTTTTGGAACGGGGGACGGTCATCTCGTCGCTCGCAATCGGTCGACGGGGAACCCGGTGTGGACCGCCAACGTCGGAGCGCCCTTATTTGGGGCACGCCTCATTGCGCGTGCTGGTGTCGTTGTCGGCTCAGCGCTCCAGACAACGGTGGGTGTGAACGCAATCGACGGCGGAGTGCTTTGGTACTATGCGGCACCTAAGGACACCATCGGTGGCAACACACTTCCGGGGCAGGTCCTCGGCAATCGGATCGATGCAGACGATCAGATGGTCTATGTGCCTGCGTGGGGCGCCTCCGTGAGTGCACTCGACCTGCAGACTGGCACGTTGCGGTGGGTATGGCAGCCGGGTCATGCGGCCACGGACACCGCGGCAAGCGGTCTCTTTCGATCGGGCGCGTCTGGCGTCCGCGTGAGCGGCGACACGGTATATGCAACCGTGTGGCATTTCCTACGCGCGTCGGGCGTATCGTCGGAGATTTGGGTCGTCGCGTTGAACCGTCTCACTGGGCGCGAGCTCTGGCGGGTCGTGCTGCCCTGCTACTGGGGCGGCGCGTGCGTGGACGGTGCTCCAGCTGTCTATGGGTCATTAGTCATTGTGAATCAGGGCGCTCACGAGTACGCCATCGATAGCAGGACGCAGCAAATTGCCTGGGATTTCCCGACAACGCCGGTGGTCACGTCAGTCTCGGAGTCCGAGCTCTATGGCGACGTGGTTTACCACGATGGAGGAGATCACAACATCTACGCGTTGCGGGCGTCTGATGGGAGCCTGGTTTGGAAGTCGCCGATCTCCTCGGTGACCGAAGATCTTCTCGTGACCGACCAGCGCGTGATCTTCCCCGACGGGATGTACGTGTACGCTCTCGATCGTGCCACGGGCAAGGTCGTCCGCAAGGCAGAAACTCGAGGAGGGCTTGACCATCCCATCTCGTCACCCGCCGCGGCAGTCGCGGGTCAGGTGTTCGTGAACGTCTACGGCGCGGCATGGAGTTTCGACGAGCCGTAAGCACAATGCCTAACTGGTATGGCGGATCCACCGGGCTGCGAGCACCCGCGCGTCTCCGGACAGTTGAGTAATTGCCGTATCTGTGCGCTACACGCGCCGGCCGGGGCTCGGATGAACACGAACAAACACAGAGACCAGGACGTGGAACGTCGCGGTCTCTGTGTTCGTCGGCGCGTCTCACTACGGGTGTCTGGGAATTCCCAAGGCGCCGCCCGTTGATTGCTGTTTGGGAAGCCAGATCGCGACAGCGCGTACTGTCCCGACGCCGGCAAGGGACTTCGGCTTCGCGTTGCGTAGGCGCGCCAGCACTCCATTCGTCCACGGGATCGCCTGTCGCGCGATCTGCGAGTGCTGGTGCGGGCGCATACGAATCGTCATTCGTTCAAACGGGTAGTCACCAGCAGCCGAGCGCGCGGTGGCGAGCGTACGCACGGCGTCAGAGAGTTCTGCTGGTGTGGCATCGGCGCGGATGAGAATAAGGTCGTTAGGCGCGTTGCCAGGTCGACGCTGTACAAGAAACGACACGCCGGGTACCGGCAGACTATCTAGCATGGCCACCGTGGCCGCAACGCGTTTCTGTTGTCGTCGCGAGGGCTGTTGCGAGCGGAGTTCCACTGGCGCATACAGCGAAGCGATCGCCAGAGTAACGATTGAGTAACGTCTAAGCACAGAAACCTCCAGAGAAAAATATTACGGGGACTCGGCAAACTGAGGCTACGGCATCTCTGTCCGAGCAACGGGCGGCCGCAGCGCTGGAATCGCGTCAATGCATTGGTCAACAGACCGTGGCGTATCCGCAGCCCCATTCCACCCATTCTCCGCCATCGTTCTGGTAGTCGATGCAGATATAGTCAACTTGTGCTCTGCCGCCGCACACGCTCTGCCCGCCGTCCCCAATTCCCGTAGCCCAGCTAACAGTCTCTCCGTTGGTATAGTCGCCGGGGGAGTATTGGATTCCTGATCCCACCGTGTCGCCACTGTAGGGGTCGGAGTCCTGCGGACAGTTGGCGGGATCGCCACCATCATCCACGAAGTTTCCATTTTCGTCGCACCCTTGTTCAGTCCCCGGAGGTGGATCGCACGCATCTGCGTCGTTGAAACTGCCGATCCACGCGAGCGTGCTCATGGAGCCCCCTTGCGCCGAATTGCGGCTTCTTCCCAGGACCTCGTTTCTTTCCGAGTTGCAGGTGTTATACGAGACAAAGCCGTCGCCAACCTCGGTGGCAAAATTGCTGGCCGTCACATTGAACGGTATCTCGCGGTAACCACTGGAACCGCTCTGCCCGCGACGAACAACGCCACTGCCCACCACCGACATGTAGCCCGACTCGTTTGTTGGGGACCAGGTTCTTGACCATGCACCTAAGTCCGAGCTCGTGATGTTCACATAGGCGTTGTGCACCGGCCTGCCAACGTCCGCCCTGAATTCGCCGCAGGCCCTGCTGTTTGCGAAGCACGGAATAGTGCCGGAACCGTCGCTCATGACTACATCTGTCGATGGCCGGGTGCCGATTGGAGCGACCGTAAGAGGAGCTTCGGTATTATGAGCTTCGCATCCCGGTAAGCCTACTCCAACCAACAAGGCAAGGGCTAAGAGGCGACGCTTGTTCCAGTGCTCCGTCCATCGCTTTGAGTATTGCATAACTTCCCCCGCGTGATTGTGCGGTGATGACCCTGCTCACACATATTCGGTCCGCACGTCGCAGAAGCATCATCACTTCCGCCGGATATGCGCATCACCTGGCCGAATGTGCCGCGCGTTATTCCACTCACCGAAGCTCTGAATACATCATGGCCCAGTCGGCGGAGCCGTTAGGTTTCCCTTCTGCGCCGTAGAAGGCGAGCGCCATTGAGCCATCGACCCGCGGAACGAGCGTCAAGTCCGTTCCGATATAGCTGGGCAGAAGCGCCTGTGGCCCTGACCAGCTCTCATCCCACGTCGCGTAGCCGATGCGAACTGCGTTGAAACTCCCTGCGCTCCAGTCTTCGAATGTCACGTGCACGCGCCCACATGTGTCGACTGCCGCATCGACGTTTTGAATGGCGCCTCCCGGCAATAGATCACTCGGTTGCGTCCAGGAGTCGCCTCCGTCATCCGATTGCACATGCCGGATCACGAAGTAGCCGTCGTGAATCATCTGCCGCCACAGCAGATGCACCCGGCCATGGGCGCCATTCAGAAGCCTGATCTCCATCGCTGCTTGCGTCCCGGAGAGTTGCAGCCGCCTAACGGCTCGCCAGGCGCGGTCGCCCTCTTGGCTGTACAGAAACACGCTGTTACGGTCGTGTGCCTGTGTGGTGTCTGCCTCTACCACCGCCAGGAGGTGCCGGGCGCCGACAGCGAGAATACTTACGTATGCGGGAACGCCTCCAGGAATCGACGTGACGTTCCAGTCCCCGTTTCGAAGAGCGAGCACCAGAACGCCGCCGTCTTCCTTTGGCACTGCGATCAGGCGCTCGCCATCGGTCCCCTCCGTGATAGGGCCACTTGTCACCCTCCAATTCCAATCGATGGGGCCTGAGTAGACGCGCGTCGGAGGTGACCACCCATGCTGTGGATCGTGCACAGCGGACCAGATACTGGACGTCTGCAGCAGTATCCATTGATACGGGGGAATGATCTGTTCATGTGTGGCTGGCTCCGCCCAGAGCACGTGTAGTCGCCCCGTTTGATCGAGCGTCGCCTTCGGCGAGACGAAGACAAATTCGGTGCCTGAAGCGGGCCTTCCGATTGGTCCGTAACCCTCGCGCCAGGTTGTAAGAGTTTCGCCGACTCGCACTGGTTGATCGTTAGGCGGCAAGTCGTTGCCGACAATGAAGACATTCTTCGCATCAGCCACGATTGCCGGGCTCCGTGCGACAGTGTGTGTTGCCGGAGGCGGCGTCAAAAGCGGTGCCGGTGACGACCACTGTCCTCCTTTGCACGCTGTGGTCCCCGTGTCCGTGAGACGCTCCTGGGCGGTTAGCGCCCTCGGTTCGCAGCCGCACGCGACAGCCACGCTGACTGCGACAATTACACAGAGCAGCGCCGCAAAGGCTTTCATGTGGGCGACCTGAGTTGTAGCCATCGAGCAACCCCACCTCTGTGCCAATACGAGAGCGTCATAACGATGCCGAGAAGGAATAATTGTTATAGCACAGGACGGCGGCACCGTTGCCTTCGCCACGGGTAACTGAGCCTCGTCCCCTCCAAGGGAGTCGCCAACAGCTCACAAGCTGTCACGTTGGAACGTTGGTGCGGGCGTCGGCGCACATCCTATGCCCATCGATTCAAAATGAGCTAATACTCAAGTAAGGTTTTCTGATGACGTGCATTAAGGTACGACGGCAGAGCGGCGCCGCCGCACGAACCACGCCCGCGACATCGCCCACGGGCAGACTACCGTCAACATTAGAGTACTCTACTTATTGGTTCCCCTACAATGCGCCGCCGGCTCATAGGCAACCTGCAGCAACGGCGCGAGCCTATGACGCCTAACGAGCAGGGAGCTGGGAGCCCGCGGCTCGACCTCAAGCTCCAGCCCTGAGCCGACCTTCACGGCCACTGCTGGCTTGCACATTTCGCATCCTGTCCTTGGTGACGAGGAGGGCCGCGGCCGAATTGAGCGAAGTATCACCCGCGAGCGAATTGCTATGTTCAAGCTCAGCCTACTTCTGGTCGCCACGACGTTCGTCGTAGTCGGCTGCTCGGATACCGCCAGTGGCCCGATCACGCGCCTCATTGGCGTCTGGCAAAGCCAGAAGGCGAGCTCCCCGCCGGGCTCGTATCAGTCCACGCTCGAGTTACGCCCGGACGGTGGTTTCACGAAGGAGGGCCGGTCGTTTGGCCTGTATCCGGGCCAGCACCCGGGCGACCTCTCGGCGTATACTCGCTACACTGGTCGCTTCGAGCTGACGGGCGATTCCCTTCGTTTCGATAACGAGCAGTCTGTGTGGTGGGACCGTTTCTACGGCGCGAATTCGCCGGAGCACGTCGAGAGCATCCACTCGGCGGGGTCCGTTGCATACTCACTCATCGGATCAAAGCTGATCTTTCATTATCTCAGCTACCCGGCCGACGCACCGGTGCCTACGACAGAGGAGCTCTATCGAATCCGATGATGGAGCTCCGTCACCACCACTGAGATCAAATAGGCGGCTTCGTTCTCAGAAGAAAAGCGGCAACGATCATCATGTAGAGCGCAGCCAAACGGTCGGACGTACCGGGTTCGAGCGGCATATTAATGATTGTGTCGTGAGAGGCTCGTGGTGGAACGACGAGACCGTCAGCCGACGTTGCCTTTGAGCACGTCCATCGGCGAGACGTGCGTGGCGCGTCTCGCCGGAGATGAAAGAGGCGGCCAGCGTGAAGATTCCCAGCACCACCCGCCGATCAACTACTCGGATCCCTTTGGTTGTGTCCGATCGAGAAGGATCAGGTTCCCTGCTCAGCTGCATACGCGGCGGCTGGGTACGTAATTGGAGCCACCGTTGGTGTAGTCCTACCGCATCTGCGGCGTCCCGCGAAAGACGCTCCTCGTGCGTGCTTCTGGCGATCAGCTCAGGGTCACGCAAGCCGTGACGCTCGACCCCGAGGAGATCGTTAGGCGGCTCTACCTCGAGCTCCAGCCCCTAGCCACCCGGATCCCCATTTGGCGAGACTGCGCTCGAAGAATCACGCCGCGCCGAGGAGTTTCCCACATACCAGTGTGGACAACACAACGATGGGGATGTCAACTCGCACCGGCACTATCTTCGTGAATGCCCGCTGCCGCACTCAGCCCCCAGCTCCTGTCACGCGCCTCCGAGCCGCCTAACGGCGGCAGTTGGATCCACGAGATCAAGTACGATGGCTTCCGCATGCTGGCGAGCCGTGAGAGGGGGCGGGTGGCGCTCACTTCGCGCCCCGGCGCAGACTGGACGTCGCGACTACCCGGTATCACCAAGGCCATCGAATCGTTAGGCGCCGACGGCGTGCGACTCGACGGAGAGCTCGTCTATCTCACCGACGATGGATTCCCGGATTTCGAGCGCCTGAGATCCGCGGCGCAGTCGAAGGATGGCAGCCGGCTCTATTACCAAGTGTTCGACTTGCTCAGCATCGGCCGCACGGACCTGACATCACGTCCTTTGCTCGAGCGAAAGCAGCGACTCGTCGAGCTCCTCCGTCACGCGGAGCACCCGCGACTTCGATACGTTGCGCACGTTGAAGGAAGTGGCGCCGACTTCTTTCGCGCCGTCGATCAGCTCGGCCTCGAGGGCATCGTGTGCAAGCGCGCGCGCAGCTTGTATCGCGCCGGGGTACGCAGTGCGGACTGGGTCAAGGTGAAATGCTTCCGTACGCAGACATTCGCAATCGTCGGCTACACGCTCGCGGACGAAGTGCTCGAGTCACTGGCGCTCGCGGGACGTGACGGCGAACAGCTCGTGTATGCGGGCCGCGTCGAGTTTGGCGTACCGCGGAGCGATCGAACACTCTTGAACCTGTTGCAATCGTTAGGCGAGCCGACAGCGGAGATCGGCAGCGCGTCGAGGAGTCGAACTATTACTTGGGTAGAGCCGCGACTTAGCGCCGAGGTCCGCGCGCTAGCGTGGGCGCCTGGGCGGGGCCTGCGGCATGCCGTCCTCGCCAAGTTCGTGTAGTGGCTTTGTAGGGCCCGCCGCACTGGCATTACCGCAAACAGCCCGAAAAGCCAAGGAGGGTGTCTTGCGCCATCACGGCGTCGCGACGATGAGCATCTACCACGCGGCCCGGCCCTTCATAAAGCCCGGCGCTTCGAGTCCCAGAACGCGCAGCACGGTTGGCGCGACATCAATCATCGGACGGACACGATCCGCCCTTCTCGGTACATGCGGACCGATCGCAAGGAAGAACGCCTGTAGCCGATCGTCGCCCGGCAAATATCCGTGCACGCCAAGACTCAGCTCATTCGCGTTACCTCCTTCCATGAAACGCAACATCGCCGGCGTGGACGCAACGCGCGCGCGCGTATCGGGACTGAGCGTGTTGGGTATGATTGCGGGAACGCCCGTGTCCACGCGGCTACTGATACTCCAGCCAGGAGCGGCTGACAAGTACACGTCGCCTGCTCCTTCCTTTGGAAGCTGCAGCGCCGCGAAGCGCGATCGAGTTGCGACCGTCGGAAGGAGAGGGTCACCGTTGCGTGGATCCCGAAGGCTTCTGCACGCCCGCACGACTCGAGTAACGACACTGTCGTACCGCACCGAACTCACCGTTCCCCTTGCAAATCGAGGTGCACTGTTCACGTAGATTTGCGCGGACCCGCCACTGGAAATTGCTCGCACATCGGGCTCGGACCCCGAGACGCGAAGCCCGGCCCCAACAAGCACGTTGTTCAACAGGATTGTGGAGTGAGCCGGCACCATGCCGTGATCTCCTACGACAATGAAGTCGGTACCGGGCGAGGCGGCGATCCAGCCATTCAGGATGGAATCGACGGCCATGTAGCCCTGCCTAACGATCCGCGCGAAGGCTTCTCGACGATGACCGCTCTCGGCGTTGTATTCGACCTGCCGCGGGTCGGTGAGTAGGTAACGGTGTTCGAGGTTGTCGAGATATGGGAGATAAACGATCATCAAGTCCCAATCCCCGCGCTCGAGCTCATAGCGAACGATCCGCGCCTCGTAGTCCGCAAATCGGCGCCCGGCGTCGACGTAGGCCGTCTCTGGCGCCTTCCCCAGGGTCTGTTGTGTGGGAGCCGGCGCACCTGGTGAAGGGCCGACCTCTGCATCGATTCGGGCCATCGCGGACGAAGTCGGAGCAGAGGCGGAGTCGCGGCGCTGGGTCAGGTCTGCGAACGTAAGTGTTTCCGTACACGTGGTCTCAGGTGTTAGGCCATCCACACCCGGAGGCATTACACAGACGACCCTTCGCCCGGCCGCTTCGACTACGGACCAGAGTCGTGGGACACGGGTGGGCAGGGTGAAGCCGGAGATCAGTGGGTCGCCGAGTTGCACGCCAGGAACCGCAACACCGCTGATACCATGATCCCTCGGCCATGTCCCCGTGAAAATGGTCGGGTGGCTGACGGGGGTCGAAGAGATCGACGGTGGGGTCAGGCCCCTAGCGGAGTATCCACGCTCACGCATGCGCTCGAGCGTCGGGAGCATGGTCTTATCGCCCCGCAGCATCACGTCGATGATCTTTTGAGAGCCGGCATCCACACTGACCAGCACCACGTGTGGGCGTTGTGCGGAGAGCGGGCCACTGGCACCGAAGACGGCGGCCAACAGCGCGGTCACTAGACTTCGCTGAAGCATTGAGCTCCCCTTCCAGTCACAATGTTCGGTCCCAGCGCGCTCGGAGATACCCACCCTCGTAGAGTCATCGCGCAGCACACCGCTGACTCATCTAAGGTGGCGGGCCACAAGAATACGCTCAACGTTTGTGGTGCCAGACGTATGAGGCTCGTGACGGGCAGGGACTGGCGCGTCGCGTTCGACGCTGATTAGGGACCTTCTACTTCCGGCGTACTCAATAGCGGAAGGCTTCGTGTAGGCGGTCACATTTTCACACGCCAGGCGATCCGCATGAGCAACGGCACCGAAGATGGAATTGCCGGTGCAGGAGAATGGAGTTGACCGGGTTTGATTGACACCTCACAAGGCCTACACCACTCCAAACCGCGTGAGCACGGCAGCCCTCCCATCGATCACCAGTCCCGCCTTCCGAGCCTGGTGAAGGGTCATTTTCCGGGTGAGAAGTTGCCACGCGAGCGGTGTCGGGCCGGTGAGCACCGCGTCCGGCTTGTCGGCTGAGCCAAGTCGAGCGGCCACGCGACCGTTCGCAGTCTCGATCGTGACCCGCTCGTTGCCGTCACGAACTTCGATCTGCACCGGCGCCTTGCCCGGCGAGCGATCGACGAGATAGAGACGCGCCGGAAGAACAAGCCAGTGGGGAAGGAAGACGTCATCCTTCGCGGGTGCTTGAAGCAGCGGCGCAGCCCACCGTCCGAGTGCGGCAATGACCGGTTCGAGCGCCTCTCCCCGCGAAGTGAGTGCATACACCGGTACGGATCCTGGACCCACCGAGAGCTCGCGCCGCAGCAGCTCCGCCTCCTCGAGCTCGCGCAGGCGATCGGCGAGCAGGTTGGTCGGAATCCCCGGCAGCCCGCTGCGCATATCCGTGTAGCGCGACGGCCCACGAATGAGGAGCTCGCGGACGATGAGCAGCGTCCATCGATCACCGATGACATCGAGACCTTTGGCGAGTCCGCAGAACTGTCCGTACGAGCGCATGTGGAAGCAACGTAATCGCAGTACTTGACAAAAACAACGACATGCTTGACTTTCTAAAGTAATCCAACCGGAGGTTACGATGCTACTGCAGAACGATCCACGCGCGCTCGCCGTCGCCTATATCGAAGCCGTCGGCAGCAAGGATTTCGATCGCGTCGCCGAGCTGCTCCATCCCGATGCCGATTTCATCACGTCGGGACCGCGCATCCAGGGGATTCCGGCGTACGTCGGGGCGCTCCGGCGACTCGCTCCAATCCTGGTGCGGAACGAGCTTCACGCGACCATCGTCGATGGCAATGATGTCGCCGTCCTCTACGATTTCGTGACGGATACGCCGGCGGGATCGGTTCCGACCATCGAGTGGCTCACGACGGAAGCCGGCCGAATTCGCACATCGCGGTTGATCTTTCACAAGGAGCACTGGCCGTCGGCCGTCGCCGAGTTGGCGCGCCGGAGTACGGTCGCACCTCAGGCTAGTTAGGCGCCGCGGTTATACGCGTCCCCGACATGATCGCCGCCTTTGGAAGCCGGGCACACTTGTACGCGCGCCCCGAGATGCGCGAACCCTTGCGCAAATTCTTTGCGGAGGTCCTCGGCTCTCCTCCAGAGGAGATTCCGGGTACGACAATGCTCGTATGTCGTTTGGCGGAGGGCACGTCGGTGAGCGTCGAGTTCACGCCAGACGCCCTCGATGACGTTCACGCCCTGCGTGGCGCTTGGCTCGAGATACGAACCGACGATCCGGCTGCACTGCAGGGGCGGGTGATGGCTGCTGGTCTTGCGCGGGTGGAGCATCAGGCCACCAGCCGCTTCTACTTCCGCTCTCCGGACGGGCAAGTATGGGGCATTGCGGAGCTACGCGCATCTTGAGCTCCGCAATGCTGAGGCCGGCCCGCGTGACTGCCGCGCTCACTGCGCTTGGCGCAGCATGGCTCGTGAGCGCGACCGCGCTGGCTGTGAATCACCTCGTCTTCCTCGGCGCGGAGATCGGGCCCGGTCCGGCCGTGGGAATTCTCAGCCTGGCTGTTCAGACCTTGGCAATGGCGCTGGTTGCGCGGGGCAATTCAGTGGGCCGAGTGCTCGTGATCCTCACGACAGTGCTGTCGGCGCTGCCATTGCCGATGTTGGGCAAGCTGGTCTTGGAGCGATCATTCTTTTCGGCGGCGTACATCGGCGGCGCGTTCGCGTTCAAGGCGATCGCCGTGGGGCTGCTCTATGGAAGGGAGTCGAACGCCTGGTTCGCGATCCGCTGATCGCAAATCGTAGGCAGCGGTGCGTCGGTCACCACGTCGGAACGTTAGGCAACTCCGCGAGTTTAACGCGGAGCCCATCCTTTTTGTCCATGCGGCTCTAGGCGGGGCCTCGGTGTCTCGCTCTGATTGGCATCGCTCCCGTTAGAGTAGTCGGAGACGTCGCGCAAGCGGGGTGTGATCCTCGAGCGCGGTTTCGACATCGCCGATGGGGATGCAGCGTCGTTCGTTAGGCGCATGGGAGTAGTCACTGCGGAGCGCTCCACATGCTTACCCAGCTCTGAATAGCTGCCTTAAACCCGAACTATGTAGTCGACCGTAGAGGACCATAGATGGATCACCCGTGATTGGATCGATCTCTTGGTGTTCGACGATTGATCTCCGCTCGCATACGGCCAGGCACAAAGAAGAGATCTCACGCGCATGCTAGCCCAGTTATATAGAGGCTTCAATTGGGCGCCCCTCACGTTCCCGCAGAACGCGTCGGAGTAGCTTCCCGGCTGGTGACTTCGGGAGCGCGTCGATGAACTCGACTCGGCGTATTCTCTTGTATGGAGCAACGCGAGCAGCGACGAAATCAATGACCGACTCCGCGGTCAGCGGCTCGCGCGCGACCACGAACGCTTTCGGAACCTCACCCATTTCCTCGTCTGGACTGGAAACCACCGCGGCATCAGCGATGGCTGGATGCGTCACCAGAATCGCCTCGAGCTCCGCCGGCGCAACCTGATAGGCATTGCACTTGATCAGCTCCTTGATGCGATCAACGATGTAGAAATATCCGTCCTCATCCGCATAGCCGATGTCGCCGGTATGGTACCAACCGTGACCGTCGATGGACTCGGCCGTGGCCCCGGGGTTGTTCAAATAGCCCTTCATGAGCTGGCGACCACGGACGCAGATTTCACCTTGCTCGTGCGGCTCGAGGTCACGGCCGGACACCGGATCCACCACCTTGCACTCGACGTTCGAGACACACGGGCCAATCGTGCCGGGTTTTCCCGAATCGACGATCGCAATTCCGCCATGCGTCACGGACGCGGCTTCTGTCATGCCGTATGCCTGAATGATCGGAACCCCGAGGCGCCGTTCGAACTCCTCCTGCATCGCTGCTCCCAATGGGGCGGCCCCGCACGTGACGAATTGTAAACTTGATAAATCGAACTTCTCCAACTGCGGATACTTGGCGAGCGCGATCACGATCGGCGGTACGACCGGCGCCAACTCGATCTTGTAGTTCTGGATCATTCGCAACAACAACTCCGCTTCGAACCGGCGCATCAGGAGAAGCGTCCCGCCAACATACAAGCCAAGGAGCAGGAGACTCACCAAGCCGCCGGCGTGAAAGAAGGGTAAGAGGCCGAGAAAAATGGACCCTTCGAGCGCCATGGGAAACGCCATTTGTGCGGCCAGCACGCTGGCTGTCAGATTCAAGTGCGTCAACACCACACCTTTTGGTTTGCCGCTCGTGCCGCTCGAGTAGAGGATGAGCGCTGCATCTTCGGCGGCGTCAATTTCAACCGAGGGGGCTTCTGCATCCGACAACAGCAGCTCAGCAAAGGGCGCGACGCCTGGCGCATTCCCGAGAACGAGAATCTCCCGCAGCGGCGCGCCGGAAGCGCCGTCTACGGCTTTCTGAGCACACTGCGGGACCGTCAACAAGTATTTCGCTCCGGCGTCCCGCAGCTGACGTCCGATTTCCTCCGCTGTGCACAATGGGTTGATTGTTGTGACAATGCCACCAGCCGCCCACGCACCAAACAGCGCCGTCGCAAATTCCGGCACATTTGGCAACATTAGGGCGAATACGTCTCCCTTGCGCAGTCCACGGAGCGAGAGCCCGGCGGCAATGCGTCGGACGCTCCGCGCAAACTCCTCATATGTGACAGTGCGTTCGGCCTCGGGATCGATGAATACCGGGAGGTTCTGCCGCTGCGCAGATCGATGCAGAATCAGTTCGTGCAATGCAGCGCGGGGGACTGTAATCTCGGGGTAGGGGCTTCGAAAAATCATGGTGCACCCTTGGATGTCGGCATCTCGAAGGAACGCGCTATATGTTGGGTAATGCTGTCGCGGAGTGCCAGCCCAGGAGCGGGCGGCGATCCGGCGCCGAAAGACTTTACGAACGTAAGAGTATACTGATGGGAGCGCCACATTAACTTTCGTGAACGGCACGCCGTGCTAGTTGGAGGAATGCGTCCAGAGTTTGCAGCGTGCGGCGGCTGCAGGAGCGGGCGCCATCCCGAGCCGGAGAACATGCTGCGGCGGATCGATGCCGAGCTCGAGGTACCCGATGGCTAACGCCACGCAATTCGTATAACGGGCATTGCCGCCAGCAACGGAGGAAATGGCGGTGATCGCCAACGAAGAGGAATACCCACGGCGATCCAACCTTCGCGGAGTGCCAAACGAGAAAGCGCCATGCCGGATGGGAAACGCGTCCGTCACTATTCCTTCGGTAGTCGCTCTCGTTCATGATTGGGGTATACCGGGGTGAACGCCCCTCGTGAGTCGTGCTCCGTTCTTTGCGGTTCTGGGCGTCGTCGGTGCGAACTGTGCCGTGCTGATTGCGCTCGCCGGATCGGTACCGAACGCTGAAGATCCAGCGGATAGAGCGTCTGGTCGAAGAGCTGGCCGAACGCCTGCAGCTGGCTCGAGTTGAATCCGTTTGGCGGCGACAGCGTATCATAGAGCAAGATGTACGTGCCGACGTACTCAGGAGAGCACCGACCGCGGTAAACTGGACCGGACTCTCTGATGAGAGAACATGAAACTTGGCCATGCTGCCCTGCCCATCATGGACCAATAGCATGACGATCAGGCTCGTTCCCGTAGATGATGCCGCAACCCGAGACGCGGCGCGCGATCTGATCGCCGAGTATTTGCGATGGATCGCGAGCGTTGCTGCCGCGAGCTATGGCCTATCGTTCGATATCGATGCGATGATCACGTCGGACATCGAGGATCAGGCGAAGTTCTATCCTCCGGCCGGCCGCTTCTACGTGATCCGCCGCGGGGAGTCACACGTCGGAGTCGGATGCCTCGAGCGCATCACGCCGTCCGTCGCCGAAATCCAGAGGATGTATGTGCAGCCTCACGTCCGAGGAGGCGGCTTGGGTCGCCTCCTGCTGCAGCAGCTTCTGTCAGACGCACGAGCGATCGGCTACGAAGTTGTGCGGCTGGAGAGTCTGAAATTCCTGGCCGCGGCTCACGCGCTCTACAAGTCGGTTGGCTTCGCTGAAATCACTCCGTATTCCGAAAACAGCATGACGAAGTATCAGCCACTCGGCACGGTGGACAGGTATCGCTCCAACGCGGTATTCATGGAGCTGCGCCTCTGACGACAGCAAATCGCCGGCGCCGCTCGGCCATTGCCAGCGAGTTCAGCTCGTGTCGATCAGCGACTCGCGCGCTCGGCGAAATGGTCTCGAAGCTCTTCCTGGAGAAATGTCGCCGCGGGTTCGAGCCGGCCCAGATGGCCGCCTTGCATGAACACGATTGAACCCTCGATGGTTATGCCGGACCGCGCGATGCGCTCCAGCCGCCGGCGCTTGGGATGCGAAGCGAGAAATCGCGCGGGGATGAGCCCGAGGCCGATCCCGCTCGCCACCAGAGACACTTGCATGTCGATATTGTTGATCGCCGCGGCGACTTCGAACGGAGTGCCGAGCTCGCGCAGCCTTGCCTCGAGTGACGCACGAATAAAGCACCCCGGCGGGTTGAGCACCCAGCGTGCATGGAGATCGCGATCTTTCGGCTTGCTGCTGCGCCGCGAGCGAGGTTGCGGTCCTCTCGCCCTCACCAATACCAGACGCTCTGTAGCCAAAACGCTGCTGGCCACGTCGCCCGGCGGTGTGTCGGTAGCCGAGAGGAGCCCCAGTGCTACATCCAGCTCGCCGCTCCGCACCTCGTCTATGAGCTGTTGCCTGAGACCCGTGCTCAGCACGGGTTGAAGCTGGTCGAAGCGACTCGTCAAACGCTGGATCGACGCCACGAGGCTCGGTTGTGCCAGCGCATGTGAGAGTCCGATGCGGAAGATTCCGCTTGGCTCGGCGTCGTTCGACCCGCTCGCCTTGAGATCGTCCATGATGCGCAGCATGTGTCGTCCGCCGTCGAGCACCGCGCGGCCTTCGCGCGTAATCCGCGCCGGTTTCACGCGACGATCGAGCAGGGGCGTCTTCAGTGCCGCCTCGAGCCGCTGGATCTGCCTTGTCACCGCCGATGGCGTGAGGAACAGCCGTTCCGCGGCCCGTTGCAACGAACCTGACTCGGCCAGGACGACGAACGTCCGGATCTCATCGAGCATGACAAACTCCGCATTGCTGGTAGAGCAATATGATGTTGCAAAGATTGCATTTGACGCAAGCGCCAATCAGCCGTAACCCTTCGTGCGGGGAACGCGCAAAGACAGATAAGGAGCTCCACATGAAGAAGATTCTGATGCAGTTCGGGTTGTGCGCGCTTGCGGTCGCTCCCATGGCGCCTTTGGCGCATGCGCAGAGCCAGGCGGCAGGCTTGCAGGCCGCCTTCGCGGAAGATGCCGGAACCCTTTCCGACAAATTCGGTGGACTCGCGCACGTTATGTCGGGCAAGTACGACTGGAAGCCTGGCGAGGGCGTTCGCTCCGTCGGCGACGTCTTCAACCTGATCGTTTTCGAGAACGGCCTGCTCGCCGGCGTGCTTTCGGGTTCATCGAATGCTGGGGCCCGGCCTGCACCCATCACCGATCCGGAGAAACTTCAGGAAGCGCTAAAGGTTTCTTACCTCAATCTGCAAAAAGCAATTACAGGACTTTCCGACAACGATCTGCGGACGACTGTGAAATTGTTCGGAAGAGACTGGACGAAGCGGGACGCGGTGATGCACGTCCTCCAGGATCAACACGAGCATCTGGGGCAGTCGATCGCCTATGCGCGCACCAACGGCGTGGTTCCGCCCTGGTCCAAGTAGCAGCCCTGCGTGCATCCGGAGAACCCAAACACGTCACAGCAGCAGGATTCGATCACCTCATTCAATCGCTGAGAGTATACCCGGTTCGCGTGCAATCGCGTCCCATCTCGCAACGTGACGACGTATTCGCCATGAGACCATGGTATGAGGCCTTTGATACGGTCGATGTTGACGATTGCCGAGCGGTGAATGCGAACGAACGCGCTGGGATCCAGGCGTCTTAGAGCTTTGGCCATGCTCGATTCCAGCCCGTCGCGCAACGACGGTCGCTCCCAGCCGGCCGACAGAACAGAGGCCGCAGCGATGTATACATTGCTGCGGCCTCTACGCCTATTCGCCCATCGTCTACTTCGAAGCGCCCGATGGTGGGTTGAAGTACCGCCGCTCGCCGTCTGGCTCGGCGATACGGAGGTGAACCGACTCAGAAGTCGGCGACGCCTAACTGTTGCCCTCTTAACACCCACGCCGGCCGCACTCCGGACGCCCCGTTCTGGGCAGTTTCTGAGGCTTCGAAGAGTGTGGCGAGATCTTCGGCGATGACGTCATGGCCGTAGCCGTCGTCGAGGCATTTTCGATCGCCATCAACCCAAACCAGCTCGCCGAAAGAAGCCACCGGCGCCGAGGCCGCCAAGCGCGAGTTGACAACAAAAAAGCGAAGTCCGGCGAGCAGTCCCGCCGGGCTTCGCTATCCTGGGAAAAGGCGGCTATCTACTCAAGCATCTATGCCGCTTGCATCCGAGACATCCACCATGCAAAGGCGGCTCGATCAGACTCCGCCGGCGGTTCTTCATCACTCGGTACCGGAGAAGCTTTGAGTATGCGCGTTTCGAGTTTTTCGGCTGCGACAACGCAGGTTGGCACGGCCGCAGTGGCGAGTAGTGTCTGCGCTTGCCGCCACGCCGAATCGCGTTCTTTCTCGGACGGGAAGTGAGCTGGCCACCAAACAGGCCACTTTGGTGGGCCGGCCGCCGCAAAGGTGCTTGACAGTTTCTCAAAGTGTCCCTTCGGAAGATCTGCCAATGTATAAATTCTCATTGCCTGTTGGTCGTCCCAAGCGACCATTCTAAACACGACTTCAGCACAACACTCGCTGCAGACCGCCGCACCTGTTACCGGCCCATCGTACCACTCGACGATAATCATTCGAGCAATCGGCGTGGTGAAGCTTCCCTTCTGCTGCCAATGGTCGCAACACATACCGCGTCTCCTAGTCTCTAAGCCGTCCCACACCTTGTTCCATGCGTCAGCCACCTTGTGTGTCACCGGCTTCTCGAGTACGGCCGTATAGTGTTTCGGATCACCGGCGACGCGCCGTGGCGACGACTTCTAATATGCTCCCGCCACGCGTGAGTGTATGCCCGAGCCAGTAGAGAACTCCAATCCGCGCGCTGAAGAGCGTGCGCTCGACGAACTCCGCGTCGAGTGGCAGGTCGTACGCGTCCAGCGCTCGCTGAAAGAACGACCATCCGCCGTGTAGGAGCACGTTGCCTAACGCCTTCCTGAAACGCCGTGGAGCACCGAAGCGATCGAGCCAGAACTGCGTGGTATCGTTCAGCGGTCTCGGGCTTGTTGCCGAGGATCATGAGGAAAATGCGATACCACTGATGCGCCGTCGCGCACGTACGATAGAGCGTCATCGCCTGCGTCGTCACTGTGGGCCGTGAGAAGTTTTCACAGCGATGGAATGCCGACGAGTCACAGCGGCCTGCCGGCCATGACCTCACGAAACGCTGGGTGTCCAATCACCGGATTCGACTGCGCGTTGAATAATGAGTACCGTTTGTCATCCATTCGTCGTTCTCTACTCGCGCGCCGCCGATTGCCAGGCGTTGTGGATGGCCACGTAAGTCGACTCTTCGTGCACCGCATGCGCGATGCGCGCGCCCGTGTCGAGCACCGCGGCCGCGGACACGTTCTGTCCTTGCGACCGCAGGACCGCCGCCAACTCCTCGCCGGCGAAGATGTACGTCAACGGGATGCCCACCGACGGCCGATCGACCCAACGCCCAAGCTTCTCGATCGCGCGGGGTCCTTGAAAGACATCCATGAACAGCGCCCGGGACCGCGGGAGGTCGAACCAACCCGAGCCGCGGATGGCGACGGTGTCTCTCGATGCGGTGGTGGGTGGGAGAAAGAGCTTGCTCGCCAGTCCCTGTGAGAGCACATAGCGATCCAGACCTAACGACTGCGCATAAGTGCCTGTGGTTCGGCTGAAGTAGATCGGCCGCTGCGGCCAGCTGTCGGCGATCATGCGCAGCACAGCGATATCCTTGCGCTCGAGGATGCCCGAGCCGTTTGCCGCACGCGGAAGATTCTCGGGCGACACAGTTGCCGTTAGTCCGGCCTTGCGCAGCTGCATTGGCTCACGCAGCAGAACGTAATCCGGAATCGAGTCTGCCGCGGCGAGTGGGTTTGGGCCACGATCCGTCGCGATAGATCGCCGGGCCCTTGGCCCAATCGTACTGATAGATCGGCCGACGAATGATGCCGCGTACGTACCAATCGGTGTTGAGCAACGACAGCACCGCGACTGTCACATCCTTGCGAATGCCTTCGACCTCGTGGACGTACCAGAGAGGGAACGTATCGTTGTCGCCATAGGTCACGAGCACGCCGTAGGGTTCAACGGAGTTGAGTAGATCCTGCGCGAACGCGGCCGTGGTGTAGTCGCCGCTACGCGGAGCGTGTTGCCAGTTCGCGACGAGCGGCACGAAGGCCACGAGGAGCACCGGCGACGCGAGCAGCAGGCCCCGTCGGTGTGACGTTAGGCGTCGCTCCGCGACACGCTGTGGGCGTTTGGGCGTTGGCGACGCAGCATGCTGGCGTCGCCCGGGCCACAGTGACAGTGGAACGAGTACGAGATAGCCCGCGACGAGCAGAACTGGCGCCAGCGTCACGCCGCCCCGCGCCAGATCGGCGAAGCCCAGGAAGAGCGCCAACCCTGCCGACAACGCCAGCAATCGGTCTCTGGTAAGCACGACTCGAATCATCATTGTGATTCGAAAATGCAAACAGAGGCCTCGCTGCGTCGAGCGCCAGTGAGTCAGAGAGTTGTCAGGGGAGCCGACCGGATGCTTTGCCCAACACAGGTCAATGCCGATGGTTAGTGGCTACTCATCAGCTAGCATTGAACCAACGACAGCTCCCGTGTCTTACGAACCTTGCGCCGTCGCCGCTCCGCGAGCTACTCCTGCAGCGTCGTGGTCTCGATGCCTTGCTCTTCGAGCTCGATCCGCTTTCTGACCTTCTCCCACGTGCGTTTCGCTATTAGGTGCGTCACGAGAGTCGGCTGCCGAGGAATCTGTCCCGGGAGCGGAAGTTCCAAATCATCGTGAGCGTTTCGGCGCGGTCGAGGAACTCGGAGTCCGTGCGCATTCGACCCTCAACACGCTCCCGATCTTTCGGAGACAACTCCTCACAGAGATAGTCGATTATGAGCTAGTCCTCGGCCAAATCAGGGTCATTCAGCTCGCGGAGCGACTCGGCCTCGAGGTTGGGGTCATAGGGTGTCCTCATGCTAGCGTCGCCTGTTGGATTCTCGGCCCGCCCCATGACGTACTCTCCTTCTCTTTGCCTTGGCCTCAGCGAGAACAGTAGCCGAGCAGGGCGAGAGTTAGAAGCCGGTTTGCTTGCGTGAGACACGCGCTCGGCTCGAGCGTCATCGAACGGAGCGGTGCATAACCATGGTGCGCCGAATCTGTTCGTTCAGCAGGAGCGATCCAGCGAGCCGGTGCTCGCGACCGGTCATGATGAGACCTCTTTGCAGATTGGAATGAGGTGCAGCCAAGGGGGCGCCGTCGCCGAGCGGCGGAGTGGCTCAAGCCACTTTCGGGCTGTTTGACGCGCGCTGCCAAGAGACAAGTGGTGCCGGCGCAGCCTAACGGCCACGCCGGCACTCTCATTTGTCATCGCGCACGGGGAGCAGATGGCGTGCTGCAGATGGCGTGCTGCAGATCCTGTGCCGAGCTTATTTCACGTGCCGGACCGGATGGAATGAGAGCGTGTTCATGCTCACGAAGGAAATACGCGTGGAGACTGATATCTAAACACGAAGCCCGGCCGATCTTCTGGCCGGGCTTCTATGTTCCTTCAGCATCGCTCGCACTGCCGCGTTTCTACCATCCGTTCAGCGTTGTCGCAGACCAATCGCCTGCGACAATTTCGTAGCAGCCGCTTGAGTCAAAGTAAATCATGAAATGCCGCAACACCCATTTGTTCTTCAATCGATCCGGGGTGTCCCTCCAAAGTTCGTTTACCCAATCTGAGCCAGTTACCTCAACAAGAGTGTCGTACACACCCTCAATATGACCAGCCGTGCAGTGCGCTTCGGCACGGTGTCTGTATGCACGGACTTTAGAAAACGATAACTCCGTCCGCCGCCGCTGCTGGCCTTCCTTGAAATGCGCAACAAGCGTGACCTGCGCCCCGCTATCTGTAAACTCAATGGGGCCTTCAACGGCAGTCGAGGGAACAGGAAGCTCGAAACCGACAGGAACAGTAATGGTCATGGGTTGGGCTTCACGGCTGGAGTACCTTTACTCGTAAGTCCATTGCGCTGCAGCTGGGCGGTGAGTCTCGCTTCCGCCGCTGGATCGCCGGTGACGTTGACTCCATTCCAACTACTGCGCGGAACACCTGCTCGCTCGAGTGCTTGAGCAGATCTCGTATTGAGCATCAGCGTCTTACCATCTCGGACAATGTACTCGACAGGTACCTCTGATACGTCAATCGAGCCGCTACGCAGTTCAGCGGCGACTTCGTTGACCGTCTTCCCCGCGAAAGTGCCGCCAGCGGAAAACTCTTCGCTGAAGGTTCGCTGCGCGTAGTTAGCTTCAACAAGCGGACCTTCACGCGGTGCAGCAAATGCGAGCGGCGACGCCGCCAGTGCCATGCCAAACGAAGCTATCTTCGCATACAGCGCTCCTGGACCATCGTGCCAGGCTTGGTTTTCCAGGTGGAACATCGCCATAGCCGCAACTTTTGTCGAACCGAGTTGTGGCAAATTGAAGCAACAGAGCCCGAAGGGATCGGAATGGCTCACCGGATCGCCACCCGCAAACCCATACAGATTCATTCCCCCGGCGAGGCCGATAGGGTCCTCCTGCGTGAAGCGTCCAGTTGCAGGATCCAAGTAACGATTGCGTCGATACTGATAACCCGAGGCGTCGGTCATCCCGCCAATCAGCGACCCATACCAGCTAGGCAATCCGTTCGGGAACATGTCCGAACCCACAAGCCCGTATGCGCTCGCGAACTTCCCAGGGAAGGTCGGATTCCAGGCATCGCATATTGCCGTCGGGCACGTGCCCTGATCGAGCATTCCGCGCCAGTTCGCGTGCGGCACGACGACGTAAGTGTCCTTGAACAGGTCGAGCGGCTGGTCGATGCCGAGACCGTGCGTGTAGCCGACGATTCCTTGCATCGTTGATTGGCTTGGCACGCCGCCCGGGGTCTGCCACAGATTCGCTGCAGTATCGGTGCTCGCGAATACCCAGCGCAGCTCGTACAGCAGTTGAGCGCCGTCCCAGATAGTGCGTGTGAGCGTGTTCTGACATCCCGACGGCCGATCTTTGTTCGGACAGTTCGTTCCGCGCCAGACACGCGCTTCGATCCGCCGGCCTAACGCGTCGTAGCGATAGGTCTCCTCGAACTTGTAGTTCCGATAGATGCCTTGGCTGGGTGGCGGGCTCGAATCGATGACGACGTAACTCCGAATAAGCTTATTGTCGCTACTGTACGTATCGACCTGGTCGTGAATCAGCCGCTGCTGGGTCACTTGCGACGGATCCGTCCAGCCGAGGAAATGTGTGGCGTAGGTGTCGCTGATCGACCCCGTTAACAGGTTGTGGTAATACCAGGTCGTATCGCGCCCTCCCGTGACGAATGTCTCGGCGAGGTGCATGCGACCCGTTGCAACCTCGAAGGTGTTATTCGTGTTCGATCCAGCACGCCAGCTAGACTTGGTGTTGCCCAGTGCGTCCGGCGCGAAGCCTTCTTGCTGACCCCCCAAGTTGCTGAGCGAGACGGCGCCCAACGGCGTGTAACTCACTGCGTCGACGCCGTTCGAGAGCGCCTTACCGCGCATATCGTAAGTCAGCGTGTCATTGCGCAGGTTGCTAGCTCCACTTCCCGAGCCGCTGACGATGCGACGTAGGAGCTCTCCGTCGTCGTCATAGCGGCGGACGTCGCTGATTTTCTGAGCCGTGCCGGTGATGCTCGTTAACGTATCGATCCGCCCTTCAGCGTCGTATGCATACGCAAAGCCATTCCCGAACACGTCGGTGACGACAGAAAGCGCGCCAAATACGGGATCGTACACGTAGCTCGTGTGTGCGTTCGTAATCGGTGCCACGTTCGAGGGATGCGTCAACGCAGTCCGTCGGCCATCGAGATCGTAGGTATAGGCGAGTCCGTACTTTTGCGAGAAGTCGTGTTGTGTGGTATCCGAGGCGCTGAAAGCAATCGTGTCCGTCTTGAGTGCGCCGTTGGGATAATAGCTTCGCCAGATGTGCGCGGCGCTGTTATTGGCCGTGAGAACTCGCCCGGCCGCGTCATAGGTGAAATTCGCTACATCGGTTGCCGAGCGCGTTATTGGTCTGCTCAACACGTCGTACACGTAGCTCGCGTTCTCGCGTCCCCCTGAGAGGGTGTTACCAGCGAGATCGTACGCCGTCCTGGTCACCTCGGTCGTCCCGCCCAAGCTGTCCGCTCGCTGCCGATGGGCCGCATCGTAGGTGAAGACGTGCGTCACCCATCCGATCGCGTTGTTGTCGGGGAGACTCTTGGTTTGAATCGTATCAAGATTCGCCTCCCCATCATATCGCTTTCGGACGATGAGCGAATCTGCAGCGCCATCACCCGTAGAGATGTTAAGAGTGTCGCGGTCTATCGCGTTGTACCGGCGCCGGTCGCGAAGGAAGCTCGTATAAGACGTATTGAGCGCAGTGCGCGTAAGCGTGTCGCGGCCAAACTCGTCACGGTCCACATACGACCGCTTTCCCATCGGAGACTGCAGCAGACGAACGTTGCCCGCTGCGTCATAATCGACCGAGTCGCGTGCCGGTGGCGGCCCAGGTGTCTGCGTGCTCCGAACCAAGCCAAGCGACGTATAGTCGAAGGACACTTGCTTCGTCGGATCCGCACCGGCTTGTTGGAGGAGGCGATTACCGTTGTTCGGATCGTAGGCCAACAGAGTGCTATCGAGCATCGGCGCCACGATCTTTGCAATGAGATCCCAGTGCTGGTCCCACTCGTAGCGCGTAGTCGCGTTCGAGCCAGTCCCATAGGGATTCACGTCGACCGACGTCGCGAGATTGCCGTGGGCATCGTAAGTCGCCTGCTTTACGTGACCCGTCGCATCGGTCACCTGAGTAGCCAGGCCAGGCCATCGAACATCGCCACGCACGATGGTTGTTTCATTGCCTAACGCATTCCTTATGCGGCGTGGAGCGCCGAAGCGATCGAGCCAGAACTGCGTAGTATCGTTCACATCGGTTCGCGGACCATCCAGCAGCGTGTACGCGAGCGCCGTGTCCGCCGCCGCCGATCCGCTCAAGCCTTTCGTTTCGGCGGCGAAATATTGTGTCGATATCGGCGCTTCGCCGCGCATGCTCAGCGTGACCTGCCGGAGCCGGCTGCCTCCGTCGTAGGTGTAGTAGACGGTGTCGCTCAGCGTGTTGATACGTTTGATGAGACGACGGGTGAAGCTGGGATCATCCAGGTACTGGGTCGAACGACCGTCGGCATCAGTGATTGATCGCAACGTGCTTTGTCCGCCATCCCAAGTGAATGACACGGTCCGCGTCGAGCTGCCTGCATATTGAGTGACCGTGGCGAGCGGCGCGCACGTGCCGGCGTTGTAGTTGAACAGGTAGGTCGGCGAGTGGCCGAGTGGGACGGTGATGCTCGTGAGTTGTTCACAGCTGTCGTTCCACGCGAAAAAAGTCGTGTCCCCAAGCCGGTTCGCCGTCTTGCGGTGCAAGCCTAATGCGGCATCGAATAGCACTCGAGCACCGTGCGGCAGATACAGCACCAGATACGAGGCGCCGCCGATTGTCTGCTGCTTGATGTAGTCACGGTGGTCAATCTGTGGCGCGGACCACATGTCGCTTCGGCCTGTGACGGGATAATAGATGCGCGTGCTTCCGTCACCACCGATGAAGAGTTTTGTATTGTCGCTCTGGTTGATCAGGCGATCGACGCCGGCCAGCCACCATCCCGAGCCGAGCTTAGCCGCTGAGCGATTGACAATGATGACGTGACCGGTATCCGTTTGGATTGTCGTAAGATTGCCGCCGACGTTTTTCTGAATCGTCAACGAGTAGGGATAACTTCCAGTTGCGTCAGCGAGAGCGTCGAAGCCGAGCACGATCTGCCGCGTGGATCCGGCCAGCCAGTTCGTTCCAGCATACGAAGCGGTTGCGCGTGTACTCCCATTGACGACAAGCGTAGCCTGCACCGCATCTGGCAAGGGCGCGCCGACCGTGACGAGCGACCTGACAAGCGGATACGGATGCGCCGTCTGGCTGTTATAGACGAAAGTTGGCGTTCGAGCCTTGCTCTTCGTTGTGACGGTGGGAAGTGGGTGAGCCAGACGAAGGTCGCCGCATTCGTAGGCGCCCTCCGCACCAGCCGCGATCGTTAGGCATGCGCCGCGATCGACCCCCGGCCCAGTAAGAGCACTTGATTGGAGCGGCGAGATATCGCCTTCCGTCGCCAACGAGACGCTGAGCGAGCCGTCGTCGGTGGAGGAGCCGGCGGACCCATGAAGGGTGAGAGAACCGCTCGAGCCACTCGCGGCGGTCGTGTATTTGACGCCAACGAGCGCCGACTGGCCGACGTTGAGAGTGACTTGGCTGCTCATGAGTGAGCACGTCACGACAACGCCCGTACACGAGGCCGAGAATGAAATCGTGCCTGACGCGGTTCCGACGTTTGATACTCTGAAGCCGTATCCTGAACTACTCGAAGGCGAGGTGCCAACGGCTAGCGCGTCCGGTGTGATCATGACCGCCGGCGCGCCTTGCACGATGACAGTGTACCATCCCTCGTCCTGTCCAAACGAGCCGCTGCCAATGAGCGAGACGCCGCCCGAGCCCGCAGCGGCTGTGCCGATCATCTGATCGCCGAAGGAACGACTCCAAGCATCGACGTAGATCTGTGTAGGACCCGAACAGCTGGTGACGTAGGTTCCATCGACCGAGCACGTGAGCCACACGTAATCACCGAAGTCACCATTGTTGTACACATCGAACGGCAGCCACACGCCGGACGCGTTTGGCGTTGTCGTTCTCGATCCACCCTTCGGCTCGATGTCTAGCTGGGCTGACGCTTTCGCGGTCGGTGAAAACCACAAACCCAGCAGAAGGGCCGAAAACAGTAGCCACCTCAGAGGGGGATGCGAAGGGGTTGCAGCGATGGCCATTCGCAATGTGCTTCTCTGGTGCATAGGACACTCCATGGTAAGGAATGGTTGCGTCCAATTGCACTCGCGATGCCTCGCCGAGCCTAACGCTAATACGTTGCGGTGTTGTCGTTTAAGTATATACTCATCGTCGCAATTCGCTTTGCATCGCACCTTTCACTGCGACTGTCGCGCGATTTTTCTAGACACGGATCGATGAATCCCAAGCACGGCAGCTGCAGGGTAGAACAAAGGCCCGGTCAGCGACCGGGCCTCGGGACGAACCTTGACACCCTCCTAGCGTAATCCTGCTCTACCCTTTTCCTCACGGGCGCTCAGCGCGGTCAGGTTGCGATCGAAAACCGACTGTTGTTCGGACGTCAACACCTCACGCAGCGACGTCCGCTCGTGCTCCGGCCCCTGAAGATGCGAGTTGGGCTGCAGGATCATTCGCCCGCGATCATCTCGATTTCGATTGCTGCGCCCAGTGGCAGCGCGGCGACGCCTAACGTCGTGCGAGCTGGATATGGAGGCACAATATGCCTGGCGTACACCTCATTCATCGCCCCGAAGTCTCGTATGTCCGTCAGATACACGTTCACTTTCACGACATCGGCGAAGGATTTGTTCGCGGCGCTCAGAATCGCTGCGAGGTTGTGAAAGATCTGCTCTGCTTGAGCGACGACGCCGCCCTCGACCAGTTTGCCCGTGGCCGGATCCTGCGCAACCTGACCGCTCGTATACACACGGTCGCCATCGCGAACGGCAGGTGAAAATGGACCGACGGGTTTGGCCAATTTGTCGGACGTAATGGGTTTGAGTGGCATATGAATAATTGGGTTCTTCGTGGAATATCGGGAACGGCTGGCCCCTGAAACCAGTGACGTGCTCCTCAGATCGATGGCTCCATGCGATGCGCCAGCCAATGTGTCTTTGTTCAGCTGCCCCGGGACCCTTCTTTGATCATAGGAACGTCCCGAGGCATTCACCAGCAGAAATAGTTCTCTGCGCGAGGATCCTTCGCTCAACATGGAGTGCGTCAGTGGTTTCAGCGGAGTGTCAGTGGTATCAGCGGCACCCAGAGATCCCGGAGCTCCACGAAGAACCAATAATTGTGTCGCCAGAGGGTCGTGGTGGAATGAGACCGTCGGCCGACGTTGCCTACTTGAGCACATCCATGGGTGAGACGTGCGTGGCGCGTCTCGCCGGAATGAAACAGGCGGCCAGCGTGACGATTCCCAACAGCACCGGCACCACCGCGAACGTCACCGGGTCGCTCGCCGACACACCGAACAGGAGGCTCGACATCAGTCGCGTCACGAGGATCGACGCGCCCAGACCAACGATGGCTCCTGTGGCGGTGAGAATGAGGCCAGGACGGAACGCGAGGCCGAGGATGTCTCGCGGCTTCGCACCTAACGCGAGCCGAATACCGAATTCCTGAGCGCGTTGGCTCACCACAAACGCCATCACACCGTAAATCCCCATCGCGGCGAGCAGGAGCGCCGACACCGCAAACACCGACATCAGCACGAGTGAGAACTTGCGCCGCGCTATCGAAGCCGACATCAGGTCCGCGACAGTCCGCACGTTGAAAACCGGAAGCTCTGGATTGATGCTGTGTACGGTCTGCGTCAGGGCCTCCTTCGTCGCCTTCACGTCGACGTCGGAACGTGCGCGGAGAAATACGGCGGGGCTTATGCTGGGATGCTGAAGAATGGATTCGTACACGCGCGCCGGCGGCGCCACGTCCAATCCGTCATTGCGCACATCCCCAACTACGCCGATGATTTCGGCTTCCTTTCCCTGGCCATCCCCGCCGCCCTTCCAGACATACCGCAACCGCCGGCCCACCGCGTTTCGTTGAGGAGAAAATCTGCGGACGAACGCTTCGTTCACCACGACGACCCTCGCGCTAGAATCCGCGTCCTGATCGGTGAAGACACGGCCCTGCTTCAGCGGCGTCTCGAGCACGGCGAAATAGCTTGCGCTCACGGCTCCAAACTCCGCTGCATGATCATTCCCCTGCGTGGAAGCTTCGTCGGGTAATGAAAACGGGATGGGATGGTTCACATTGCTCAGGAGCGGAACATCGCTCGACGTACCGACCGCGGATTGCTCGATGCCGGGGAGCAGTGCGATACGGGCCAGCAGCTCCCTGGCAAGCCCGGCGCGCTGCGCGGTCGTTCGGTATTGATTCGCGTCGGGATTGCCCGGAACGGGAACCCAGATCTGGCCCGCGACGAGCCGCTCCGGATTGAACCCGGGATTCTCACTCAGCGCGGCCGAGAAGCTGCGGACAAGCAACCCCGCGCCAATGAGCAACACCGCCGATAGCGCGACCTCCAGCACCACCAACGCGGCGCGCGACCGGTTTTGGCGCAGGCTCTGTCCACCACCCGTGCGTCCGCCGTCCCGCAAGTCGCGATTGGGATCGATCGCCGAGGCATGGAGCGCCGGCATCAATCCAACCAACACTCCGGTGGTGAGCGAAAGCACGAGCGCGAATGCCACCATGCGCCAATCCGCATGTACCTCGGCCAGGCGAGGCACGTCCGCGGGCATCAGGGTAAGAAGCGATCGTTGCGCGATGAGAAGCACGGTGAGCGCCGCCGCACCGCCGGCAATCGATACGAGCACGCTCTCGGTGAGCACCTGTCGAACGAGCTGGCCGCGCGACGCGCCCAGCGCCTGGCGAATCGCGAACTCGCGCATTCGTGCCGATGCCCGCGCGATGAGCAAACTTGCAATGTTCACGCAAACGATGAGGAGGACAAAGCTCACGGCGGCGAGCAGGATCACGAGCGTGGGTCGTACATTGCCCGTTAGGCTCGTTTGGGCACGCTCGAGGCGAAGCGACCAACGCAGCTGCTGGGGATAATCCGCGGGGTAGGTTTGCTGCAACGAAATCGCCAGCGCATCGAGCTGCCGCTGTGCCTGTGCGAGCGCAATGCCCGGTTTCAAGCGACCCAACGCTCCAGGGACAAACCGCAGCTTGCGCAGCGGCGGCGACGGGTAAGGATGGACGGTGAATCCGCATGCCGACCAGATGTCCACGTCGCCGCCCAGCGTATTGCCGGGGTGCCGAAACTCGCGCGGCATCACGGCGATCACCGTGTACGGATCTTCATCGATGCGAATCCGCCGCCCGATCATATGTGGATCCGATCCGAATTGGCGCTTCCAGAGACCGTCGCTGATAACGACGCCATCGAGGCAGCCCGGCACCCACTCGGACTGTGTGTAAGTCCGTCCGAGCGCCGGCTGTGCGCCGAGGAGCTCGAAGTAGCTCGGGCTCGTGCCGAGAAACTCGATCCGGTCCACTCCGTCGCCGCCTGACAAGGCCTGGCTCGCGGGAAAAATCACGCTGACCTGTTCGAATACTCCGGAACGTTGCAAATCGTATAGCTCGGGCACTGACATTCCAACGTTCTTGGCTCCCGCACCGCCCAGATCATCGAATATGCGCACGATGCCGTCAGGTTCACGGAGGGGCAGCGGCTGCAGCAGCACGGCGTTCACGACGGTAAAGATCGCGAGATTCGCTCCGATGCCGAGCGCCAGTGACAGCACGCTGATCGTCACGAATGCGGGGCTTTTGGTCAGCGTCCGCAGCGCGTAGCGCAAGTCCTGCAGCAGCCCGTCCATATTCGTCCTCCATCCGGTGACGTTCCCGCGGACGAATGTGTCAGTCCGCACGTGCGGGCGTCAAATGCAACTTTAGCAAGATCATATTGCTGAAAGCGCACGACACAGGGTTGTCATCCCGAGAGGTTGTCATCCCGAGAGGTTGTCATCCCGAGGAGCGAAGCGACTCCCAGTGTCATCCCGAGGAGCGAAGCGACGAGGGATCTGCTTTTTGTTGACGCCCTCCGTCATCCCGAAAACCCAGACACGTCACAGCACGCAGGATTCGATCAACTCATTCAGCTGGTGGGAGTACACCCGGCTCGCGTGCAATCGCGTTTCATCCTGCAAGGTGACGACGTATTCGCCATGAGACCACGGTGTCAGATCTCTGATGCGGTCGATGTTGACTATCGCCGAGCGATGAATGCGAACGAAGGTGCGGGGATCCAGGCGTCTTTGAGCTTTGGCCAGGCTCGCACGCAAGAGGAGAGACTCGCCACGGGCATGTACGCGCACGTAGTTGCCAGCGGCTTCGATCCAATCAACGTCCGCTAGTCTCACGAACAGCAGCCTATCGCCGGACCTCCCAATCACGTGGGATGCACGACGCCCTGAGTTGCTCTGCGCAATGCCATCGAAGGCGACCGAGCCAATGTGCCGACGCGATTGTTGCACGTGATGGCGCACGCGCGTGAGAGTTTTTTCGAATCGCGTTGTGTTGACTGGTTTGAGGATGAAGTCGAGTGCACGCACGTCGAACGCTTTCACGGCGCTCTCTTTTGCCGCCGTTACGATCACGAGGGCAGGTCGCCAGGACCTGTCAGCGTGAGGCGATTCTCCGCAACCACGGCTCATCGACTCGAGGAATTCAAAGCCTCCACCGTTCAGCGACTGGACATCGAGAAAGACGATATCCGGCTTCTCGTTCGCTATCGAGGCGAGCGCTTCGGCACTCCCGGAGCCTTCGACGACGATATGAAAGTCGTCTTGATGCGCGAGGAGAGATCGAATGCGCTCACGGCCACCCTGATCGGCGTCCAGGATGGCGGCGCGGACCCGCTCGACATCGGTGATCAAGTTGTCGCTGTCCTCTGAAGCGTTGCGATGACACCGTATCACGGCTTCAACCAAAGCAGCAACACTGGAACTGACGTGAATGCGCGCCGGTATTTTACGGGGGCTTGGGATGCTTGGTAGTACTCCACTCCCGCCAAGTCCTTTGGGGGTACGTCCAAGCCCACCGATCGAAAACCGTTCACGTATACCTCCAACTGTGAAGGTATGTCTACTTCACTTACCACTCGGCCGTCGCGGCGATTCGTGAATCCGCGAAGGTGCCGCCGAAGGACATCGATGAGAGGGTAATCCGCCTCCCTTACCAACTCGGGTTCCGTAATGAACTGCCCGGCTGCGGCATGGATGCGTCGATATTCGAATTCTGCGAGACGGAGCTCTGCAGGCGATGGTGGAGGCGACGTGCGTGGGGGAGCGGCCAACTGATCGTTGGAGCCAGCTAGAGTAGGAGACGGTGCAGGGTCGGCTGGTCGTCGCGCCGCGGCGCAGCCCATCGTAACCAGCAGGGCTGCCACTCGAAAGACATCGGCGATGGTCGAAGAAGCGAATGAGTGTTTCTTCATAATTCCCCGGCTCGTCACGCTGATCGGTGCGAATACGCCGGAACGTTGTCCGGCTCCCGGGGACGAATGTGTGAGTCAGGAGGTGCGCGCGTCAAATGCAACTTTAGCATAATGATATTGCTGAAATCGCACGACGCGGTTGGAGTGTGCCTGTGGAGAACGGCGACGAATCATGAAGATGAACGTCACTGGTGTCGCCGAGCGCCTCCATCGCTGGTGTATCACGACGATGCAGATCGCGTCTCGTACGACACCGTGGCGATGAGCTATCTGATCGCCTCGAGGTGACAGCGTCACGCGGTGACCAGCGCGGCGCGGGCGTGGTTAAGCCAATCATGAAACACTATAAAACACTCTTTGCTGCCGCTCTCCTGGGCGCGCTTGGCGCGTGCTCGGACGTATTGGCCCCGCGGCACGGTACAGCCGCGGATCTGAATGGGATGTGGGGCGAGGATTTCGGGTCCACGTTCGTCCCCGGCAATGCGTTCTTCATCGGGCTAAGCGAGTCCGCCGATCTCGTGACCGGCCAGGGATCGTACGCCGGAGAAGCAGGGCCGTACGGATTTCTCGACCTCTCGGGAACCGCGCGGGCCGACTCCGTGCACCTACGAATCATTTATACGCCTAACGCGACGGTCTTCCCTCAGCTGAAGCCGGACACGGCGCGTTTCGACGGTGTACTCACGACGCGTGATCGCATCGATGGAACGCTCATTCGCGGCGGCGCGGCGCCGCAGTCATTCTCGCTCGTCCGTTCGCCCGGCGATCCGATCTAGTCGCGCTTTCTCTCTCCGCCCACGATCGCCGACTGGCGGATGGCTGGTTGATCAGTGCGGATTGGGAATCGCGGCGCGATTCGGTCGGGTAGCTTCATCGAAGCGACGTTGCGGGACCTCGCCGCGCCAGGCCTCGGCGATCAGCGGCGCGAGCTCGGCATTCGCATCAAGCGATTCATATACGAGAATGGCGACATCGCTGACGTCTTCGCCGGTGGTGAGGCGGCGCCGAACGACACCATGCCGACGACTACCTGCCGCACCGACGCGAGCGTCAGTTCGCCGAGCGATGGGGAAGTGCACCAGCCGGTTGTCACAACGCGCTGGAGCGCCATCGAGGCACACCTCGGCAGTGGCCAGGACGTCGTGACGAACCAGCTGGTGCAGCTCGTCGCTTTGATCAAGAAAGACGCCCGCGATTACCGCTTTGCTGCGGCAACCCGGGCATCTTGATTCAGCACTCGTTTCCGGTAAACACTGGACAGCAGACTAGTGTTCTGGCGGCGCCTGGACGGTTACGTGCACGCTGTAGATGGTGACAGGGCTATTTGTCGCGCCAGGTGAGGTAATGTCGAATCGTAGCTGGTAATCTCCCGGCGGCGTCGCTGTTGTGGGCGATGCCGTGACAGTAATTATCGCGGGAGCGGTCGTCGTATTCAGAGACGCGCTCACCCACGGCGTCAGCTCGCCAGTGAAATAATTCGTGAGCGGGCTCACGGCCAGACCGGTGAGCGTTCCCGTTCCCGAATTGCTGACAGTCATCTGCGCGGAGCCGGACGACCCCTGCACGGCTGTTATGAATAGCTCGGAGGCACTCGGTGAAATCGTTGCTCCCGTCGGCGTGACGTCTGCCGCGATGACCGTCACATTTACGGAGTAGATCGTGTATGGAGTGTTGGTCGCGCCCGGCGCAACGATGTCGAAACGCAATTGGTACGTGCCGGCCGGAACCTGGAGTGATGGCGAAGCGGTGATCGTAAGGGTCGCGGGAGCGGTGGTGGAGTTGAGCGTGCCGCTCACCCACGGTGCCTGATCGCCGTTGAAGTAGTTCGAGAAGGGGCCCGCCACAATCCCCGTGAGAATGCCACCTCCCACGTTCGCGATCGACATGGGCGTTGACGCCGTCTTGCCCTGTTGAACGGATAACGAGACCGAGTTTGCGGAGACGCCGATAGTCGGCGTTCCCGGAGGAACGCTCACGGTGATCTGCGCGGCCGCCGTGTTGTTTGACTCGTTGGACTCGGGCACGGCGTTGCCGCCGTCGACAAGGGCTCCGAGGTAGTACGTTCCCGGCGCCAGCGCCTGCGGAAGGTAGACAATCGTGGGATTGTAGCCGCTGCTGTCGCCGGAGGGGATCGCCGGGAGAGGGATTGGCGCCGCCAACGGCACATCGTTCACATCGATGACTGGATCGCTCGAGAGATAGATGGCCACCGTCGTCGGGGCGCTGGGGGCGCCGGCGTTGCCGACTGTGAATTGATTGATGGTGAGAGAATCACCAGGGTACAGAGTCGTGGATGGCGTACGCGGGCCTGTCACGCTGACGCCCGAGATGATCGAGAGATCCGCCAGGCGAGGACGCACGGTGAGCGCCGCGACCGCGGCATTGTTGGTCGTGCTCACCTCGGCGATCGACGCGCTCGGGATCGCAGCGACGCGCACGTTGTACTGCCCAGCGGGGAGTGTGGGCGGCACCAGCACGCGCTGTTTAGTAACCGCAAAACTCTCATCCGGCGCGAGCGGCGAGAACACGGAATCACTGGCGAGCACAATGTCAGCACCCTCGTTTGTGGCGTCCGCACCGATGAGATGGATCGCCACGCGTACGGAATCGCTCGTTTCCGTCGCCACGCCGCCGCTCGCGGGGCTCGTGTTCGTCACGCGGTAGCTCACCTGAAGCGAATCGCCAGGCCCGAGCGCGCTCGCAGAAACCGAGAGCTGATCGACGGCCAGATCTGGCTGGCTCAGCGTATCGACGCCACCGTAGGCGCTGAAGAACAGCGCGTCGTGCTCCGGCCCCTGGTCGTACGCATACGCTGAACGCGGTGTCAACATGCGACTAGCGGCAGACGCGAGACGGGTGAGCAGCCGGACGCCCCAGCTCGCATCTCGTTGACTGGATGCACCGCTTGGCAGCAGGCTGTAGTTCGTTGGCTCTTCGCAGCTCGTGAAGTGCTCCATCACCTGCTTCGTCTTCGGCAGGATCTCGATGTTGTCCTGAATCGTGCTCCCAGGCGTGTAGTTAACCGGGTCTGCCGGCTTCTCGTGCGCGAGTCGCATCCGCTCGTGCACCGCCTGGTTGAATGGCTCGCGGGTGCCACCAGCGGTGATCATGCATACCGCAAAGTGAGCAGGCTTGAGGAGCTTGCTGTGCGGAAACGCGTCGAAGTGATAGAACTTGGGATACTGACAGAGCTTGGTGTCGAGCGGACCGCTGCAGTTTCGCTCGTAGTGCCGCGGATCTTCCGCCACGACCACGATCGTTGGCTCGGCGACGCTTCCGGCATCGAAGTTCACACCGGCTTGCTGCGCGGGAGTGACGACAGTCGTGGTGTCCATGGGCTGCACAATCTGCGACGCGACGTCGCCGCCGAGCGGAGGCGGGGGCGCCTGCTGCACGGCCGCGCCGCCGTACACGTACAACGACATATAGTAGGTCAATCGCGTCGCGGCGTGCGCGGTGGCCTCCGTGGCCGGCAGTGCGGCGGCATTCATCTCTGGCGTCTTTTCCCGGATCCAGTCGACGAGCTGCACCAGCTGCTTCTTCGCGACGACGTCCTGACCGCTGCTGAGATTTGCCTTGATCGCGTTCCAGCGCGAGGTGACGACCGTCTGGTGCCCTCCGCTGAAGGCCTGCGCGATGAGCGCGGCGATCTCCTCATCGAGCGACGATCCCGGAGCGGCTGAGAACACCGGAGCGAAGTCGGGGCGAGGGCCGGTGACGCTAGAGCGATCGTTACAAGCCGTGAGGGTGAGCGCGGCAACTGTGAATACGACTGGCAGCATCGTGGCTGCCCGCCCGGTGATACGTCGCATGCTGCAACTCCAGAGAAGACCGCCGGGAGCACTGTGGCGGCAGGGGTTTAGGAGGGCTGGTGCTACGGCGGAGAGAACCTAACGAGCGTCGGCGATGAGCGCCTGGAACTTCGAGTTGCCTTGCAGATCGCGCCACCTCCAGTGCACGCGGCGGGCGAAGCCTTTCTTGTGGTCGGGGTGCAACGTCATGTAGTCGCGCATCAGATCCACGGCCATGTCGTAATCACCGAGCATCACACGGACGGCGGCTTCACTCATCGAGAGATCGCGTCCCTTGTCGAGTGCTTGCTGATCGGGAGCGAGGCGGGCGCGGAGGAGCACGCGACGAGCGCTGTCCGGGAGTGAAGCACGGACCAGCGCGCCAGCCACCTGAATCTGTCCCAGTCGGTTCTGGAACTCACGCTCCTTCTCCGGCGTGAGCTGCACGAGCTGCCGATAATAGCCCCATGCGCTATCGGGGTTCGGCTTGGCCACGCGCGCCCAGTACAGCAGCAACCGGCTATGTACGAATGACGGGTCGTTGGGAAATCGCCGGCTCCCTTCGTCCAGCCACTTCGTGGCTTCGGGAAACTGCTCGAGATTGTACGCGGTCTGGAACAACCGTAGCAGAATGCTGCGCGCGGAGCCGAGATACGCGTCCGCCTCGTAGGCTTTGGACGCGGCATTATAGGCGGCCTGGAGGTCGGGTTTACGATATTGTAATGCGCTCAGGGCGTCCCACGCCCCGGCTTGATTTCTGTTCACGCGCACGGCCTTACCGAGCGTCGACTCGGCTTGCGCGAGGGCGCGTCCCGCACGTATGGAATCGCTCAACAGCAGGTTCGAGTACTCGAGATAGAGCAGCTTCCCCTCATACTCGAGGGCGTCGGCGTTCTTCTCGTCGATGTCGAGCGCACTCTTCGCATACGCGACACCGCTGTCGATTACGAGTTGGACGGTTGCTGTCGGCGCGCCCTTGAGCGTCTGTGCCTTGGCGTAGGCGACGGCGGACCGCAACGCTGGTACTGCCGGCCAATGCGGATCGACACGCTCGGATTGAGCGAGCAATTCATCCGATTGACCGAGGGCAGCGAGCGCCGATTCTCGCGCGCCGGCCCGGGCGAGCGAGTCCGCGTCCTTGCGGCGCTTCTCCGCGCGCTGCACGAGCATCCACGCTTCCGTGCTCTTCGTGCGGCCTTTTTCCTCACGCAGTTGCACGGTTGACCCCAGGTGCTCGCGCAAGAAGAGCGCAACCTGGTCCGCGACGCTATTCTCCAGCGCGAGCGCGTCGCGCGCGTGATCGGCAATCTCCTTCCGCGCGATCTCCACGTCGGCATCGTCGACGAGCCGAACAGTCACTCGGACACTGCTGTCCGGGCCTGGTGCGACCGAGCCCCGTACGATGCTGCCGACCTTCAGCGCTCGGGCCACACTATCGGCACCCACCTCGCGTCCTCGGAATGGCTGCACGCCCGAGCGTGAAATGACGTCGAGCGCCGGCACAGCCGAGAGACGCTCGATGAGCGACTCCGTCAGGCCGTCCGCCAGCGGTTGCAACGAGCCGTTGCGGCTTTCGTCAAGGAAGTAGAGGACTCCAATCCGTCGCGGATCGAGATCCAGATCGCCGCTCGCTGTTCCGCGGTGAAGGCGTGCACCAATGAAGCGCGCGCCGTTTATTCCAAGTATGCTCAACAAAACGAGAGCCGCTCCCGCGGCCAGAACGACAACGGAGCGCGCCATCCGCCGATCCGTGACCTGTAGTGCTGGCGCCGAGCGTGGAGAGACGTATCCCGCGGCGGGGGCCGGACCCGTGTGCCCGAGGAGCTGAGTCTTGAACTCATCCAGGCTTCGGAATCGGTCCGCCGGCACCTTCGCGAGCGCGCGCGCGATCACGGCTTCGAGCTCGGCGCTGACGCTGGGCCGGGCGACGCGGATCGAAGGCACGGCGTCCATCGAGTGCCGCGCCATGACGACCGTGGGATTCGGTCCAGTGAACGGCGCCTGACCTACGAGCATCTCGTAAACGACACAGGCGAGGCTATACAGGTCGGCCCGCCCATCAACGGCAGTGCCCGCGAACTGCTCGGGACTCATGTAAAGCGGTGTGCCGAGCGCCACGCCGGTCTGAGTCAGGGGCGTCGCGTCGACTCGATACACCGCGCGTGCGAGGCCGAAATCGGCGACGACCGCGTGCCCGCCGGAGAGCAGAATGTTGTCGGGCTTGATGTCGCGGTGAATGACGCCATGGCTATGAGCACATGAGAGTGCGTCCGCGACCTGAGCGGCAATCCCGATGGCTTCGTCGATGGGTAATTGTGATTCGCGATTGAGTCGTGCTCGGAGCGATTCTCCTTCCACCAGCGGCATTACAAAGAAGAGCGAGCCACCGGCATCACCAGAATCCAAAACGGGGAGGATGTGAGGGTGCTGCAGCCCGGCGGCGATCTGGATCTCACGCTGGAAGCGTTCGACGCCGACGGTGTGCGAGAGCTCGGGGTGGAGAACCTTGATGGCGACGGCGCGGCCATGCTTCAGGTCCCGCGCACGGAAGACGGTGCCCATACCACCGCGTCCGAGCTGTGACTCGACGCGATAGTGATCCGGGAGCTTGAGGCCAAGCTCTTCTGTGAATGACGTCTCCGCAACGATTCGCACGACTCACCCCAAATCTGCGGGGGCCACTATAACGAGGTCGCTGGATGGGCGCCAGAGAAATCTGTTCGGATGTTTGGAAGCGACGTTCGATCAGTGCATGCTCAACACGCTGTCTGGCTAAGTCCGGTTGTCGCCGCACGTTGCATCAGCGAGTGCTAACGGGGAAATAATGAGAAACTTCATTATCGTCTGCTGAGTCGGCGGGCTCGTCTTCCGGAGCTGCTGGTGAGGCTGCGAACTTCGCGCGAGCCGTAGCGGACGTCATGACAGTGCAAGTCGGACGATCAGGTTCACGCCGCTGCAGCGGCCGGGCTCGTGACGCTGGTCCTACGGAGAGCTATACGCGGCGCGGCGCCGCAGTCATTCTCGCTCGTCCGTTCGCCCGGCGATCCGATCTAGTCGCGCTCTCCTTGGGCGCGCTGACCGGCGCACTGCTCAACAGCAATCAGAGCATCCGTCGCCGCGAATCGCCTCGATGCCTTCCTTCGCGATAATTGGAACCATACAAAGCGCGGCAACTGGATCTGCCCACCACCACCCGAGCGTCGAGTTCAACACCAGCCCGATGAGTGTGATCGCGGAGAGATACGCACAGAGTGATGTTTGCCGCGCGTCGGCCCGGAGCGCGGCACTCGAGAGCCCGCCGGCAACTCGTCTCTTTGCGTGCGCCAGCAGCGGCATCACCACCACCGAGAGCGCCGTGACGATCATGCCGAGTGTACTCGAATCCGGCGCCTCGCGAAGCAACAGCGTCTTCACGCTGTCCGCCGCGACATAGATCGCGAGCGCGACGAAGCACCAGCCCACGATACGAAGTGTCATTTGCTCGGCGTGCGCGCGGCGCTTCGCGTCGCTTTCGAGTCGCAACCGCCACTGGGCCGCGATCGCGGAAGAGACCTCGATCACGCTGTCCGTACCGAAGCCGATGAGCGCCACGCTCCCCGACCCGATGCCGGCGATGAGCGCCACGACGGCTTCGAGCGTGTTATAAACGAGAGTCAATGCATTCAACTGCAGCCCGCGCCGCACCAGCGCTCTGCGTGCATCAACCGAAAGGCCGAGAGCTTCAGTCATCAATGGATCGCGGCGCAACTGTCATGACGACGGCCAGTATAGTCATTCCTTCCACCTCGCAACAGCAGATCCTTCGCTTCGCTCAGGATGACATTTAGTGAAGCTCGCGATACAGCCACGCCTTCGCGAGCCGCCACTCGCGCTTCACCGTGCGAGGCGATCGTCCCAGAACATGTGCGGTCTCCTCGACCGTGAGCCCCGCGAAGAACCGCAGCTCGATGATCCGAACCTGTTCCTGGTCGATATTCCCTAAGCGGTCGAGCGCCTCGTCAATCGCCAGGACGTCGGCGATGCGAGAATCGCTTGGCGTGTCCGCCGCGGCGTCGAGAGATACCAGTAATGCCGAACCACCGCGCTTCGTCCTCAGGCGCCCACGCGCATTATCGACGAGGATTCTGCGCATGAGCTGCGCGGCGATACCAAAGAACTGCGCGCGGTTCTCCCACGTCGCCCGCCGCTGATTGACGAGCCGCAGATACAGCTCGTGAACGAGCGCGGTGGGGTCGAGGGTGTGATCCTGCTTCTCATATCGAAGCTGGCGCGCCGCGATACGCCGGCACTCGGCGTAGATCACCGGCATCAGCTGGTCGAGAGCCGCTTGATCGCCCTCAGACCATCGCAGCAGGAGAACGGTGATGTCCTGTGGCGGAGACTCCGATCCCGCTGCCCTCACTTGAGCCCCGCGCGAATGAGCAACTGCTGAAAGCGCGGATCGCTCCGCAGTGGTGCGAACGCGGTCTCGATTCCGAGATAGGCAATGGCATTCGATCGCTCATCGAAGGCTTTCTGCAGCTGGGCCATGGCGCCGTCGATGTCGCCGAGCTGGCCCATGATGTGGGCCAGCGGCGGTGACGGGACATACTCGTGTTGCGATCGCGCGAGCAGCTCACGGAGGAGCACACGCGCCGTGTCGCGGCGGCCTGCATGGGCGTCAATCAGCGCCACCATCGCCAGTGCCAACGGAGCGGAGTCGGTGAGCGCGATGACGCGATCCGCCTGCTCACGAGCCTCGGCGAAGCGATGGGCGGAAAGCAAGGCGCCGGCAAGCCGCGACCGCGCCTGCACGTAATTGGAATCGAGCGTGAGTGTCTGCGTAAGCTGTCTGATTGCCTCGTCGTGACGGCCAGCCATGTCCAGCACCCAGCCGACATTGGTGTTGACCACGAGCGAGAACGGATCGAGGTCGCGGGCAACGTACACCTGCTCGATTCCCTCCGATGTTCGTGACCGCCCCATCAGGAGGTTCGCGTACCAGATACGCGCAAGCGCGAAGCTGGGGTTCAGCTCGATGGCGCGTCGAAACTCCCGCTCCGCATCCGCCCACCGCAGGTCGTAGTGCCATACATAGCCTAACGCCGCATGCGCCTCGGCGGAATTTGGGTCGATCTGTAACGCCTTGATCGCTTCGGCCGCGGCGCGCGGACGATATTCTCGGGGAGAGCCACCGGCGACCAGCACTGTTCCGAGCTGGTTGTAACAGTCGGCGAGGCTCACATGCGCGGCCGCGTACGTCGGATCGAGTTGCACCGCACGCGTGAAATACCCGATCGCGAGTTGCAATGAAGCCGGCGTACGCCTGTTCCATTCGTACCGCCCTTTCAGATACGCCTCGTACACCTCCGGGCTCACGGCGCGCTCGTTCGCGAGCTGGGCGCGCGATTCCGGCCGCATAGTGTGGTTGATCGCGGTCACCAGATCGCGAACGACGTCCGACTCGAGGGCGAGCACATCCCGTGCACCTCGCTGATAATTGTCGGACCACAGCACGTGCCCATCCGAGGGTCTCACGAGTCGAACGGCGAGTGCAATCGTGTCGCGAGCTCGACGCAGCTCGCCCTGCACGAGGGCGTCCGCGCCAAGCTGCGCGCCGATTGCCGTCACCGTCTTCACGGTGTGTGCCACGCGCCTCGTGGACGCGGACGACAGGAGGTGAACATCGCTCGCCGCGCCGAGCTGTGAGATCAGCGCGTCCGTAGCGCCGTCGGCGTAGTAAGCGGCGCCGGAATCGCCTGTGGCATTCGCGAATGGAAGAATGGCCAGCGTCGCGACCTTATGCTGTAAACGCAAATCGAAGGCGCGGCGCAGCCTGGCACCGCCAACGACGAGTGCGAGAATCCCCACGCTGGCCGCGGCCAAGGCGAGAAGCGTTCGACGCCGCCTGCGAACGAGGAGCCCGCCGATCAGAGGCCACGTCTGCTGCCGCCGAACGGCGTCGAGCGCCTCCGCGACCTGTTGTGCATGTTGATAACGGCCGCGCGCATCCTCGATCAGGCACCGTTCGACAATCAATCGCACCGCGAGTGGCACTCGCGCTCCGATCGGGCGCGGTGCATCGCCGAGTATGGCGGACGTCATCTCGTACGGCGTTCGTCCGGAGAACGGCAATTCGCCCGTCACCAGCTCGTAGAGCAGAACGCCCAGCGCCCACACGTCAGATCGCGCATCGGGGCGCTCGCCTCGTAGCAGCTCGGGCGCCATATGGCTCAGCGTCCCGACAAGCGCGTTTGGGTTCGTCGCCGATGTCTCCTGACGCTGAACCGACGAATTCTCTTCGACCACTCTTCGCGCGAGACCGAAATCGAGAACGATTGCCCTGTTCTCGCCGTCGATGACCACGTTGCTGCTCTTGAGGTCTCCGTGGATGATGCCACGCTGGTGCGCGTGCTCGAGCGCGCGCGCGATCTGGATGCCATAGTCGAGCGCCACGCCGATGGGCGCGATCTCGGTACGCACGATGGCGCCTAACGACTTGCCGCTCACGTACGCCATCACGATGAACGGTGTGCCGTCGGCGTCGCCCACGTCGTGGATGGCGCAGATGTTCGGATGCGTGAGCATCGAGGCATGCCGCGCCTCACGAATCAGACGTCGCCTGGCACCGTCATCGGGGAGCCCCTGGTTGACGGTCTTGATCGCGACTTCGCGCCCGAGAACCGTGTGTCTCGCACGGTACACCGCGCCCATACCGCCGGCCGCGATGAAGCTCGTGATCTCGTAAGCGCCAAGCCGCGTGCCGGGCGCGAGCCGCGGGACTAAGGTCCCTTCATCTGATTGGATGCTGCCCAGCAACCCTGCCGCCGGGATTTCGGCGAAGCTCGCCGCGGCTTCATCGCTCGCCAACAGCGATTCGACTTCAGTTCTCAGCGCGGGGTCGTCCGATGTCGCGCGGCCAACGAATGCGATGCGATCGGACGCTGGCTGTTGGAGCGCCTCGAGAAAAAGCGTCTTCGCGCGATACCACCGCTCGGACTGACCACTACTTGCGTCAGTCTCCGAAACGCGGCCGTCGTCGGCTCGCCGTGACTGATCAACGAGTGGCATGGCATGCCTAGCATACGGTGAGGGGTGGGGCCGAGCAACCCTCTCGCGCCTCGTGTGGCCCCGTTTCAGGCGTTTTGTCGCGTACTGGTTAAGAGGACCAATACCGGCGAGGACCTGGTGGAGTGGGTCATCGCGTCACGTCGCTCTCTCCCAGGGAGGCAGGATGCCACACCATCGACTCGCTTCGCGCACGACGACCTTTCTCGTGTTTCCGATCGCCGCGGCGCTCGGGCTGGTCGTCGCCGGCTGCTCGGAAATCTCTCCAACCGCGCCAACGACCGCCGGAAAGCTGGACGTGATGGCGCCCAACTTCGATCGATCCACTCCGACGTTCAGCTATGCCACGATCGACGCGCCGGGCGCGATCCTCACAAACGCGCAAGGGATCAACGCCGGCGGCGACATCGCGGGATGGTACCTCGACGCCGCGCAACGATTCCACGGCTTCGTCGTTCACGATGGCACCTTCAGCACTGTGGACTATCCGAGCGAGCAATCCGGAGTGGTAGAACAGACTCAAGTCCGAGGAATCGGCGCCGACGGTGCCGTGGTGGGAAATCACTGGAACAATGGCGAGCTTGCCGCGAACCCCGCGGCGGACCACGGATTCGAGCGTACGGCGGCGGGCGAATTTCAGATTGTTCATTATCCCGATCATCTCAACGAGATCCCGCAGCGAATCCTCCCTGACGGCACCATCCTCGGCTGTCGTCACGATATGGACATGATGGCAAGTATGCACGGGATCGTGATCGCCGGGAACAGTGCCACGGACATCGGCGTCCCGGCCTCGATGAACAATGGCTCAACACCGAGCGGCCGGCTTCAGGTTGGTTTCTTCACCGACATGGCGAACGTGACGCACGGCTACACGATCGAGAATGGCGCCTTCACGCCATTCATGGTGCCGGGCAGCAGCGCCACCAACGCGTGGGACGTGAGCCCTCGCGGCGATATCGTTGGCGCGTACAAGAATGCTACGGGCTTTCATGGTTTCGTAGAGACCGACGCGGGCTACACGACGATCGACATGCCAGTCGCGGGTACGACGGCGACGCGGGTGTTCGGCGTGAACGCGCGCGGCGACGTGGTCGGGGCATACGTGGTGGGAACGGGGGCCAAGGCGGTGACGCACGCCTTCGTCGCAACGCGCGTTCAGTAGCGAACGGCTCGTCAGTCCTATGGCATGCGGATTCCCGAGGCGTGACCAGCCGTCACGATTGAACAGCGTTCGCCGTTAGGGTAGCGCGAAACGCACCCTGAGCGGCACGAACACCGGTATCCGATCCTCGTTCGCGCCTCCTCCCGAATTTCCGGAGCCGAGCAGCGATGATCCCTTACTCGCGGCGATCGCGACCGCGATCGCCGCCACGCCGCCGATGAGCAGCGACGTGCGCAGCTTGTCCAGACGCAGCAACTGCATCTCCTGAAGCTCCGTCTTCGGAATCTCGATGCGCTGTTGGGGCCTTCGCGAAAGGGCGTCCGGCTGCGTCGGGCTCGGGAGCGCGACCCCGAGGGCGATCCCGGAGTCGCCCTGTTCGAGCAGCTCGCCCTCGATGCGACGATCGCCCGCACCGAGGAGCGGCTCGAGACGCTCGGCTTCGGCGCCGGACACCCGAATCCGCACGTGCTCTCCGGCGCGCGCTCCCTCTGGCGGAAGCGCCGCGTAGGAGTAGCACCCGGACGCAGCGAGCCACCACGCGGCGCCTAACGCTGCCGCGCCAAAATCGGGGATTCGACGCACGCGTCTCACCTGATGAGGGACCGTTTGACCATCTTCGCACATCGTAACGCCAGGTTTCCCTTTCGGCTACCGCCAAAAGGCCGGTGGGTGGGCAATACGGTCGCCCTGGGTTGACAGCGCCCGGGCCGCGAGAGATGGTAGTGCCGATTCAAGGTCGTCAGGCATCGTCAGGCTGACGTCAGCCACGGGGCGCCCTGGCCACGCCAGGGCGTGCTCGCGACACTCCACCATCACTCCGAAGGGAAGGCGTTATGGTCGCTCCTGTTCGAATGGTATCTCTCACCACCGCGGTCGCGTTGATGCTGATCCTGGCACCGCGAGCGCACGCGCAGGGCAGCTCCGGCACGGTTCGCGGCACCGTTAGGCAGATGGGGACGCAGGCGCCTCTCGCCAACGCCGAAGTCACCATTGCCGGCACCCGCCTCGGCGCGCTGACCCGCAACGATGGCAGCTACGCCATCCCCGGCGTGCCCCCCGGAGCGCAGCGGGTGAGAGTCCGGCTGTTCGGCTTCGCGCCTAACGAACAGAGCGTCACGGTGAGCGCGGAGGGAAGCGCGACGGCGGACTTCGTGCTGTCGCCAACGGCCGTGCAGCTGGACCAGGTGGTAGTGACTGGGACGGCCGGCCAGGCGCGACGCCGCGAAGTGGGAAATGCGATTGGCAATGTGGAGGCCGCGCAGACTCCGGAAGTAAAGACCGACGTCTCGTCGATGCTGCAGGGCCGCATCGCGGGGGCGAGCGTCGAGCTCTCCACCGGAAGCACGGGCGCCGGTGCCTCGATCCGCCTGCGCGGGAACACAAGCGTCGCTCTCTCCAATCAGCCGCTCATTTATATCGACGGCGTGCGCACACGGAGTGACGAGTACCCGAAGAACGTTCCACCCGCGGGCTCGAACCTCCGCAGCACCAACTACAATGCCAGTCCACTCAACGACATCAACCCGGATGACATCGACCGGATCGAAGTACTGAAAGGCGCGGCGGCGACGACCCTGTATGGAACGGAGGCCGCCGCCGGCGTCATCCAGATCTTCACCAAGCGGGGTTCGGTCGGCGCTCCGATGTGGAACTTCGAGACGACGCAAGGCTTCAATCGCGAGCGCCCCTTCGGTCTCGATGGCGTGGATCCCACAGACACGACCTCGGGCAGCTGCAGCGCGAAGTTCGGCCAGCGGAAGTGCGCGCAGTATCTGTACATGAACCCGTGGCTGCGCGACGGAATCAAGAGCGATTACAACATGTCGGTCGCCGGCGGAGGGTCCAGTGGAACGCGCTATTTCCTCTCTGGGGGCTTCGACGACAATCAGGGCGTCATGCCACTCGACGAGGAACGCAAGTACGGCGTGCGCGCGAATTTCACCTTCGCCCCGACGCAGAACTTCAGCGTCGACTGGAACAGCAGCTACACGAACAATCACATCAGCAACACGCCGGCGGGAAACAACGCCGCCGGCCTCACGCTGAACGCGTTCCGGCGCAATCGCAACTATTATGGCAGCGCCAACATCGACACGATCTCCCAGGTACTTCAGTATCAACTCAATACCTGGATCAATCGCGTGATCCTCGGCGGAACGGTGAACTATGCGCCCTTCGGCGGCTTCACCAACAAGTTCACGCTCGGGCTGGATCGCGCGAACGTCGAGAACCGAAACCTGCGACCATTCGGTTTCCCGGAGTCCCCGACTGGGACGCTCTCCGACGAGCAATGGGCGAACCAGGTGCTGACGCTGGACTATGTCGGCAGCTTCGAGCACGGCATCAAGGGGCTGAGCTCGACCTTCGCGTGGGGTGGTCAGGCGTCGATGACGGACACCCGCGACGTACAGGCGTACACGACAGGCTTTGGGGGCCCCGGCGATCCAACGGTATCGACCGGCTCGCAATGGATCGGCACGGAGTCGCGCTTCCGCATTCTCACGGGCGGCCTTTTTCTGCAGGAGATTGTGGGCTGGCGCGATCGGCTGTTCCTCACCGGCGGCGCGCGGTTCGACAAGTACAGCGCGTTCGGGAGCAATCTCGGCGTGCAGACGTATCCGAAGCTCAGCGCGTCGTATGTGATCTCGGACGAATCGTTCTGGCAGTCGAGCTTCCTGAACAAGCTCGCGAGCACGATGAAGCTGCGCGCCGCCTACGGTCAGGCGGGCCGCTCGCCCGGGGCGTTCGACTATTTGCGGAGCTACGACGCTGTCGGTTGGGGCGGAGCGCCCGCCCTGCGCACGCGCAATTTAGGAAATCCTGATCTCGGCCCCGAGCGCTCGGCGGAGACGGAGGTCGGCTTCGAATCGAGCTCCCTCAACGGGCGCGTCGGAGTTGACCTCACGTATTATCGTACGCGCACGACCGATGCTCTGATCAGCCTCACGCCGCCGCCATCCGGAGGCTTCCTCACCGGGCAGCTCGAGAACATCGGCACGCTCGACAAGAACGGAGTGGAGCTGGCGCTGAACACCACGCCCCTCCAGCTCCAGATGCTGACCTGGACGCTCGGGACGACGATCGCGCTCAACAAAAACCGCGTGGTCAGCCTCGGCGGCGCCGCGCCCTTCAATGTTTCGCCGGCGGGGAATGGCAACGGCTTCGCGATGGAGGGTCAGCCGCTCGCCGTGCTCCGGGGACGGTATATCACGAACGCGAATGACATCGCCGACCCGATCATCGAGCAGAACCATCTCTTCGGCCCTTCGCAGCCCACGCGCATCATCGGCCTCACGACGGCGCTCCGGTTCCCTAAAGGCATCGAGCTGTCGGCGCGCGCCGAGTATCAGGGCGGGAATTATCTGGACGAGGACGCGTCGTACCAGGCGCTGTCGCGCGCCGTGCGCTGGCCGATGTGCTTCGATGCGTACGCGAAGCAGGCCAGCGATGGAAACCAGAATAACTGGACGGCCCGGGAGCGCGCCACCTGCAACTCGGCGCAGGTGCGTCAGGACGAATTCATCTTCAAGGCGGACTTCGCGAAGCTGCGCGACGTGACGCTCCGCGCGCCCGTGCCGCAGCGCCTCGTGCCGGGCGCGCACAACGCGAGCATCTCGGTGTCGGTGCAGAACTGGTTCACGTGGAAGAACAAGGACTTCCGGATGTTCGATCCCGAGATGGCGGGTAACGACGGCTTCAACGCCACCGTCCGCTACATCTCGGAGCAGATCCCGGCGCCCGCCACGGTCATGGCGCGGCTGCAATTCCAATTCTGATCGAACACTCTGGCCTGGAGCATCTTCGATATGCGTACACTCATTCGATACAGTCTCGGAGCGGCGGCCTTGGGGCTGACGGGCGCCGTCGCCGGTTGCGATTTCAAGGTGACTAATCCCGGACCCGTCCCCGCGCAGAATCTCGATAACCGGGCGACGGCAGCGGGCATCGTGAATGGCGCGGGCCGCGATCTGTCGGACGCGCTCAATTGGCTGGCGTACACTGGCGGCGCCGTTGCCCGTGAGATCTTTCCCGCCGGGAGTACGGGCAGCTTCGGCATTTCGGCGCAGCAGCAAGTCGGCAAGCTGCTCGACGACGACACCAACACGCACTGGCAGCTCGCCCAGCGGGCGCGCTTCGAAGCGGAGGACGGCGCGAAACATCTCGCGACGAGCCTCGGCACCAACTTCGCCAACGACACGCTCGCCGCGAAGATCGCGATCTGGGCGGGCTACGCCAATCGTCTGCTCGGCGAGAACATGTGCGATGCGGTGATCGACGGAAGCGGCAAGCTCGCGTACACCGTGTTTCTCACCCGCGCCGATTCCGAATTCACCCAGGCCCTGGCAATCGCGACGGCAGCCAACGTTACGAAGTTCATAAACGTCGCCCACGCCGCCCGGGCGGCGGTGCGGCTGGATCTGGGCAAGCTCCCTGAGGCCGTTGCCGACGCGAACACCATCGCCGACAACTTCGTGTACGCGATGCCGTATTTCACGACCGATCAGGATCAGTACAACCGCATCTTCTGGTCGACGGCGAATCAGCCGTATCGCGCGCACACGGTGTGGAACACCGTCTATGACCAGTACTACACGGACACGAAGGACCCGCGCGTGCCGTGGGCGAGCGACCCGAATCAAGCGGTGGGCGATGCCGCGGTCCTCAGCCTCGGCCGGGTCACCTGGCACAAGGAAATGAAGTTTGCGAAGCAGGACGCGGGCATCAATCTCTCCACGGGTTGGGAGATGCGTCTCATCGAGGCGGAGGCGAAGCTCGCGGGCGGCGATCTCGCGGGAGCGATGACGTTGATCAACAAGCATCGGGTCGCGCTCAACCTGCAGCCGTGGACAGCGGCGACGACCGACGACGGCTGGACAGCACTGCGACGCGAGCGCGGGATCGAGCTCTGGCTGGAAGGTCGCCGGCTGAACGACCTCCGTCGCTGGAAGGCGGCGAACGCCCCGGGTACAATGTCGCCGCTCGAGCAGCCCGGCACGGGCACGAACGGTGCGCCATCGTATCTCACTCAGCAGGATCTCTGCTTTCCGATCCCGACGTCCGAGAAGCAGAACAACCCGAAGTTGGCGGGATCGTAGCGCAGAGATGAGCGATCAGCTCGGGCCTTTTCGAGTGGCTGCGCAGGCATCTCACCCGTTAGGGCGAGCCCAGATGCGAGAGCCAAGCTGGGAGCTAACAGATTCAAGAGAACTACTTGAGCTGTGAGCTGTAAGCCGCGAGCTACGAGAGCCAAGATGGCAGCTCAGCGACGAGCGCTTATATGGACGGCGCGCTCGTCGCTCGGCTGACTGTCTGATCGCTCGCTGCTGGCTCTGATAGCTGGGATCTTCCGGGAATTTTGGGATTCTTCCGCGTCATGGTGATCGCGGGCGGGGGATCCTCCGGGGCACTATGGACAATCCTGCCATTGGTTCCGTGCGCCGTTAGGCATCCCCGACCGAATGGCAGGAGTGCCGATAGCTGCCCCTCCGGACCCCTCGCCCACGATCACCCTCCCACCGTCGCGCCGGACTCGAGCCAGCGCCGAGCCGGACCCTTACTTTGTCATCCTGAGCGCAGCGAAGGATCTGCTCGTGCGCCGGCGCGATCCCCAATACGAGTCCTCGACCCGCTCGCCGTACCGGGTGAGATCTCGACAAGGCGACTTGTAAGTCGTTAGGCGCGCCGCGGGCGATCGCCGAGCCAGTAACGCGGGCCGGCGCCCAGACGCGCGGCGCGATCACCTGGATTGGCCAGGTGGCAGCGGTCCAGTGAGAGGCACCCACACCCGATACACTGCGTCAATCCCCTGCGCAGACGCTCCAGCTCCGCGATGCGCGCGTCGATGCGCGACGTCCACGTGGCCGACAGCCGTTGCCAGTCGCGCCCGGTGGGCGCTCGATTCGGTGGAAGCTTCGCTAGCTCGAGCGCGATCTCGTCGAGTGACAGTCCAACGCGCTGCGCAAAGACGATGAAGGCGATGCGCCGGAGGACGTGCCGCGGAAAGCGACGTTGCGCGCTCCCTTCGCGGTCGGAGGCGATGAGCCCCTTCTCCTCGTAGAAGCGGAGCGCGGACGCGGCGACGCCGCTGCGCCGCGCCACCTCGCCGATGGTGAGCAATTCGTTCATGAGCCAAAGGTAGGACGCGGAGGGCTTGACTTCAAGTTCACTTTAACTTGTAGCTTCTCCGGACCGACAACCGGAGAACACATGCACGCGACAGAACGCACCGCCCTCATCACGGGCGCTTCACGAGGGCTCGGCCTCGCCCTGGCGCGCGGGCTCGCGCACCGCGGGTGGAATCTCATTCTCACGGCGCGCGACGCGGAGCGGCTCGGCGCCGTCCGCAACGACCTCGCCCGGCAAACCCACGTCGCGGCAATTCCCGGCGACGTCACCGACGCTCGCCATCGCGACGCGCTGGCGGTACTGGCGCGCGGGCACGGCGGACTCGATGCCCTCATCAACAACGCCGGTGCACTTGGCCCGAGCCCGCTGCCGCCGGTCCTGGACTATCCACTGGAGGCATTGCGCTCGGTGCTCGAGGCAAATGTCGTGGCGCCGTTAGGTATGCTCCAGGCGGTGCGCGATGCGCTGAAGCCGGGCGCTCGTGTCCTCTCCATCACGAGCGATGCAGCAGTCAACGCGTATCCAGGCTGGGGAGGATACGGCGCCAGCAAGGCAGCACTCGAGCAACTCACCGCCGTACTCGGGGCGGAGAATCCGACGCTCCGTGTCTACTGGGTGGACCCGGGCGATCTGCGCACGGACATGCATCAGGCGGCATACCCCGGCGAGGACATCAGCGATCGGCCGCTGCCGGAGGTGCGCGTCCCGGCATTGATCACACTCCTCGAGGATGCTCTGCCGAGCGGCCGATACAGCGCGGCGTCACTCGGTACCGTACTCGCGAATGCGCGGGAGAGTGCGGCATGACCACGGACGTGCTCGAGGATCTCATTCAGTTCGAGCTGCCGGACGAGCTCGCGGCGCCCGAGCCGCCGGAGGCGCGGGGCCTGGAACGTGACGAGGTGCGGCTGATGGTGACCGGGATCGGTTCGGACGAGATCCATCACACAGAATTCACTCAGCTCGCGAGCTTCCTGGAGCGGGGCGATGTTCTCGTCGTCAACGACAGCGCCACGATCAACGCCTCGCTGCCAGCGGTTCGAGTCGCTTTCCCTGACGACAACGTTCGCCTGCATCTCTCGACGCAACTCGACGAAGCCCACTGGATCGTGGAGCTCAGACACGCGATCGGGAAGGGCAGTGCAGCGCTACGCGACGCCGCGGCCGGAGAACGCGTGCGGTTACCGGCCAACGTCGAGGCGGAGCTCGTCGAGCCGTGGCCTCGGAGAGACGGAACGTCAGGCAACGCCACGCGTCTCTGGCGCGCCGCGCTCACGCTGCCTAACGGCTTCGTCCCCTACACGTGCCGATATGGGGAGCCGATACGTTACTCCTACGTGCCGAAGCCCTGGCCGCTCTCATACTACCAGACGATCTTCGCGCGTGAGCCCGGGAGCGCCGAGATGCCATCGGCAGGGCGTCCGCTGTCGGCACGTGTCCTGGCGGCGCTCACGGTGCGCGGTGTTCGCATTGTCGCGCTCACGCTCCACACCGGTGTATCGAGTTTGGAGAGTGCAGAAGCTCCTTATCCGGAGCGCTATCGCGTGCCGGAGGAAACCGCGGAAGCCGTGAACGAAGCAAAGCGCCGTGGAGGACGTGTGATTGCTGTCGGAACCACTGTCGTGCGTGCGCTCGAGACGGTCACTGGTGATGGGCTCGTACATGCGGACGCCGGATGGACCGACCGCGTGGTCACCCGTGAAGCCCCTCCACGGGTCGTGGACGGCCTGATTACCGGCTTTCATGCACCGCGTGCGTCGCATCTCGCGATGCTGGAAGCATTCGCGGGGCGAGACGAGCTGACGCGCGCCTACGAGACGGCGATCCAACGCCGCTATCGCTGGCACGAGTTCGGTGACATTCACTTCATCGCGCCACGGAATACAGTGCTCTAGCTTCGCAACGCCACCGCCGGATCGATTCGCGCGGCGCGCAGCGCGGGAATCCAGCACGCCAGAATCCCGACGAGCGCCATCACCGCGGAGACGCCGACGAGTGTCACCGGATCGTGCGGCTGTACGCCGAAGAGGAGTCCCTGCATCAGGCGCGACAACGAGAGCGCACCGACGATGCCCAGGACCAGCCCGAGGACGACGAGCAAACCACCCTCGGAGATGATCATGCGCTGTACGCGGCCGCTATCCGCGCCGAGACTCATTCGAATACCGATTTCGTTGGTGCGCGCGCTCACCGCAAATGCGAGCACGCCGGCGATGCCGACCGCGGCAACGATGAGCGCGAGCAGGCCGAACGACGAGACGAGCATCGCATTCAGTCGCCGCGGCGCGACGCTCTCGTCGCGGATCTGCGCGACCGTCATCACGTGCTCGATCGGTTGATCCGGCGCGAGCTGGCGCAGCGCCTTCGTCGCCGCGGGGGCGAGTGCGGCCGCATCGCCCTTCGCTCTGATGACGAAGCCGCCGATGGGGAAATCGCTCTGCGGAAAGGGAATGAACACCGCGGGCATCGGCACCGCGTCGAGACCACCGTCCTTCGTGTTGCCGACGACGCCGACGACCGTTCGCCAGTCGTTTTCCGGGATGCCGATGAAGCGGAGAACGTCGCCAGTCCACGCGATCCGTTGGCCAATCGGATCTCGGCTGCCGAACAAGCGATCCGCCAGCGTCTTGTTGAGGATCGCGACTTTCCCCGACCTCTCGTTGTCGTTCGCCGTGAACGTGCGGCCCTTGAGCAGCGGAATACCCGACGCCTGGAAGTAGTCGGAACTGGCGCTGCGATAGTCGCCCTGCGGCTGCGCCTCGCCGGGAGCGAGCGGATGCGTTTCCGCCTTGACGTCGAGCAGGATGCCGCCCGCGCGGAGCGGCATCGTCGATCCGAGTCCCACTTGCTGCACACCCGGGAGCGACACGAGCTGCTCGCGCATGCGCTGATAATCGGCGATCATCTCCTCCTTCTTCGCGCCGTTGAAGTCCTTGGGGACTTCCATCGTCAGCATGGCGTCGCTGGTCAATCCCGTGCTCACCTCGGAGAGCTGCTGCATCGTGCGCGTCAGCAGCCCCGCGCCGGTCAGGAGCATCACCGAAACCGCGACCTGCGCGACCACGAGCGCCTGCTGCAGCCGTTGGCGGCGGACGTTGGTCGAACGCCGCGCACCCGCCGAAAGCGACGCGTTCAGCGACTCCTCGCTCGCCAGACTTGGCGCGAACGACAGGATGACGGAAATGAGGACGGCGAGCACCAGCGTGAACGCGAGCACGACGCCATCGATGCGGATCTCGTCGGCGCGCGGGCTGTAGCGCGCCGCGAGCGCTGTCAACATGCGCACGCCGCCGAACGCGATCGCGAGTCCGAGCGCGCTCCCCATCAATGCGAGGAGGAGATTCTCGACGAGCAACAGCTTGCGAAGCCGCGCTACGCCCGCGCCGAGCGCGGCCCGGATGACCAGCTCGTGCTCGCGCCTAACGCCGCGCATCAGCGTGAGGTTCGCGACGTTCGCGCAGGCGATGATCAACACGAACCCCGCCGCGCCCATCAACAGAAAGAGGGTCAGCTTCGCCTTCTGCGCGAGCACGTCGCGGAACGGCGTGACGGCCACCTGGAAGTGCGATCCCGCGTCGTACGACTCCGGATACTGCCGATGCACCCGGTCCGTGATGCCGGCGACTTCGGCCCGCGTCTGATCGAGCGTCGCACCCGGCGCCAGCCGCGCGACCATCTCCGTCATGCGATGGGTGCGGCCGGTGACCATCGTCGCGCTGAGGTGATGCTCGCTGTTCACCATGTTCATCAGCGCGTCGATCTTCGCCGGGAACGACGGTGCCGACTGCAACACACCCACCACCGTGACCACCTTGCCGCCGACGCGCAGCGTCTTGCCGACGATGGCCGGATCGCCGGCGAACTTCTTGTCCCAATACTCGTGCGTCAGGATCATCACGGGAGCGGCGCCGCGTCCATCGTCCTGTGGGCCGAAGGCACGGCCGACGACGGGCGAGAGGCCCATGACGCGGAAGTAGTTGCCCGTCACCAGGCCCACGTTCAACCGTTCGGCGACATGATTGTCGACCAGCGTAACCGTGTACGGCGAGTATTCGGCGATGCCTCCCAGACTCTTCGACGACTCGCGAAAGTCGTTGATCTCGGGCACGGAGAACGCGATGTCCTCGCCGCCCGGAGTGTTCGTGGACTGGCGGAGATAGACCAGGCGGTCGCCGTCGCGATTCGGCAGCGGACGCAACAGGACGCCGCGCACGACACTGAAGATCGCCGTGTTCGCGCCGATGCCGAGACCGAGCGTGACGATCACCGCGAGGGCAAAGCCCGGCGAGCGGGAGATGCTGCGCAGCGCGAAGCGAAGATCCGAGGTGAGCATGGGCTTACACGAGTTGAAAGGGATTGTGGTAGTGCCGTCGCCAAGGGAGTTGCCCGTGGCCTCAACTTATCGACGAACGAGCTGACCGGAATTCGACAAGACGGGATTCTTAGGTAGAAGCAGAACAACCCGCGCTTGGCGGGATCGTAGCGCACGGGTCATCCGGAGCAGCGAAGGGAGGAAGGATCGCTCTTGCCAACATAGCGAGCAAGAGCAGGTCCCTCGCTTCGCCGCGGAATCTGTCTCTCCTTGACAGCTTAGGAAAGAGACAATATGCTTTCCTCAACAGCTTAGGAGAATGAGCAGACACTCTCCTTAGCCCATTAGGAGAGCTCCACCATGCCCGCGTCCGCCCAGCTCCTCCCCGGCACGCTCGACCTCCTCATTCTCAAGGCGGTCTCACTCGGGCCGCTGCACGGGTACGGCATCCTGCTCCGCATCGGCCAGATCTCACAGGGCGCGCTCCTCGTCGAGCAGGGAGCGCTGTATCCGGCGCTGTTTCGCCTCGTCCGTCAGGGCCTGCTCAAGGCCAAGTGGGGCATCTCGGAAAACAATCGCCGCGCCAAATTCTACGAGCTCACGGTGCCAGGCCGGAAACGGCTCGGCCAGGAAACGGAGAGCTGGAATCGCCTCGCCGCAGCCATCGCGCTCGCGTTGGGCGCACAGCCGGAGGGAGCATGAGCGTCATCGCGTATCTCCGCTCGTTAGGTTTCCGCTTTCTTCATCGCCACACGCTCGAGCGCGAGCTCGACGACGAGGTGCGGTCGCACGTCGCCCATCGCGCCGACGATCTCGAGCGCGCCGGATTCGATCGCACCGCGGCAGAACGACAGGCGCGCGTGGAATTCGGCGGCCAGGCGCGCTTCAAGGAAGAGGCGCGCGATGCACTCGCCGGCGGCTTGCTCGAGACCCTCGCTCGCGATCTCCGCTTCAGCGTGCGCCAGCTCCGAAAATCGCCCAGCTTCTCCATCGCGGCCATCGTGACGCTTGCCGTCGCCATCGGCGCCAACGCGGTGGTGTTCGGCGCCCTCAATGGCTTCATTCTTCGGCCGCTCGGTCTGCCGCACGAAGAGACGCTCGTCACCGTCGAGCGCGCCAGCGATCACTTCACGGGCGAATCGTACCCGAACTATCTCGATCTCCGCGATCGCGCCCACAGCTTCGACGCGCTCGCGGCATTCATCGGCGACCAGGCCTGGCTCGATGCAGGCGGCGGGACTCCCACGCGCGCGTGGGTCTATGAGGTGAGCGGCAATTATTTCGACGTGCTCGGCATACGCCCGTATCTGGGCCGCTTCTTTCATGCGTCGGATGAGCATGGACCGGGAAGCGCGCCGTACATCGTGCTCACATATGCGTATTGGCGCGCGCACTTCCTTGGCGATCGCGGCCTCATCGGCCGCACGGTGGAGCTGAGCCGCCACCCCTTCACGATCATCGGAGTTGCGCCGCCCGGCTTTCGCGGCACGGTGCTCGTGTTCGCGGCAGATTTCTTCGTCCCACTCGTACAACAGCCGCAAGTGGACGGCAGGACCATGTTGGACGTGCGCGGCAATCGATGGCTCGCCGTGTTCGGCCGCCGCAAGGAAACTGTCACCAACGCCCGAGCTGTCGCGGATCTCAACGCGATCGGGGCGCGGCTCGAGGCGACGTATCCCAAGGACAACGACAAGATGAGCTTCGTGCTCGCGTGGTCCACGCTCGGCCCCGACGCCTTCGAGCGACCCGTGCACGCCTTCGTTATCGCGCTGATGATGTTGGCCGCGCTCATTCTCCTCGCGGCGTGCGCCAATCTTGGAAGCCTCTTTGCTGCTCGCGTCGCCGATCGGTCGCGCGAGGTGGCGCTGCGGTTGGCGTTAGGCGCCGGCCGTGGCCGCATCCTTCGCCAACTGTTCACGGAGGCCGTGCTCATCGCGCTCGTCGGCGGCGCGATTGGTCTCTGGGGCAGCGTGCTCCTCCTCCATTGGCTCGCGACGTGGCGACCCTTCCCGCAATTCGCGGTCAACCTGCCAATCGAGCCCGATGTCCGGGTCTACCTCGTCGCGCTGCTGCTCAGCGTCGGCAGCGGGCTTCTCTTCGGCGCGGTACCAGTTCGGCAGGTGCTGCGCACGGACCCGTATGAGATCCTCAAGTCGGGCGGGGCCAGTCTACTCCGCCGCCGGCTGGCGATGCGTGACGTGCTGCTCGCGCTCCAGATCGCGATCTGTGCGGTGCTCGTCACGTCCTCGCTCGTCGCGGTGCGCGGACTCGAACGGTCGCTCCACGGGAATTTCGGCGTTGACCCGCAACACGTGCTGCTGGTTGACACCGACCTCACGACGTCCGGGTACGCTCCAGACCGGATGCCCGCGATACAGCAACGCATGGCCGACGCGATGCGCACGATACCCGGTGTGGCGACCGTTGGCGTGATCGCGCAAACGCCGCCCATGCATCTGGGCTGGAACAGCTCGAAGGTCTTCGGCGATGACGTTGCCGATCTCCGACCCGGCAACGCTGCCGCCGATGCCATCAGGTACAGCGTGTCGCCTGACTACTTCCAGGCGGCCGGCACGTCACTTCTCGCCGGTCGCGCGTTCACGTCTCACGACGATCAACGCGCTCCCCGAGTCGCGATCATCAATCAAACGTTCGTCCGCAAAGTCTTCGCGTCGGCCAACGGCGCGCTCGGTCATTTCTTCAAGTTGCCGGACGGCGCTCGCATCCAGGTCGTTGGCGTCGCGGAGGACGGGAAGTACACGGCGAACCTCGCCGAGGACCCGCAGCCGGCCATGTTCTTTCCACTGCTTCAGGTGCCGTCGAGCGAGACATGGCTCGTCATCCGCTCGGCGGCCCACCCCGAGCAGCTTTCGGCGGCCGTGCGCGCTACGCTCGGCGTGCTCGATCCGGGTCTGCCCGCGTCCATCGAGACGTGGACGCGCGACATGGACGGAGCGCTCTTCGCTCCCCGCGCCGCGGCGGTCGCGTTAGGCATCCTCGGTGCCTTGGGCGCGCTCGTCGCCATCACGGGGATCTTCGGCACCGCCGCGTATTCGCTCAGCAAGCGTCTCAAGGAGCTCGGGATTCGCATGGCGTTAGGCGCGGGTGATCTCGAGGTCATCAATGCGGCGGTCGGCCGGGCGTTTCGGGTGCTCGCGGTGGGCTCTCTCGCGGGTCTGGTCGTCGGGCTCCTCGCGAGCCGCGTGCTCGCTTCGATCGTGTATGAAGCCACACCGCGCGACCCAGTGGTGCTCGTCGCGGCGGTCGTGGCCATGTTCCTCATCGGCTTGATTTCGACGTGGATACCGGCGCGGCGCGCGCTCTTGCTCGATCCCTCGACGTTGATCCGCCACGAATGAGCAACGCGCATCGCTGCGAGGATAATGTTCCGTATTGTTTTGCGCCTCACCGCTGACTCTCTCCTCGTGGCTCTCCTGCTGTTCGCGGCGGCAGGGACGATCGCGTGGCCGCGGGCCTGGGTGTTGCTCGCCGCAATGTTCATCGTTCGCGTACTCGGTGCCGTCGCGGTCTACCGCGTGAATGCCTCGCTCATGCTTGAACGGGCGCGCCTACCCATCCACCAGGCGCAACGAAGGGCAGACAGGGTTCTACTCCTCGGGGTGCTCGCGACGGGTTTTCTTGGACTTCCCTTGATTGCCGGCCTCGATGTTTTCCACTGGCACCTGCTCCCGGCACCAATGCCAGCTGCCGCCGCGTTAGGCCTCTTGTTCTTTGTGCTCGGATGGAGTCTCAAGAGTCTCGCCCTCCGAGCTAATGCCTTCGCTGTCAGCGTCGTTCGCCTACAGACCGAACGCGCGCATGTCGTGGTCGATTCGGGGCCTTACGCGCTGGTCCGGCACCCCTTCTACGCCGCCGATCCGCTCATTCTCGTTGGACTCGGTTTGTGGCTGCAGTCCTGGCTTGCCGTACTCTGCGCCGCGCTCCCACTGGCCCTCATGGTTCAACGACTCCAACTCGAAGAACGATTTCTTCGGGAGGCGTTGCCTGGGTACGTCGCATACATGGAGCGCGTGCGATTCCGGCTGATCCCGCGCATCTGGTAAGATCACGCTCGTCTCGCGGAAAGCCATTGTGGCTCCGCCGGTGCGACTCTCGCGTTGCCAAACGGCGCCCATGGCCCACAACTCGCGAGCACCACGATCATGATCGAGATCGAGCTGTACCGCCTGCCAGGTCGATCGATGGTGCCACTGAACATGGCTAGATCGTTCTCCGGCTATGGGAGCGATTCAATGATGCGCATCTTGTTGGCTGCCTGGTTGTGTCTCGGCATCGCTTCGCCGGCTAAGGCGCAGGTTGTCGGAGACACGGTTGTTGTCAGTGACTCCTTCCACCTGAGCGGCCCCCATGTCTTTCGCCACAAAGCCATTGGCTCGACGAAGCAACGTGTATTGATCCTCGGCGTTCGTCTGCCTAACGGCAGCTGTCGCTATACTGTTCACGGACCGCTCGTCGCGGGGTGGTCCCAGTGGGAGGAAGAAATCGACCCCGATACCTGCACATCAATTCACGGCCAAGGGCCTGGTGATGGCGGCCCGCATCTGGACTTGAAGCACGGCTTTAAAGACAGCTTGTTGCTGATCAAGGGAGACACAGCCGGCACTCAGGCAGTGCGGAAGACAAAGAAGCCTTGAGAGACTGCGGCGCACTCGCTCAGCGTGTTCGGACCGCTCGCCAGTCAGCGGATGAGCAACTACTGACGATTCGTTCCGCCCCGCTCGATTTCCAGACGCGCAATTCGGCCGCCGACGTCGGCAATTCTCACAGTCTGGCCAGCGCGTATCGGGCCACCGCGGCCGCTCACCCGATTGAAGTCTGCACTGATCATCGCCGGGCTGTATGAGTAGCAGTGTCCACCGACACAGAAGCGCTCGGGCGGGTGGCCGTCTGATCCACCGGGCACGAAATCGACTACTGTCCCCTCGACAGAGGTGAAGCGCTGCTGCTCTACCGCGAGCCTCAGGCCGCAGTAGTCCCTATACGCCCCGTACTCCGCGATGATTGCGAAGAGAATAGCGGCGAGAGCGCAAAGTTTGCCCATGCGCCGGACGGCGCCAACGCCGATGGCAGAAGCCACAAAGCCAATCGCCGCGACGCCGACAAAAGGCACAAAGGCCCACCAAGCCCGAAACCCCGCTCGGGTAACGTCGAACACAGTCTCGAAACTCATAGCCAGGTGATAGAACTGACGGAGAGACGGCTCCGATGCAGACACGTACCAATCAAAGAACGTATGCGAAGACACCTGTCCCATTCAGCACGTGCAGTGTTTGATCTTCTATGGCCCCGGCGTTGCCGCCGGCGAGCTCGCGGGCCGGAACCATATTTGCACCCATCGGTGTCCCTTTTCACCAGGGCACCATGGAACCGCGCGAGTTCAGCCAGGTCGAACACGGAGCTTCCGTCCACCACTGGACACACTCCACCTGCGGCATCTGTTCCGTGGGTTGCGGGGTCGATGTTGGCGTCACTGATGGACGTATCGTCGGCGTTCGCGGGCGCGTCGATCATCCAGTCAATCGAGGCCGCCTCGGACCGAAAGGTCTCAACCAGTGGTACGCGAACCGGCATGGTACGCGAGCGTTGCATCCGCTGATCCGCTCCGGAGACCAATTGCTCCGGGCCTCGTGGGACGACGCCATGGAGCTCATGGTCGAGCGCTTCAATGAAGCGATGGCGGCGGAGGGGCCAGATGCCGTCGCGATCTATAACAGCGGGCAGCTGCTGCTCGAGGAGTATTACACAATCGGCAAGATCGCGCGGGCCGGTCTCGCGACGTCGAACATCGACGCGAACACGCGACTGTGCACGGCGACGACCGCGTCGTCCCTCATGGAGAGCTTTGGCGCGGACGGACCTCCTGGCTCGTTCGAAGACGTGGAGCTCACCGAATGCCTCGTGCTCATGGGCCACAACATGGCCGAGACGGCGACGGTGCTCTGGATGCGTGCACTCGCGGCGAAATCCAAGAAGAAGATCATCGTCATCGATCCGCGGCGAACATTCAGCGTGGACGCAGGAGGTGATCTCCATCTTCAGCTGCGGCCGGGAACCAACGTCGCGCTGCTCAACGGGATTTGCAATCTGCTCATCGAGAACGGCTGGATCGATCGCGAGTTCATCGCGAATCACACAGTCTACTTCGACCGCTTCCGCGCGACGGTATCGAAGTACACGCCCGATCTGGTCGAAGAGATCACCTCGGTACCAGCCGACAAGCTGCGGCTGGCAGCCGAATGGATCGGCAGATCGAAGAGCACCGTGACGACGTGCATCCAGGGTGTCTATCAAACGAACCAGGCGACGATGGCGGCGTCCACGGTGAACAGCATGCATCTGCTGATGGGCAAGATCGGCAAGCCCGGCTCGGCGCCGCTGCAGTTCGCCGGACAACCCAGCTCGATGTCCACGCGCGAGACGGGCGCCGACGGGACATATCCTGCCTATCGCAACTGGGAAGATCCGAATCACATGCGCGATCTCGCCGATCGCTGGAACGTGCCGCAGGAATTGTTAGGCAAGCGACCCGTATCGGCCCCGGAGATCTTCGAGCTCTGCGAGAAGGGGCACGTGAAGGTGTTGTGGAACGTGTGCACGAATCCGGCGGTCAGCATGACAGACCGGCGCGTTCAGCTCGACGCGCTGCGCGGCGTCTTCCTCATCGTGCAGGATTGCTTCGCCGATACGGAGACGGCGCTGGTGGCCGACATCGTATTGCCGAGCGCGATGTGGGGAGAGAAGGAAGGCTGCATGACGAACGCGGAGCGGCGCGTCAACTATGTCGCGAAAGCGGTCGACCCTCCGGGTGAGGCGCGATCGGATCTGGACATCTTTCTCGAGTTTGCGCACCGGATGCACTTCACCGATCGTGACGGGCTGCCGCTGCTCCAGTTCACGACACCCGAGGAAGCATTCAACGAATGGCGACGTATCTCGAAGGGCACGATTCCGGACTACTCCGGGATGACATACGCGATGATCCGCGAGCGCGGCGGCGTGCAATGGCCCTGCAACGAGAAGGCGCCCGATGGAACCGTGCGCCTCTACAGCGACGCACAATTCCCCACCAATTGGGAGATCGCCGAGAGCTATGAGAAAGACTTGTTGACAGGCCATGAGCACACGCTGCGCGAGTATCGCGAGAAGATCGACTCGCGCGGCAAAGCCTTTCTGCTCGCCGGCGATTACGAGCGGCCAGTGGAGGATGTCGACGACGAGTTTCCATTCGTGGCGGTGGCCGGGCGGCAGGTCTATCACTGGCACACGCGAACGAAGACGGCGAAGGCGCCGCTCCTCGCGGACGCCGCGCCACGAGCGTTCATCGCCATCAGCGCCAGCGACGCCGCGAAGCTTTCGATCGCGGACGGCGACCAGCTTCGCCTCATCTCACGTCGTGGCTCGGTGACTGCGCCGGCGAAAGTCGGCGACGTCGTCGCCCCCGGCGTGGTGTTCATGCCGTTTCATTTCGGCGAGCTCGAAAGCACGACCGCGGCGAACGATCTGATGCCGAAGCATTGGGACCCGGTGTCGAAGCAGCCGATTCAGAAGATGGCCGTGGTGCGCCTCGAGCGGGGCGACGGACCACCGGATCCGTGGTGGCTTCGTGACGAGGAGGGTGGAGACGTGTCATGAGCAATCTCGAAACACTGATCCGGCTCGAGATCGCCTCGATCGGAGCGATCGAGAGCGCCGCGCATCACGAGGCACACCCCGGCTACACGATCCTCTTTCACGCCACCAAGACGGGCAAGCAAGCGAACGTCGAGCAGATGAACACCTTGCTGCGCATGGCCGGGAACAGGGAGGTGGAGAGCGGTGGCCTGATCGAACCGGTGATTCGGCTCCAGACGCTAGCGCTCCAGAAAGCCAGCACGACGGCCATGCTCCAGGCGATGTCGCTCGTGGAGGAGTCGCTCGTCGCGAAGTATCGCGACACGGCGTCGAAACATCATGGGCTCGAGCGGCGCGCGCTCGACAAGATCCTCGCGCGATCGAGCAAGCAGTGGATGATCCTACTCGCGCACATTGCGCGACGGAAAGATGCCGACTCCCGCGCGGCCTCGGTTCTGCCGCATCCGTTGCGGGCGTATTTCGCGACGGACGAGGACCGCGTGTGCATGCGCTGTCTGCTCGATCGTCCCGGCCTCCTGCCAGCGCTCGAGAAGGATGACCCATACACGTACGTCTGCGCCGCCTGCCACGATGAAGTCATCGCCGACGTGCCGCCCGATCTCCAGGTGCAGATCCCGCGTTGGACCGCCCAGGCACGGCGCGACCGGATCATTCACCGGGCACTCGGCCGGCCTGAGAAGCTGCGCGCGATCAAGGAAGTGCACGCGGTGCTCGCCGGTCTGGAGCCGGAGATTCCACTGCCAGCTTCGATGAAGCGGCTGGAGAGCCGGCCGGTAGACCGCGCGCGGTGGCTTCTGAGCGAGATCGTTCCGTCCGACATCTCGCTGGCGCGTGAAGGAGCCACGGACGAGGAGCTTGCGTACACAGATCTACTGTTCGACTTCCGGAGCGTCGCGCGGAATTGGTAGCGCCGTTTCATCGCGAAGGCCGCGTTCAACGCCACTGTCGGCGGGTTATCGTTTTTCCGTAGCAAGGGCTCGACTGATCGAGGGCTCCGCAGCTTGGGGATCGCGTGCTGGAACCAAAGCGATCTTCCCATCGCCCTCGAGGATGGCCCATTCCACTTGGCTCAGGTTGTCCAAACCGACTTTGTGCATCGTCGAGAAGACATCCTCGGGAGCGATGCGCTCGCGGTTGAGATTCTCCGCGACGAGTTGACCGTGGGAAACCAATATCGTGGGGCTAGCCTGCACCACTCGTGAGAAGCCTCTAAACCGATAGCTCAAGGCACTCGTGAGAAAGACGAGGGTGAACAGCGTCGTCGCGCCAATCACTCCATTTGTCATGGAATAATCCTGGCGCGTGAGAGCGCGCGAGAAGAGCTGAGGTATGAACAGCAGCGTGACCAACTCGAATGGAGACATCTGCGTTAGCTCGCGTTTGCCGAGGACGCGAAAGCACGCCCAGACGAGCACGTAGACGAAGCACACACGGAACACTGTTTCCATCGGTGCAGCCCTCTGAGCTACGGAAAGACCAAGGTGCGAAGCTCGACACTCGCAGAGTCTGTTCCCGCTGAGACGACTATCCGCCCGCGGTGGACTCCGTACCGCTCTCCCCAAAGTTCAGCAGTGACGAGCCGTCTTTCGCCTGGACCGACGCCGCTCAATTCGACAACGAACGCGGAGCGCGGTGTGGGGATGATTCTGACGCTGGAGAATCGAGAGATGTACGCCGTATCGAGCGAAACGCGAACCGTGTCGATGGCTCGCTGGGAAAGATTGACCAGCGAGATATCCAGCTGTTGAACCTGTCGATACCGAAATCGATCCGGATACCTAACGACGACCGAGAATGGCCCATGTTCGACACCGACGGTGCCCTGATGCTCTCCGAACACTCCAAGGAGGGTAAGGAGAGGAACGAGGACTATGAGTGGCAGTCCGAGGAGTTGTTTGCGGGTGAGCCGAATTTGTCTCGGCAACGAAGGCGGTTCCGGCAGTGGCGACTCCTGTCGGGCAGATAGGCGATCGTTCTCGCCGCTTGCTGAACCTTGCGCGTCCGCTGCTCCGCTCATGGGAAAAGTCACCCTTGGCGCGGTCTGAAACCGTCTCGAGGCTCCAGGCCGCCAGAGGGCAGGCTCCATGCCGAGAGCTGATCGAGAAGGCTGCTCTTTATCGATGAGGGATAGGGACCCGGCGGATCAATTCTTGTCGAAGTAACGCTCGATGCAAATGCGAACGGCTTCGGACATGATCGCTTCGCGTTCGTTCCGGTGCGCCGACAGATGTGCGGGAAGCCCAACTTCGCGACCGAGCTCCTTGATGCGAACAATGATGCGCTCAATGGGCCAGCCCATGGACTTCAGCTCGTCCACGGCTGCACAAAGGCGCGCTCTGAGAGCAGCCATCGAGGCTGCGTTCGGCGCGTCTTCAGAGGCCGCGATGGCTTCGAGGGTCGTGCGGACTGAGTGTCCCGTAGGCGTGTTATACATGTGGCTCTGACGAGGCGACACGTACCAACCGAACGTACCGAGGGGGTCGGTGACCCGTTAGACGCGCAACAACGAAGTGCTCCGTCACATGCTAGTGAGCGTAGCTCACAATGCGGGACAGCTGCCATGTCCGCTCGGTGTTCCGCCAAACGTGCAGGAACTTGAACGTTCCGCATTCGCGCTTGCCGTTTTCCATGTGGCAGAAGCGATGAGATCCGACCTCGATCGCACCATAATTCTTGATCGGATACACCTCGAGAGTGCCGGGGACCAGCGTTCGCTGGATCGGCGATGGCTGGCGCAGCATGTCCTCGAAGTCCTTCATGGTCTCGCTGTAGTGCTCTAGACCCTCGTTGTCTTGATAGAACTCGAGATCCGGCGCGAAGAACGTTCGCAACTTCGTAATGTCGCGGGCGTTGAACGCGGCGAACAACATGCTGTCCATGTGCGCGATCTCGATCTTGAGATCGAACGCGGCGTTCTGACCGCGCTTCGGTGGGGGCGTTTGCGCGCCGAGACATCGCGCGAGAAGGCAACTGACGACAATCGAGGTCATGAAATACCGGTTCATTGCGCGGCTCCGTTTCGAAGTCAGTCACTCACGTGCTTGTCGCCGTTCAGGTAGAAGCATCCTCCGAAAACGGGCCGGCCATTCGCCAAGATCGGCGAATGGTCAGCCCGTATCAATTTTCGTCATCGTCTGCGACGTCGTAGAGCTTCGAGGTTGTCATCCCCCGACCAGCTCGCGCGCCCCGCGAGCTAGTCCACCTGCAGGTTGCCGCGGACGCTCGAGAAATAGGGCGCCAGGTTGAAGCCAACTTTGCAGTGCTGCTCGGCCACCGCTTGGGTTGCCCCGAAGAAGATGTCGCTCGTTTGATCGGGAGCACTCCGTCGCCCCTGGCCGTTGTCGAACACCGTCCACACTACGTAGCTGCCCTTCGGGCCAAATGGCACATTCGTCTTCTCGATCTGCGCCGCGAGCCGAGCCATGTTGCCGACCACCGTGAAGCAGTAGACGCGGGCGTGAATGTGTTGGCCGCCGTCCTGCGCGCTGAACTCGTTGAGCTCACCGGACACGTCGCCGTCACCGTGCTTGATCGCGCTGAGGCTGTAGCGCTCGAGCGCGTTGTTGAAGGAGGGGAGGTAGATCTGCACGTCTCCCGTGACACGCTCCTCTCGACCCTCCCGCGAAAAGCTGGGCTCTTGGAGCATCTGCCGCGACACGGCCGACGGCGACGTCGCATCGACGCCCTTTCCACACCCGATCGCGGCCATCACGGTGAGCAACATCGCTCGGAGTCCTACGCTACGCATCGCTTCCTCCTGAGTGTTCGGCGAGGTTCGAGAGGCCGGCAAGTATAAGGCCTCATCTGTTCCTGCGACACACCCAAAAGGTGACGAACATCACGAATCGCTACGGGACCCGCGGTGGCTGCCGCTCCGGCTGCGGCTTCCTGAGCTCGAGTCGCTGGTCCTTTGGCGTGCAGAGCTTCCGCCAATCTTCACCGACCTTGAGCGGCGCGCAGAGCTCGCTGTGGAGCAGGCTGTCCGTGAAGACCGTCCGGTCCGCGGATCGCGTCTCGGGGAGGCGCGGTTTGGCAGAGTGACAGGCACCCACGACGGCGGCCGCGAAGCCGATTATGAGAGCTCTCTCAGTTTTCATGAGTGTCTCGCTCGGACAGGCTTCGCGACGAAGCCGCAGTCTGCGCAGACGAGTAGGGCGTTCGTGGCCAGCGGGAACGGCTTGAGAGGCGACTCGCACTTCGGGCACCGTGCTTGGGAGCCCTCGATTAGTGGCAGCGCCTTCCACGCTGTTCTTGAAACATCGCGAAGTGGTGCCGTTGGTGACCCAATGTCCGGTCTGCGCATCGCCCGCACGTGGACCGCCTCCTGCCGCAACGCGAGGACATGTCGACGCATCACCTCAGTACGCTCCTTCAACAGCTGGAAGGTCTCCAACAGCTCGACCTCCGCCGCCTGCAGCAGCACCAGCTCCGCGACCGCGTCACTTTCGATGTGGGGTGCGCGCATGAACCCTCCCGTCGGGGCGTCGCTAGGCCTGGTCTTACCTGTCGAAGAAGTAAGATGCAACGCGGTGATGACAGCGCCAAGCTATGGGCCTCAAATCAACAGAAATGATAGGCGGGAATTCCCGTTCCTTCGGCGCGTCATTTTGTGGTGCATCCAGGCGTACTACCGCACCTGACGGTGAAGGGCGCTTGGGAAGGTCGTAACCGTTAGGCAATGCCGCTCAGGCTACCGGTTCCCTCGGAAGCCAAGAAAGTCGCTTCGTGTGCGCAGCTCGTACTTCTGCTGGAGCGCCGCCATTCGAGTTACAAGTTGACTGAACTCCTCCTCGGAGATGTGCGCCATCACCGGCCGGATGCGCCCGGCAATTTCCTTCGTCAACTGATCGATGCGGTTCTCCAATAGAGACGCTCCCGTGAATCCGACGCGCCTACACACGGCAAGCCAGAGACCATATACGCCGCCTGGCATAGGTTGCCGCCTCGGCATGCCTATATCTCCTCGATTAAGACTTTTTGAGAAGCCGTCAGGCACGCGAGCGGCCGCACCCCGTCGCGGCCGGCTATCAATGCTTGGATTCGCACGCATTGGCGGCGTTCGGGGACAGGAACATCCCGAGGCAGTTCCCAAAGCATCGTCGTCCGGGCTCGTTGAGCGCGGAGACTGCTCAGCGAATGGAGAGATTCGCCCAGTTGTTCGCGTCATTCGCGTACAAATACCTTCAACCGAGCTCGCGCGAAAAAGGGACGAACGGTTTCAACCTGACCGACCGAGCCTCTGTCCAACCAGGCGTTGCGAAGGGTCACCCTCACGCTGACGCCGACCGATGGAATCGCTCCTGCAGGACATGCGCTTCGCGGTGCGCTCACTCGCGAAAGCACGACTCACCACGGCACTTGCCATTCTCTGCCTCGCGCTCGGCATCGGCGCGAACACGGCAATCTTCTCCGTCGTTCGTGCCGTGCTGCTCGAGTCGCTGCCATTTCGCGATCCGCAGCGGCTCGTGATGGCGTACGAGTCCTACGTCAGCGCCGGCCGCCGATCGGCGACGGGCTCCGTGGCGCCGGCCAACTTCTTCGAGTGGCAGAAAGAGAAGGGCACCTTCACCGGACTCGCCGGCTTCATGCCGATGAGCCGCGACCTTGGCGACATCGCCGAGCCGGAGCGGCTGCGCGGTTTGCGCGCGACGACCAACCTCTTCGACGTACTGGGCGCGCGCCCGCTGGCCGGCCGCACCTTCATCGACGCCGATCAGCCACCCGCCGGCGCGCCGGTGGTGATCATCAGCGAAGGGTTGTGGCGTCGCCACTTCGCGGCCAACCCAAAGCTCGTTGGCTCGGCAATCACCCTCGGCCCTTCGAAGGCCACCGTGATCGGCATCATGCCGGCGTCGTTCGACTTCCCGGTGTCGCCGCTGCATAACGATTTCTGGGTGCCCTTCGATTGGCGGTCCGTCGGCGACCCCACGAACCGCGGCAATCACTCGCTCGCCGTGGTTGGCCGCCTCGCCCCCGGAGTGGACTCGGCGCGCGCGATGGCCAACCTGTCGGTCGTCGCCCGCCGCCTCGAGCTCGAGTTCCCCGACGCGCAGCACAATCGCGGCATCCAGGTGATGGGGCTCGCTGGGTCGATCGTCGGCAAGGTGCGGCCGGCGCTGCTCGTGCTGCTCGGCGCCGTGGGCGTGGTGCTGCTCATCGTCTGTGCCAACGTCGCCAATCTCCTGCTCACGCGCGCGGCGGGCCGCCGGCGGGAGATCGCCATTCGTACGGCGCTTGGTGCGGCGCGCGTCCGGCTCGTTAGGCAGCTCCTCACCGAGAGCGCCGTCCTCGCGCTTGCCGGCGGGCTGCTCGGCGTCTTCGTCGCCCGGGTGACGCTCGTGGCGTTGCGCGGAATGGCCACGGCGATTCTTCCGCACGCCGAGTCGATCGGCCTTCAGCCGGGCGTTCTGCTCTTCACCATCGCCGTCTCGTTAGGTACGGGCGTCTTCGTAGGGCTCGTGCCGGCGCTGCGGGCGAGCGAGGTGGATCTGCGCGAGGATCTCACGGAGGGCGCCGGCCGCACGAGCGCGGGCGCGCGTCGCCGGCGGGCGATCGATACGCTCATTGCCGCCGAGGTGGCGCTGTCGCTCGTGCTGCTCGTGTCGGCGGGACTGGTGATACGCAGCTTCGTCGCGTTGCTGGATACCGATCCGGGGTTCTCCCCCGAGCGTGTGCTGACGTTCCGGGCGGGTGCGCCATCGGTGAAGGCGGGCGCGGACAGCGAGCGCTTCCCGCGATTCTACGCGCCGGTGCTCGATCGGCTTCGCGCATTGCCGGGCGTTCGCGCGGCGGCATTCACGAACAACTTGCCCATTCAGGGCAACGCTTCCGATAGATACTTCAGCATCGACGGCCGGCCGCTGGAAAAGGACTTCTCGCGCATCCCTGACGCACAAATCCGCATCGTGAGCAGCGGCTATTTCCACACGATGCGGATACCGCTCGTCGCCGGGCGCGAGTTCGACGATCACGACGCGCGAAGCTCTGAGCACGTCGTGATCATCAACGACGAGCTGGCGCGCCGCTATTTCCCGGACGGATCGCCGTTAGGCAGACGGCTCATATCGGGAGAGGCGGAGGGCGGCCGCATCGTTGGCGTCGTGCGCGCCGTGCGGCAGATTGGGCTGGACCAGGATCCGCTGCCGGAGTTTTATCTCGCGGCCAGCCAGGCGCTCTACAACACCGATGCGATGACCTTCGTGCTGCGCGCGCAGGGCGATCCAGCATCGCTGGCGCGATCGGCACGCGAGGCGGTGCGCGCCGTCGCGCCCCAGTCGCCCATCTTTCAGCTGGAGACGATGGACGACGTGATCGCGAGCTCGCTCACGACGCGCCGGCTCGTCCTCGTGCTGTTGACCGCCTTCGCGGCGCTCGCGCTCTTGCTGTCGGCGGCGGGCGTGTATGGCGTGATGTCGTACGGCGTGTCGCAGCGCTCGCGGGAGATCGGCATCCGGTTGGCGTTAGGCGCTCGCGGCGGCGACGTCCTCGGCATGATCCTCGGCGGCGCCGCGCGCGTTCTCGCCGCCGGCATCGTGGTTGGGTTGCTCAGCGCCCTGGTGCTGACGCGCGCGCTGGAGAGCGTGCTTTACGGTGTGGCGCCGCTCGACCCATTGACCTTCATCGCCGTTCCGGCACTCATCGCCGCGGTGGGGATGGTGGCCGGGGCCGTGCCTGCCCTCCGCGCCGCGCGAATCGATCCATTGACGTCGATGCGCGCGGACTGAATGCCCCAACCCTATAGTTAAGGGAGTTAGTACGCGAATGACGCGAAGAACTGCAGCGAATCCTTCCATGCGCTGATCAGTTTCCTTGCTCAACGAGCCCGGACAACTCTTTGGGAACTGCCTCGGGATGTTTCGGTGCGAGGAGCGAGATGGGTGTGCCGTTCACAAAGCATTCATCCCGACTCGTGGAGCATGGCGTCTCGAGAGCTCACGGAGAGATTCGCCCAGTTATTCGCGCCATTCGCGTACAAAGGTTTGAGAGGCTTGGATGCCCCCGTAGTCCGGAAGGCGCCATGAACAGCAGATCCTTCGCTTCGCTCAGGATGACAACCAAGCCAGGGTTAGTTCCCACCAAAGAGCTGCTGCACGTTCATCATCACTAGCGTGCCGCCGAAGCCGTCGGGCTGCGCGGACATCGCGAGCAGCGCGCGATCGAGCTTGTTGCGCTTGTGGGTGTGCGCGTAGTGCACCACGCGGTTGCCGAGGAACTGGCCCACGAACGCACCGGCGAAGACGTCCGACGCCCAGTGCTGATTGAGGTACATGCGCGACAACCCTGGAATGAGAGCGAACCCATAGAGGAATGGCGCGGCGTACCAGGTGGCGCTGGGATTGTGGACGCGAATCTCCTCGAGCAGCGAGGCCGCTGTCGCGAAGCCGACCGCCGAGTGCAGGGAGGGGAACGAGCGGTTCTCGAAGTGTGTGAAGCCTTTGCCGAACTCGAACTTGAATGGATCGTCCTGCGAGACGCGGGGCCGCGCGCGGCCAACCGGGCCGCGAATCACTTCGCTGATGACGTCCGTGAGGATCAACGATTCCGCCCAATGCGCTCCGACGTCGGCGGTCGTCGCCGAATGACTAACGCGGCCGATGCCGTATACGAGAAAGCTGGCGATGGCGAGCGGCGTCTCGTTGATCTTCGTCAAGCTGTTGACGGCGTTGTGCCGGGTGTCGCTGCCTTGCACGCTCGCCGTCTGCGTCCATTTCCCGATGCGCTCGTCGAAGACCATCAATCCGCCTGTCACCGCGGCGGCGATACCGACGGGAACGAGATCGTGCCGAGTGAAGAAGGTCTTGGGCCCACGCCCGCTATCCGGCAGGTTGGTGGCAAACGTCGGCGTGAACGCCGGCAGGGCTTCGGGTTGGGCAATTACTAAACTGCCGGCTTGCGCTGCCGCGCCGCGGGCAAAGGTGGTGAGCAGGATCGCTGAGGCGATCCACAGGTGGCGGCGATTAGTCATTGTGGTTCTCGTTCGGTTCACGATTCACGGTCGTGTCGCGATCGCGGCACGCTGGTCGCCGAAGAGAGGCAGAACCCAGGCCACGCCCCCTCGCGTCCGCTAAGCGGAATCGCCTTCGTCACGTATTTGTGGAGTGCCGCGAATGGGCGTCGTTCTCGCCACCGTTTGCGCCGCGCGCAGATACAGCTCCATGCGCTCTGGTGACGCGTCCTCCCAATCTCGCGGAATGGGGAGCAGCCGGCGACGCTCCGATTCGGATTCGAAGGTGAGCCAACCCTTCCGCATGTCGCTGGCGAGCACGGAGGTCGCCAACGGGACGGTGCGCCACACAAGCCAGCGAACGCCCTTCGAATCGGTGAACTCGCGCTGCGCCATTGCTCCGGGTCATCCAGGGTGAGAGGATGCAGTGCCCGGCCGACCGCCGGTTGCTGCCTAACGACTAACCGGTTGGCGGCTTTTCTCCCTCCAGCGATCCCTCGTCTTGTGCGTCGGCGTCGTCCGCACGTTGGCGATCGGCGCGCATGCGCCGGCGCAGGGAGACCGCTTCTTTCGCCGCTTCGGCGGCGAGCGCGAGCGTCTCCTCGACGCGGATCAACTCGCCGGTGCCAAGGCGCGACGCCACGGGCGTCTCGCACACCTCGGAGATGGTTTGGTCGAGCTGGCGCTCCGCCTTGTACAGCTGCGGCCGGAGTGTGTCGGGCGTGGTCGGTGTGGCGCTCGCGGCGAGGGCCGGCTTCGCTTCGCCATTAGCGGTAGAGGCGGCCCGCCCGCGTCCCTGGGGCGACGCCTTGCCGCACAGCGATTTCAGCGCATCGGCCGACAGCGCTTCCCAGTCTGAAGGTACCGGAGCCAGCCGCCGCTTCTCGTTTGCCGACTCGAACACGAGCCAGCCCTCGCGGAAGGCCTCCGGCAGGAAATGCTCTCGCGACACGGCATCGCTCCCGCGGGGCGTGAGAGACACTTGCCAGTCCACACCTGCCTCGTCGCGGAATTGTCGCATTGTCTCGCTCGCCGCCTGTTGTTGGGGTCGTGATTGACATCACGAAAGAAGCGCGCCACTAATTGGTTGTGGGTTGTGCCCGCTTGTCATCGATCGCGACGATTCAAGCCTCGCCTCGGCGATTACCCGGATGAACTCGGATCTCTCCGCATGGAGAATGAGCACCACGTGCCGAGCCGCGACCATTCTTTTTCTAGACGGCACGGCAACCGGGCCCGCGCAACCCAAGAACCACTAAATAGCGTGGCGCGCGATCTTTCTCGACACGACGAGCCGATCCGGGTCCTCCGGGTAATCCGGGCTTTACCGGCTCGGATGGTCGTGCTCTCGAGGCGGCGAGACCGTTGGAATGCCGCGTGCTGAGTGTAGGGGCGCGCGAACGGCGCGAAGAGCAGATCCTTCGTCGCTACGCTCCTCAGGATGACATTCCGCTTCCCGTTCCGCGCCCCCGCGCCCCCGCGCCACCGCGCCCCCGCGCCCCCGCGCCCCGCACCCCGCACCCCGCAGCACCCTCAACCCGCTCGCCCGAAACGTGCATGGGCTCGGCTGGACCAACTCCCTCATAAGAGGACCGGCAAATGGCGGTTCGCGAATTCACCGATGGCCGCGGGCAGACGTGGCGCGCTTGGGATGTGATGCCGGATGACCTGAGTCCCGGAACCAAGGACGAGGATTATCTCGCCAAGCTGTATCACACCGGGTGGATCGTGTTCGAGGCGATGTCGGGCGAGGACAAGCGCCGGCTGTATCCGATTCCCAAAGGGTGGAGCGAGCTGCCGGAGGCGGAGCTCGTTGTGCTGTTGCAGGCGGCCGAGGTGGTGACGCGGCGCAAGCTGCGCCCGGATGGCCCAGGTCAAGCGGACGACGAGCGTCGCGCCTAACGAGGAGACATCGCGGGCGACGAATCGCTGCGTCAGCCGTTAGGCGGGCGTTGTGTCACGTCGCGCGCTCGATCGGGACAAACCGTCCGCGGCAAACTGTCCGCGGTGAATCGCCTTCCGATCGTGCAGATCGCACAGCAAACAAAGTGAACGGCACGCGCAAAATCGGTCACGAGAATGCCTAACTAGCGAGCGCGCCGTCGGTTGAGTCACTGTCTACGGATCGGGTGACAGGGCGCACTTCGTGCCTGTCTCAGGATTGATCAGCGCGGCTATCTCACCCGTCGCGCCACGCCAACAACAAGGGTCTCATGCTTTTGCCACGCCGTGGCTTCTCCTTGATCGAGCTGTTCACCGTGTTGGTGATCGTCGGGGTAGTCACCGGGCTCTCGATGAGCCACTTCACGAAATATCTCGGGCACGAGCGCGTGAAATCGGCGGCGTACGGTATCGCCAATGATTTGCGGAGCGGCTTCGCCATTCCGGGACGCATTCGCCGGCCCGTGCGCATTCGCGTGGACACCGGCGCGATGCAGGTGCTCGTCACCGATCGCGCGCAAACCACGACGTATCGCAAGACCGCATTCGGCTCGCGCTACAACCTGAAGGGCAGCAACGTTCGCTACTACCCGTCCGTCCTCGAGATCTATCCGAACGGCTTCGCGTCCGACACGATGTCGATCACGCTCCTGTCGAACACGGACAGCGCTCAGATCCGCGTCTCGAAAGGCGGCATGGTCCAAGTGAAGTGAGGCACCGATGATTTACGCATCCAATAGGCATCATTCAAAGAGCCGTGCGCCGCGACAGCGCCGCGGGCTCTCGCTGATCGAGGTGATCATCGCCGTGATGCTGCTCAGCATCATGATGACGTTCGTCGGTCACATCTCGGCTGGTCTCTCGCAATCCAACCGGCGGAACGACGTGATCGCCAAGCGCACCTTTGCCATGCAGCAGCAGGCGAACATCATTGGCGCGCTGCCGTTCGCGAGCCTCACCACGACCGTGCTTCCGGCCACCAAGAACTTCACGCTCGGCGACTTCACCTACACGCGGCGCGTGACTATCACGGCGGGCGGAAATAGCAGCATCGGCCAGACCGCGAATATCGCGATCACCATCGTGCCCCAAACGGGCTACGCGAGTGACACGCTGCTCCAGGAAAGTATGACGATGCTCCGCAGCAGTCCCCTCTGCGGGACGTCGCTCGGCGTCGCTTCGTGTTAACGGTGCAACCATGATTCGACTCTTCTCAACATCCACGCGCCGGCGCCCCGGCTTCACGCTGATCGAGATCATCGTCTGCGTGGTGATTCTCGGCCTGCTCGGTTCGGCGCTCACGCGGCTCATGCTGGCCCAGAGCCGCCTGGCCACGTTGCAGCGCGCGAAACGTGACGCGCGCGCGATCAGCCAGACGTCGATGAACCTGCTCTTCTCCGATCTGCGCATGGTTCACGACGGCGGCGACGCGCCCGGCAGCGTGATGCTCGCGTCGCCGAATAGCCTCAGCGTGAAGGTCCCGTATGCGGTCGGCTTGGTGTGTGGCAACGGAAGCGCTGCCACCGTGATCAGCATGTTCCCTGTCGATTCCGCGGCCAAAGCGATGGCGAAGTACGCCGGCTATGCATGGCGCAATCGCGCCACGAAACAGTACGCGTACGTGCCGGTGACCGACACGGTCGCCAACGTGCCAACGACGTCGTCGTCGGTGAGTCTGTGCACGTCGACCGCCAAGATCAAAAGCGACACGGTGAGCGGTCGCTCGTGGGGACCGACTGATGTGAAGCCCCTGACGCTGGCTGCGGGTCTGCAGCCTGGCGCACCGGCGTTCTTCTATCAGAACGTGCTCTACTACTTCGGGCCCTCGACGGCGTACCCGGGGCGGACGGCGCTCCTGCGGCGTATCGAGGGTCGCACGGCGGACGAGCTGGTTGCTCCATTCGACGCCGGCTCTCGCTTCAAGTTCTTCGTTCGCAACATCGACACGTCAACGGTCGCGGCACCCCTGGTGCTCGACAGCCTCGTTGGCGTTTCGCTCGTACTCACAGGCTCGAGTCCGTCGACGATGGCGGGGCGGGTGGCGGAGAAGTCCAGGATGGAAACCGCCGTGTTGTTCCGAAACCACCCCGGCTTCTGAGCCGGACTGGAGATCGTTATGCACTCCATGAAGAATAGAGCTGGCTTCGCGCTGCCGATGGTGGTCGTCTTTCTCGTCGTGTTGAGCTTTGCGCTCGCGGCGGGCCTCGCGGCAACGGCCGCCGAGGGAAGCACGACGACCGCACAGCGTGGGCAGAATCGCGCATATGTCATCGCCGAGCAGGGACTGCAGAAGTTTCTCGTGAAGCGCGACAGTCTCTGTGCGCTCACCGGCTCGTCGTGTGTCAGCGATCCGAGCACGGCCACGTCGGGCCAGGACAGCGTGCAGTTCGCGACGACGAAAGGCTATGCGGTGATCGTGTCGCGCCTGATTCGCCCGCAGCAGGGCACCAAGGACACGATTCCGGCGCTCTTCTTCGTGCGCGCCCGCGGCGTCGATTCGCTGAGCAAGCTGCGCGGCGGCGACACCACGACGAGCGTGCGCTCTGTTGGGTTGATGGTGCAGTGGTCGGCCAGCGTCATGAACGTCACGGGCGCGTGGACGAGTCTCTCCGGCCTCGACAAGCAAGGCAACGCGGGGCAGATCGACGGCAACGACCAGTGCGGTCGCAAGCCCGCCGTTGCCGGCGTCCTCGTGCCGAAAGGCGACTATACGCAGTCGGGCGGTTTCACGCCCACCGGCAATCCGCCGCTCGATACGACGAAGACGCTCACGCAGCTCGAGCAAACGGTGAAGATCGATTGGAACGGCATCCTCAACAACAACGCCATTCCGGTCGATTTCAACGTGCCCAATCCCGACGCCTTCCCGAACGACGCGTATTTCGCCGACACGACGCATTGGCCGGTGATTCGCGTACACGGCAACTTCTCGCTGCCTAACGCGGGGCGCGGCATCATCATCGCCGATGGCGATTTCACGATCTCCGGCAGCAACATGTGGAACGGCATCATTCTCATCGGCGGCCAGCTGACGTCGAATGGTAACAACACGACGTCCGGCGCCACGGTGAGCGGTCTCAATTATCTGCTGCCCGGTGCACCGCAACCGGCGCCAGGCTACATCAACGACGACGCCACCGCGAACGGTACGAAGAGCTACGTTTATAACTCGTGCAACGTCTCCAAGGCGGCGCAGCGGCTGCGCCACTACATCCCGCTCGCGAATACCTGGATCGACGACATCCCCGTGTGGTGAGCATGGGCGCTGGGGCAAAAGCGCCGAGCCTCATGAGTGCTTGATAAACCATCGCCGTCCATGTGTCGAGAATCATGACACATGGGCGGCGCATGGTGTGGTGACCGATCGCACTTCGATTCGTATGAAATACGCAGATATTTGCTGCTGGATCTGATGTTCCTGAGCACGCCAACTCTCCGCAGCTGGAGGGAGCATGTTTCGCAATCGATCGGGCTACACGCTCGTCGAGATGATCGTCGTGCTGATGATCTTTTGCGTCGTCTGCGGGTTGAGCATTCCGCGGCTGCATGCCGCGAGCTCCTCCGCTGGCCTGCGCTCGGCGCGCCAGCAAACGGCGGTCTACCTGGAGCAGGCGCATGCGTTGGCCGTGCAGCGGGGCAAGGAAGCGTGGTTCGTGCGAAGCGGCAATACGATCAGCGTGTCCGTGGACTCGTTGGGCACGCAGGTGGTATATGGCCGCGCGCACGATCTTCTTCGGGAGCACAGCGTGACGATCCCGACCACCAGTCACGACATCATCAAGTTCGATTCACGCGGCTACGCCATCGGCGCGAGCGCCACGGAGAAGGTCGTGCTCACCCGTGACGGCAATCGCGATTCCGTGTGCGTCTCGAAGCTTGGCAAGATCATTACCCGAGGATGCTCGTTATGAGGAAGCGAAGGATGCATCTGGAGCGTCGCCGAGGCGTGACGATGATCGAGCTGATGGTCGCGCTGGCGATCGTCAGCGTCGGCGTGTTCGGCCTTGCCGGCGGCGCCACGCTCGTGACGCGGCTCATGGGTGGGGGAACGATCCAGACGCGCGCCGCGCAGATCACGAGCGCGCACCTCGAGCAGTTCCGCTCCATGTCCTGCACGAGTGTCAGCTCGTCGGCTGATACGTCCCGCGGCGTGATTTCCACCTGGACGGCAAGCGGGGTGAGCTCGGGCGGCGCGAGGCGCGCCACGAGCATCAATCTCACCGTCCGCTATCCAACGACGAAGGGCATGCGGTCGCAGGCCTATTACACGCTCATCCCATGCTGAGGCCCATCGCGCGCCGCGCCGGCTTCACGCTGATGGAGATGCTGTTCGTGCTCGTGATCTTCGGCCTGGTGGCCGCGGCCACGATGCGCATCGTCGTGGGTCAGCAGAAGTTCTACGCGAGCACTACAGACTTGATCGCGATGCGGAACTCGCTTCGCGACGTGGGCGAAGCGCTGCCGTCGGATCTCCGCGGCATCTCGTCGGTGGGGAACGACATCTATCAGATGACCGATTCGTCGATCAAGTTCCGGCTGGCGACGGGCATCTCGGTGATCTGCAGCATCGACGTCACGCGCCTAACGGCGGTGATCCCGCCCACGACGCTCAGCAACAATAACGCGCTCACCACGTGGATCACCGCGCCGACCACGGGTGATACGGCGTTCGTGTACACCGAGGGGGCAACGAGCGCGACCACCGACGACGGCTGGCAGCAGGTGCCGGTGACGGCGGCGCTTGCGGTCGGCTCCTGTCCGACCTCGAGCGGTTACACCGCCAACGCCACGGAAGCAGCGGCGGCGAAGACCATCACCTTCGGGACCGCGCTGGCCTCGTCCGTGGTGCCAGGATCCGTCGTCCGCTTCTATCGCACCGCCAAATACAGCCTGTACCAGCCCACGGGCAGCTCGGCATGGTATCTGGGCTTCCAGGACTGCCCTGGTGCCACCTGCAGCAGCATGCAGCCTGTGGCAGGGCCGTACCTCGCCTACTCGACGTCTGCCGCCAGCACCGGCCTGCGCTTCGTGTACCGCGACTCGACGGGCGCCGTCACGGCAACACCCGCGCAAGTCGCACGCATCGACATCATCGCCAAAGCACAGACTGAACAACCAATCCGGATGCCCGGACGGCCTGAGGGGTATTTCAGCGATTCCCTCGTGGTCACCGTCGCGCTCCGCAACAGGACCTAACGAGGACATCGTATGTATTCGCCCACCAGCACTCACAGCCAAGAGCGGCGAGGCTTCGCGCTGACGATGGCGCTGCTCGCCATCGTCGTCATCGGCGCCATGGTCGCGGGCGGCTACATGGCCGGCATTCAGTACTACCGCATGGGGCGTAACTCGCTCGTGGAGCAGCGCGCGATGGCCGCCACCGAGCTCGGTCTGGATTCCGCGTACGCCATGTGGAGCAAGTCATGGAACACGCAGGCAACCGGTACGGTGACCACCCTGGCGTACCGCGCGAGCGACGGCTCCTGGGTAGATACGGTGCGGATCACGAAGTTGAATCAGCTCGGCTTTTACATCGTTTCGGAAGGACGGGCCGGCGGCTACGCCACGTCTCTCAGCTCGCGCCGCCGCGCCGCGATGCTCGTTCGGCTCAACATGCCCAACGTGAGGCAGATCGGTGCGCTCACGACGCGCGGTACCGTGGCAATCGGTGGAAGCACCGCGATCAGCGGCTTGGATACGACCTTCTCCGGTTGGAACTGTCCACCAACGGGAACCGGCGTGGCCGGCGTCGCCGTGCCGTCGTTCACGAATCTCGCCTACGGCGGTAGATGCACCGCCGGGGCCTGTCTCACGGGCAATCCATCGATCTCCATCAGCTCCGCGGCCGGTGACACGAATACGTACTTCAGCTATGGCTCGCTCAAGTGGGCGAACCTGGTGGCGATGGCGGACAAGCAGGCGAGCGGAACGTACCCGCACGTGCGGCCGTCGACCACGAACTCCGGCGGCGTCTCCAGTTGTAACACGGGTGACAACGCGAACTGGGGTGACCCGGGCCGCGCGGCAACGCCGGGTGTGTGCGAGAGCTACTTCCCGGTGGTGTACGCGCCAGGTGACGTCTCAGTGAACGGCGACATGGGGCAGGGCATCCTGCTCGTGAACGGCAACCTCAATATCCAGGGTGGGTTCGTTTTCTATGGGCAAGTGATCGTGCGCGGAAACGTGAAGCTCACGGGAACGGGGAATCACATCTACGGCGGCGTCATGGCCGCCGCCGTGTACGACAGCACGAGCTCGAGCAGCCTACTGGGTAACAGCTCGATTCACTACTCGAAGTGCGCGTTGACGTCGGTCTTCATCAGCTCCGTCTCGGGCACCAGGGCACCACAGCGAAGCTGGATCGAGCTGTTCTAGCGCTTTCGTTTCGAAAACCGTTGCTGCAGTTTTGTACAGACGCGCCGCACCATCGCGGCGCGTCTGTCGTTATGTGCAGTCTTGGCCCGCGGCGATGTCATCGCATGAGCAAACCGGCTGATTTCACGGAGGGTATCCTCGAGGGGATCTGGATCAAGCGCGCCCATCGCGGACCGATGGATCCCGTGGACGAGGCGCAGCTGCTCGAGGGGAAGGGCCTCTTGGGGAGCGCCGATCGGAGCCGCCGGCGTCAGGTGACGATCATCTCGCGGGAGGCCTGGGAGGCGTGCATGGCCGAGCTGGACGAGGAGCTGGATCCGGCAACGCGGCGCGCCAATCTGCTCGTGAGTGGGGTGGATCTCGAGCGCACCAGGGACCGCGTGCTCCGGGTGGGCGATGCGCGTTTGCTCATTGGTGGGGAGGTTCCACCCTGCGAGCGCATGGAGGAGGCGCGGGCTGGCTTGCAGGCCATCATGAAGACGCAGTGGCGGGGCGGCGTGTACGCCCAGGTGCTGGGCGACGCAACGATTCGGGTGGGCGATAGGGTGGGGTGGGAGCCCACCACTGAGTGATTGATCAATAGATATCAGAAGGGCCCGCGGATGGTTTCGCGGGCCCTTCTGGTCCCAACTCTATCCTGCTACAGCGTATTACGGGACGAAGCAGCTCGGCTCACCGTCGCCCGCCGTGGTGATGGTCGGGTTGGCCGTGTTGACGCCGATACCGCAGGTGGCGCCAGCAAGCTGGCTGTGCGTCACGGTCGCCGACCAGTAACCGGCACCCGTCGCGACGCTTGGTACGCCGACGCCAGACGAGTTCTTGAAGCCGTTACGCGCAACGAGGCGCGTGGCGGTCGTGTAGTACGTCGAATCCGAGAAGAACGCTTCCTCAGCCGTCACGAGGTTGCGAAGGTCGGACTTCATCGCCGTCACGTACGCCTTCGACTTCGTGTTCGCGAACTTCGGGATCGCGATCGCGGCCAAGATGCCGATGATCACGACCACGATGAGCAGCTCGATGAGCGTAAAACCCTTACGGGCACGGAGCGGTGTGAACATGTGATGATCCTGAGTAGGTGGGAACTCCGGCGGCGGCAACTCCTTGCCAGCTCGCTTCATACTTGAGAAACCTCTTTGGCATTTACTAAAGCAACTGTGGTACTTGCTGGGTCCCATCTACTCAACTGTCGCTGTGGGTGTGACATGCATCATTTATGTGCGATCACATGCTTTTCTTGCCGGACGCATTTTGCGAATCGCTCCCGCCTATTGCGGGGGCATTCGCGCGTATTGGAGGCTATGGAGACATCGAGCTCGTTGAACAGCTTCATCACGGATTACCCGGATGATCCGGATTGCTGTATGCGCGACCAAGATTCGTTGTGCGACGAGCCGAGATGAACGCTTGTTGAACTGAGGGCGACTCCTTCCACTCGGCGGGTCGGGGCCGCAGAGACCACTGACACGGCGCTGAGACCACTGACGCGCTCATCAGCGACAAAAGCTCCATGTGCCGAGTAGGCAGTTGGTCTTTGTGTCAATGACTCGGGAAGCCTCCAAGGTCTGGGAATCTTCCTCGACACTTACAGAGTCAAATAGAGCATGGCGCGAGGAGCGGTCGTGGCGCGCGGAGGCCGTCAGTGGTGTCAGGGCGTGACAGTGGTCTCAGTGACCTGCAAAAACACAATGAAGAAGGCCCGCGGATGCGCTCGCGGGCCCTTTTCATCAATCGACGTTGAGACTTCGCTCATGGCACGTAGCAGGAAGGCTCGCCGTCGCCCGCGGTGGAGACCGTGGGGTTGGTCGTGTTCACACCGATGCCGCAGGTTGCGCCGGCCAGCTGGGTGTGAGAGACCGTAGCCGACCAGTATCCCGCACCGGTGGTCACCGCCGGCGTGTTCACGCCCGTGGTGCTCTTCCAGGTATTCCGCGAGATGAGGTTGGTGGCGCTGGTGTAGTACGTGGAGTCGGAGAAGAAGGCTTCTTCCGCGGTAACCAGGTTGCGGAGGTCCGACTTCATCGCCGTCACGTATGCCTTGGACTTCGTGTTCGCGAACTTCGGGATCGCGATCGCGGCCAAGATGCCGATGATGACGACCACGATGAGCAGCTCGATGAGCGTAAAGCCCTTCCGGGCTTGAGAGGAGTTGAACATGGTAACCCTTGAGGAGGTGGAGCTTCGACTGCGGAGGGAGAACGGGTCACTCGTGGGGAGGACTCTTCGCCCTTGTTGAAGCAACTGGGATACCATAGGTGTAGTCGCTTGCTGGAGAATGAGATGCGCGAATCGCACCGCGTCGCGTCATCCGCTTATCCGCGCAAGCTGCAAGAAGACGCGGCTAAATGCCCAATCGCGCGAGTTGCGATCATTTCCGGCGATTTGCACAAAGACTCATTTTCATAAGAGTAATGAGCAACAGCAGATCCTTCGTCGCTGCGCTCCTCAGGATGACATTCTTGCTCCTCAGGATGACATTCTTCGCCGAGTCCACAAAGACTTATTAACTACGGCTGATCTCGCCACGACGGCCCGATGGCGCGCGCCGAGGCATACCCCCTGCGAATAGACCCTCCTCGCCTAACGGCCCACCCAGGACTGATGGAGGAGGAGCTATGCCGATGAAGACCCGCACCGCCGCGATCGCTCTCTTGCTGTCGGGTTTGACCGTGACAGGATGTGGAGGCGGTCACCAGCAGAACGCCTCGAACGGGGACGTCAATACGCCGGCGGCCGCTTCGTCGCCCGCACCGGCCGCGGACACTACATCATCGCAGCCGCATCACAGCAAGTTGGCCGGCGCGGCCGTGGGTGCCCTGGTCGGTCACGAGTTGGGTGGTCACGCGGTGGCCGGCGCCGCGGCGGGCGCACTGATTCAGCATCACCGCAACAAGAAGTCGCACTGAGCAGTAAGTACGAGAGTTGTAAACCGGGCCAGCCTAGCGATGGGCTGGCCCGCGTTGCATAATGTCGCCCTCGCCTTCCTCGAGGTCGGAACCATGTGGTCGCGCCGTTCGTTCCTGTTCGTCGCTCTCGCCGCATCCACCGCCGCCTGTGCCTCCGCTCGGGCGCGCCGTGCTTCGGATGTGCCCGAGATCAGTGTCGATCTCTCCTCGTCGCCGGCGCGGGCGCGGGAGCAGCTCACCGCGGCCTTCGCCGCGCAAGGTCTCCCTGTCTCGGCGTCGCAGCCCGGCGTCGTGGAATACCACGCTCCACGTGAGCGTGGCGTGCTCGGTTATTACGAGGTGTTCGCGCGCGCCGTGATCACGCCGGCCGAGTGCGGTACGCGCATCACGATGTTCGGCGAAGAAACGCGCTACCCAAACGCGGCGGCCCGCGAAGGCGACGCGTCCCGTATCGGTCCGTCGTCCAGCGGGCGTGCCGGAGAGGTGTGGAGCAAGTTGAAGCGAGTGGCCGGCGCCCTTCGTGGCGACTCGACGCTCGCGACACACGTTCGCACCGAGTTGTGACGGCCTATCTCGTTGTGGACATCGAGATCCACGATCTCCAACGCTACGAGACGTACAAGCGCATGGCGCCGCCGTCGATCGCGCTGTACGGAGGGCGCTATCTCACGCGCGGTGGTGAGACGGAGGTGCTCGAAGGCGACTGGACGCCGAAACGATTCGTGATTCTCGAGTTTCCAACGATGGACCAGGCGCGCGCCTGGTGGAGCTCACCAGAGTACTCCGAAGCAAAAGCCCTTCGTCAGGCCATCGCGACGACGCGGATGGTGTTGACCGAAGGGCTCCCCGTCGGCATGCCGCAGCCTGCCTGAGCCGTTAGGCGCGGACTGGTAGGCTGATGAGCTTCTCCGCTGTGACGCCTTCCGCTTCCGCCTGGAAGTTGACGACGACGCGATGGCCGAGGACAGGGACGGCCATCGCGTTCACGTCCTCGAGGTCCGGCACGGCGCGTCCGTCCATGGCCGCGCGTGCCTTGGCGCCGAGGATCAGGTACTGCGACGCGCGCGGACCCGCGCCCCAGCTCACGTATTTCTTCACCATCGTCGTCGCTTCGTCCGCGCCCGGGCGGGTGGAGCGCGCGAGGCGCACCGCGTAGCTCACGACAGTGGGCGGCGCGGGCAGCCGCCTAACGAGGTGCTGCAGCTCCAGGAGCTCCGTCGCGGACAGCACCGGGCGGATGTCTACGTCCACATCGCTCGTGGTCGCGGCAACGATGCGCTCTTCTTCATCTTTCGATGGATATCCGACGTTGAGCTGCATCATGAACCGGTCGAGCTGCGCCTCGGGCAGAGGATACGTCCCCTCTTGCTCGATAGGGTTCTGGGTCGCGAGCACGAAGAAGGGCTCGGGAAGCTTGTGCGTTTGCCCGGCCGCGGTGACAGCGTGCTCTTGCATCGCCTGGAGAAGCGCGGCCTGCGTCTTCGGTGGGGCGCGGTTGATCTCGTCGGCGAGAACGACGTTGGCGAAGATGGGCCCGCGTGCATACTTGAAGATGCGGTGCCCGGTCGCGTGATCCTCTTCCAGCAGCTCGGTGCCGGTGATGTCGCTCGGCATCAAGTCCGGCGTGAACTGCACTCGCGAGAAGCTGAGGTCGAGCGCCTGAGCAACCGTTTGGACGAGGAGCGTCTTCGCGAGGCCGGGCACGCCGACGAGAAGGGCATGACCTCCCGCGAGCAGCGCGGCGACGAGATCGTCCACGATCTTGTGCTGGCCGATGATTCGACGTCCAATCTGCTCGACCAACGCTCGTCGCGCGCGCGCGAGCTGGCCGAGTAGCTCGAGGTCGCGTGAGTCGTCAATTATCGGTTTCGCTTGCGTCGCCACGCCCGGCTTGCTCCGTTCGAAGATCGCGTGGAAGCTAATGCGCGCTTGCGCCGGGGTAAGAGTGCGAAGGGCCATCAGTGCCCACGCGATGGCAAATAGATGCGCCGTCTCGTGGAACGTGGCATCATTGCTGCACGCGGCAGCACGCGGCCAAGAGGATGTACGGAGGTACGAGGTGGCCGAATGAACATCTTGCATCGATTGACGTTCGCCCGTGGCAGCGAATCACTGGAATTCGTGCGGACGCTTCGCGAGCTCAGTGAATCGCAAACGCAGGGTGAAGTCGTGGGCATCGGACCCGTGCTGGTGTACGGCGCACGGATCATGTCGCCCGACGCGCCAGCGGAGCTGTACGTCAGTTTGGGTGCGTTGACGCTCGCGCATCTGCTCGGCGTGGAGGCTGGCGTCGCAACGCGGCCCGCAAAGCTGCCCGTATCAAACGAGCTTCCCGCGGACATGGCGCTTCTGTTTACCGCTGCGTCGATGCCTGACGAGAACGTGCTCCGCCTCGGGTAGTGGGTCGCTCGTTGCGGGTGTTGGTCGTCATCCTGAGCGAAGCGAAGGATCGGTGAGTTCAATCGGTCGACGCAACAGCCGAAGTGTTGCATCGACCGATTGCCACCTGCTTTTCGGAGCTGAGAGAAGAGCGACAAAACCAGGAGAATACGGATTGCACGGATCTGTCGGATTGCACGGATCTGTCCCTCGGCCGATCGCGCTCCCGTCGCCACGAGCCCGGACGATGTTCTGGGAACTGCACACCGCCGAGCTACAGCCCACCGGTCATGCTGAGCAATTCGCTTCTCTCGAGGACTGGCTCTGTGAAGGATCTGCTGTTGCTTTGGTGCGAAGGAGCCTTCCGAGGTCGTTCCCAAAGCAATCGTCCGGGCTCGTGCGGCACGGGATCACAACCGTCCTCAGGAATGATCCGTCAAATTCGCGAGATTCGTTAAAATCCGTATTCCCCTTTGCTCTCGTCGCTCTTCTCTTCGCGACGTTTCCGCGCTGCTCTCCGCGTTATCTGCGATTCAGCAATGGATGTCAGAAAGTGTTGCATCGACCGGTTGAGACCACCTCTGCTGTTTGCGCCCCCCGCCCCGCACAAAAAAAGCCCGACGCAGAACGTCGGGCGAGTTCAGAGATCACTAATCAGCGCGGAGTGTTCAGGGGATCACGAAGTCCGCGCGCTCCTGTACCGGAAAGTTCGTGCTGTTGAGCGTCGCGATCACGGTGTACTTCCCGTGAGGCAGCGGCTGCTGGCATCGCTCGTCCACGCGCATCGTCTCGCCGCTCCCGAGGAGCTTGTTCTGTAACGCCTGCGTGAACAGGCGCGTCGCGCTCCATCGCCAGCGTTCCCGTCCCACCGAGTCGACGACGACGAATTCGTGCGTCTGACCATTCGGGAACGCGAGCTCCAGGTGCTTGTGGCTTTGATTGGTCACGTCCAACGCGAACTGCACCGCGTGCTGCTCGACTTTGATGTCGAGACGCGACGACAGCGGTGTGCCGTCGTTGTGGGCATGCGCGGAGCCTTGCTGTACGACCGGCGTCGCGGTCGCGAGACTCGCCGTGGATGCAGCCTCGGAGTGCGTACGTGGGCCGCACGCAAAGGCGAGCGCGCCAGCGCAAAGCAGTGCGATGGCGACGCTAGAGGGCGAGAGCGATCTGGTGGACATGAACCCCGAATGCAGTACAACGTGAGCGGAATCAGGCCGGAGCCGGCATTGGCCAAAGCGATCCGCTCAGAAATCGAAGCGGGGGCGCAACTTAACCAAGCGGGGGACGAACGGTCAACATGAGGAGTAACATCAGAAGTAGCGATCCGAAAATGACTTGGATCACCAATTCGCCGGCTTTCGCGCGGGATGTTTGGAAGAGGACGCTCGCTTGCGAAAAATTTCACAAGCTCCTACCTTTCGCCGCGAACGAGGCACCGAGCCACGGGTGAGGCGTGACCGGACCATCATCTTCCGGCGGCCGGCCGGGACCCCGCAATTCATCGACACCGCCCTCCGGAGCCGAATTCGCCGGAGCGGGACTGCAGTTCGCGGCCAGCCTGGTCGTCTTCATGTTCCTCGGCATCTGGCTCGACAAGCGCCTCGGCAGCTCGCCCTGGTTCGTTCTCATTTGCGTGTTTGTCGGCGCCGGCGCCGGATTCTACTCCATCTATAGAAGGCTCATGGGTTCGGCCAAGCGCAACAGCCGCACTGGTGCGGGAGGACCGGAGGGACGATGACTCTCGCCGTGACCCGATATGCCGCCGTCATGCTCGCAACGATCGCCCTCGTGGGCTGGCTGTTGACCTTGGCGCTCGGCGGAGCAGGGGCTAACTCCGCGATCGGTCTCAGCGCCATGGTGGCCGCTGTCGTCCAGATCGCTGCCTTCGCGGTGACCAAATCCATGATCGGACGCAACGTCATCGCGGCTTGGGGCGCTGGATCGCTCGTACGATTCCTGGCGCTCTTCGTCTACGGACTGCTCGCGATCCAGGTTCTTGGCTTGCCGGCCGTTCCGGCGCTGATCAGCCTCGCGGTGTTCTTCTTTCTCTCCACGCTACTCGAGCCATTGTTTTTGCGCCGATGAGATACCGGTCGCTCGTTCTCGCTTTTGTTGCCGCCGTCATTTTACCGCTCGCTCGACTCGGTGCGCAGGAGCCGGCGAGTGAGGTGCCGACGCCCGGCTCCGCGGACATCATCATGCCACACATCACGGACTCGAAGCACATCGAGCTGCCGTGCTGGAAGGGCATCGAAGAGTGGGCCTGTGAGGTGACGCTTCCGACCTGGAATGTGAAGATCGGCAGCCGTATGGTCGATTTCGGCCCGACGAAGCACGTGGTGTGGCTCTTCATTGCCGCCCTCTGCACCAGTCTGGTCGTGATCTTCGCCGCGCGCGCGCACGCTCGCAGCACCAACGCGATCGGTCGTCCGAGCGGGTTCGCGGCAGGTCTCGAGGGCGTCATTCTGTATTTGCGAAACGAAGTCTTCATGCCCGTGCTCGGCGGACATGGAGGCGAGCGCTACATCCCGTTCGTGTTGTCGCTCTTCTTCTTCATTCTGTTTTGCAACCTGTTCGGCCTGGTGCCTTACGGGTCTACGCCGACCGGAAACATCTCGGTAACGATGACGCTGGCGATCGTCACATTCATCGTCGTGGAGATCGCGGGCATGAAGGCGCTCGGTCGCGGCTACATCAACACGATCGTGTACTGGCCTCACGACATGCCGCTCTACCTGCGCGTGCCGCTGTCGTTGATCCTGACGCCGGTGGAGCTGCTCGGAAAGTTTACGAAGCCGTTCGCGCTGACGATCCGTTTGTTCGCGAACATGATTGCAGGCCACGTCATCATTCTCGCGCTCATCGGGCTGATCTTCATGTTCGGAGCGTGGGTGGCTCTGGCCGCCATTCCGATGGCGTTGTTCATCATGTTCCTCGAGATCTTAGTCGCGTTCATCCAGGCGTTTGTCTTTGCACTACTGGCTGCTGTTTTCATCGGCCAGATCAGAGCGGCACACCATTAACTACAGGTCTCAGGTAGTAGTCCATAGCTATCAGGAAATTTGGAACGAAGCGTTCATTTGATAATGCGGGTTCAAAGTTGCGAATTCTCGTAAAACGTTTCGCTCCGAACTCACTTATACCTATGGACTCTTACCTGATAGCTCGAACAGGCGTCGTGTCGCTCCAACGGCGTCTACAAGTAGTTGGTCGAGTGACCAGCGATTCCCGTTGAGGCCCGGACCTCGTTGACGGGTAGCGCCATTGGCGCGGAGCATCGGCAATTCACGTTGTTCGATAAGGGATTGAAAACATGAGCATCTTTCCATTGCTCCAGGCAGCGACAACTGGCTTCACGAGAGAGTACACCGGTGCGTGGGCCATGCTCGGCGCCGGCATCGGCGCGGGCTTGGCGGTCATTGGCGCCGGCATCGGCATCGGTCGCATCGGTGGTTCGGCAACCGAGGCGATGGCGCGTCAGCCGGAGATCGCTGGCACCATCCAGACGGGCGGTCTGATTCTCGCCGCCCTCATCGAGGGCGCGGCACTCTTCGCCATCGTCGTTTCGCTTCTGATTTCGCTCAAGTTCAAGTTCTAAACACGGTCGAAGCCCGAGCATCCGGGCGCTCGGGCTTCGCTCGATTGGGCAAACAGCAGATCCTTCGCGTTGCTCAGGATGACAGTCGAGATACTCTCGCTCCACACTGCAAACTTTTGAGATTGCCAATGCGCACGCTGTCTCTGTCACTTGCCATCTTCGTCGCGAACGCGGCCCGCCTATCCGCGCAGGACAGCACCGCCGCGGCGCAGCCTGGCCTGATGGATATTCGTCTCAACTTGATGTTCTGGACGCTGATCATCTTCGGCCTCCTCTACATCATCCTGCGCAAGTGGGCGTTTCCCGCGATCCTCGGCGCCGTGGAGCAGCGTGAAAAAGCGCTCCAGGAAGCGATCGATAACGCGAAGCGCGACCGTGACGAGGCGCAGCGCCTTCTCCAGGAACATCAGCGTCAGATCGAAGCAGCGCGCGATGATGCACAAAAGCTCATCGCCGAGGGACGCGCGGTGTCGGAGAAGATGCGCAACGACATGATCGAGCAGACACGCCAGGAGCAGCAGGTGATGCTGGAGCGGGCGCGTCGCGAGATCGAGACGGAAAAGGACCGCGCCGTGGCCCAACTGCGTCGTGAGGCGGTGAACCTCGCCATTGCCGGCGCCAGCAAGGTGATCGAGCAGAACCTCGACAACACCAAGAACCGCCAACTCGTCGAAGGATTCCTTGCGTCGCTCCCCGAGCTGTCAGTGAGTGGCCGCTGATGCGCGACACGACCATCGCGCGGAATTACGCGGAGACGCTGCTGGAGCTGGCGCGGCGCGCCGGCGATCTGCAGGCGTGGGGGCAAGCCATCGACGACGTCGCGGATGCGATGCAAAACGATCGCACGCTGCGGCTGTTCCTCGAGTCGCCGCGCGTGTCGGCGGCGGAGAAGAATCGCATTCTCGGTCGCGCGTTCGATGGCCAGCTTCCGCGTTTGTTCGTTCGCTATCTGCAGGCGTTGGTGAGTCACCGGCGGCAAATGCTTCTTCCCGAGATCGCGCGTGAATTCCACGATCTCGTGGACCAGGTGGAAGGGCGACTGCACGCGAACGTCACCGTGGCCAGCGAGCCAGAGGATGCGGTGCGGAAAACCATCTCCGCGCAATTGTCGCGCGCGTATGGCAAAGACGTCGTTCCGCATTTCACGGTGAATGCCGCGATCCTTGGCGGCCTGGTCGTTCGCGTCGGTGATACCGTCCTCGACGGCTCGGTGCGCCGCCGCCTCGCCACATTACGAACGCGAATGCTGCAGAAGCGCGCCTAACGACAACGAGTACGTACGAAAGCGTGCGGTGAGCGCTCAGCCGCTGCACGAGATGTCCGTCGGCCCCGCTTCGTGTCGCGAGCGTGGCCCGATGTTTGACTGCTTCCCCGGCTCATTTCTTCATTCAGTCGGAGGTAGCAGATGCTGTATCGCAGGATTTCGCCCGTTGCCGCGCTCGCCGCACTCTCGTTGTTGTCGATGCTCGCCGCATGCAGTAGCGACGACACCACCAGCCCGAACAACAACACCGCGATGATTCGTGTCGTGAACGCGTCCTCGTCGACAACGGGACTGAACGCGACCGCGGGCTCCACGAGTCTCTCCAGCGGGTTGAACTATCAGAACACCAACATGGCGGCCAGCTGCGTCTCCATTCCCGCTGGTACGCAATCACTCAACTTCACGTCCGGCACGTCGTCCACGAGCATCGGCTCGGTGAGCAACTACAACTTCCAGGCGGGTCAGTCGTACACGGTAGTGTATTACGGCAACAACAATGCGCAGGTCTATCCGGAGACGTACACCGCGCCAGGCAGCGGCAATTACGCCGTGCGCTTCATCAATGCCACCGGGAACGCGGGGAACATCTTCGTCACCGCGCCTGGCGCGAGCATCTCGAGCACGGCAACGCCGAACGTGTCGAATCTGGCGTCGAACTCGGTCTCTGGCTTCAACTCGTCCACGGCTACGGGCGGTACGTTCGGCACATACGCGTCGGGCAGCAACATGGCCCGCATGTTCGGTACGACGGCTAACCCGAGCACGGCGACCCCGGCAGGGAGCTACACGCTGAGTAGTCCGTCCAGCACGGGTGCGCAGACGGTGATCTTCACGTCGGCGAACGCCAGCAACAGCAACGCCACGGCCTTCCAGGTCAACTCCTGTAAGTAACGATCGAGTGAACCCGCTGGCCGGCCGGTAACCAGGGCCGGCCAGCGTTCATTTGCTCAACGTGGGCGCGGAGGTCCCCGTACTTGCTCGGGGCGGCCTCTCATCCGCACCTTTCTCGCGTCACGCCCACACCGGAGTTGTAATAATGCCCACCTTCCGTCGGCCCAAGCTGACCGGCCGCTGGCCCGTTGCCGCGACTGCCCTGCTCATCGCCGCTTCGTCGAGCTCCGCGCGCGCCCAGGACGTGGCGCAGCAAGGGGCGCTGAAGGAGATCCTGGCGAAAGAGACGTTCATCCAGCCACCGGCCGCGATCGAGAAGATCGTCACCGCGCCCTGGCAGCAAAACGTCTCGCTCTCGAACCAGAGCCCAGACCACAAGCATTTCCTCAAGCTCGAAAGCGAGGGCATGCCGAGTGTGCAGCAGTTCGGCAAGCCGCACTATTACCTGGCTGGTTTGCAGGTGGATTACAAAGCGAATCGTGCACGCGTGCTCACCACGCGCGGTGCTACGGGCCTGGAGCTCATCGACGCCTCCACGGGACAATCGCGCGCAATCGAGACGCCGAAGGGCGCAACGGTCAGCAGCGCGAAGTGGTCGCCGGATGGTGGCGAGATCGCGTATCTCGCGAACTTCGACGATGCGACCCACATCTACGTCGCCGATGTCGCGACTGGCAAATCACGCAAGGTCACGAAGACGCCACTCCTCGCGACGCTCGTGACGACGCTCGAGTGGACGAACGGCGGCAAGTCGCTCGTCACCGTACTGATTCCCGATGGCCGCGGCGCCGAACCGCAGCATCCCGCGATCGAGACGGGGCCGCAGGTGCGGATGGTTGGTGAGGCGAAGAACAAGACGCGCACCTACCGCGACTATTCGTTGCTGCACGATCCGCACGAGAAAGCGCAGCTCGAGTATTACACGACAGGCCAGCTCGCGCTGATCGATGTGAAGACCGGTATGACGAAAAAGCTCGGCGCGCCGGCGATGGTCCTTGCCGTCGACCCGTCGCCGGATGGCGCGTTCTTCCGCGTCACCACGATGCAGAAGCCATTCTCGTACCTGGTCCAGTACCAGAACTTCGGAGCGCTCGAGGAGATCTGGGATGCCAGCGGCAAGCCGGTAGCCGAGCTCACGAAGCGCGCGTTGCGCAACGGCGACAATGCGCTCGGTGACGATCCCTCCGCGGGTCCGGCGGCGTCCGACACCGGCAAGCGCAACATCGGTTGGCTGCCTAACGGCAAGGGGCTGTACTACCTTCAGCTCGACGCCGCGCCCGCGCGCGGAGCGCAGACGGACAGCGCGGCGGCGGACGAACCAGCGGCTGGCCGCGGCGGACGTGGTGGAGCGCAGCGACGGGACCATCTGTATGTCTGGCAGGCACCATTCAGCGCCGGCGCTGCTCGCGAGCTCTTCCAGAGCAACAATCGCATCAGCGATCTCCTCTGGTCGGAGGATGGCCAGCTCGTGTTCGCGGCCGAGAACGCGAACGGCACGAGCCAGGTATACGCGACGTATGTCAGCGAGCCCACCAAGCGCTATCCCATCGCGCGCATTCGTGGCGTGAACCTGTCGGTCGGGACGTTAGGCAATGGCCGCTTCGGTGGCGGCGGGCGCAACGGCAATGGCGCGGACTCGGTGACGTTCTATCAGAATCCGGGAACGCTGATGTCCAAGCCGGGCCGCAACGTGAGCGAGGTCGCGCTCCTGTCGAGCGATGGCAACTACGCGTATCTCAGCGGCACGCAGTACTTCCACACCTGGGCCGACAGCGCTCCACGCCCGTTCGTCGATCGCGTCGAGATCAAGACAGGCAAGAAGGAGCGTGTGTTCCTCAGTGCGACTGACGTGTACGAGCACGTCGCCGCGCCGCTCGACGACGACTTCACGCGCGCGATCGTCGTGCGGGAGTCGCCGACGATGGTACCAGACTCCTATCTCCGCGACATGAAGTCTGGCCAGCTCACGCAGCTCACGCACAACAAGGACTACGCGCCCGAGATCAGCCAGGCGATGCGCAAGCGCATCCCCGTCACGCGCGCCGACGGCTATCGGTTCTTCGTGGACGTCACGCTCCCGAGAGACTACAAGGACGGCACGCGCCTCCCGGCGTTCTTCTGGTTCTATCCGTACGAGTACACCGATCAGGCGGGCTACGATCGCACGAAGCGCACGGAGAACCGCAATCAGTTCCACGCGTCGGCGCCGAACAATAAGGAACTGCTCATCACGCAGGGTTACGCGGTCGTGCAGCCGGACGCGCCGATCGTCGGCCCGTCGGGCCGCATGAATGACAACTACGTCAACGATCTCCGCAACAATCTGTCGGCCGTGATCGACGAATTGGATCGCCTTGGCTACATCGATCGCTCGCGGTTAGGCATCGGTGGACACAGCTACGGCGCGTTCAGCACGGTGAACGCGATGGTGCACACGCCCTTCTTCAAGGCCGGCATCGCCGGCGACGGCGCCTACAATCGCACGCTGACGCCGAATAACTTCCAGAGTGAGCGGCGCGATCTCTGGGAGGCGCGCGATACGTATCTCGCGATGTCGCCTTTCCTGTACGCCGACCATCTCACTGGGAACCTCTTGATGTATCTCGGATCAGAGGACCAGAACGTCGGCACCGATCCCACGAACTCATACCGCCTGCTGCATGCGCTTCAGGGAATGGGCAAGACGGCGGCGTTGTACATCTACCCGTACGAGGACCACGGCCAGGTGACGAAGGAGACGATCCTCGATCAATGGGCGCGCTTCACGGCGTGGCTCGACCTGTATGTGAAGTCCACGGGAAAGGCGGATAAGAAGATCGCGGTTCTTCCGTAGTTCTCGTCAAAGGCGCGGATAGAACAAAGAGCGTGAGCGACCTTTGCAAAGGTCGTCCACGCTCTTTCGTTTTCCAGAGGAGCGACAAGAGCAAGGGGAATACAAATGTTACTGATGTTGCGAATTCGACGAATCGTTCCTGGGCCGGGTGTGCCTCCGTGCGCTACGAGCCCGGACGATTGCCTAGGGAACGGCCTCGGGACGCTTCCCGTTGCAACAGCGGATCCTTCGCTGTCGCTCAGGATAACAGGTGAGATGTAGCTCAACTGTGTGCAGTTCCCAAAACATCGTCCGGGCTCGTTGCGCGTAGAGCTCCACCGGCCGCGGAGCAGATCCGTGCGATCCGCTAGATCCGTGAAATCCGTATCCCTTGGTTTTGTCGCTCTTCTGTGATGATCAGAGCTCGTCCGCGATCGCGGCGATCTCCTCGGCTTCCTGCCACGCGGCGGCAAGTAATGCGAGCTCGCCCTCGAGAACGCGGCGCTCGGTCTCTTCGTGCATCGCCATCTCGAGCGCGAGCCGTTCGGAGGGATCGAGACGCAGCGCGCCAAGGTGGCGGTACGAGTTGAGCAAAGACATAATTCGCCCGCGCGCGGCGCCGAGGGCGGATACCGACGCGAGATAGCCGGCGGCATCACCCTGCCGCTCGATGCGCGACACGGCGGTTCGGACCTGTCCGTCGGAAGCGCCCAGGCGATTGGAGCTGGCTACGAGGACGCTGGCCATCTGAAGGGCCGCGGTCCCTTCGTAACGCGCGACGCCGCCGTCATGAACGACGTGGAGAGTGGCCGCGCCGTCGTCATGGAGATGAAGCGTGGAGCTTCCGATCTGTCGCGCGCGAACGACCAAGGGTTGCTCACGGGTGAACGCAAACGCCGGTGCCTGTCCGGGCGCCTTCTCGGTGGCCGGCGCGGGGAGTCGCGCCACGACGCGGTCCTCGCGGAAATAATCACGAAGCGCCACGACCCCGACCGCCGGCACCGCGCCCATGATCGTCGTGAGCCCCGGGATGGCGATGATGGAGATCGTCCCCGTGAGCAGATAGGGCGCGATCGTAGGAGCGAGCGCGACTCCTGCCGCCACTGTGGCAACGGCGCCGCCAATCGCAGCGAGCTGGGTGTGCCGGCGCCGGCGGTTGAACCGCATGCCATAGCGCCACGCCGCGAATTCCGGCCGCAACGGCGCGCCGATGCGAACCAGCTCGAGCCCGTCGCCGAGCCGGGCTAAACCAATATTGTCCGTCGAGACCCGAAGCGTTGTCGAACGAAAGCCGCGCTCGCATTGATCGATGGCGTCCGAGCGCTCGTCGAGCGGCGACAGATTCCAGCGGCTGCAGCGCTCGCACACGACCCAGAGACGACCCTTCTTCGCGTCGAACGCCAAGCGGCGCCCGATGGGAAACGACTCGATCGAATCGTTCACCCCGAGCGACCCGTTACAGAAAAGGCAGCTAGCGAACATCAGAGCAATGACTCAGATGGGTGGATGATGCCTGTGATGAGTCGCACATCGATGTGGAGGTCGCAAGGTACGTGCGCGCAATTCAGTACAGAGATTCGGCGCTGCTTGCTACAATTCACCAAACCTTAATCCGATCGCAATGCTCGCTCCGCTCTTCGCCGTGCTGCTGCTCCAGTCCGCGTACCAACAACCGGGCGCCATCAAGAATCCGGCGGAGTCATCGCCGCCGGGTGGCGACACGGTTGGATACTGGCAGCAGCACGTGCACTACCGGATCGTGGCGCGGCTCGATGAAGCGGCGACGCGCCTTCACTCCCGCGGCGAACTGGTTTACGTGAACAACTCGCCTGATACGCTGCGCGAGATGTACTTCCATCAGTATCTCAACGCCTTCCGTCCGGGCTCCAAATGGAGCGCCGTAGACGAGCATGAAAACCGCGTCCGATTCCAGAATCTCCACGATCCGGATTTCGGCTATGAGCGGTTCACGTCACCGCCCACTGTCGATGGCGCACCCGTCTTCATCGACTATCCTGGCGCACCGGATAGCACGGTCGTGCACTTCCGGCTCCCGCGTCCACTCGCTCCGCACGACTCGTTGCGCGTGGCATTCGAGTGGGATGCGCGCCCTTCCACGGTACCGAGACGACAAGGGCGCCGCGGCCGCACATGGGATTTCGCGCAGTGGTATCCGAAAGTCGCTGTGTACGATCGTGCCGGCTGGGAGCCGAACCCGCTCGTGCCCGCGGGCGAGCTGTATGGCGAATACGGCACCTACGACGTGACGATGGTCCTGCCGGAGGACCAGATCGTCGTGTCCACCGGCGTTCCAGTCTCAGGTGATCCTGGGTGGGAGCGTGTCAAGAAGGGTGGCGAGCTGCGGCTCGCGAGCTCCGCCTACGACGTGCCGCCGCTGCCTGACGTCGAGGTGGTGCCGTCTGGCTTCCGCGCCGTGCGGTTTCTCGCCGAGAACGTTCATCACTTCGCTTGGTCCGTGTCGCCGGATTATCGCTACGAAGGCGCCCTGTACGTTAGGCAGCTGCCGCATAGCCACTTTCGAACGTGGGATACGGTGTCCGTGCACGTGTTGTACAAGGCCGGTGATGACACGACATGGGGTGGGGGACGCGCGACTGCGCGCACGATTCAGGCGCTGCGCTGGCTCGAGTCGATTTGGGGACCGTATGCGTACCCGCAGTTCTCCAATGTGCACCGGCTGGACGGCGGCGGAACCGAGTTCCCCATGATGATCATGGATGGGAGCGCGAGCCTCGGCCTCATCCTCCACGAAGGTGGACACAACTTCACGTACGGCATTCTCGGCAACAACGAGTGGCGCTCGGGATGGATGGACGAAGGGCTCACGTCGTATCAGACCTCGTGGGCGCTGAAGCTCACGCCGCAGGAGCTGGCGACGCAGGCGCTGCCGCCACCGCGCATTCCCGAGGGCTACCGCGTTAACGCGGTAACGATCCCACCCTCACAAACGACGAATCTCGAGCAGATCAATCTCGAGCTGAGCAAACGCGCGGAGCCGATTGGCACCAACTCCGCCGATTTCCGCGATTTCGGCATTTACAACTTGATGATCTACAGCCGCGCGGAGCTGATGTACTCGCATCTACGCGATGTGCTGGGTGACAGTACTTTCCGCGCTTTCTTCCACGACTACTACGATCACTGGACGCTCAAACACGTAGACGAGCCGGCGATGCGGTCCTCCGCCGAGCGGCGATATGGCCATGACCTCGGTTGGTTCTTCGACGAGTGGGTGTATCACACCGGCGCCCTCGACTACGCCTTGGATGAAGTGCGGTCGCAACCGCTCCCCGACGGCCGCTGGTCCACGCACGTGCAGCTCGTTAGGCGTGGGGAGTACCGTCATCCGATGCCGGTGGGCGTGCGGGTGGGCGACAACTGGACGTTGGCGCGCGGCGACGCGATGCAAGATCGCCAAACCCTGGAGATCGTGACCGCGGGGCGCCCCGACGAAGTACGACTCGATCCCTATCATTTCACCTGGGACTGGGATCGCCGCAACGATGTCCAGCATCGTGGGCTCTTCGGCATCCGCAATCCGCGTGTGGTCTTCGATTGGCCCTTCCTCGCGCAGAACGATCGCGAGCACTCGCTGGTGAAGCTGATGCCGATGCTCTGGTATTCGCAGCCGCTGGACCGGGGCGTCTGCACGAGCAGCGATTGTCATGGGAACGCGGTGACGTTAGGCTTGCGCGCGCGATCCAGCTATCTCTCGACGTACGACCGCTACGATCTCGGCATCGCGGGCACGGCCGGCCCCATTCGGGCAACGCTGAGCCATCTCAACGCCTGGGCGCGGATCGATAATCCGTACATGCCCGGGGCGTCGCGCCCGTGGATGGGAAGCGGGCTCGATGCAGGATTTCTCGACGGCATCGCCCGTCTCGATCTTCGGCATAGCTGGAATCTGAGCCCCTTCACCCTGGTACCGGGTCCGCAGATCGCGGTGACGGCACGACTCACGGGAGCCTATCCGACAGATCGCTACGTGCTCCCCGAGCAGTGGGACGACCAGCAGGTCACGGAGGTTGGCGGCGGCTTCTCCCTTCGTTTGCCCGCGCAGGACGACGGCAGCTATCAGTCGTTCGGTGCGTCGGTGAACGCTGGTCTTGCTCGGCCACGGACGGGTGGCACGATGGCCAAAGGTTACGTGCGCGGTGAGCTCTCCGGGACGCAGGTTCAGTATCTCGAGGATGGGAAGCTCGCCATCATCAGCCGCTTGTACGGAGCGGGTGAAAGCCGCGCGCCGCTACAGCGCGCGGTGTTCGCGTCAACCGCCGATCCGCTCACGACATTTTGGAGCAACTGGTATCGTCCACGTGGCTCGCTCTTCAAGCAAGACGCCCTGAACGTGCTGCCGTTAGGCGGAGCGATGTTGAGAGGCTACTCATACAACGTCGCGCTCTCCCGTGTTGGCGCGGCGAACCTGGAGCTCGCGCAACAGGTGAAGACCTTCGGGAGCCTGGCCAACGGCCGGCGCAGCATCTGGATGTCGGCGTTCGCCGACATTGCGGCAGCGTCGTCCGACTACGTGCAATTCGACGGCAGCATGCTTCTCGACGCTGGTGTGGGCGCGTCGTTCCGCGGACGTCTGTACGACCGTGACGTCCACTTCCGGCTTGATTTCCCTCTGTTCATCAAGCAGCCGCAGTTCGCCGGCGGCCCGTCGTTCGCACGGAAGGGCAGTCTGGGGTTTCGGTACGTGTTCAGTTTCACGGACGTGTGGTAGAGGGTAGCTCGGGGGGCGTGATGCGTGATGCGTGATGCGTGATGCGTGATGCGTGATGCGTGATGCGTGATGCGTGATGCGTGATGCGTGATGCGTGATGCGTGATGCGTGGTACTTTCGCGCGCTACTCGCTACTCGCTACTCGCTACTCGCTACTCGCTACTCGCCCCGCGCCCCGCGCCCCGCACAACTATCCATCACGTCGAAGAGCGATAACCGGGTCGACGCGTGTAGCACGACGAGCGGGGATGAACGCGGCGGCGAGGGACGCCGTGAGGAGGGTGGCGATAACGGCCGCGAACGTTGGGGCGTCGGTCGGCGCGATGCCGTAGAGCAAACCACGAAGCGCGCGCGCGGAGAGCAGCGCCGCGATGATACCAACGGCGATGCCTAACGCGGACGTCACGATCGACTGGCCCACGACGAGCCCCAGCACGTCCCGCGTGGTGGCGCCGAGCGCGATACGGACGCCGAGCTCCGGCGTCCGAGCGCTCACCGTATACGCCATCACGCCATAGGCGCCCACCACGGCGAGCACCAGCGAGACCACGGCGAATACGGACAGCAGCAGCATCGAGAATCGTCGGCGGCTGAGCGAGCCGCCCACGACATGGTCCATCGTCGTGACGCCAGTGATTGGCAATGACTTGTCGAGCTCACGAATTGCCGACCGGAGGAGTGGCATGCTGCGCATCGGCTCACCAGCGGTCTTCACGCCAATCGTGAGGTCCGTCTCGCCCTCCTGCCGGTACGACGTGTACGCGATGGGCCGAAACTCGGCGTCGAAGCCGTCCTGGCGAACGTTCGCTGCCACGCCGACGACGAGATACCATGGGCCATTGGGATCAGGGCCGAGCTGAATGTGCAACCCGATCGGGCTCCGGCCCTTGAAGAAGAGCTTCACGGCCTTCTCGTTCAGCACTACGGCGCGAGGACGCGTGAGCGGAGCGTCCTGCGACGTGAAGCTCCTTCCCTCGCGCAGGGGAATGCCGAAGGTACGGAAGAAGTCGTCGCTGACGGAGGTATAGCCGATCGTCGGCAGCCCGCTCTGAGGCATCGGCTCGCCCTCGATGTGCAAACCGGCACCGGACGTTCCGTGTAAGGGAACGTGCGAGGTTGCCCCGACCGCTTGGACACCTGGGGCGGTGCGCATGCGCTCGAAGAGGGACTCGTAGAAGCGGGAGCCGCTCACCCGGTCGTAACCGTTAGGCAGAGAGACATTCGCCAGCAGTACGCTTTGGGCGTCGATCCCCAGCTCCACCTGTTGAACGCGTTGGAGACTTCGCACGAGTAGCGCCGCTCCAACGAGCAACACGACCGTGAGACTCATTTGCGCCGCGACAAGGAGACGGCGCATGCGATCCGATCGCCGGCCTGCCACCGCACCGCTCGTTTCGCGTAGTGTGCGCTCCGCCTCTGTGCGCGCGCCGAGCCACGCGGGGACGAGCCCGAACAACACTCCACCACCGACAGAGACGAATAGCGCGAACGCCACGACCGTTGGGTCTACCTGTACCTTGCTGATTGCCGGCAATGCATCCGGCGCGACGGAGAGCAGGGCTTTCGTAGCCGCCCACCCAACCACCGAGCCGACGGCGCCACCAGCTATGGCGAGCAACAGGCTCTCGGTGAGCAGTTGCCGCACGAGTCGGCCGCGGCCGGCGCCCAGGGCGGCACGCACCGCAAGCTCACGCTGGCGACCGAGGGTGCGCGAGAAAAGCAAGTTCGCGAGGTTGGCGCAGGCAATCAAGAGAACACACGCCGCGGCACCGGAGAGCACGAGGAGCGCCGGACGCACCTCGCCAACGAATGCAGCCCGCAGCGGAACGAGCATAACGAGATGACCCGTATTGGCCGCCGGATACGCCCGCTCATTCCGATGCGCGATGGTGAGCAGATCGGATTCTGCCTTCTCGATTGTGCTTCCAGGTCGCAGCCGGGCGACGCCTACCATGTTGTGCAGCTTGCGGGCACGATTCACGTCAGCGAGCTGGCGTTGGAGAACGAAGGGGGTCCAGAACTGTTCGTCGCCGCCAAAAGTGAAGCTCGGGGGCATCACGCCGACGATCGTCATCGGCATTCCACTCATCTGCACGGTGCGGCCAACGACGCTCGAGTCGCCGCCGAACGCGTCACGCCAGGTGGAATAGGACAACACGATGACCGCGTTTCGTCCGGGCGTGTCCTCGTCGGGCGCGAACGTGCGGCCGAGGAGAGGGCGAACGCCAAGGATGCCGAAGACATTCGGGCTGAAGCGAAGTCCGTGAAGCGCGATCGGATCGCCATCACCTTGGTAGGCGAGGCCTGCGTAACCGACCGCTCCGATGTCGGTGAGCGTGGTTTGGTCGCGTCGATAGTCGACGTAGTCCGCGGCCGACAGTTGGGAGCGTCGCGAGTGATCGGGGCGATTGTCCTCGTAGACGGAGACCAGCTGTGCGGGTTGGGCAAAGGGAAGGGGCCGCAGCAACACGCCCCGCACGACCGTGAAGATGGCGCTATTGGCCCCGACGCCTAACGCGACGGTGACGAGGGCGATGAAGAGAAATCCCGGCGAGCGCCGCAGCGCGCGCAGCGATTGCGTCACATCTTGTCCCAAGTCGGAGAGCCACTCCCCTCGGCGGGTCGCGCGCTCGCCCCCTTCGTCGAGACGCCGGCAGTAGCGCCGAGTGAACTCGAGATCGCCGAACTCCCGCGTTGCTTCGCGACGAGCGTCGCCGGCGCTCATGCCACCCGCGATCAGCTCCGCGGTACGCATCTCGAGGTGGAAGCGCAGCTCGTCGTCGACGTCGGAGGAGATGTGGCGTGCTGAGCGCCAGGGAAGCCGAAAGGCAGGTCGCGCGCGATCGTTGCTTGGCATGGTCGCCTCGTTAGGCCGGCGCGAGGACACGTGTCACGGCGCCCGCGTAGGTATGCCAGGTCGCGGTCTCGGCACGAAGCTGTTTGCGGCCTTCGGTGGTGAGCTGGTAGAACTTGGCGCGGCGGTTGTTGTCAGAGACGCCCCACGACGGCGCCACCCACCGCTTTCGCTCCAGACGGTGGAGCGCTTGATACAGGGCGGCGCCTTCGATCGCGAGGATCCCGTCGGAGCGGTCCCGAATCCAGTGCGAGATGGCATAGCCGTGCATGGGCTGCCAGGCGAGCGTCCGAAGAATGAGGACGTCGACAGTGCCTTGCAGGAGGTCGACGGTAGGCGGCATGCGGTTTCCAGTCACGTGGTGAGTGGAAGCTGTGGCACAGCGCGCGCGGGGTCAATGGGTGCGTGGTGCGTGGTGCGTGACGCGTAGCGTGGGGCGTGGGGCGTTCAGCACCGTACTAACGGATGCTATGCGGGCGTGATGAAGTTGCCGGCCGTCTTCCACAACTCAATGCCCTGTCATCCCTCTCGCCGCCTCGAGCGCTCGACCGATCTAGCCGGTAAAGTCGGGTTTACCCTGATTACCCGGATCGGCTTGGTGTGGCGCGACAGGTCGCACGCCAATCCCCATCTAAAGTCTTTGTCAAAAGCCTCAGGAGGCTTCGCGACGCGCGATTGGTGTGCCGTTTTACAAAAGGATCGATCGTTGCTCGGCGCACGGGCTCCTTTCACCATGTGGAGAGATCCGAGTTCATCCGGGTCCTCCGGGTAATCCCCCAAGCTTGGCTTGCACCATCGCGATCTCCACGTCGGCACGCGTCACTCAATTCACCCTCTTGAGAGCTCGACCGGTCAGGCCGGTAAAGCTCGGATTACCCTGATTACCCGGATCGGCTTGGTGTGGCGCGAGAGGTCGCGCGCCTAACCATCAGGAGTCTTTGTGAACAGCCTCGGGCCGCTTCGCGCACCGAACTCAGTTGGTGTGCCGTTCACAAAAACGATCGATCGTTGCTCGGCGCGCGGTGCTCCTTCTTCACATGGAGAGATCCGGGTTTTCAGGGTAATCCCCAAGACTTGGCGTGCACGATCGCGATGTTCAGATGGTGCGTGGTATCCAACTCCATGTTAGGTGGCCAAGAGCTCTCGGCGTGTTGGGAGCGCGACCGATCGAGCCGGTAAAGTTGGGATTGCCCGGATCACTCGGATCGGTTCGTCGTGGCGTGAGAGATCGCGCGCCATCCTCGTATCTTAGGTCTTTGTGAACAGCCTCGGGACGCTTCGCGCACCGTACACGCTTGGTGTGCCTTTTACAAAAACGATCGATCGTTACTCGGCGCACGGGCGCTTTTCACCACGTGGAGAGATCCGAGTTCATCCGGGTGATCCGGGTAATCCCCAAGGCTTGGCTTGCACCATCGCGATCTCCACGTCGGCGCGCGGCGTTCACCCTGTTGAGAGCACGACCACTCGGGCCGGTAAAGCTCGGATTACCCGGATCACTCGGATCGGTTCGTCGTGGAGCGAGAGATCAGGCACCAGAGCAACCTACAATCCTTGTTAACGACCTCGGTTCGGCTACGTGCTCCGGAGCCGACTGGTGTGGCGTTCACAAAAAGGAGCGATCGCTGCTCGGCGCGCGGTTTCTTGACTCGGCAAGGAGAGATCCGGTTCTTCCGGGTCATCTCACAGGATTGGCTCGTACTATCGCGATCTCAGCGCAGGACGGGAAAGCAGATCCTTCGCGGAGCCTGCCCTCGAGCGAAGCGAAGGGCTCACGATGACGTCTATGTTTTCACCCTCTACCCTCTACCCTCTCACTCTCGCGGTTTCTTTCGATCGCCCCACCAAATGGCCAGCACCATCCAGGCGCTCACTGCGCCCGCGATGATGAAGCCCCAGGTGCCGAGCCCGCGACGCGTGTCGATCAGCATGGCGCTGGCGATGATGATTGCGGCCAGTACGAGTCCCGAGAAGATCCGGTTGGCGACCTTCTGTAGGCCGTTCAGCAGAACGGTCAGCTGCGGCACGTCGATGCGCGTGGAGAAGTCGCCGGCGGCCAGACGCTGTGTGACCAGGTCCAACCGATGCGGGAGCGCCGACAGCAAGTCGCCACCTTGCATGGCGAGCTGCAGCAACTTGCGCGGATTCAGCTCGCGCTTCGCCCGCTCGGCCGCGATCTGATTGCCGTACTCGCGAATTGTGGCGATCGGGCTGTAGCTGGGATCGAGCGCGCGCGTGACGGCGTCGAGGTTGAAGAGCGCCTTGGCGAGCAACGTCAATTCCGCGGGGAGGCGAAGGCCGCGCTGATATGAGATGTTGATCAACTCGTACAATACGGCGCCAGCCTGGACCTCCCCCACCGCCAGGTCATAGTTGCGCGCCATCAGCGCCGCGATGTCTCGCATGTATTTCTCGCGGTCGAAGCTGGACAGCTCCTCGCCAACTTCGATGAGCGTTGCGGCCGCGTCGTCGCCCCGGTTGTCCGATAGATCCATCAACAGACGAATGATCTGATCGCGCAATCCGCTGGAGAGACGCGCCGTCATCCCGAAGTCGATGAGCGACAGACGCACGTCGATGTCGGATGGCTCCGGGGCGGCGTTCTGCTGCGCCTGCGCCTCCATGCGCGCCAACGGGGTCACCGCGACGCGTGGTCTGCTTCGCCGATCAATCGACTTGGCCTCGGACGGCGTCATCGGATTCTCGCTATCGGCGAGAACGACAAAGACGTTTCCGGGATGCGGATCGGCGTGGAAATGTCCGTCGATCGTGATCTGCTTCAGGTACGCGCGCGTCAGCTCGTCCGCGACTGGATGGAAGTCATGCTCGATGCGGGTGAGCGGTGAGACTTCACTAATCTTCACCCCTTTGATGCGCTCCATCGTCAGCACCCGATGCGTGGTGTAGCCCTCGATGACGCGGGGTATGAGGATGCGCGGGAACTCGGCGAGGGAGCGGCGGAAGGACGCGGCGTTGCGCGCCTCGATGCGATAGTCCAGCTCATCCGCGAGCGCCCGCTCGAGCTGCTGGATGATGCCCACCATGTCGATGCGCTCGCCGAGCTCCGTGTGCGCGGAGAGGAAGCTCGCGAACTCGCGGAAGTACTCGATGTCGCCGGCGAGCTGCTCGCGGATGTGCGGACGCTGCACCTTGATGACGACGTCGCGTCCGTCGCGGAGCTTGGCGGCGTGGACCTGACCGAGGCTGGCCGTACCGAGTGGCTCGTCGTCGAATTCCTCGAAGAGCTTGCTGATGCGCGCGCCTAACTCTTCCTCGATCGTCGCGCGCACGTCTTCCGTGGCAAGCTGTCCGACGTCATCCTGCAGCTTCTCGAGCTCCTGGATGTACGTATCGGGAAGGAGATCGGGTCGCGTGGAGAGCACCTGGCCGAGCTTCACGTATGCCGGTCCGAGCTCCACGAGCCGTTTGCGGAATGCCTCCGCTTTTTCCGGCGACGGCGCGTCGTCGCCCTCGGCATCTTCCGGATCGGGCGCGATGCCTTTCAGGCCTTGCTGTTTGGCGAAATCGGCGAGGCCGTAGCGTGTGAAGAGCCCCACCGTCGAGGCGAGCTTCGGCAGGTACTTTGGCTCGAGAAGCATTTGCGCCGTACCGAAGCAGGGAACATGCCGGGTTGCGGGCTGTGGGTTGTTGCCGGTTGCGAGAGAGAGGAGGCTAAATTGATCCCGCGCCCCGCGGCTTGTGCCAGATCCGTTGCCCGCAACACACCACCCGCAACACGCGACACGCATGTCCGGTCCGGTCAACATCACGCACGTTCCGAAGCCCTGGGGTCACGAAACGATCTGGGCGCGGACCGACGACTACGTCGGCAAGATATTGCACATCAACGCCGGGCAGGCGCTGTCGGTGCAGTATCACAACGTGAAAGACGAAACGGTCTATCTCCTCGCGGGGAAGATCATCTACCGCGTGTGGTCGCATGGGGCGGACGGCGCGCCGACGGACATCGGGCTGCAAATTGGCCACGCGTACCGCATCACGCCGCACACAATTCACCAAATGGAAGCCGTGACCGACTGCGACGTCCTCGAGGTGTCGACACCGCATCTCGACGACGTCGTGCGCCTCACGGATCGCTACGGACGGGAGGGAACGAACGCACCATGAAGGTCATCATACCGCTCGCCGGCAAAGGCACCCGTCTTCGGCCGCATACGCACATCACGCCCAAGCCGATGCTCAAGATCGCCGGCAAGCCGGTGATCGATTACGTGATGGAGGATCTTCAGGCACTCGGGAACGTCGATCAGGTCATCTACATCACCGGGCATCTGAAGGACAAGGTCGAACACTACGCGCGCACCAAGTATCCCTTCGCGAGTGTGTTCGTGGAGCAAAAGGAGCAGCGCGGGACTGCCGACGCCGTCGCGCTGGCGCGGCCGTACATCGATCAGCCGGTGATGATCATCTTCGTCGACACGATCTTCGACGCGGATTTCTCGGTCGTGAAGCGCACCGAGGCGGACGGCATCATTTGGGTGAAGGAGGTCGAGGACTACCAGCGCTTCGGCGTGGTGGTCACCGACACGGACGGCAACATGACGAAGATCGTCGAAAAGCCGTCGACGCCGATCTCGAAGCGCGCGAACATCGGCCTCTATTACGTGAAGAACTGGAAGTTGATGCTCGATGGTATCGATTGGGTGCTCAAGCAGCCGCCGAACAAGGGTGAGTATTATCTCACGGACGCGTTTCAGTACATGATCGACAAAGGCGCGAAGATCAAAGTCATCGACGTGGAGGGCTGGTACGACGCGGGCAAGCTCGACACGCTGCTCGACACGAACCGCACGATTCTCGAGAAGCGGAAGGCGGCGCGCCGCCCCGCGTCGGTTCCCGCGGGCGTGACCCTCGTCGATCCAGTCTACATCGAGGACAACGTGACGCTCAAGAAGTCCACGATCGGCCCGAACGTTTCCGTCAGCGCGGGCAGTACCATCGAGGACTCAGAGCTCCGCGATACCATCGTCGGCGCGAAGTCTGTCGTTAGGCGATCGGCTCTCGTCAACTCGATGGTGGGCGACGAGGCAGTCGTAGAAGGCATTCGTGGCGAGATGACGATCTCGGATCATTCCGAAGTACACGGCCGGGATTGATCCTCGTTGACGGTTTCGCGAAGCTGTACGGCGACCTCGTCGCCGTCGACGGTCTGTCGTTCGCCGTCGCGCCCGGCGAGGTGCTCGGTCTCGTGGGGCCTAACGGTGCCGGCAAGACCACGACACTCCGCGCGATCGCCGGCATCATTGCGCCGACGCGCGGACGCATCGTCATCGCCGGCCACGAGCTCGCGCGCGATCCCGTAGAGGCCAAGCGTCGCCTGGCGTTCATACCTGACGAACCGCAGCTCTTCGAGTACCTCACCGTGGAGGAGCATCTGCGCTTCGTTGCGCGGATGTACGGCGTGGCGGACGGTGGTGTGCGCGGCGAAGCGCTGCTCGACGAGCTGCAGCTGGTAGAGAAGCGGCGTGCGCTCCCAACGGAGCTGTCGCGCGGCATGCGACAGAAGCTCGCGATCGCTTGCGGCCTGCTGCACGATCCCGCCGCGCTGATCCTCGACGAGCCCCTCACCGGCCTCGATCCGGCTGGCATGCGTCGCATGCGCGAGACGATTGCCGCACGCGCTCGCGCGGGCGCCTCCGTGATTCTGAGCTCCCATCTCCTTCACCTGGTGGAGGAGCTGTGCACCAAGCTGCTGGTGATTCATCACGGCCGTACCATCGCGTACGGCACCTTCGACCAGATCGTCAGCGACCGGCCGCAGCTCGCCGGTCGCGGCCTCGAGGATGTCTTTCTGGCGCTCACGACTGACGGTGAGACACCGGTAGCACCGAAGTCGTGATCGACGCGCTGCTGTATCTCACGCGGACATCGCTCCGCAACCGCTTCGCGATGCAGGCGCGACGGCTAAAGCAGCCGCGCTATGCGCTCGCGTTGCTCCTCGGCGTCGGCTACTTCTGGCTGGTCTTGCTCCGGCCCTCGGCCCAACCTACGCGCGCGCCGACGTCGCTCTGGACAAACGCCGAGACGGTTGCCGCGTTAGGCATCCTGCTGCTCATGCTCGGCGGTTGGGTGTTCACGGGCGAACGGATGGCGCTCGCCTTCACTGCCGCGGAGGTGCAGTTCCTCTTTCCGGCGCCGATGACGCGGCGTGGTCTCATCTCCTACAAGCTCTTTCGAACCCAGATCGTCATCCTGTTCAACGCGCTGATTTGGGTTTTCGTTCTTCGTCGCTCGGGATCGGTACTGGCAGCGCCCCTCAGGTTCCTTGGAACCTGGCTTCTGTTCAGCAACTTGAGCCTCCATCGGCTAGGTGCGGCACTCGTGCGTACGTCGCTGATCGAGCATGGACGTGCCGGCATCAGACGTCATCTGCCGGCGCTGCTGCTGGGAGGCGCCAGCGTCGTCGCGGTCGCACTGATCTTGCGCGACGCCGTTCCCGCCATCCGTGCGGCCGCGGACGGCAGCGGCATCGCCCACGCCATCGAAGGCGCGGCGGATCTTCCTGCCGCGCGAGCGTTGCTCTTTCTCCCCCGCGTGATGGTTGCGCCGTCGTTCGCTCAAACTTCTCGCGAATGGCTCGGCGCGGCCGGCGCATCGCTTCTCATGCTCGTCATCCAGCTCGTCTGGGTGATTCAGAATGACGTGGCCTTCGAGGAGACGGCGGTGCAAGCGTCAGTCGAGCGCGCGCGCCGGCTGGACGCACGACGCCGACGTTCGTCAGGCCTTCCGGCCAACTCGAAAAAGCGGGCGAAGCGCACGCTCCCGCTCGCGCCCACAGGAAATCCGGCTGTCGCGATCGTTTGGAAGAACACCCTGCTGCTGATGCGCACGGGACGTCTCGGATCGGTGATCGGGCTGGCGATCATGGCGATCGTGCTCTCGTTGCCCGCGGTGGAATCGCGCGGCATCGACGGACGCTTCGTCGCCGTGTCCGCGCTCATCATGGCGGGTTTACTCATCGTCCTCGGCTCGCGCGTTCTCCAGAACGACTTTCGGCAGGATACCGATCACGTCGCCACCCTCAAGACGCTGCCGCTGTCCGGCGCTCGATTGGTGGGCGCCGAGGTGTTGTCGTCGGCGCTTCCGATTTCGTTGTTGCAGATCGCGCTGGTCGTTCTCGCCTACGTGGCCACGTTAGGCGACGACACGTTACCGATGTCGCTCTCGTTTCGATCGGCGATATTGGCGATCTCACCAGCGATGCTGCTCGCGCTCAATGCGACGACCGTAACGATTCAGAACGCGGCGGCGCTGCTCTTTCCGGGCTGGATCCGCGTGACTCCCGTTGTCGGCGGCGGTGTGGAAGCGATGGGACAGGGAATTCTCGTCACGGGGATTCTCCTTCTCACCTTTGCGGTGTCGCTACTACCGGCAGCCGCCGTCGCCGCGGTCGTCTGGTGGGCGCTGGCGCGCCTGCCTAACGCCTGGCTCATTGCCGCACTGGTTGCCGCGGCGGTTCTTCTCGCCGAGACGTGGTGGGCGGTGCGTGGACTAGGCCGCCGCTTCGAGCGGCTGGAGCCGAGTGCGGGATGAGGCGGGGCGCGTGATGCGTGATGCGTGATGCGTTATGCGTGATGCGCCACGCGCCACGCCCCGCGGCCCGCGCCCCGCGCCCCGCGCAGTTAGTGCCTGAACTCCTGAAACATGTTGATCCCCGCTCCAATGAGGAGCGATACCGTGCCATTCACGACGGCGGTGCGCGCGCGATCGCTGCTGCTCGGGCGCCAGGAGGCTTGGGCGAAGCTACCCACGTACGCGCCCGCGATGCGCGGCACGGCGATCGGGTGTGAGCCGTTAGGCATCACATCGGCGATGCCGCTCCAGAGAGCCCAGCGCACGCGATTGCCGGTGCCCCGGCAGTGGCATCGCTGGTAGTCCAGCGGCCGTTTCATCGCCGCGGCGAGGCCTTCCGTTACGCCCTCCTGGATCACGAACTCTCCAACGTTCGACGCGGCGCGCTTCCGGTAGCCCTCCCAACCCTTGCCCCACTCGGCGGGCGAGTTGTTCAGCTGATCGATCTCGGCGTAAACGAGCCCCATCCCGGCTCCGTACACCAGGTCTCGCCCGAACCGATTCAGCCGCGTGGAGGAGTCCCGGCCAACGCGCACCTGCGATTGCGCGGGCCGCGCCACGCAAAGAAGCAGCAACGCGGCGAGGATCGCGAAAAAGCGCATTCAGTTGGCGACCGCGTAACCGGAGAGGTGGCCGGTCGTGAACGTGATGTGCCGCGCCGTCTTGTCGTCCGAGCCGCCCATGTCCTCGAGCAGTTCCTTCGTGACGGGGTCGATGTGCCAAACGTGGAGCGTCGCTTGATCGATGTCCCCGCGGCTGCAACGGGAATAGTCGATCGTGACGGAGACCGGCTTCTGGAAAAGGAATGACGTAAAGCCAACGGCCGTCACGTCGATTTCCATGAAGCGCGACGACGGTACCGTCACCTGAATGAGCGTCGGCACGCTCAAGGCGCCGCTCGGGATGCTGATGCTCGTTGCCCCGAGCTGCACCGTACCGCCCAAGAGTCCGACGAGCGCTGACGTCGTCGAGGATTCGTTGGTTGGGCACTCAATGAGCGATGGTCCCGAGTTTTCACTGCGAGACGATGAGCCTCCCGGTGCGGTGGCACGGCCCTCGCCGCATGAGATCGCAAGCAGAAGCATTGCGAGAGTTAAGAGCTTTGTTTTCGCGCACCACTTCGAGCGTTCAAACATTGCGGCCTGTAGTCCTTCTTGGAGGGGAGCCCGGGGGGAGATGACGCGGGGCAGGCCCCTCTAGGTGCAACGGACGTGCCTGATACCAACGAACTCATCGACGAGGGAATGGCTGCCGAGCGGCTGGGCCTGCTGGACCGGGCGGAGTCGTGTTACGCGGTCGCCGCTGCAAGCGACGATCCGGCAATTCAGGCGACCGCGTTGACGAAGCTCGCGGACGTGCACCGGTCACGCGCGAAGTGGGACGTCGCCTTCGACCTCGCCCGGCGCGCCCAGGATGTCGCCCGAACTGCCGGCGATCGGGGGCTGCTCGATGAAGCGATCGTCGCGGAAGGCAATGTTCTGATGTGCCGCGGCGATTTCGACGGCGCCGCCACGACCTTCGAATCGCTTCTCACTCCCGAGACGAGCCCGCGCCTGCGCGGCGTCGTGCTGCAGAACTTGGGCTCGATCCTCGCCCAAAAAGGTCAATTGGGGGCCGCTGAGCGCGCGTTCTCGGAGTCGTATGGGTACTTCCGACAGGCGGGTTACCGTCGCGGCGAAGCGATCGCGCTCAATAACTACGGGCGCGTGGCGCTCGATCGCCACAACACCGCGCTGGCCGAGCGATCACTCGAGGACGCCCTCTCGATCGCGCGTGAGGTGGAAGACGGCGACCTGGCGGCGCTCGCGACGCTCAATCTCGCCGAGGCGCTGGCGCAGCGCGGCCAGACCGCACGCGCCCGCGATCTCGCCAGTGCCGCCTTCGGGCACTTCGGCGGCTGCGGGAATCGCTGGCGTCAGGTCGAATGTCTGCGTCTCCTCGGTGCGTTGCACGAAGGGGAGGATTGCATCGACGATGCGGAGCGGTGCTATGAGCGGGGACTCGCCCTGGCGATCGAGATCGACGCGAAGGGGGAAATCGCAACGGTTCGCGAGGGGTTGGCGAGGGTGAAGGCTGCGCGCGAGCGACGGCGGCAAGCCTCGCGCTGAGCCAAGCGGTCAGCTCCTAACGACCGCCACGTCCAAGAGGTCCTGAAGCTCCTCGTCCGAGCAGTTTGGCCAGCACGGTGGGATTTCATTCAGGGTACGCTGCTCCGCCGGCTCGAGAAAAGAGGGTCGCGAAAAGAGCAGCCGTCGATTGCGCTCGTCGGCGGTCTCCACGTCCACCGTCCAGACTGCGCCGCCGGGGTCGAGAAAAACGAGGCCGAATGCCATGATGGTGAGAGAGGACGCCTAAACGTATCGCGTCGGCCGCATCCGTGGCGCACAGGATGCGTAGAGGCGTATGTATGGAAGCCCGGCCGACTCAAACGAATGTTCACAAACGTGAACAGTTGACGTCCGACACCGCGCGAGAGCATGCCGCGGCGGCGCTGGCTCACGTGGAGCACGGTCACCGCGACGCGATGGAAGAGCTGCGTGAGGCCATCTGCGCGTACGTTGGCGCATTACGCCGGGAAGGTCAGAGTCGTGAGGCAACACTGGCCACCATCCGGCAGTTCGTCGGCACGCCGGTTTCACCCGATGGTGCAATCGCGCTCACGCCCATCGTTCGCGAAGCGCTCGCCGAGCTCACGCTCGAGTGGTGCTCGGTGGAGTACGACCGGCTCGCCGGGGACAAGTCGTAAAGGCGGCGTTCACTCCGACATCTCCGCCGCACCGAAAACGATCGTCAGCGCCCGCGATACGCCACGCGCCCCATCGGTGTTGTCGAACCACTCGCTCTGCGTGTGGGCGTCGCCGCCGCGGCCACCGGCGCCGATCGCGATCGCCGGAATGCCCCGGGCAATCGGAACGTTGGCATCGGTCGAAGCCGTAGCGACATCCGGCTCTCGGCCCACGAGGCGCGTCGCCGCCAGCGCGTGCTTGACCAGTGGATGCTCCACCGACGTCTCGCCACACGGCCGCGTACCGATCGGCTGAATCGTCATCGAGAGCGCGCGTGTTCCCAGCGCCCGGCGGCTGTTCTCCTCCTCGCAGGCGGCGCGCGACGCGAGATGGACCTCGCGCTCGTATCGATCGAGCATGTCGCCGGACGTGGAACGGAGATCGATCTCGAGCCACGCGTGATCGGGAATCGAGTTGACGGAGATACCGCCACCGATGCGACCGACGGAAAGCGTGGTTCGTGGCTCGAGGGGCAGGCGGAGCGCCGCGAGGCGAGCTGCCGCTCCCGCCGCCGCGTGCACCGCGTTAGGCGATCCGAAGGCGGCCCAGCTATGGCCGCCGGTGCCGAAGAAACTGACACGAAAGCGACGGCTTCCCAGTGCTCGCGTCACGACGCGTTCGTCGCCGGCGCCATCAATCGCGATTGTCGCCGAGGCGCCACGTCCGCGATCGTCGAAGTACCGCTTGGCGCCGCGCAGATCGCCCAGTCCCTCTTCCCCAGTCGTCGCGACGAAATCAATCGGCCGGTGCGTGGCCAAGCGGACGCCGTCGATCTCTTCGGCGATGGCGAGCATTACCGCCAGGCCACGACTGTTGTCGTTGATGCCCGGCCCAACGAGACGCTGTCCGTCCCGCCGCACGCGAAGCGCGGTGCCACGCGGAAACACCGTATCGAGGTGCGCGCACACGACGATAGGAGCGAGCGGGCGCCGCCCGGGCCTTCGGCCAACGACATTGCCGGCGTCGTCGATCTGTACGTCGTCGAGCCCTAACGAGCGAAAGCGCGATGCAACGAACTCCGCCCGCTCCTGCTCCTCGCCGGTGGGCGCCGCGATTTCGGCGAGCGTGATCTGCGAATGCACGATCGAGTCATCGCGCGACGCCAATCGCGCGCGGGCAGCAGCCAGCGCACGATACGTCGCCACGCTGTCCACGGGCGCTCGGGTCGCTCGCGCAGGGGCGTGTGAAGACATGCTTCATTTGAACCGCGCTTCGTTCAGGGCGCAAGTGGTAGATTGTCGGCGTCACCGGACGAAACCATTCATGAGATGAAACGACCGCCGCAGCGTCTGAGCCGGAATGTTTACGCGCTCACCGCCGTCAGCTTTCTCACCGACGTGTCGAGCGAGATGATCTATCCGCTCCTCCCGGCGTTCCTGACGTTGACGCTCGGAGCGAGTGCCAGCTTTCTCGGCGCCATCGAGGGTGCCGCCGAATCGACCGCTGCGCTCCTGAAGCTGGCAAGCGGTTGGTGGTCGGATCGGGTGCAACGCCGCAAGCCGCTCGTCCTCGCGGGCTATACCATCGCCTCGATCATGCGGCCCCTCGTCGCGATCGCGCAGTCCGCGTCGCAAGTGCTCGTGATTCGTGTCTCGGATCGCGTTGGTAAGGGAATTCGAAACTCGCCGCGCGATGCGCTCATCGCCGACTCCGTCGATCCATCGATCCGCGGCCGCGCCTTTGGCTTCAATCGCACGGGCGATCACACCGGCGGCGTGGTCGGGCCGCTCATCGCGTTCTCGCTCGTGAAGTGGATGCACCTCGATTTGCGCACGGTGTTTTGGTGGGCGGTGATTCCCGGTGCGCTGGCCGTGCTCACGGTGCTATTTGGCGTTCGCGAGGTGCCGCGATCGGAGCCGAGCCATGGGCGTGTTGCGCGTGACGTGGATCTTACACAGCCGCTTGGCGCACGGTTTTGGGCTGTCATGGGAGTGATTCTCCTCTTTACGCTCGGCAATTCGACTGACGCATTCCTGCTTCTGCGCGCGCAGCAGCTCGGCGTGCCTGTGGCGCTCGCGCCGATTCTCTGGGCGTTTCTGCACGTCGTGAAATCGATATCGAGCACACCGGGCGGCGTGCTGTCGGACCGGATCGGTCGCAAGCCGCTCCTTCTTGCGGGCTGGCTTCTCTACGCTCTCGTGTACTTCGCATTCGGCCGGGCCACGCTGGCGTGGCACGCCTGGGCGCTGTTTGGGATTTACGGAATCTTCTTCGGGCTCACGGAGGGAACGGAGCGTGCGCTGGTGACCGACATGGTTCCCGCGGCGCGACGTGGCACCGCGTTCGGCTGGTACAACCTCACGATCGGCTTGGGCGCGCTTCCGGCGTCGATCCTCTTCGGTGCGCTCTGGGACCGGCTCGGAGCGCGCGTGGCGTTCGACTTCGGCGCGACGCTGGCGCTCGCTGCTTCGTTAGGCATCGCCCTGGTTCGTGCCCGCCCGCGGGGGTAGCGCCGGCGGCGCGTCGATCAACAGCAGCGGGCGCCGGGCTTCTCGTATTTCGACTGCAGTTGCATGGCGATGAACTCGTCGTAGCCGAGCGGTGCACACTGGGGATGACGGCGCCGCATGTGCGCGAGATACCGGTCGTAGTCCGGCGCGCCAACCACGCGCCTAACGATTGCGGCGATTTGCCGTGCCCAGTGGAGCGTTGCGCGCATGGCTTCAGTCTCCAGCCACGGCGACGCGCGGCTGGAATGGCGCCTCCGTGGAGGTGGCCGGTTTACGCCCGCGCAGCACGGCGGCCCACTCGCGAATGCTGTCGCCGAGGATGACGACCACCGAGAGCATGAAGAAGCCGGCAACGGCCGCATCCAGATAATCGTTGAACGACATCCGCACCGCGTCGCCCGCGGCTTTCACGCCGGCCGGAAGGGTTCCCGCCGCCGCCGCGGCGCGCAGCACCGACGCGTGTGCCAGGAATCCGAGCTTGGGATCGGCGGAGAAGATTTTCGCCCACCCGGCGCTCATCGTCACGATCACCAGCCATGCGAGCGGCACGAGCGTGACCGCTGCATAACGAGCGCGGCCCATCTTGATGATTACCGTCGTACCCACGCAGAGCGCCACCGCGGCGAGCAGCTGATTCGAGATACCGAACAGCGGCCAGAGGGAGTTGATGCCGCCCAGCGGGTCGATCACGCCCTGATAAAGAAAGTGCCCCCACATGGCGACGAACACCGCGCTCGTGACGAGGACGGCTGGATACCAGGACACTCTCCCTAACGGGGCCCAGACATGTTTGCCGAGGTCCTGAAGCATGAAACGGCCAACGCGCGTGCCGGCATCGAGCGTCGTCAAGATGAAAAGCGCCTCGAACATGATGGCGAAGTGATACCAGAGCGCCATTGCGCCACTTCCGCCTAACGCGCGCGAGAACAGGTGCGCCATGCCAACCGCGAGGCTCGGTGCGCCACCCGTCCGTGAAAGCAGTGACTTCTCGCCTACTTGTTGAGCGAGGCGAGACATCTCGGCGGGATCGAGTGTGAAGCCCCAGTGCTGTACGGCCGCCGCCGCACTGGCCGCCGTGGTTCCAATCGCGCTGGCGGGCGCATTGATCGCGAAGTAGACGCCCGGCGTCAACGCGCACGCCGCAATGAGCGCCATGATCGCGACGAGCGACTCCACGAGCATGCCGCCGTAGCCAACCATCCGCGCGTCGGTCTCCCGTTCCAGCATCTTCGGCGTAGTACCCGAGGCGATCAGCGCATGAAAACCGGAGATGGCGCCGCAGGCAATCGTAATGAACGCGAAAGGAAAAACCTTGCCCGCGAAGACAGGTCCGGTTCCATCGGTGAATTGGGTGAGCGCGGGCATGTTCAGCGGAGGCAGCACGAACACGATGCCCAGTGCGAGCGCCACGACGACGCCGATCTTCACGAACGCCGACAGATAGTCACGCGGCGCGAGGAGAAGCCACACCGGAAGCACCGACGCGGCGAACCCGTACACCATCACCCCAATTGCCAGCGTGATGCCGCTGAGCGTGAACGCCGGCGCCAGCGACGCGTTCTCGGCCACCGCACGGCCGGCGTACAATGCGAGAACGAGGAGGACAAGGCCCATCGCACTTGCCTCGAGCACGCGACCCGGTCGAATCCAACGCAGATACACACCCATCAACATGGCGATGGGAATCGTGAGCCCGATTGTCACCGTGCCCCACGGACTCGATCGCAATGCATTCACGACTACGAGGCCGAGCACCGCGATGAGGACAATCATGATCCCAAGAACGGAGACAAGCGCCGTATAGCCGGCTACTGGTCCGATCTCTTCTTTCGCCATCTGCCCGAGCGTCTTCCCGTTGCGCCGCACCGACGACGCGAGGATGACGAAATCCTGAACTGCGCCGCCGAGCACGACGCCGACGATGATCCAGATGGCACCGGGAAGAAACCCGAATTGCGCGGCGAGTGTGGGGCCGACCAGCGGGCCCGGTCCCGCGATTGCCGCAAAGTGATGGCCGAAGACAATCCAACGGTTCGTCGGCACGTAGTCACGGCCATCCTCCAGCAGCTCGGCCGGCGTTGCGCGATTGGCGTCCAGCGCAAACACCTTCGCGGCGATCAGCTTGCTGTAGAAGCGATATCCAATGAGATAGCTGCACACCGCGGCGGTGAGCAGCCACGCCGCATTGATCGCTTCGCCGCGTGAGAGCGCGAGCCACGCCAGCGACCCCGCACCGGCAATCGCGACGATGCTCCAAACGATCGCCGATCCAACCTTGGACATGAGCTGTGCGCTCCCGGATGAGTAGTCGAGCGTGGGCAAGATGCCGGGCGGAAATCGGACGGTCAACCACCAGAGCGGTGATTGGTGCTGGGTGCTGGTGTTCGATGCTGGGTGTTCGGTGCTCGGGGGGTCGGCTGATTACCTTGCGTCGAGCCACTGTATGCCCGGCGTTCTCCTGCTCTCAATTCGAATGCGACTCGTTGCACGTTCGTTGATCGTTGCGGTTTCCTTTCTCGCCGCGTGCGGTGGCGGGAGCTCGCAGGGCGCTCGTCCCACGACGGCGCCGATTCCGGATCAACACCCACTCGCCGCGCTGGCGTCCACCGGCGCGATTGTCGCACCGACATTCGCATTACGGATCCAGGGCGACGCGACGTGGGCGTCGCAAGTGACGTCGAAGGGAAACTTGCTGCGCGTGCTCGACGACGACATCGCCGCGGCGCTCGCCGAGCGCGGGCTGCGGAAGAACTGGGTCACGCCGGCCGATCTCGCCGTGAGCTACAAACGCAATCCGACCTATGCAACGGATCCGTACGCACTCGCGGAGGAGCCGCTTCGCAGCTCCGCATTCATTGCGGGCACACGACTCACCGAGCCGCTCGCCTCCCAGCTGCGAACGATGATTGCCCTGCACGAGAATGCGCGCTCGGTGTTGCTGCCGGTGGAGCTTCGCCTCGACCCGCCGTCGTCGGGAAACGAAGCACGCGCAAGCTTGCGACTCGTGCTCGTCGATCCGCGATTTTCAGAGGTGCGATGGGCGGGTACCGTAAACAGCGATACCGTGACCACCGACCCCGCGCTGCTGTCTCACTCCATCGCGCGCGCGGTGGCTGACCTGATCGTGAGCCGCTAGCGACTCGTTGCGCTCGGCCTGGTCCGTCTATCTTTTGATCATTCGCACCACTCACACTCCGGATGTCAACGACAGTCACGCTCATTCCCGGTGACGGCATAGGTCCGTCGATCAGCCGTGCTACGGTACGTCTTCTCGACGCGTCGGGCGCAAACATCGTGTGGGACGAGCATGTCGCGGGCATGTCCGCCGTTGCCAAATACGGCGATCCGATTCCGGATGAGACGCTCGACTCGATCAAGCGCACGCGGGTTGCGCTAAAGGGTCCACTCGAGACGCCCGTTGGCGAAGGCTATCGCTCGATCAACGTCGCATTGCGGAAGAGCTTCGATCTGTACGCGAACGTGCGGCCGGCTTATTCGATCATTCCGGGCGGACGTTACGAGAATCTCGACCTGGTGCTCGTTCGGGAGAATACGGAGGGCTTGTACGTCGGCATCGAGCACTACATAAAAATCGGCGACGATCCCCGCGCGGCGGCCGAAGCCATCGCGATCATAACGAGAGAAGGATCGGAGCGAATCGTTCGCTACGCATTCGAGTACGCAGCCAAGCACGGCCGGCGCAAGGTGACCTTGGTCCACAAAGCGAACATTCTCAAGTTCGCCCAAGGCCTCTTTCTTGACGTTGGTCGCATGGTGGCGCGCGACTATGCGGGACGCATCGAGTTCGAGGAACGAATCGTTGACGCGATGGCGATGAATTTGGTGTTGCACCCTGAGCGCTTCGACGTGATCGTGACGACGAATCTCTTTGGCGACATTCTTTCGGATCAAATATCCGGCTTAGTCGGTGGACTCGGCCTGGCCCCGGGCGCAAACATCGGCAAGCACGGCGCGATCTTCGAAGCCGTTCATGGCACGGCGCCGGATATTGCCGGCAAGAACATCGCGAACCCTGGCGCGTTGATGCTCGCGGCGTGCATGATGCTCGAGCACCTTGGCGACGCGGAGCGTGCGCGTCGAATCCGCACCGCATTGGAGCAAACGGTTCGCGAGGGCAAGGCCGTGACGCGCGACCTCGGTGGAACTGCCACGACCGATCAGTTTACGGACGCGATTATCGCAAAGCTGTGATGCCGCGCGACGGAGACCGAATGGCCGCAGAGACGGGTAGTGGGGAGGAGCGTCGCAACGATGACGACCTAACGACGACGCTCTTTCATTGCTCCGATTTGCATTTCGGCCATCCGGCCGTCCCCGAGCAATACGAGGCAATCGAAGCGAACATTGCCGAACGACGCTACGATGTCGTCGCGATCTCCGGCGACCTGTCGCAGCGCGCGCGCTCCGGAGAATTCCAGCGTGCGCGAGTCTTTCTTCAGCACGCGCGGCGGTACAGCGAGGTGATCGTCGTCCCGGGCAATCATGATGTGGCTTGGTGGAAGGCGCCGCTGGGCTTCGGTGATCCCCTGAAGATGCTCACCAACTATCGGCGGTACATCAGCGAGGATCTCGAGCCGGTGCTGCGCATCGCCGGCGCGACGATCGTCGGGCTCAACACCTCACAAGGGGTTACCCGGCGGACGCTCACCTGGAATCTTCGAGACATCTCGATCATCGGCGATCTGCGTCGCGATCAGCTCGAGCACGCGCGGTCCGAATTCGAACGTTCGCGCGCGGGCGACGCCCGGATCATCGTCATGCATCACAACCCTGTGATGGGGGAGCTGTCCCGTCGTCACGGCCTCAAGCACACGCAAAAAATTCTCGGCGCCTTTGCCGAGATGGGCGTCGATCTCATCCTTTGTGGCCACGATCACCAGGAAGCAGTGCATTACATCGAGCACACGAAAAAGGGCACGGTGATCTCGACTTCGGGAACGATCTCCAATCGTGCCCGCGGCGGTCGTCCCGGGTCCGTGAACAGCATCCGCATTACGAATGACATGATCGAGGTGTCGACGCTCGTCTGGTCTGCCGACGAGCGGAGCTTCCTCCCAGGTCCGTCGAAATGTTTCGCACGCTGAAACGTCTGCTTGGCGGCGCCGCGCAGCTCGATCTCGAGCTGGAGCCGGTGACGCCTCGGGGCCCGTCCGTGGACCGTCGCGCCGACGAGCTCCTCGCGTCCCTCCGGAGACTCGGGCTCTCGCGGATCGAGCGCTGTCGCCTAACGACGAACCGCCACGTCATGGTGAGCTTCAGTGGCGGTGCGCTGCGTGTTCACGAGGGCTATCTGAAAGCGCCCGCAGAGGTATTGCGGGCAATCGTCGTCTTCGTGGAGGGCCGCACGCGTGCCGAGCGCCGGGCCGCTCAGCGCGTGATCGTCGGTCATCCCATTGTGACGACCTCGCCGGCCATCCGCCGCCCGCGCACGCGTCCGGAGGATCGTGCGCTCGTCGCCGAGATGGCGCGTTGGCACTCTCAGTACAACACCGAGCACTTTCATGGCCGGCTCAAGGCCGTCACCCTCCGGGTGTCCCGACGCATGCGGAGCCGATTAGGGCACTACACCTGCGCGGCACATGGGGAGCCGGCGGAGATCGCGCTAAGCTGGCGTCATATCCGTCGCGACGGTTGGGAAGAGGCGCGGCATACGCTGCTGCACGAGATGGTGCACCAATGGCAGGACGAGACCGGCCACACCATCGATCACGGAGCGAAATTCCGCGCCAAGGCCCGCGAGGTGGGTGTCGCGCCCTTCGCTCGACGCACCCTGACCCGAACGTCGCGTCGCGGCGATGGCGACAACCGCATCGGCAGGAGTGCCGCTCGCGAGCAGTGAGGGGATTGTGGGTTGTGGGTAGACGGTCACGGCTAGCGCTGTTCGCGCCGCGCCACATGCCACACGATCACGGCTGCTAGCGAGACCGACCCGATTAGTTTTCGCCCATGCTCGACTTTTTCAACATCGATAGCCAGCTCTCCGAAGAGGAGCGCGCCGTCCGTGAGAGCGTGCGCCGCTTCGTCGATGAGCGTGTCTTGCCCATCATTGGCCAGTGTTATGTGGACGGACGATTCCCGAAGGAGCTCGTGCCCGAGATGGCGGAGCTGGGCGTCTTCGGCGCCAACCTTCCCGAGGAGTACGGGTGCGCTGGTCTGAACAACGTCGCGTACGGACTGATCATGCAGGAGCTCGAGCGCGGCGACTCGGGCGTCCGCTCGTTCGCATCGGTTCAGGGTGCATTGGCGATGTACCCGATTTACGCGTTTGGCAGCGAAGAGCAGCGCCGCAGCTGGCTGCCGCGCATGGCGCGCGGGGAGGTCATCGGCTGCTTCGGCCTCACGGAACCGGATTTCGGCTCCAATCCCGCCGGCATGATCACCATGGCGCAGGAGCAGAAGGACGGCTCCTGGCTGCTGAACGGCGGCAAGATGTGGATTACCAATGGCTCGACTGCTCAGATCTCCGTCGTCTGGGCGAAGACGAACGGGGACAAGAGCGAGCGGTCGATACGCGGCTTCATCGTTCCAGCGAATAGCAAAGGCTTCAAGTCGCGTGACCAGAAGGGAAAGCTCTCCCTTCGCGCGAGCGATACGAGTGAGCTGGTGTTCGAGGACGTGCTTCTACCTAACGATGCGCTCCTCCCCAAGTCCGGCGGATTGAAGAGTCCCCTCATGTGTCTCACGCAGGCACGGTACGGGATCTCGTGGGGCGCGATCGGCGCCGCGATGGCGTGTTACGAAGAAGCACTCTCCTACGCGAAAAATCGCGTAATGTTCGACCGCCCAATCGGCGCGTTCCAACTGCAGCAGGAGCGGCTGGCCGACATGCTCACCGAGATCACGAAGGCGCAGCTCGTGTCGCTTCATCTCGGCCGGCTCAAAGACGCGGGCAGCTACACGCCGCAACAGGTGTCGCTGGCCAAGCGCAACAACGTGAACATGGCCACGGACATCGCGCGCGAGGCACGGCGTCTCCTCGGCGCCGTGGGAATCCTTGCCGAGTATTCGGCGATGCGGCACATGGCGAATCTCGAGAGCGTGTACACGTACGAAGGAACGCACGATGTACATACTCTCATCCTCGGTCAGGCGGCGACGGGGATGAGCGCGTTCCAATGAACCGGATCTGAGACGCCACGATGAAGATTGCCGTTTGTATCAAGCGCACGCCGGACTCGGAGACGCGATTTCGTATCAGCGCATCGCAAAGCGCCATCGACGAAGGCGGCGTGAAGTTCGACATGGACGACTTCGCGAGCTACGCGGTGGAAGTCGCGTTGCAGGCGAAGGAGAAGGCCGGCTCGGGCGAGGTGGTTGTGTTCGCGCTGGGGCCCGACACTGTGCAGGAGACACTGCGCAAGGCGATGAGCATGGGCGCCGACCGTGCCGTGCAGCTGAAAGCGGACAGCGTTCCCTTCGACGGTCTCGCGGTGGCGAAGGCACTGGCCGCCGAGCTTCGTGGTGGCGGCTTCGATCTCGTGCTCTTCGGCAAACATGCCTTCGATACGTCGGCAGGTGTCGTGGGCACGGCAACGGCCGAGCTGCTCGATCTACCCTGCGTCACCGCGGCGTCGAAGTTAGAGATTGCTAACGGCAAGGGCAGCGCCCGCCGCGAGCTGGAGGGCGCCGCCGAGCAGGTGGAGTTCTCCCTTCCGGCCGTAGTCACCATCGACGAAGGCATCGCCCGGCCGCGCTATCCGTCGCTCAAGGGCATCATGGCTGCGAAGAAGAAGCCGCTCGAGTCGAAGCCGGCGCAGCTCGGCCAGGTTCGCATCGCGGTGAAGGGGATGGCCCTCCCGCCTGATCGTCCGCCCGGACGCATCATCGGGGAAGGGGCCGCCGCGGTAGGAGAGCTCGTGAGGCTCCTGCAAAACGAAGCCAAAGTACTCTGAGGCGCCTAACGAATGGCGAACATTCTCGTCTTTTCGGAAACACGGGGTACGGAGCTGCGCAAGCTCGCCGGTGAAGCCGTTTCCGCTGCCCGTCGTCTTGCCGATGCATCTGGTAGCGGCGAGGTCCACGCTCTGGTCGTGGGCCCTCCCGGTGTTTCGCAGAAGGCCGAAGCGCTGGGACGGTTCGGTGCCGACGTCGTGCTCGTCGCGGAGCATCCAAGCTTCTCGACCTTCGCACGCGAAGCGATTGCCGCGACGATTGCCGCGCGAGTGAAAAGCGGCGGATACCGCGCTGTGGTGCTGGGATTTTCCGCTCAGGGCCGCGACCTCGGACCACGCATTGCCGCCAAGCTCGATGCACCGATCGCCAGCGACGTCATCGACGCCGAGCTGTCCGGTGACGCGCTCACCGTGCGACACCCCGGCTACGCGAACAAAGTCGTCGTCACCCTAACGATCACCGGATCGCCGGTCGTGCTCAGTGTGCGCCCCAGCGCCTTCAGCGCCAAGGACGCGTCACGAACGGCGAGGGTCGAGCCGATTCAGCCCGCGACCGACGCGTCTGCCGAACGGGTGCGTGTGACGCAGGTGATCGAAGGCGCGAAAGGACGACCCGATCTGGCGGACGCGCCGGTGATCGTCGCGGGCGGTCGGGGTCTCAAAGCACCCGAGAACTTCAAGCTTGTCGAGGAGCTCGCCGATGCGTTTGGAAACGCCGCCGTGGGCGCGACACGAGCCGTGACTGACGAAGGATGGCGCCCCCATGCGGACCAGATTGGCCAAACGGGACGACAGGTGAGTCCGCAGCTGTATGTCGCCGTGGGAATCTCCGGCGCGATCCAGCATCTCGCCGGCATGCGGACGTCGAAAACGATCGTCGCCATCAACAAGGATAAGGAAGCGCCGATCTTCAAGGTGGCGGATTACGGCATCGTCGGCGACGTGCTCGAAGTCGTGCCGGCGCTCACGCGGGCGGTGCGCGAGGCGAAGCAAGGACATTGACCGAGGCGGACGCATGAGCGGGCAGAACGTCGTTTTTCTTTTCGTCCTCACGATCGCCGGCGGTCTCTTCGCGCTCAACGTTCAGCGCCTCGTTCGGTATTTGCAGCTCGGCGTCACCGAAGATCGTACCGACCATCCTTGGTGGCGCGTTTCCAATGTTCTCAAGATCGGCATCGCGCAAACGAAGATCCTGCGCGAGCCCGTCGCGGGCATCATGCACGCGACCATCTTCTGGGGCTTCATCGTCCTCACGGCCGGGACGGTGGAGATCTTCATTCAGGGTGCGTTCAGCAACTTCTCCTACGAGCGCGTGCTCTGGCATCCGCTGTACATGCTCTACGCCGCCTCGCAGGACGCCTTTGCGGTCTTCGTCCTGGCCGCCGTGGCCTTCGCTTTTTATCGCCGGCTCGTGCTGCATCCCCGGCGTCTCGAGGGCGATCACATCGAGCATCTCGACGCCTACATAATTCTCGGCTTGATCGCGGGCCTGATGATCACGCTGCTGCTCGCCAACGCATTTCTCTCCGTACTCCAGCCCGGCGCCGTTGGGCCCGAAAAATTCGTGTCCCGCGCGCTCGCGCGGCCCGTTCACAATCTCTCACCAGGCGCCACCCGCACGGCGCAGCTCACCTTTTGGTGGGGACATGTTCTTCTCGTCCTGATCTTTCTCAATTACCTGCCATACTCGAAGCATCTGCACGTGGTCACGTCGCTCATCAACGTGTACCTCTCCAACACCAGCTGGAAGGCCGAGCGGGCGGTAATGCGGCCGATGGATCTCGAGGCGGAGACGGACACCTTCGGCGCGGCAGACGTCGAACAGCTCACGTGGAAGAACCTTCTCGACGGCTATTCGTGCACGGAGTGCGGCCGGTGCACCGCCGCGTGCCCGGCGAATCTGACAGGGAAGGTGCTCAGCCCGCGGAAGATCGTCGTGAACACGCGACAGCGGCTGATGGAGAAAGGACCGGCGCTGACGGGCGCCCGCATGGCTTTTCTCGGGTCGCATCTGGTTCATGGTGAAGGTACCGATGCCGCGGAGTCGTTAGGCGAGACCGGCACAGGTCATCGCCTGCTCGACGGCTACATCACGGAGGAAGAGCTCTGGCAGTGCACGAGCTGTCGCGCGTGCGTACAGGAATGTCCGGTGTCCATCGACCAGCTGGACATCATCAATCAGATGCGCCGGAACCTCGTACTCACCGAATCGCGATTCCCGGAGGAGATCCAGCCGGCGTTCGAGGCATTGGAGCGGAACGGCGCACCGTGGGCGTTCAACGCCGCGGACCGGGCACGCTGGGCCGATGGCCTCGAGATTCGCACGATGGCCGACTATGCAGACCGTGGCGAGCGACCCGACGTGCTGTTCTGGGTCGGTTGCATGGGATCGTTCGACGACCGCGCGAAGAAGATTACCGTGGCGTTCGCGCGCATTCTCCAAGCCTGCGGGATTCGCTTCGCCATCCTCGGGCAGGAAGAGCACTGCCATGGCGACCCCGCACGACGCATGGGGAACGAGTACCTGTATCAGATGCTCGCGAAGGACACGATCGAGACGCTGAACCGGTATGCAGTCACGACGATCGTAACGAGCTGTCCCCATTGCTTCCACCAGCTCGGCAACGAGTTCCCGCAGCTTGGGGGCAACTACGAGGTCATCCACCACTCGACCTACATCGATCGGTTGCTGGAGCAGGATCTCGTCCCGCTTAAAAGCGACGAGGGCCAGCGCCTAACGGTCGCGTATCACGATTCCTGTTATCTTGGGCGGTATAACGACATCTATGACGCCCCGCGCGAGACACTCCGTAGGGCTCTCCCCGTAGTGACGCTCGTGGAACCGGCACGTTCACGCGACCGCGGACTGTGTTGCGGCGCCGGCGGCGGCCGGATGTGGATGGAAGAGCGGCAGGGCAAGCGCATCAACATCGAACGCACGGAGGAGCTGCTCGCCACCGGCGCCGATACGATCGCCGTCGCCTGTCCGTTCTGCATGACGATGATGAGCGACGGCCTCAAGGCCAAAGAGTCCTCCGTCCCCGTGCTCGACATCGCCGAAGTCGTGGCGGCACAACTCTCCGCAGGAGCTAACGCCGCAACGGATCAGCGCTTGAGGCGATAGAGCCGAATGCGCTGGCGGACCACTCCGTCCGTGAACTGAACTTCTTCGTTGCCCGCGACGCGCAGCTCGCGCTGCGCCGCGTCGCGAACGAATTCTTCCGCGGCGATCCGTCCGGGATCGGCGATGATCGCTTCGCCGTTACGCTTGAGGGTGACGTCCACCGCGCGCGCCACGAGCGGACCGTAGGAGCGCTCATACAGGACGTCCGATCCAACGACATAGTCGAAGCGACCGAGATCGGTGGGGAGCTCGCGCCAGTCGACGAGGCGCGTGCGGGGAATCTCGCCGGAGAGCGAGGCAACATTGACGCGCGTGAAGTGCAGCGCATCCTCGTAGTAGTCGGTGGCACACACCTCGAACCCCGCGAGGGCCGCCGCCGCGGCGACGAGACCGGCACCGCAGCCCAGCTCCAATAACGACTTTCCGTCGCCCCGCAGCCCCGCCACGTGCTCGGCGAGCACGCGACCGGATGGCCAGATATCGGCCCAATAGGGGAGCCGCTCGTCGCGCTCGAAATCCTCTTCGTCGATGAGATCTTCCGCATTCGCGGGATGTAGAAGAGACAGATCGCGACCGGCAATGCGAAAGGTGGACTCGGCCGTGCGGAATCGACGCATCAGATCTTTGCGGAGCGCGCCGACGGTGGCCGTTTGTCCTCCGGTGCTCACAGTCCGAGATCCGCGGCCAGTACGGCGCGCTCGCCTAACGGCAACGCTCGCAGCGTCGTTCCGGCGGGAACCCGCCCGCGCCCGAACTGCTCGAGCGGGATGACCAACAGGGCATCCGCACGTGACATGGAGGTCAGCAGACCCGATCCTTGTGGCCCCGTGAGACGCGCGTGTGGAACGTCGTCGTTGCCTCTCTCGAGTACGATGCGAAAAAAGTGCGTGAGCGGCGCCGCGGTGCTCACTTCCTCGTCGATCACCACGTGGAAAGAGCGGGGGAAGAGCAGCGTCTCGCCGCGCAGCCGCCGAATCGCCGGCCGACCGAACAGCTCGAAGGTCACCATCGCCGAAACCGGGTTCCCTGGAAGGCCGAGCCAGGGAATACCATGCAACAGGCCAAATCCTAACGGCCCGCCGGGACGAATTCGCACTCGCCAGAAGCGCATCTGCGCGCCCAGCTCGCGCAACACCTCGCGCGTGAAGTCGTATGTCCCCACGGATACGCCGCCGGAGGTGAGCAGCATATCGCAGCCTTCGTCACGCGCATGCTCGAGACGTGCTTTGAGCTCGTTCCTGTCGTCACGGCAGATACCGAGATCGACGACTTGTGCGCCAGACATGGCCACGGCGGCGCGCAACGTGTAGCTGTTACTGCTCACGATGCTGCGGCCCGCCCTCACCGCTTCGAACCCTTCGACGTCTACGAGCTCGTCACCCGTGGCGAGCACAGCGACACGTGGCGCGCGATAAACGGAGACGCGCGCCGCGCCAACGGAGGCAAGCACGCCAAGTTGTGCGGGCCCGATGATGGCGCCCGCCGGCAGGGCGACGTCGCCGGCGCGCACGTCTTCACCGCGAGGCCGAACGTTCCGTCCCGCATCGCGCGCGTCGATGATGAGTACCTGCTCATCGCCACGGTCCGTATCTTCGACGCGGACGATGCTGTCGGCGCCCGCGGGGACGGGTGCACCGGTCATGATGCGCTTCGCGGTTCCGGGCTCGAGGGGCGACGCCGCGAAGCCGCCGGCGGCGATTGTCTCCGTCACGGGCAGCGCGATCGGTGCATCGGCCCGCGCGCCCCGCACATCGCTCGCGCGCACCGCATATCCGTCCATGGACGCGTTGTCCCACGGAGGCAATGATACGGGTGACACGACGTCGCGTGCCAAGACACGGCCGAGCGCTGCCTCGAGTGACACCGTTTCGGGCTCGAGCGGTGTCAGCTCAGACTGCAGCGCGGCCGACGCCTCTTTGACCGTGAGTGAGGTGCGAGGCGACGTCTCGACCGGCATCAACGCAACTGCAGCGCGGCGAGGCGCGCCGCGATCACGTCCTGCACGTGTGTCACGTCATTCGCCGGCACGGTCCAGTTGTTCGCGAGGAAGCTGAAGATCAGCGTTCGACCACTCGCCGTTCTCACGTAGCCGGACAACGATCTCGCATTCGCGACCGAGCCGGTCTTCGCATGGACGTTATTCTCGGCCGGCGTCCCGCGCATGCGTGTGCGGATAGTGCCGTCTACCCCGGCGATCGGAAGAGCATCGTAAAAGAGCGGAAAGTTGGGTGAGCGCCGCATCGCATCGAGCACGTGCACCAGGGCTTCCGGCGCGAGATAGTCGTAGCGGGAGAGGCCGCTGCCATCACGTATCACATAGGTGGAGGGAGGGACTCCCCACGTAGCGAGCTGACGCTCGACCACCTTGCGGCCGCTATCGGCGGTGCCGGCGCCGCCGCGCTCGAGGCCGATCGTGCGAAGCAGCACTTCGGCGATCTGATTCTGGGACGGCTTGAGAAGCGCGGGTACGATGTCGCGCAGTGGCTTGGATGTGATGGTGAGAATCGTATCGGCCGCCGTCGTGGTCGTGTCAGCGCTGGCGGTCACCCCCGAATCGACGACGATACCGCGGTCGCGCAGAGCCTCGGCGAGGGCCGCCAAATACGCAAAGTCCGGATCGCGATGAGTGACTTCTAATGTCACGCTGTCCCCAGCGAGCACCGCGCCGCTGACGATCACATCACCACGCACCGTATCCTTTCGAACGCTCAGCTCGCGCCGGCGGGCGAAGCGTGTCGGGGCAGCAGGGCAGGGCGAGCTCGCGCCGGAGTCTCCAGAGGCGCATGCCGGGGCGGCAATCGTCGCGATCTCCGTGCGTAAGGCCGGGAAGGTGCGCGCCGGCGTTGTCTCGATGCGCACGCTGTCGCCGGGCTGCGCACCTCCATGCACGCGCACCTCGCTGAACCCTTCGTTGAAGAGCAGCTCGTCCACACCGGCGGAATAAGACGACTCGAGGTCTTCCCACGACCAGCCGTAGCCGAGAACGGGTCCGGGAAACGCATTGCCAGCCGCGACGAGCCAGCCGGCAATGCGGTGGACACCGTGGGCAGCCAGTGAGTCGGCCATTGCCCGCAGCGGAATCATCGCGTCGCCCCAAATGTGATCGCTGATGGTGGGGTCGCCGCGACCGACGACGGCGAGGTTGCCTGACAGCGTGCCCTCGCGAATTGGACCGCGCGCGACGAACGACGTGCGATACACGTAGTCCGGGCCCAGCTGATCGAGTGCCACGGAGCTCGTGATGAGTTTCATGTTCGACGCGGGAAGAAAAAGCTTGCCCGCGTTCCGCGAGTAAAGCGTATCTCCGCGCTCGGGATCGACGATGAGAATGCCCCAGAACGCGTTGTTGAAGTTCGGCGCGTCAACGAGAGAATCGATGGCTGCTCGCAGCGCGGCGCGCTGAGCTCCGTCACCGCGACCGAGCCGCAGTGCGCCAGTCGTTGCGCACGCGCCGGTTATTTCGATGATACTCAACAGCGAGAGGCCCAACCCAAGGCGGCGAATCATTGATGCTCCAGATGTGGCGCCACGGTAAGATGGTCGAGATCAGCCATTGTGTTGATGTTCGCGAACATGATCGCCGGCTCTCCGAAACGCGATACGTCGCCCGCCGGGATGAGAATGCCATTGGACAATGCATCTACGAAGGCGGAGAGTCGTAGCTCGCGAGCATCGATCTGCCGTTCGATCACCGAGAGCACCGACCGGGGATAGTATGCGCAGAGCGGCTCTGGACCACGCGGACCAACCGGGATCACGGCCGCGCAGGCGGCCACTCCGATGTCTCGCAAGTGCCTCAGTAACGCCGGAGAGACGAAGGGCATGTCCCAGCCGATGACGAGCGCACCGTCGCGGCAATGAGAGAGCGCGCTGTGCAACCCGATGAGACTCGCCCGCTGGGGACGCACGTCGCCAAATACAGGAATGTCGCTCAATGCGGCGCGCACCGCTGGATCGTTCGCGATGACGAAAGTGTCATCGGCGACGACATGCAGCGCGTCCAGCACGCGGTCTATCAGACGTCGGCCATCCAGCTCCGCGAGTCCCTTCGGACGGCCGCCGAATCGTGTGCTTCCACCGCCTGCGAGTACCGCGCCTGACACATGTCGCCCGATCATCCCCTAAGCTGTCGCGGCGCCCTCACTCGCGCTACGGCCGCTCGCCGTAGCTGGCGCTGAGCGTACTGTCTTCCGCAACCGTTACGCTCACCACCTGCGCCGAAGTGCCCGCGCCGCGCAAGCCGGCCGCAACTCGGTCGAAGATAAAGCGCGCGAGATTCTCACCGGTAGGCACCAGCTTGCCTTCGCCAAATTCGGCGACGTCGACGTTGATGTTGCGATGGTCGAACCGCTGCTTCACCTCGTAATTCAGGATGCGATCGAGTACCGCGAGGTCGACGATCATGCCTGTGGTCGAATCGATCTCTCCCCCAACGGTGACATCGCACGCATAGCTGTGTCCGTGATAGCTTGGCCGCGCGCAGAGGCCGAACACGGCCTCGTTTTGTTCGTCGGACCACGAGGCAATGCGATAACGGTGTGCGGCCGCAAAGCTGACTCGGCGCGTGAGAAAGGCTGGCATGGACGAAAATGAATCGGGGCCGCGGAAATCCGCAGCCCCTCACCTTCAACTCTCCACTTTCCACCGTTCTCAGTGGTCTTCTCCGAACTCCCCGCGCTCGTCCTGGCCAGGGTAGCCTTCGGGAGTGGGTGCCTCGGGAGGAATCCATGCCGTTCCTTCCTCGATGGCATGGCCGAGGTCTGTCGTTCCATAGAGCTCGGCATCGAGATCCTCGACGTTCGTCTCTGATTCGGGCTCGAGTCCAACGGGGCGATCGCCGAGGAGCCGGCCTTCCGTTGCTTCCTCGTCGGCGAGGTTGTCGTCGGCGGCTTCGGCATTGGTGGCGCGACGCACCGGATCGACGAAAATGTTGTTCTCGTAATCCTCGATGCCGAGGATGTCCGTCACGATGTGCTCGGCGATGCGACGCTCTTCATCCGTACCCACTCGGCCATCGAGGAGGACGTGTCCATCTTCGACGTTGATCGTGAGGTCGTCGATGTCGAGCGCGCTGTCGTTGGCGAGATGATCGCGTACCAACCCCCGCAGCTCCTCGTCACTCAGATCATCGATGTCGTTAACATCCTCGAAATCGCGGGCCATGGCTCATCCTCGGTGCGCGTTCCCGCCCAGCCTTCGCTCGCTAGCGCGAGAACAAATAGGAGATGCCGATCGACAGCGATGGATTGTTTCTCCATACCGACTGATCTCGGCCCGTGAGAATTGGCGTGACGCCAGTTGCCGTGGGGCGAAAGTACAAGTCGGGGTACCTGATGGAGACCAACCGATTCGAGAGATCGGCGCGAATTTGATATCTGCCGACGGCGGGCACGTATCGCAGTGCGGCGCCCCACGTGAGTGCAAAGCGGGTGCCGTACCTGAATCCGCCTACGTCCTCGTTGTTCTTAAAATCGGACATGAATCCAACGCCCGCCTTTACCTCCGGCACCAATTGATGCCAACTGCGCGAGCCGGTGAGACTCATTCCCAATCCGACATCGGCGCTCCATAAAGGCCAGCTCTGGTCGCCAAGATCTCGCGTGGCCGCCGGCTTCGACGGATCGAGGACGGTGCGACTCGACGCGATGCGTACGAGCTCGCCCGTGAGATGTGCGGGGCCTCCGGCGCGCCACTCGTAATGCAGGCCAACGAGGGGCGCGCTCTTGGGCGCCACACCCGCGGGATCATCGCGCCCCACGTAATACCCGAAGACGGCGGTGATCTCTTGCGAGTACAGTAGGTCGAGGTAGGGACTTCGCGCGGGCGGGTAGCCCACCTGCGCGCGCGCTGTCGACGCCGCCAGCGAAAGCAGCGCGATCAGCGCTGATGTGCGAACACTCACGTACGAGCTCCTTGCGTTCGTAGATCGGTTCCAGTCATCTCAGTCGGACGCTCGATGCCGAGCATCGACAGAACCGTGGGCCCAACGTCGCAGAGCGCACCACCGCTCCGTAGCGGGCCGTCGCCATCAGGATCTACGATAATAAACGGCACGGGATTCGTTGTGTGCGCGGTGTGCGGACCACCCGTTTCGGGATCGATCATCATCTCGCAGTTCCCGTGATCTGCCGTGATGAGCAAACGTGCGCCGGCCTTCTGCGCCGACTTCACCACACGCGCCATACAGCGATCGACCATCTCCACCGCTTGAATCGTTGCCGGTATCGATCCCGTGTGGCCGACCATGTCGCCGTTGGCGTAGTTGCAGAGTGTAAAGTCGTGCTCTTTCTTCCCAATCGCGTCGCAGAGGACGTCCGTGATACCGGCCGCGCTCATCTCTGGACACAAGTCATAGGTCGGGACCTTCTGGCTCGGCACGAGTAGTCGATCCTCGCCCTTGAAAGGCGCCTCGATGCCGCCGTTGAAGAAGTAGGTCACGTGCGCGTACTTCTCGGTCTCAGCCGTCTTGAACAACGTCATGCCCGCATTGGACACCACTTCGGCCACGATGTTCTTCATCGACTGCGGTGGGAACCCGACCGGCACGTCGAAGGTGCGGTCGTACGACGTCATCGTCACGACATCGAGCGCGGGCCGGTGAGAGACATCGAAGCCGTCGAAGCCCGGGTCCGTGAGCACGCGCACGATCTGCCGCATTCGGTCTGCCCGGTAATTGAAGCAGATCACGACGTCGCCATCTCGCATTGGTGCCACCGGACGACCATCCTCCCCAACGATGACGGTCGGTATCACGAATTCGTCCGTCACTTTCTGTTCGTATGACGCGCGGATCACCTGGAGCGGATCGGTGCCGGTGGGCCCAACGCCCTGAACGGCAACCTGATACCACTTCTCGGTGCGGTCCCAGCGCTTGTCGCGGTCCATGCCGTAGTACCGACCACCCAGGCTCGCAATCTTCGCTTTGCCTTCAGCGCGATCTTGCAGCTCGCGCATGTAGCCCAATCCCGAGTGGGGCATCGTGTCGCGGCCATCGAGCATCGCATGCACGGCGACCCGGGGCACCCGCTCCTGAGCGCAGAGGTCGATCAAAGCAAAGAGATGCTGGTCGATCGCGTGCACGCCACCCTTGCCGACGAGGCCAACGAGATGCAGGGTGCTCTTCGAGCGCTTGGCCTTTTGACAAGCGTCCACGAGCGCGCGATTTCGGAAGAAGCTGCCGTCCGCGATCGCTCGATCGATTCGCACGAGATCCTGCATCACGACGCGTCCCGCGCCCAAGTTGAGATGGCCGACCTCGCTGTTGCCCATTTGATGCTCTGGCAGTCCAACCGCCAGACCGGAAGCCGAGAGCAATGTCTGCGGGTAGCGCGACGAGAGCGCATCCCACGTGGGCGTTTGCGCCAAGGCGATTGCATTCCCTTCACGCTCGGCGCGGTATCCCCATCCGTCGAGGACGACCAGCACGACGGATCGCCTGCTCTCCTTGCCCATCGATTCTTTTCCGTGGCTTGCCGTACGAGAAGGACCCCTCTACTCGGGGCCGGTGTAGTGTGGGCGGGAAATCTAGTCTGATGCGACCCGCCGACGGAGATCCGACCGCTTCAATGATGGAACAGCAGACACGGGACGAGCCCTTCACGCCACCGCCGAGAACGCCGGCGCCCGAGCGCCGGCGGCCGCATTGGCAGGAGTTCCGACGCGCCTATCCCGGCATTCTCGCGACGATGGGCTTTTCGCTGTGCGTGCTCGTCGCGCTCGACGCCTGGCTCCTGCGCAAGCGGGCTCGTTACGTCGAAGAGGACGCGCGGCTTCGGGAGAGCATGTCCGGTCTGCAGCGCCAACAGGCAGACGCCATTCTCTCGAATGAGCAGAACAAAGTCCGGATGATGATCGAGCTCGTTAGGCGGCAGGCACAGATCGACAAGCAATTGCATCTGGCGATTCCCGTCGACAGTGGCGTCATGTATCTGGAGCAGGACGGTGCGCTGCTGCGGGAGATGCCGGTTCAAATGGGGCCCGAGCGGCGTGTGGGGACACCGCCAGATACCGTGTACATGGCGGCGCCACGCGGCACGCGAACGGTGGAGCGCATCCTGTCCGCTGACGACGCGTGGGAGGTGCCGGCGTGGGTCTACGCAGATCGAGGCCTGGCTACGCCAGCCGACCGCGCGCTCAAGGGCGCACTGGGTCCGGCTGCCGTGGTGCTCGTTGGTGGAACTGTCATCTATTCGCCTCCCTCGGTTGGCCCGCTGAATGATTCCAGCTATGTGCTCCCGGGAGGCTTGCGGACTCGTGCCGCCGACCTTCAGGCGATCGCCGCCAATCTGAAGCCAGGAATGACGGTCTACTTCTACTGATGATGCCTAACGCCGAGCTGCTGAAATGGGCTTGATTCGCTTCCTGCGCAGTGGAGGGAGGATCGCGTGGATCCTCATCGTAACGGTGATTGTCCTGATCGTCGGGAGCTCGATGCTGTTCGCGAACACGCTCGACATTCGCTACCGCCGCGACATCAGCCGGATCGTCTACAATCACAACACCGGGTTACTCGACCAGATCCGGCGGGAAATTGGAGAATCGAGCGACAGCTTGAACAAGATGCTGGCCAGCAGTCCCGACGCTCCGACCCGGGACAAGCCGTACGTCGTGGTGTCCATCGCCGACCATCGGCTCTGGTACAAGCTCGCGGATTCGACGCTCTTCACGACTCAGGTGGCCACGGGCAGCGGCAAGATCCTCGAGAAGTCGGGAGGCGGCAGTCACTGGCGCTTCGAGACCCCGCGGGGGCGCCTGATCGTTCAGTCAAAGGAGCAAGACCCCGAGTGGGTACCGCCCGACTGGCACTTCGTGGAGCAGGCGCAGAAACGGGGGCTCGGACTCGTTCATTTGAATCGGGGCCAGGGTATTCCCCTCGCCGATGGCTCTCAGATTACAGTAGATGGAAGCGATGTGGTCAAGAAACTTCCCGATGGCCGATCTCAGCCACTGGAGGCCACGGAGGGGAAAGAGATCATCGCCAAGGGGAATATCGTCATTCCGCCGTACGGCACTCGCCAACGTAAGTACAAGGGTGTGCTCGGCACCTTCCGGCTCAACCTCGGCGACGGTTACGCTCTGCACGGAACCGATGAGCCCTCGTCGATTGGCCGCTCGGTCAGTCACGGTTGCGTTCGGCTCCGCAACGAGGACATAGAGACGCTGTTCAACATCGTCCCCGTTGGCACGCCCGTATACATCTACTGAGTCGCGCGACAAATACTGGCTGCTCGGTCAGGAAGGCAACGCTTTTCCTCCCTCGCGCGTCTAATGCAACGACGGAAAGCTTGGTAAATTCTGCGCCCACAGGGACGTACGCTGCTTAGGCGGCGCACCGCACCTTGGCTGCGTGTCTCAAATCGCAGAGCTTTATAAGTCGCCGACGTAGCATGGCTTACGCTGGCGGTTATCTCTTCCTGCCGCCGGTCGTCAAGCCCTTATGAGGGTAACCCACATCATGCCTCACCGCAGCCGAACCGACGCGGGTCGCGTCGTTCTCATTCTGCTTTGTATGAGTCCGTTGGCTGGAGCCCTGCGGGCCCAACCGGCGGCGTTCGGTGCGCCGATCCATGATGTGGTAGCGATTCACGACTCCGTTCCACCGGCCTCGACGACCGCTCTCGGCGAGCGTCTTCGCCTTGCAGGCGATTCCTTGCGTGGTCGAAGCGGCAAGCTCCTGATGCGCCTCGTTACGAAGGCACGCGCGACGCTCGCACTTCCCGTCTTCTCGCAATTTTTCGGTGACTCGGCAGTGGAGCGACCCGGGCTTTATTCGCTTCCCGACAGCATTCTCGCGCACCCCTTCACCTTCATCACGCTTCGGCCGTTCAGCGAAAAGCAGAAGGGTCGCGTTGGGGGTTACCGACTGGGGTTTTGGCCAAGTGAGCGCGGTCGCCTCACCACCGACGCGTACGAGAACCCAGACGGCTTCATAGAGGTCACTCCCGAGAATCAGAACATGCAGGTCTCGGAGCACTTCCGGTTGGCCGATTTCCTCACGCATGACCAGCATGACGTGTGGCCGAAGTATCTCGTGCTCAACGAGGACCTCATCGACAAGCTGGAACTGGTCATCGCGGATCTGCAGGAAAAAGGGGTCCGGGTGCAGCGCATGGTCGTGATGAGCGGGTTCCGCACGCCGTGGTACAATCGCCATGGCGGCCGGGTCGGCGGCCGCGCAGAGCTGAGCCGTCACATGTATGGTGACGCGGCGGATGTCTACGTAGACAATGGGAGCGGTCACATGGCCGACCTGAACCACGACGGCCGCGTCGATTCGCGTGACGCAAAGGTCATCCTCCGGGCTGTCGAGGAAGTGGAGAGGGAACATCCTGAGCTCTCGGGCGGCGTCGGGGTCTATCGCGCCACGCATAGCCATGGACCGTTCGCCCACATCGACGTGCGTGGCTGGCGCGCACGTTGGGGGAGATCCTGATGCCGGCCGGTTCACGGCCGACATTGGCGCAATCCACTCGCAAGCGAAGGGCAGCGCGCTACGCCGTTTGGGCGACGCGTGGGGTGTTCGGAGCCGCGGCCATTGGCGCAGTGCAGTTCGTGCACGCTCCCATCGCGACGCGCGCCCCCTTTGCGGCATTCGCCGGTCCAAGCGCCTGGGCATCCGGCGACGCCTTCGGCACGAGCCGCGAAGTGCGGCTTCGTTTCACCTTGCCTGGCCGACAGATCGAATTTCCTCTCAGCGTCGCTGAGGATCCGGCGGGGCTGCAGTATCAATGGGTCTCGGCAACTGATACGGTTCCGGTCACCGCGCCGGCACCTCTCATCGGCGCAACCGTGACCGCGCCCGCCCGAGCCGGCTTCTATCAGTTGCTACTGCTCCGTCATCAACCGGACTCGATTTCGGCACCTGCGGAACGAGTCGAAGCGCCGACGCTCGCGGTGATGGTTCCCTTCGCGGAGAAAACCGCGGGAGTGTTGAACGGCTACCGCATCGGAACGTATCTCGCCGAGCGCTTCGGAGGCCGTCACGAGGAGCCGCAGGGCTTTCTCGAGGTGCGGTCCGACGACATAGGTCTGAGTGTCAGCAAGCATTTCCGTCTCGGAGACTTCATCACGCATGATGCGCAGGCGGACGTTTGGCCGAAGTACGTCGCGCTTAATCCGCGCTTGCTCGACAAGCTCGAGCTAGTGGTTGCCGAAGTGGCGAAAATGCGCGGTATCTCGTCGGATTCAGTTGCTGCACTGGACGTGCACTCTGGATTTCGGACTCCAGCGCACAATGCCCAGGTTCAGCGCTCGGCGCGTGATAGCCGACATCAGTATGGCGATGCCGCCGACATTGTCATCGACGCCGACGGGGACGGGCGCATCACGCGCTCCGATAGCAAGATCATCGCAACCGCGGTGGATTCGGTGGAGGAGGTACACCCGGATCTGGTTGGCGGGCTTGGTGTCTACACCAGCAATCGCTACCGTACGCCATATGTGCACATCGATGCGCGCGGACATCGATCGCGCTGGCGTGGGTGATCGGAAAGACTACGTCACCTCGCTCGCTACACCGTTCTCCAATCCAAGTCGTCGCGCAATGTCGTGCGGCGACTTTTGCTTTCCGGCATGAAGCTCGCACCCTAGCGACGGTAGAGGCGGCATCACCTTTTACGCGGACTCTGGTCCATGAACGAGCACCTTCGCGAGCGGATCATCAGGAAGCTGGACACGCTCGCAGACGAACGTGGTTATCAAATCCTCGACTACGTCGAGTTTTTGGAGTCGCGTTATGCCGAGCGCCAGGCCCAGGGCGGGACGGCGTTCACGCGCTTCACGGAGGCGGTAGAGGATCGACTACGCGCCGGTAAGGTCTCGGCGACGACGATCGGCGAGGCGATGAACCTCATGAATCGCGCGGCTGGCGTTTTGAATGGAGCGCTGGCCGCCGGTCGTTCGGTTGCGAATGATATCGTCGGTGCAACGCGAAACACCGGGTCGACGCCGGCGGCGCCGACCACGAACATAACCCAGCCTTCGAGCGCCACCACGAACGGCGCGAGCACCGAAGCGTCCTCGCCGGCGCATGACACCAAAGTACCCGGAAGTGGGGAGGAGAAGCTCTGATGCCGACAGCCGCACGCCGTCGCCGACCAGCCGAAAACGCCACTCGCACGACTCGTATGAAGGGAAGCGAGCGTGCCCCCCGCACGGGCGCCAAGCGAACGGTTGTCCACTACATTCGCCAGCTTCCGCACTTTCTACGTTTGCTGTTCGGTTTGATCACCGATCCGCGTGTGGCCCTCACAGACAAGCTGCTCGTCTTCGGGGCGATCGCGTACATCGTGACGCCGATTGATTTGATTCCCGACTTCATCCCATTCATCGGCGAAGTCGACGATGTGTATTTGCTCGTGATCGCGCTTCAGCGGCTGATCTCGAACGCCGGTCGCATCGTGCTGCTCGACCATTGGGGTGGCGATTCCGAAGATCTTTCCGACCTCAATCTCCGCGGAGCCCTAGCGGCAGCCGCTTTTTTCCTACCGCGCCGAATCCGTAGGCGGCTGCGTGTGATCGGGCGATAGAAAAAGGGCTATCAGGGAACAGTCCATAGTTATCAGATAGCGAGGAACGAAGCGTCGATTTCGTGAGGTGAATCGAGGTCAACCTCCACCAATCAACGCTTCGTTCCTAAGTCACTGATCGCAATGGACTGTTCCCTTATAGCATTTCGCCAAAGGACTGGTCCCTACCGGGCATCGAGCCTACATTTCGCCATGGCGACCACAACTCGACCTCCGACACAGCCCGCGCCTCGCGATCGACAAGGTAGCGGGCTTTCGCGTATCAAGGGGGCAGAAGCCGAGCCGGTTTCGTCCCGTGTCCGCATCGACGTCGCGCTCACGTTCGACGACGTCCTGCTCGTCCCTGGCCACTCCGTACCGCATCCTCGCGACGTCGACACGTCGTCGCGGTTCACGCGCGGCATCGAGTTGCGTATTCCGCTCGTTTCAGCGGCGATGGATACCGTCACTGAATCCGAGATGGCGATCGCCATGGCGCGAGCGGGCGGCATCGGCGTGCTGCACAAAAACATGTCGATCGACCGGCAGGCCGCCGAAGTCGATCGCGTGAAGCGCTCCGAGTCTGGGATGATCTTGAACCCCATCACGCTTCGTCCTGGCGATTCAGTGCGCGAGGCGAATGCGTTGATGAATCGCTTCCGCATTTCGGGTGTGCCGATCGTCGACGAAGATGGAAAGTTGGTCGGCATCATCACGAATCGGGATCTGCAATTCGAGCGAAATCTCGATCGACAGCTGCGCGAAGCGATGACACGCGATCGGCTGGTGACCGCGCCGGTCGGCACCACGCTCGATGAAGCCGAACAGATTCTAGCGCGTCACCGCATCGAGAAGCTGCCGGTTGTCGACGAGCATGGAACGCTACGCGGCTTGATCACGGTGAAGGACATTCACAAGCGGCGCCAATATCCGGACGCGAACAAGGATCAATACGGCCGACTGCGGGTCGCCGCGGCGGTTGGCAGCACGGGTGATTTCGTCGTCCGCGCAAAGGCACTGATCGATGCGGGAGTCGACGCAATCGTGATCGACACCGCGCACGGGCACAGTGAGTCGGTGCTCACTGCGACGGCGGACATTCGGCAGCGCTTCCCTGAGGTCCAGCTCATTGCCGGCAACGTTGCGACGAGAGAAGGCGCCCGCGCGCTAGTGGAGCGGGGCGTCGATGCGGTGAAGGTCGGTGTCGGTCCCGGCTCGATTTGCACGACGCGTGTCGTGACAGGCGTCGGCGTCCCGCAGCTCACGGCGATTCTCGAATCAGTCGAGGGAGCGGGGGATGTTCCAGTTATCGCCGACGGAGGAATCAAGTATTCCGGCGACGCCGTGAAAGCACTCGCCGCTGGCGCCTCGAGCGTGATGATGGGCTCCATGCTCGCGGGCACCGAGGAGAGTCCGGGGGAGGCGTTCCTGCTCGAAGGTCGTCGCTTCAAGATGGTTCGCGGAATGGGAAGCCTTTCGGCAATGCAGGACGGCAGCGCCGACCGGTATTTCCAAGAGGGCGAACTGTCGCCGCGTAAGTTGGTGCCCGAGGGCATTGAGGGGCGCGTGCCGTACAAGGGACCCGTCGGCGACGTCCTCTTTCAGATGGTCGGCGGCCTGAGAAGCGGCATGGGCTACGTTGGATGCGCGTCGATCGAGTCGCTTCGCACGGAGCCGCAGTTCGTTCGCATAACGACGGCCGGCCTTCGCGAGTCGCATCCGCACGACGTGACCATCACGCGCGAGGCGCCTAACTATAGCCTCTGATTGAGAGGGAATGGAAAACAGGAACGCCCACGCACCCGCTGCTCTCCATTCGCTACTCTCTGGTAGCTCTGCCTTAGCTATGACCTGTTTCTGACGTAGGCTGTCCTTGACAATCCACACGGCCGACGGCGAAGTTCACGCGTTACATCGCTGTATACAGTAGGTGCGACGCGCAGCGAATCGTTCGCGCTCCACGTAGTCGAGCGACCCTATCTTACTGCGGCGCCATTCGCCGCGACGACTTCGCACGTCCCCGGAGAATCCATCATGGGTTTGTGGTCGACGAAGAGCATTTCCCTCCTTCAGCAGGAAGCCGCGACAGAGGGGCAGCATACGCTGCGGCGCGCGCTCACCGCGTTGAATCTCACGACGCTTGGTATCGGCGCAATCATCGGTGCCGGTATCTTCGTGCTCACGGGCACGGCAGCCGCGCAATACGCTGGCCCGGCAGTGGTTCTGTCGTTCGTGGTGGCCGGCATCGGCTGTCTTTTCGCTGGTCTCTGCTACGCCGAGTTCGCGGCGATGATCCCGATCGCTGGCAGTGCGTACACGTACGGCTACGCAACGCTCGGTGAGCTCGTCGCGTGGATCATCGGGTGGGACTTGATCCTGGAGTACCTGTTCGGTGCGGCGACGGTCGCCGTGGGCTGGGCGGGATATTTCTCCTCGTTCCTGGCGCAGCTCGGCGTACACCTTCCGCTCGCGTATACGCAGGCGCCGCTCGACGTCGTCGGCACGCACAACCTGGTTCGCTCCAACCTCTGCATCAATCCGCAGACAAGTCAGGCGATCACGCTCACAGCGGGTCAGGTCTGCGACACGTCACGATATGTGTTGACGCATGGCGTCATCAACATTCCGGCAATCGTGCTGATTGGTCTGATGACCAGCTTGCTCGTGATCGGAATCAAGGAATCGGCGCGGTTCAATAACGTTATCGTCTTCCTGAAGCTCGCGATCGTTTTTCTCGTCATCGGCTTTGGGTTCATGTTCGTGAACTCGGCGAACTGGCATCCGTTCGTGCCGCCGAATACGACGGGCGAGTTTGGACATTTCGGGTGGACGGGAATTGTGCGCGCCGCTGGCGTCGTCTTCTTCGCCTATATCGGTTTCGACGCGGTCTCTACGGCGGCGCAGGAAGCCAAGAATCCGCAGCGGGACATGCCGATCGGCATTCTTGCTTCGTTAGGCATCTGCACAGTGCTCTACATCCTCATGGGCCTCGTGATGACGGGGATGGCGCACTACACGGAGTTGAATGTCCCGCAACCGGTCTTCGTCGCGATCCAGCAGGCCGGGCCGGCGCTCCGTTGGCTGGGCTTTTTCGTGAATATCGGTGCTATCGCCGGCCTCGCGTCGGTCGTGCTGGTGATGCTCATGGGACAGCCGCGCATCTTCTTCTCGATGTCTCGTGATGGTCTGTTGCCGGCGGTATTCGGCAAAGTCCACCCGAAATACCAGACACCGTACGTCACCACGATCGTTACGGGTGTCGTCGCGGCGGCCGTCGCGGGCTTCTTTCCGATCGGCCTGCTCGGCGAGCTAGTGTCGATCGGTACGCTCCTCGCCTTCGTAATCGTGTGCTTCGGTGTGATGGTGCTGCGCTACAAGCGGCCGAATATCCCTCGGCCCTTCCGAACTCCGCTCGTCCCCGTGGTGCCGATTCTCGGCATCCTCATCTGCGGCTACATGATGTACGGGCTGCCGAACGACACGTGGATCCGGCTCGTCGTGTGGATGGCGTTGGGTCTGATCATCTACTTCCTGTACGGTATCAAGCACTCGCGCGTGAAGGACCAAGTGGATCCGATGGCGGCCGCAGCCGACTGACGCTGGCGAGATTATCTTCAGGCGGCGCCCGGTCATCACCGGGCGCCGCTTTTGTGTCCCGTACCGCGATCACGTGCAGCACACCGACTACCTGAGCATCTCGTCGCGACGCAAAGAAGGAATTCATCGGCTCGCGCAGGAGCTCGTCGCGGGACGCCGGGTCGCGCTGTCGACTCACATGAATTCGGACGGTGACGGCTGCGGCTCCGAGACGGCGCTCGCCCGGCTGCTCGCGCAACGCGGCCTTACATCGCGCATCGTGAATCCCACGCCGTGGCCGACGTTGTTCGACTTTCTGCTCGGCGGCGACGCGGTCGATCAAACGGAGAAGGGCGCAAGCGCTCTCGCGGGCATCGACCTGCTCGTCGTCGTCGACATCAGCGACGTGAAGCGGCTTGGGAATCTCACCGAGGCGGTGCGTCGCCTAACGATTCCCAAGATCGTCATCGATCATCACGTCGCGTCGGACGATCCCGCCGGCACGATCGTCCTCGCCGACACCACGGCTTGCGCCACGGGAGAGCTGGTGTACGATCTCGCGTGTGAGCTCGATCTCGAGATCACGCCCGAGATCGCACGATCGCTCTACGCGGCGATCCTCACCGACACCGGCGCCTTTCGCTTCAGCAACACGACGCCGCGAAGCCACGCGATTGCCGGGGAGCTCTTGTCGCGTGGCGTCGACCCGGAGGAGATGTATCAGCGGGTATACGCCTCGGCACCGGCGGGTCGCGTGCGTCTTCTTGCCGAGGTTCTTGGCAGTCTCGGTGTCGACGAGCCGTGCGGGCTGGCCTGGTTGACGATGGCTGCCGGCTCACTCGAGCGACACGGCGTGCGCTCCGAGGACCTCGACGGCATCGTGGAGCACGCGCGCTCGATCGCAGGGACGCGGATGGCGATTTTCTTTCGCGACCTCGGTTACGGGAAAGTGAAGATCTCCTTTCGCAGCACCGGCGATGTGGACGTGAACCAGTTTGCACGCGGCTTTGGTGGCGGTGGCCACGTCAAAGCGTCGGGCGCGCTGGTCGCCGGTACACTCGACGAAGTGCGGGATCGCGTCGTGACTCAGGCGAAACAGTTTCTCGGCTGCGAGCGCGCGGAAACTAAATTGCGGTGATGACCACTCTTCAGGAACGAATCGAAACCGCCCTTTTGCGCGTGCGGGATCCGCGAAGCGGTGCGGATGTATTGACCGCCGAGAAGGTGCGTGACATCGCGACGTCCACCGCAGGACGGGTGCGCCTAACACTGCTTCTCTCCGCCGGCGACAATCCGGAGCTCGCGCGCGACGTGCGGCAAGCACTCGAGCGCGTGGAGGGCGTGACGGAGGTGCGCGTGGATGTGCGCGAGGCGGATAAGCCCCAGGCGGTGCCGCGTCCCGCGGCGTCGTCGAAGCGCTCCTTGCCGGTGATGGATGCACGGCCGGCGCCGGCACGACCATCGGCGCCGACGCCCGTTGCCTATCCGAATCTCGGGACAATCATCGCTGTTTCGAGCGGAAAGGGCGGTGTGGGGAAGACGACGGTGTCGACGAATCTCGCCGTCGCTCTCGCGAAACAGGGCGCCCGCGTCGGCTTGATGGACGCGGATATCTACGGCCCGAACGTTCCGCGCATGATGGGTGTGGACGAGCCACCGGCGGTCATCGACGAGAAGATCATCCCACTCCTCGCACATGGCGTGAAAATTATCAGCCTGGGCTTTCTCATCGAGCGCGAGCAGCCGGCAATCTGGCGTGGTCCGATCATCATGAAGATCATCGGACAGTTCCTGCGCGACGTTGCGTGGGGCGATCTCGATTTCTTCGTCGTGGACATGCCACCCGGTACCGGCGACGCGCAGCTCTCGCTCGTGCAATCGACCAACGTGCACGGCGCTATCATCGTGACGACACCTCAGGAAGTATCTGTTGGCGACGCTTTGCGTGGCGCGAAAATGTTCGAGCGTGTGAACGTGCCCGTGCTCGGTGTGGTGGAGAACATGAGTTGGTTCGAATGCCCGCATTGTGGCAAGCCGTCGGCGCTCTTCGGAACTGGCGGCGGTGAGCGGCTGGCCACGTCGCTCGGGCTGCCGCTGCTGGGACAAGTTCCGTTCTATCCAAGAGTCCTCGAAGCGGGCGACCAGGGGCAGCCGATTGTGGTCGTGGAGCCGGCTTCGTCGGCCGCCAAGGCGCTCACGCAGATCGCCGAGCGTGTGCGCGATGCCGCGCACGTCGCGACGCACTGACTCGCGTTGGCGGCTGCGCCGGCCGATGACGTCGTCCGACGTCGTCGAGCCGGCGAGTGTCCCGCTCGATCCCCGTGACGGGCTTGCTCCGGTCGGCATCGCCGACGCTGGAACGGCCGCACATCTCGTCAGCGACTCGTTAGGCAAGACGGTGGCGCGCGTCGCGCTGCCGGCAGTCGCATCGTCGTTGTTGATGACGCTGTTTGCGTCGGTTGATGCCTTCTGGGTCGGTACGCGACTCGGGGCGGACGGTCTCGCGGCGGTGTCAACGTCGTTGTTCTGGATCTGGATGATGGTGGCCCTGGCGGAGATGATCGGGGTGGGCCTCACGGCCGTCGCGGCGCGGCGGCACGGCGAAGGCAGGCCGATCGTTGCCGCTAGCGTGGCGGGGGACGCTCTCCTCTTCACACTCCTTCTCGGCGTCGCCGTCGCGGTTCTCGGCCTTGCCTCGTTGCAGGGTCTCTTCGCTCTGATGCGCACGCCGACGGCCGTAACGGCGCTCGGGACCCGCTATCTCGGGACGTACCTACTCGGCATTCCGCTCATCTATGGTTTCTTCGCCATCGATGCAACGTTCCGCGCTGCCGGCGATACGCGCACGCCATTCATCCTGCTGTTCGTCTCAGTGGCCATCACGCTCATACTCGATCCTGCGTTGATGCTTGGCTGGGGACCGTTCCCACGGTTAGGCATCGCGGGTGCGGCGATCGCCACCGTTGGAACACGCGGCACCGTGTTCGTCATGGGAGTGATCTTGGCCATGCGCCGCCGACTGCTGCTCGTACGCCGGCCCGAAATCGAGTCCGTAGCGGCCGTATGTCGCGTGGGGCTGCCGACAGCGGTCACCGGAATAGTATTTAGCATCATTTATATAGTGGTGACACGCACCGCGACCCAGTTCGGCACGCCGGCGCTCGCGGCGTTGGGCATCGGCCATCGCGTGGAGAGCTGGCTATTCATGATTGGCGTCGGTTTTGGCGCGGCGACAGCAGCGATCGTCGGCCAGAACCTTGGCGCGGGTCACGTGCAGCGTGCCGAGCGCGCTGGCTGGATTTCGGTGGCGTTCTGCTCTGTTCTGGGACTGGCCGCTTGCGTCGGTGACCTCCTTTACGCGCCCCTTCTCGCCAGATTGTTCACGAATGATCCCGCGGTTGTCGTGGAGGCCGCGCGGTACCTGCGGATTGCGGCGATCTCGCAGTTGGTGATCTGCGCCGAGATCGTGCTCGAAGGCGCGTTAGGCGGCGCGGGTGAGACACTGCCGCCAATGATTGCGTCGTCGGTATTCACGGCGGCGCGCGTCCCCATCGTTCCCCTCACAGCGGCACGATGGGGCAGCGCCGGTATCTGGTGGACCATCTCCCTTACGGCAATCGGCCGAGCCGCCAGCATGACCGCCCTTTGGAAGTGGGGGCGGTGGAAGCGACGAGCGCTGTGACGAGCGCCGGCTTTACTTGAAGCGATAGGTCGCGCCGAAGATGAATCCCTTCATAGTAGTGTCGTAGAGAAAGTTGTCGCGGTTGTAATCGACAGCGAGCCACCGGTACGCGACGCCGAGCGTCCAGTAGGACGATGGGTCCACGCCTAACGATCCGTAGGCCTGCCAGGTACTCTGCGATCCGCCGCCGCCACCATCCGCGGCGAGCACGAGCCGCGCGAGTGTGACCGGAACCCAGCGGAAGCGAAACCCCCCCGTCGCATCGACCCACGATCGTGAGTCCGAGTGCTCGTTCGATGCCCTCGGCCGCTCGACGTCGAGTGACGCGGTCAGATTCCAGTAGCGCAAGCCACCGAGCAGGTCGAGACCCCAGACGTTGTTTCCGATCGTGTATCCACCCACGGGCTGGATGATGGTCTCGCTCTGAGTGAGGTCCAGACTTCCGGTCTCGCCCTGAAATGCAACAGTACGTCCAGCTCCGAGCTTGGCGTAGATGGCGTCGGCGGCGATCACCCACGAGTGCTTGCGTGCTTCAGCGCTCCCCATGATGCCGAACTTCAACATATCGAGAACGTCGCTGACGCCGAGGTCGATGTTCGAGGCCACCGGTCCGACGCCGACCTGTCCACTGAGGCCAGTGAGCCAGGCGTACGGCGTGATCGTGTATCGCCATTGGCCGGTCGTATCCGCCTGTGACAGCGCGCGGGTCGTATAGGTGAACATCATGGCCGCTGTTGTCGCGGCCAGGGCGACACGTCGCATCGCGCTGCACATAGGTCGATTCCGCTGAGGTAAGGCGGAAAGATGAAGCGAGACAACCCGCTGCCTCATGCGACCTTGGACGAACATGAGAAACTTACCGACAGGGGCGGGGCCCTGGACCAAGGTCCGATGCTCCCGCGCGGAGCCGCGGCGTTAGCAACTAATCAGTAGTAACGCCCGACTCACTGGTGAGGTTCGGTTATGCTCGGTTCTTGGGACTGGCTCCGCGAGCACGCGCTATCGCTACCACTGCTCGCCAAGTTCGCGGTCGCGCTCGGCGTCATTGTCATCGTTCCTCAGATCTCGCGGCGCCTGCGCGTACCGGCAGTCGTTCTGTTCTTGGTGAGCGGTGTGATCTTCGGCCCGTACGGCCTCGACCTCATTGGCAAGGAGAGGCCGGTCGCGGATTTTTTTGCGGAGCTGGGGAAGCTGTTGCTGATGTTCATGGCGGGTCTGGAGGTAGACCTCGTGCTCTTTCAACGAGTGCGGACGCGCTCCATGTCGTTCGGCGTCATTACGACGTCGTTGCCACTGATTCTCGGGACCGTGGTTGGACTCGTTTTCGGATATCATCCGATCTCCGCCATTGTCGTGGGGTCGTTGCTCGCCTCACATACGCTGCTCGCGTCGTATGTCATCTCGCGCTTGGGCCTCACCAAACTCGAGCCGATCACCGTCGTGTATGGCGCGACAGTCTTTTCCGATACCTCTTCGTTGATCGTCTTCGCGATGTGCGTGTCGACCTTCGAGCGTGGGTTCTCGATGACGGGCGTGCTCCTTCAACTGCTGGAAATCACGGCGTTCGTTTTGTTCATCTTGTTTGGCTTGAGCCGCATCGGCTCGCGAATGTTGAAAAGGGTGCAGAACGATGAAGGCGCATCGTTCGCCGTTATGGTTGGCCTGCTCGCCGTCGCGGCCGTGCTGGCGCAGGCGATTCAATTGCCCGGGATCGTCGGTGCATTCCTGTCGGGACTGGCACTGAACGCGTCCACACAGCAGCAGTCGGCGAAGGAGAAGCTGCGGTTCATCGGCAACACGCTCTTCATCCCCATCTTTTTCATCACGACTGGATTCCTCATCGACCCGAGCGCGTTGTTCAACAGCTTGCGGAATGATTTCCCACTCGTCGCGGCGATCATCGCCGCGCTGGTGATTGGAAAATTCGCCGCAGCCGAGATTGCTGGACGACTCTACAAATACGATCAGGACGAGCGATTGACGATGTGGTCGCTCACGCTACCTCAGGTTGCCGCGACACTTGCCGCCACGCTCGTGGCATATAACACCTTCGATGCCCAACACCAGCGGCTGATCGATGGACGGATGCTCAACGTGGTGCTCGCACTGATGTTGTTCACATCGGTCATTGGGCCGATTCTCACCGAGCATTTTGCGCCGCGACTTCTTCGCGGACCGAACGAGGCCGAGCGACTGCGTCACGCCGCCTGAGGCACTAGCGCATCGCGCGATGAAAGCGCAAATCCGTGGGCATGCGTCCCATCATTACGCTGCTCACGGATTTCGGCACCGCGGACGGATATGTCGGCGAGATGAAGGCAGTGCTCCTCACGCGCACGCCCGATGCGACGCTCGTCGACATCACACACGAGATTCCGCCACAGGACATCGAGGCGGCGCGGCTGACCTTGGCGCGCGTATGGCGGCGATTTCCGCCGGGTACCGTCCATCTAGTCGTCGTCGATCCGGGGGTGGGCACCGAGCGCGCGGCCCTGGCCGTGAGTAGCGACGAGCGCTTTCTGGTTGGGCCGGACAATGGGGTGCTGTCGCCGGCGCTGCTCTTCGCCGGTGCGCGCGCCGTGGTGCTCGAGGTGCCGTCCGCGGCCGCGCCGAGCTTTCATGGACGCGACGTCTTCGCGCCCGCCGCGGCGTCGCTCGCGTTAGGCGCCGAGTTGCGGCTCCTTGGCCAGCCCTCCACGGCGCCTCGCATTCGCCGAACAGCCGAACCTCAGCGTACCGAGGATGGCGGCCTTTCGGGCGAAGTGATCAGCATCGATCGCTTCGGGAATGCGGTCACGAATCTCGTTGGATTGCGGGGCGGTGTTGTCGAGGTAGCCGGCCTCTCACTATCGCTTCGTCGCACCTACGGCGAGGTGCCTCCGGGTACTCCGATAGCGATTGTGGGATCGTCCGGGCTCATTGAGATTGCCGTGCGGGATGGCAGGGCGGCGCAGCGGCTCCAACTCGCACGCGGCAGCACGGTGATCTTTCGCGGAAACGCCTAGCGACTCATCAGTCGTTCGCGCGATCGATCTCGACGCCGCCGAAGGTGGTTTGCGCGTGCAGGCGAAGGTGATACTTCGCGCTATCCCAATTCTCGCTGTAGTACGCGTCACCACGCTTCTGCAGGCCCTGTTGATCGAAGGATGCGAGGAACTTCTGCAGCTCAACGCGGACACCGACGTCGCGCGGCACGTGCAGCGTGAGCTTCCCAAGGGCGAGGTCGACGTCCACGCTCACGTCCTGCGACCACTGGCCTCCGAAATCGAGATCCACGCCGCCAACGCCGCCATGAATGTGCATCGCTGACGCGTTCGCGTTAGCGAGATTTCGGGCCTCGAAGGTGGCCGCGCCGACATCGACGTCGAGCCCGCGCATGCGAGCGCGATTCGGCGAGGAGAAATCGAGCACGGTTTCGCTCGCACCCGATTCGAGACGCAAACCAAGGACGTTCAAGCCGCCAAGGTCGAGCACCGCTCTGGTCGCACCCAACTCTAGGTCGAGGTCTACGGGTACGGTGCGGGAAAGTGACAGTCGCATCTCGCCCTTCCCCTTGTCACCCATATCGCGACTCAGGCGTTCGGACTGCACGTTGACGCCTAGCGTGAGCACGCGTGAATCGGCGTCATAGCTATGGATGGGTGTCGACGTGGCCTCGTCGTAACGAATCGACATCGAGTACAAGACGGGCGCGGTCGTCGCGCCAATGTCGATTCGTCCCGCGCCATATTGTACGCGAACGTGATGTTCTGATGAATCCCGGAGCTGCCGTGCCGACTCAACGGTTCGCCACGACTGCGCGATGGCACCGCGGGAAGCGAGGCTCGCCAGGACCAACGAGAGGGCGCCGGCCCTCGTCACGACGCGTCCTTCGCAGTGACGACTGGACGCCGCGCCGCGGCGACTCCGGTGACAGGCGTCGGCGTTTGCCATGCGAGATCTTCCGGCGCTGGCCGGCGCATTGCCGCAGCAGCTCGAGCGCGTGCGTCGAGTCGCTTCGTACCGGCGCGCGACAGAAGGGCAGCGCCGAGACCCACGGTCACGGCGACCCAACTCACGGCCAATGCGATACCACGCAACACCGCACCGGCAATCGGCTGCCATGTGAAGATCGCGGCCAACAGCCAAAGGCCGAGGTAAAGCACTAGGCCCACAAACAGCGCGCGAAGATTCGCGCCGCGCGCTTCGTTAGGTGCGGCGGCGTCCGATCGCGACCAGGCACGCCCGGTGAGCCGCGCAACAGCCAGGAAACCAAGCGCCAACAAACCAACGAAAGCAATTGCGTACGCGACGACGGCGAATGGAATGAGAAGAATGCCGAGGATCGTGAGCGCGAGGCCGATGCAGAGGAGGACGAGAGCGGGGAGGGCCATGATCTGACCGAGAAGGCCAAACCAGAATGACTTCGCAAAATTGCTCTCCATCATCTCGACGACGCCGTCCATGTTCGGCTCGGCAAAAATCAAGACGCCGAGGCCGATGATGGCGAGGATGGCGAACCATCCCACAACGAGCTTGATGGATTGCCAGGTACTGAGCGGCACGGCCGTCTTTGCTTCGCGCACGGATTCGGTCGGGGGCGCGCTCAAGGTGAGTTGCTCACCTTCAATGCGTCCACCGTCGAGGAGGACGTGGCCGCCGATGGACGTCGCGTCACCGGCAATGACGCCCCCGCTGTGGACGACGATGTCGCCATTCATCGCGAATGCACTGCCGTCGATGCGCCCGTAGACGTCGAGCGTTCCGTCAGCGACCGCGACCGGTCCATGGGTCGTTGCGGCCGCTGGGACGCCGCGTGGCCCCACGGTGAAGCTGTCTGCTGGCGGGACTCGACTACCCTCGGGTCGCGCTCGCAATTGATCGATCTGCGCGCGCGTTCGGCTACTGACGTCTTGGTGCGCTTCTGTTTGTGCCGAAACCGGGGGGCGGGCCGCTGAAGTGCGCGTCTGCGCGGCGACCACGGACGTGCGCGCGCCGAGAAGCGCGAGCGCGACGTAGAGAGAGGTCGCTACCGCGCTAAATCGTCGCACCATGCTAAGACCGCCTTCGGCTCGAAGCGAGGGCGATGGTTCGCAGACCGAACGTGGTCGCCGTGGTGACGCCGACGAATCCCCCTATCAGAAGGATGAGACCCATAGTGCCGGCTTGGTTGACCAGAGCCACCGTCTGGGAACCAAAGAGGGCGAGTAGGGCATCTCGCCCCCCACTCACGACCAACTCCCTCAGCCGCTCACCCGCGACGCCTGAGGCGAAGACGAGCACGTCTGTTTGCGTGGCGATCCACAGGATGCCGACCGTGAGCACCGAGGCGACCGAGGCGGCGAAGCCAACGGCGGCGACCCGGGCTGGACGCGACGACGGCATCCAACGCTGGACGACGGCACGCAGCGAATCGCGTGCGGCCACATGCCAAGGGACGAACACGGGAACTTCCGCCATGACCGCGTCAGCGAAGCTGAACGAGGGCGCGAAGTGGGGAAGCTCTTCGATCGCGTCGGTGACGGCGCGGGCCTCCTCGAGGCGAGCAAGGCAGTCGAGACAGGACCGGACGTGTGCCTTGAGGGGGGCAACGCCAAAACCCTCCTCGTCATCGAGGAGGAGGTCGATCTCAGTCGGCAGTAGGTGACGATGGTTCACGAGAAGGTCTACGCGATGGTTCAGGGTCGGGTTTCAGAGAATCTGCGGGAAATTGTTGTCCAAGTTCGGAACATTTCGGTGGCAGTGAGCGGCCTCACATGCGGTCAATTCGTACGTCGCATCCTGGCGATTTCACTCATCGGCCTCGGTCTTCAAGTGCTCCAGCGCACGCCTCAGCTCGTGCCGCGCGCGATGGATGTAGGTCTTCACGGTGCCGAGCGGGAGATCCAGAGTAGTCGCGATTTCCTCGTACGACCGTCCCTCCACGTGACGCAGCAGAATGCAGGATCGATACTCGGGTCGTAGCTGCGAGATGGCTTTCTCGATGGCCGAACCGAGCTCTTTGGCCTCCAACTCCTCGAGCGCTGATTCCTGGGGGACGGCGACCTCGAACGATGTCGATTCGATCGCATCGGCGCTGGACGCGTGAGGCGAGCCGTCCATGCTGATCGTGTCGAGTTGTCGCCTGCGCAGGTGATCGATAGCGACGTTGTTCGCGATCTTGAACAGCCAGCTCGAGAGCTTGAATTCGGGCCGGTATCGGTCGATATGGTTGAGCACCTTGATGAAGGTGTCCTGTGCCAGGTCCTCTGCGAGCTCACGATCGCGGATCATGCGAAAGATCAGCGAGAACACTGGGCGTTCATAGCGACGGATCAGCTCACGGAATGCCGGTTCGCGCCCCGCTTGCGCGAGGGCGACGACGTCCGCGTCCGGCAGGTTCGAGAGATCCAGCGCCGTGGGCATGCGTGGTGAAAGTAAGATTGCGGTGACCCCGCTTCCAGCGCGCGTGCTTGCCCACGCGTGAGGCACCGGTGACATTTGGTCGATGGCGATCCCCGAGGTGGCGACCGAAGACTCCACGTTGGTGCCGGTCGATCGCGCGGCCAAGCGCGATTTCGTCCGTGGAATGTTCTCAGCGATCGCGCCCCGATACGATCTTCTCAACCACGTTCTGAGCTTCAACATCGATCGGCGCTGGCGGCGGCGCGCGATCGCGGCGCTCGGATGGGAAGCGGCGCCGGATGGAACTTATCTCGACTTGTGCGCGGGCACTTTGGATGTCGCGGCAAATCTGGTCAAACCGGCGGGATTTCTCGGCCGGGTCGTCGGAGCCGATTTCGCCGAGCCAATGCTACGCGCCGGTCGCGATAAAATCTCCGCTCGGGTTTCGCCCGTCGTCGCCGACGCGCTCGATCTTCCACTCGCCTCGGGAAGTGCCGCCGGAGCGATCGTGGCATTCGGGATTCGGAATGTCAGCGAACTCGATGTCGCGCTGCGAGAGGTGCATCGCGTACTAGGGCGTGGCGCGCGATTCGTGATCCTCGAATTCACGACGCCGCGACAACCCCTCCTGCGATCGCTGTATCACTTCTATTTCCACCGGCTCCTGCCGCTGGTGGGCGGTGTCGTGAGCGGTCACCGCACCGCGTATCGCTACCTGCCCGCATCTGTCGCGCAATTCCCCGCGGAGGAAGAGCTCGGGGCGCGGATGCGCAGCGCGGGTTTCGCGGATGTGCACTGGACGTCACTGTCGTGGGGGATCGCGGCGATTCACGTCGGCACGAAGCGCTGAGATGAGGAGATCGTGACGTTCGACACTCTCCGTTCCTTCGTCGACGCGCTCGACGAAGCGGGCGAGCTGACGCGCATAACGAGACCGGTCTCTCTCGATCTCGAGATGTGCGAAGTGGCCGACCGCGTCATGAAGCAGGAAGATGGTGGCCGCGCGTTGCTCTTCGAGCGACCCACGCTCGTCGCGGGCAAGCCATCGGAGTTCCCAGTTGGAATCAATCTCTTTGGCTCGACGCGCCGGATGGCGATGAGCCTCGGCGTTGAAGATCTCGAGGAGATAGGCCGGCGCATAACGAGCCTCCTGGAGCTGAAAGTGCCCGAAGGCTTGATCGCCAAGCTGGCACTTCTACCACGGCTTCTCGAGGTGGGTCGCTTCCCGCCGCGATTGCGCTCCGGCACTCCATCATGCCAGGAGGTCGTCTGGCGTGGGGAAGACGTCGATCTCGATCGATTGCCCCTCATGAAGTGCTGGCCGGAGGATGGTGGTGCCTACATCACCTTCCCCATGGTGATCACGCGCGACCCCAAGCGAGGCATTCGCAACGTCGGCATGTACCGCATCATGCAGACGGGAAAGTCCACGTTGGCCATGCACTGGCAGCGGCACAAGGTTGGCGCGGCGCATTGGCGGGAGATGGCGGAGCGTGGCGAGCGCATGCCGGTGTGTATCGCACTTGGCGCGGATCCGCCGTCCATGTATTCCGCGAGCGCGCCGCTGCCGCCGACGATCGACGAGTTTCTCTTCGCAGGCTTTCTACGCAGCAAGCCGGTGTCGTTGGCGAAAGCCGTGACGTGTGATCTAGAGGTGCCATCGGAGGCGGACTTCGTGATCGAGGGATACATCGATCCGGCTGAGGCGTTGGTCACCGAAGGACCGTTTGGTGATCATACCGGTTTTTACTCGCTCGCCGATCTGTATCCGCAGGTGCACGTTTCGGCCATCACGATGCGGAAGGATCCAATCTTTCCGGCGACGATCGTTGGGCGGCCACCAATGGAGGACTATTACCTCGGTCACGCCACCGAGCGCATCTTCCTCCCGCTGCTCAAGCTCACGATACCCGAGATCGTGGACTATCATATGCCGGCCGAGGGGATCTTTCACAATCTTGTATTCGTCTCGATCAAGAAGGAGTATCCCGGACAGGCGTACAAGGTGATGAACGCGCTGTGGGGACAGGGACTCATGTCGCTCGCGAAGGTGCTGATCGTGGTGGACGATTGGGTGAACGTGCGCAATCCGCGTGAGGCGTGGTGGGTGGCGCTCAACAACATCGATCCGCAACGGGACGCGCGCTTCACGATGGGACCGATGGACGTTCTCGATCACTCGAGCCGCGCGTTCACCTACGGCTCGAAGATGGGCTTGGACGCGACGCGCAAGTTGCCGGAGGAAGGCTTCACTCGTGAATGGCCGGCGGTGATCGAGATGAATGAGGCGACGAAGCGCGCGGTGGACAGCTACTGGGCAGAGTTGGGGTTGGATCGATGACGGGACACGCGCAAGAGGGACAGACGTTCACCGGCACTTCGCGATTCATCGCGTTCGTGAACCTGGTGAAGCTACCGCACACCGTGTTCGCGCTGCCCTTCGCGCTGATTGGTGTGGTGCTGGCGTCGTATCATCACCGACTGCGACTCGCCGATGTCGGATGGGTAATTCTCGCGTTCACAGCGGCGCGGTTCGCGGCGATGGCGTTCAACCGCATCGTCGATAGACATATCGACGCGCAAAATCCACGCACGAAAATGCGTGAGATTCCGCGCGGTGTGCTCTCGGTGGGCGAAGCCTGGATCTCGGTCGTCGTTTCGATCGCCGTATTTATGATCTGCGCCGCGGCGCTGAATCGGCTTTGTCTGTATCTCGCGCCGCTCGCGGTCGCATGGGTGCTGGGATACAGCTTCACCAAGCGCTTCACCCGATGGTCGCATCTCGTCCTCGGTGCGGGATTGGGGATAGCGCCAGTCGGGGGCTACCTGGCAGTGACGGGAGCGTGGAGCCATCCCTGGTGGTTACTCGTCGCGCTGGCCATTGCCGTCACGACGTGGGTCGGGGGATTCGACATTCTCTACGCGCTTCCGGACGAAGGCTTCGATCGCGCGCATTCACTGTATTCGATCCCGGCCGCGGTAGGTGAGCGCAGGGCGATCTACATCGCGCGTTGCTTGCACGGCCTAACGATTGTCGCGCTGTTGGCGGCGGGGATGGGCGCTCAGCTCGGTGTGATGTACTGGTGCGGTCTATTCATCGCCGCGGCGATTCTTCTGTATGAGCATTCACTGGTGCATCCCGGCGATCTCACCAAGCTCGACGCCGCGTTCTTCATGATGAACGGCATGCTCAGCATCACGCTGCTCTTCTTCGTGCTGGCCGAGCGCATTCGTCCGCTGCTCCTTTTGGGCTGGAGACGATAGCGGTGGACGCGATGCGCCCGATCGTCTTTGCGATCACTGGCGCGTCTGGGGCACCGTACGCGATTCGCCTGCTCGAGCAACTGCTCGCCGCGCATCGGCCGGTGCAACTCGTGATCTCGAGCCACGGGCTGCGGCTTCTGCAAACGGAGTCCAACGTCGATTCACCGGAGGCACTGCGCCAGCGGGTAGGCGCCGCGGCATGGGACGGTTTTGTCACCGTCTTCGACGATGCCGATCGCGGGGCCGCACCCGCTTCCGGGTCGGCGTTGAATGCTGGAATGGTCGTCTGCCCATGCTCCATGGGGACGCTCTCGGCCATTGCAACGGGCGCATCGCGATCCTTGGTGGAGCGCGCGGCCGACGTCGCCCTCAAAGAGCGGCGCAGGCTCGTGCTGGTGCCGCGGGAATCTCCGCTGAGTGCCATTCATCTGGAGAACATGCTGCGCGTAACGCGAGCGGGCGCGGTCGTTCTGCCGGCCGCGCCGGGGTTCTATCATCGTCCCGAATCCATCGACGATCTGGTCGATTTCGTGGTCGCGCGCATTCTCGATCAGCTCGGGGTCGAGCACTCCGTGGGTCGGCGATGGGCCGGGGCAGGAGAGCAACCCGGCACGAAGCGCCGGCGGTGATGGTCGAGTCATCGCACCGCATCGGATTGATCTCCGATACGCACGGACTCGTTAGGCCGGAGGTGTTCGGTGCGCTCGATGGTGTCGAGCTGATTCTGCACGCCGGTGACGTTGGTGAGAACGTACTCGACGAGCTGTCGGTGATCGCGCCCATCGAGGCGGTGTATGGCAACACCGATCCCTTCGACGATCCACGTCTGGCGCAATCGATCGAGCAAAAGATCGGTGGCTTGCGGGTGCATGTCAGCCACGGGCACGAGCTGGGTAGTCCCACCCCAGAGCGGCTTTTGGTAAAGTACGATGCTGACGTGATCGTCTATGGACACACGCACCAGCCAAAAGTCGTCGAGGCGAACGGTCGTCTTGTTGTGAATCCTGGAGCGGCCGGCGCACGCCGCTTCAAGCTTCGCCCGAGCGTTGCGGTGCTGACGATCGCCGACGGCGTAGCGCGCGTGCGACTGGTGGAATTAGGATGACGAACTACACGACCCGGAAGTGCGAGACCGGGTAGAGGTAGTCACCACCCGAATCGTCGATGATCCGGTAAAACGCTCCGTTCGCCTCGATACCCATCATTTCGTAAATCTTACCGAGCGTGAGGTCATGACAACCGCCCGACTCGTCAGAGCCGGGGTACACCAGCCATGGGCGCAGGCTGATGCACTGCACGAGAGTAATCGGCTGCCACGTCGTTGCCATCGTCGCTCCGAAGGTCGCGGCCGCTGCTTGCGGCGGTACGTCCAGTACGACGTAATGCAGAAGACAGGCCAGTGGTGGGAGCGCGCGTCTGCTTCAGTTCCGCCGGGAAACGACGGAACCAACTCGACAACAGCAACAATTCGTCGATCTCGTGTGTCGGGATTTGTGACGTATCTCGCTCGGATGGCGAAAACACCTCGTCCACTAACGCATCGACACGTGCTCTGTCCGCAGCCGTACGTGGGAAGTCGATCTCGCCCCGAACGCGCCCGCGGCGGATGAAGTACAAACGGTCGGCGCCGTCGTGGCCGGGCACCGGATAAACGAAGGAGAGTGTCTCTACGGCAAAGCGCAACCGAAGAAACTGCTCCTTGAGCGATTCGAGCCGGTGCAGCTTATCACGTAGCGACGCGGCGCGTTCGAACTCCAGCCGATCGCTCGCGCGTTCCATGTCGGCTTTGAGCATCTCGATGGGCCCTTCGTTCGCGCCGTCGAGAAAGCCGCGGGCGAGCTTCACGCGCTCATCGTAAGCCTGGGCGGTGCATCCACCAACGCAAGGGCCGAGGCACTTCTTGACCTCGAAGCGAATGCAGCCCGGAGTTCGTGGAAAAATGCTAAACAATTCCGGCTGATCGGCAAAGTGCATCGCCTGGTCATTCGCGCAATCGCGCAGGCCTAACGCGTCGTTTAGCTCCCGCACGGCATCGCCGACGCGCTGCGCTCCTTGAAACGGTCCGTAATAGACCGAGGCGTCATCATGACTCGGTCCCCGGACGACGAGGAACTTGGGTGCCGCGCCCCGAGTCAGCTTGAGAAAGCAGAAATTTCTGCCATCACGCTTCATGGCAACGTTGAAACGCGGCCGGAGGCGCTTGATCAGTCGCAGCTCCTCGAGGAGCGCGGCGAACTCACTCGGCGTGTAGTCCCACTCGATGTGATCGGCTTCGCGGAGGATCCGGGCGCCTTTTTCTTCGGGGAAGGCACAACGGAAGTAACTGAGCAACCGCGTCCGAACGCGCCTGGACTTGCCGACGTATACTACTTCGCCGGCTCCGGTGAGCATTCTATAAACTCCAGGGCGGTTCTCGGCGCGGGCGCGCACGTCCTCGCGCATGAGGCTGAGTGCTGCTTCCGACGTCGGAGCGCGGAGCAGCTCTAGCTTTGGCAGCGCGCGCACAGAACCGTCATTCGTCCATCGATAACGTGCGTGCCGACCAGCCGCGCGCCGCAACGCGGGCAGGGCTCGCCAGCGCGTCCGTAGACCGCGAGCCGTTCGACGAAGCTGCCGCGCCCGCCGCTCGCGTCCCGATAGTCGCGAAAGCTCGTCCCTCGTGCCTCGATCGACTCGCGCAGCACGTTCACGATCGCGGAATGAAGGGCGCTCGCTTCCTCTGGCGTCACCCGGTTGGCGACCCGAGACGGGTCGATACGCGCACGAAACAAGGCTTCGTTCGCGTAGATATTGCCGATGCCTGCTATGGCCCGCTGATGCATCAGAAGCTTTTTTACCGCCTGTCGAGAAGCCCGAAGAAGTACCGATAGATGCTCGTCGGTAAAGGCGGGGTCAAGGGGCTCCACGCCGAGCGCGGCAGAGTAGTCATCGAAGCGATCCGGCCGCATGAGTGAGAGCGTGCCGAGTCGCCGGATGTCACGGTAGTGAATCGAGCGGCCATCCTCCAACTTCAGCTCGACCGTAGAGTACGCGCGCTCGCGATCCGGAAGATTGCCCGCGTCGATGAGCAGCGCCCCAGTGAAGCGGGGTTGCACGACGATCCGATCGCCCGTGGAGAGATCGAGGACCACGAGCTTCGCGCGCCGCCAGCCGCGCTCGATGATCGCATCACGTGTGCGGTGCGCCAGCTCGCGAGGTGAAACCTCGCGAAGGACATCGGCTTTGCTGACGTGCACCTCGGTGATGCGCGCGCCGCTCACCGCCCGATCGAGATCTCGGGCGATGGTCTCCGTCTCAGGCAGCTCCGGCATGTCCTGCCGTGGTCCGCGCTACCTCGCGCCAGCCGATGTCGGCGCGGAACTGTTTGCCCTCGAAGTGCACCCGTGACGCGAACTCGCGACTCTTTCGCTGGGCTTCCTCGAAGGTCGGTGCGCAGCCCGTGACCGCGAGCACGCGACCACCATTCGTGATCAGCGCCCCGTCCGGGCGGCGCTTCGTGCCCGCATGGAAGACGATTACGCCATCAGGAGTGGCTGGAATCGTGATAACGTCACCCGTGCGTGGCGTATCCGGATATCCAGCGGTGGCGAGCACAGTCGTTACGGCGTAACCCTCGGCAGGCCTAACGACGCTCGGGGCTGGTGCGGGCGCGTCGGTCGCCGCGGCGAGCATGAGCTCGAGCAATGACGGTTGCCTCGAGAGAATTGGCACCAGCGCTTCCGTTTCCGGATCACCGAAGCGGCAGTTGAACTCGACCACCTTCGGTCCGTCGCGGGTGAGCATCAGGCCCGCATACAACAGTCCGGTGAAAGGCGCATGATGCGCGCGCAGTGCGTCGAGCGTTGGACGGAAGATCTCGTTCACGATTGCCTGCTCGGCATCCGCGCCGAGTAGCGACACCGGCGCGTAAGCACCCATGCCGCCAGTGTTCGGACCGCGATCGCCCTCGAACAGGCGCTTGTGATCTTGCGCGGGCGTGAGCGGAACCAGCCATTCGCCATTCGTGATGGCGAAGAATGAGAGCTCCTCGCCATCCATGAACTCTTCGACGAGAACCTCGCTGCCCGCGATTCCGAAGTCGCGTCGTATGAGCATCAAGTCGATGGCACGGTCCGCGTCGTCGAGCGTTTCACATATTATCACGCCCTTCCCGGCGGCCAGTCCCGATGCCTTAATCACCACGGGCGCGCCGAGCTCGCGCGCGGCGCCCCGTGCACGCGAAGCGTCCGTAAACGTGAGCGCGCGCGCCGTGGGCACGCCAGCGTCGATCATGAGCTGCTTCGCGAAGGTTTTGGACGTTTCGATTTGCGCTGCGTGGCGCGTTGGTCCGAAGATGGGCAGACCATCGGCGCGAAAGCGATCCACTATGCCGGCATCGAGCGGCGTTTCGGGACCCACGACGGTGAGATCAACGTGCTCTTGTCGCGCGAAGGCCGAGAGTGCGTCAAAATCCGTCGCCGTAAAGGGCAGACACGTCGCGACGTCGGCGATGCCAGGGTTGCCAGGGGCGGCGAAGAGCGTGAGTGCAGGATCGTTCTTTTTGAGCGCCCACGCCAGGGCGTGCTCGCGGCCGCCGCCCCCGACAATCAGAACCTTCACTTATTCGTTTTCCATGCGTTGTTGAATGCGTCGCGCGCGCGACCGAACGCGTCGCCAAACTGCTGGAATGTCTCGCGCGTCTTCGCGCCATAGTAACCTGCCGCGTCCACATAGTCTTCGCTGAGCGGCTGGTTGCCTTCGTCACCGCGGCGGAGATAGTTGCCGGCGATGATCGCGTCGTACTGCCCACTGCGCTGCCACTTGAGCAGTTCGGAGGCGCGCACCGTATTAAAGGGATGCGAGCGGAAAGCGGTGTTGAGCAACTTCATGATGGTATCCCACGCGCCGCCGCCGGTCTCGTACTCTTCGGCCTGCGTCATGAACTCCTCTAGGCTCACTTCGTCGTTGCCGGGCTTTCCACCGGCGAGCCGCATGAACGTCCCCATGGCGACGTTCAGGTCCTGGACACCGAGCAGACCCGCCCTGTCGCACGACAGCTCACTCTTTCGGTACCACTCGAAGAGGGCGAGCTCGATCGGGAGAAGCGCCATTCCCGCGAGGAAAGGGAGGTTCCGTACGCCGAAATTGAGCAGAATGATCGCAATCGTCACGTAGGTGACGTGGCCGCTCATGATGTGGCCCAGCTCATGAGCAAGTATGAAACGCTGCTCTTCCTCGTTGAGCGTGTCGATCGTGCCCGAGTTCATGATGATGAACGGGTCTTCGAACCCAACGGCGCCGGCATTCACGAACGGCGTTTGCGTGACGTAGAGCTGTGGGCGCGTCGGCCAGTCGAGCGTCTCGAGGACTTCGGTGTAAATCTGATTGAGACGGGGCCGTTGGCGCGGGCTCACGCGAACCGCATTGGCCAGAAAGAGCTGGCGAATGCCGCGCTCACCGAAGAAGCCGGCGACCTTCCGCACGACCTCATCGAAGCCAGGAATGGAGCGAAGCGTGTTGAGCGCCGCGCGATCGGCTGGATGCTCCCAGGCGCGCGAGGAGATTTGCGTGAGGACAACGCGAGGCATGGTAGTCAGGGCTGAGGACTAGGGCCGAGGGCCTACGGAAAGCACCAAGGCTCTACGGAGAGAGCAGAGCGCAAGTGTCGGTGCGTCAATCTGCCGCGACCTGCTCACGCGATTTTGCACTTTTTGCCCGGGGGATGTCTTCGAAGCCGCCCTCGAGGTCTGATAGGAGGTCTTCGACGTCTTCGACGCCGCAGGACAGTCGAACGAGGCCTTCGGTGATTCCGAGCCTGGCGCGCATCTCGGGCGGGACCGAGGCATGTGTCATCGAGGCCGGATGACTGATCAAGGACTCTACGCCGCCCAGCGACTCCGCCAGTGAAAAGACCTTCATGCGCCGGAGTAAGTGCGCCGCCCGCTCTCTGGTGTCGAGTTCGATACTGATCATACCGCCGAAGCCGGACATCTGCCGCTTGGCGAGGTCGTGCTGCGGGTGGGTCGGTAGACCGGCGTAGTAGACCCGCTCGGGCCCAACCTGCTCAACCAGCCACTCCGCAATCCGACGCCCGTTTGCGTCGTGCTGTCGCATGCGGAGGTGTAGGGTCTTGGTGCCTCGGAGGGCCAACCAGGCGTCGAAGGGTCCGGCTACGGCGCCGGCCGCATTCTGAATGAACTGCAGCTTGGAGGCGAGCTCGTCGTCTCGCACGATGGCGATACCACCGATCATGTCGCTGTGCCCATTCAAGTACTTGGTCGTCGAGTGGTACACGAGATCGGCCCCGAACTGGAACGGACGCTGGAAATACGGTGATGCGAACGTGTTGTCGACGATGAACAGGGCGCCGGCCTTTCCGGCGATCGAAGCCATGGCCGACAAATCGGTGATTCGCATCAGCGGGTTACTCGGCGTCTCGACGAGAATAGCCCGCGTATTCGGTCGCACCGCATCGGCGACCTGTTGGGCGTCGCGAGTATCGACGTAGCTGAACGCGAGCCCAAAATGCTGAAGCACTCGATCAAACAGGCGAAACGTTCCGCCGTACACATTCTCCGCGCAAATCACGTGGTCGCCGGAGCGGAAGAGCTTCATGATCGAGTCGAGGCAGCCCATGCCGCTGGCGAAGGCGAAGCCGTGCTGCCCACCTTCGAGAGCCGCGACGTTCCGCTCGAACGCCTCACGCGTCGGGTTCTTTCCCCGGGCGTACTCATAGCCTTTATGCTCGCCCAACGCGTCCTGGACGTACGTCGAGGTCAAGTAGACCGGCGTCATGATGGCGCCCGCAAGCGGCTCCGGCCGCTGCCCCGCGTGAATGGCGCGGGTGCCAAATCCCGCAGAAAGATCCTCGTCAAAGACGCGTGTCATGAAGAAGCTCGTATGCTGAGTGTCGCCCTGAAGATACTTCCGACCCGTGTGACGGACGAGCCGTGAGCGCTGGCGTCATCGGAAATGCCCCGTACTGCCTCGTCGTGGACGACGAACAGCAACTGCGCCGTGTGCTCATGCAGATCATGCGCAACGAGGGGTTTCGCTGCATCGAAGCAGCGACCGGTGAGGACGCATTGGAGCAGCTGCAGCGACATCCCGTCTCCTTGATGCTCAGCGACCTGAAGATGCCGGGACTGAACGGCGTTGAGTTGTTGCGGCACGTTCGCGAGCAGCACCCTGACGTTGCCGTCATGATGATCACGGCGGTACCTGACGTGGAGGCGGCGGTGAGCTGCCTCGCCAGCGGCGCCATGGACTATCTCGTGAAGCCGTTTCATCTCGAGGAGGTACGCGTGCGCGCTGCCAAGGCGATGGACCGTCGCCGACTCATTCTCGAGAACCGGCACTTCCAGGAACGCCTCAAGGAGCGGGTCGTCGCGCAGGCGAGCCGCATCGAGGAGATGTTCCTCGCGGGCGTGCAAGCGCTGGCGGAGGCGCTCGAGCTCAAGGACCCGTACACGCGCGGGCATTCGGTGCGCGTAAGTCAATACTCATCGATTCTCGCGCGCGCACTCTGTCTCGACGAAGAGGTCGTGCGGCAAATCGAGCTCGGCGGGCACGTCCACGATATCGGGAAGATCGGTGTGCGCGAGGCAGTGCTCAACAAAACGGAGCAGCTCACCGAGGAAGAATACGAACATATCATGATTCACCCGCTCGTCGGATGGCGTGTACTGGCGCCGTTATTGGGTGACGTGCCGGTTGCGCTCAACATCGTTCGGTCACACCACGAACGGATGGATGGGCGTGGTGTGCCGGATGGTTTGGCGGGCGAAGCGATTCCCTTTGAGGCGCGCATCGTCGCAGTTGCCGATGCGGTCGACGCGATGACCAGTGGACGCCCCTATCGCGGCAATGAGCTCTCCCTGACTCAGGCGCTCGACGAGCTGCGTCGGAATGCCGGTACACAGTTCGACCCCCGCGTCGTATTGGCGGTTGAGGCAGCGATCGCAAGCGGCGATTTCCATCTCTTGCCGCGCACGAACGGTCAGTTCCTAGCCGTCACGACGGGTGTGCGTATTGGTTTAGTGGACTCCTCCTCGAGGGACTCGTCCTCGAGCGCTCAGCCTCGTGACTGAGCGTGTGCTACGCCTCGACTAGCCGGTCGCATCACGGTCGATCGCAGACAACCTCGCCAGCAGCGCCGTGGCGTCCTTCTTTCCGCGTTGCCGGGTGCGATGCGATCTCACCGGCGTAGACAACACAGCTCACCGCGGGCAGTCTGGGATGCGTTGCTACAGCACTCCATCCATCCTCCGTCGCCTGCACGAGCTCGAGCTGCACGTCCTCACTCGGCGTGAGGTCGAGCTTCTCTACATCTGTCTCGTAGCGGCCGGTGCGGTGCACGGCGCTTTCCTCCGCCGCCGTTAACGCGCGCAGATCCGAACGTAGCATCGTTAGGAGCTCCTCCGCTGTCGGGGGACCCAGAGACGGCGCTCTGAGCGGGTGAACCACGGGTGTCGCTTTGGGGGCCGGCCGCAACTGCGCGAAGAGCGCGTACGCCGGCAGATCCGTTACGCCAAGGCTCTCGGGTACCGTCATCGCCAATTCGGCGTTACTCGCAGGCAGTGATGCGGCCGGCACTTCGGCGCGACGCGCGCGCGAATACCAGATTGTGGCACCCCAGCGCCGCGTGCGATCGAGCCAAAGCAGCTGCGGCGCGCGCGGATCTGCGTCGTCGCGGCGCAAGCTAGCGACAGAATCCCACGCCGCGCGCATGTCGCGCACATCGTCGCGCAAGATCAGCTGTCCGTGCACGTTCGCGCCTAACCGCACCATCGGGTCGCTAGCCGCCATCAAGCGGATAACCCGGTTCGTGCTGTCGAGAATGGCGACGAGCGTTCCGTTCTCGATCGCTATGACGCAGCGTTGCGCCTTGCTCCAGAGCGGGACGCACTCGTACTGCTTCGGCGACTCGTTCTTGGCCGCCTCGCGAAGAACATCGAAGCGAAGACCGGCGCGCATGTCATCTCGCCCGAACAAAGCAAACGGCGATGCCCGATGGCCGGCGATGCGGTCAAGGATGTCGGACGAGCTGCCGCAGCCGATAGTGAGCACGGCGATGACGGGAAGCCATGTCTGCCTAACGAATCGCGTTGTCGTCGGTACGAGAGAGCGGTACATCGACATGGTTAAAGGCTGAACTGCGTCATCGAGCTCTTGAGCCGCTCAGCGATTGCCGCGAGATGTTGACTCGACGTCGCCACCGCAGTCATCGAAGCCGTTTGCTGCTGCACCACCGCGCTGACCTCCTGAGAGGTCGCTGCATTCTGCTCAGCCACGACGGCGATGCTCTCGATCTCTTTGGCCAGTGCCGCAGCCTCTTCTCGCTGCGCGTCCGCCGACGCGACGATGAGGTCCACGGCGCTCCGGCTTGCTTCGATCTCGCGAGAGATCTGGCCGAGCGCCACCGAGGAAGCGCGAATGACCGATTCACCTTCGGCAACTCGATCACTCACCTGTCCAATATGCTCTTCCGTACGAATGGCCGCGTTGCGGATTTCGGTGGCGAGCTTGCGGATGGTGTCCAGGGCGCGCGCGCTTTCGCCGGCGAGTTTGCGCACCTCGTCGGCGACGACTGCGAAACCCTTACCGTGCTCGCCCGCCCGCGAAGCCTCGATGGCGGCATTGAGTGCGAGAAGATTGGTTTGCCGAGCGATAGCGCCAATCGCATCTGTGATCTTACCGATGCGTTGCGACTTCTCCCCCAGCTCGTTCACGGCGGGGACTGCTTCCTTCGTCACGTGGGCAATGGCGCTCATGCTCTCGAGCGCTTGCTCGGCGGCGCTGACACCGCGCTGCGCCGAGCGTGCAACGACATCCGCGGCCGACTGGGCGCTGCGCGCGTGACCAGCAACCGCGAAAGCGCGATCAGCGACCCGGGTGGACGCATCGACGGCGGTGTTGATGCCCTTGGTCTGCACCGTGGCAGACTGCGCGATAGAGTGCGCTGCCCCCGCAACCTGATCGGTCGATGCTGTCATCTGCTGCGCGCCGGCGGCGAGCTGCTCGGCGGTCGCCGCAACTTCCGAGGCACCAGTTTCGATCTCGAGCAGCAACGCCCGCAAGCTCGAGCTCATACGACGGAACGAGTCAGCGAGCGCGCCAATCTCGTCGCCTGACGAGTAATCGAGGTCGTGGCGAAGCGTACCCGAGGCAACGGCATCGGCGTGCTCCGCGATGGCGATGATCCCACCCGTTAGGCGTGCTGCGCCCCAGTACGCGAAGATCACCGCGATGGCGAATGCAACGAGCGGGAATGCGACATAGCTCTGGAGCTGCCGCGACACGTTGAAGAACAACGAGGATGCGCCAAGGGTGGTGATCACGAAGCCCGCGAGCTCACCATCCGCGCGGCGCACCGGAGCAGCGGCCGTGAGGACCTTCGTCCCGTTCGCGTCATAGATCTCGGTGACCGCGCCGCGCCCGGCGCGGAGACTGTCGAGCAGTCCCGTCGGTGGTTGCCAGGGCGTGATGAACTGCGATTGTCCCGGCTGCCATGTGGAATGAACGAGATACCGGAATCTTCCGCTGCCGTCCGCGCGCACGATGGCGATGCCATTTACCAGATCGGTGAGACTGCCGCCGTTGGCGAGCCACATCCGCTGCAACATGGTGCGCGTCGTACGATAGGCATTCGAGTTGATGCCGCCGCGATCCGTGATGCGATCGAGTGAGTCGCCGGAAATCGCCACGCTCGTGCTACGCGTCACCGCCGTGACCTGCTCGCCCAGTACTTGGGTGAGGAGATCTCGGCTGAGCGTGTAGACGGGCACCAGAATGACCGCGAGCGTGACGACCACGGCCGCGGCGCTGATTCCCGCCATCTTGATGCGAAACGGCACTCCCGTCGCCGCACGAAGAGACGAAGCAGTAGGTGTCAGAGGGACGGCGGTCATTCCTTGAAGACTGATCCGGGTGGGCTCTGGCATTCGACGCGCAACGGACGGCAAGCGTTACTTTCCGACCACGTACTTCCACATTGCTCATGGCCAACGATGGTTTGATGGTGAGCGTGTCCGGGATCCGGGGTCGCGTGGGTGAAGCGCTGACCCCGGAGATCGTAGCGCGTTATGCAGCTGGATTTGGTGCCTGGTCGAGGCGACGCTCGAGCTCCGATGCGCGTATCGTCGTCGGGCGTGATAGCCGGGTGTCGGGTCCCATGTTTCATCGAGCCGTATTGTCAGCGCTTCAGTCCGTCGGTTGCACTGTGATCGACATCGGACTCACGACGACGCCGACCTGCCAGCTTGCGGTGGAGAGCCACCACGCTGCCGGCGGTCTCATGATCTCTGCGAGTCACAACCCCATCGAGTGGAACGCCCTGAAGTTCATCGGCGCATCCGGCCTCTTTCTCGAGGCCGATGAAGGGAAGGAGATGCGCGCCCTGGTGGAGAGTGGGATTCCCAGGGCTAGCTGGGATCAGCTAGGTGTCGTGACGGTCGATGACAAGGCAGTGGAGCGGCACCTGGAGCGCGTTTTGGCAATTCCATACCTCGATGTCGAAGGGATTCGCCGGAGGCGGTTCAAGGTTGCGCTCGACTGCGTACGAGGGGCCGGAAAGGTGATCATGCCGGCCCTTCTCGAGCGCTTGGGGTGCGAGGTCGTCGCGATCAATCTCGAGCCCGATGGACGTTTTCCGAGGCCGCCAGAGCCGGTGGCGGAGAACCTCGGCGATCTGGAACGGCTCGTGCTCGATAGTGGGTCGGCTGTGGGGTTCGCTGTCGATCCGGATGTGGACCGGCTGGCTCTCGTCTCGGAAAAGGGTCGAGCGATTGGCGAGGATTACACGCTGGCCCTCGCGGCGCGGTTGGTCCTCCGGCACCGGTCCGGCGTGGTGGTGACAAACCTCTCTACCAGCCGCGTCGTCGACGATGCGGTACGCACCGCGGGAGCGACTGTCGTGCGAGCACCGGTGGGCGAAGTCAACGTCGCCGTCCGGATGCGGGAAGAGGGGGCGCCAATTGGTGGAGAAGGGAATGGCGGAGTGATTTTGAGCGAGGTGCACCTGGGAAGGGATGCACCAGTCGGTGCTGCATTGACGCTGCAACTGCTACACGAGGAGGGTCGGCCGCTGTCGTCAGTCGTCGGGGACTTGCCGCGCTATGTGATCGTCAAGGACAAGCTGGATCGTCCGGACGCCAGCCTCGACTCGGTGTACGCAGCGCTCCGGGAGGCGTTTGCGGATGCGACCGTGGACACGCAGGACGGTCTTCGTTTGACCTGGTCTGACCGATGGGTACATGTGAGGCCATCGGGCACCGAACCCATCGTTCGGGTCATTGCCGAAGCGCCAACCGCGCAGGACGCGAATGAGCTGGTACGAAGGTCGAGAGAGCCGCTGGACCGCTTGGGTAGAGGGTAGAGGGTAGTTGGCAGGCACAAGCAAGGAGTGACATCAATGTGTGGAATCGTCGGATACATCGGATCGAAGACCGCGACACCGCTCTTGATCGAGGGCCTGAAACGCCTCGAGTATCGCGGCTATGACTCGGCGGGCATCGCGACGATGAACGGAGCGGGGCTGGAGAGTCGCAAGGCGAAGGGGAAGATCTCGATGTTGGAGGCCGTGGTCGAGGGCTCGCCCGTGCACGGCACGATCGGCATTGCGCACACTCGCTGGGCGACGCACGGCGTGCCTAACGAATGCAACGCCCACCCGCACCATGACTGCACCGGCACGATCGCGGTCGTGCATAACGGCATCATCGAAAACTACGGCGCTCTGCGGCAGATGCTCATTCAGCAGGGTCACAAGTTCGAGTCGGAGACGGACACGGAGGTCCTCGCACATCTCATCGAGGCAGCGATGGACGAAGATCCGCTGGAGGATGCGGTCATCGACGCATTGCATCTCGTCGAAGGGACATACGGGATCGCCGTGATCTCGAGCCGAGATCCGGACAAGATCGTCGCCGCGCGGAAGGGAAGTCCCCTCTTGCTCGGACTCGGCGAGAACGAGTTCTACGTTGCCAGCGACGTCGCCGCGATTCTGCAGCATACCCGGCAAGTCGTCTATCTCGACGATGGCGAGATGGGCGTCCTCACCCGGAATGGCTACGAGGTGCTGGATCTGAACGCGCGTCGCGTTCGCAAAGGCGTGAGCCGGATCGATTGGGATCTCGATCAGATCGAGAAGGGTGGTTTCGAGCACTTCATGCTCAAAGAGATCTTCGAGCAGCCCCAGACGATCCAAAACACTATGCGTGGTCGACTCGTCACCGATGAGGGCTTCTCGAAGCTGGGTGGACTCAATTTGACGCGTCAGCAGATGCTCGACCTCGACCGCATCATCATCACTGCGTGTGGTACGAGCTGGCACTCGGGATTGATCGGCGAGCTGTACATCGAGGAGCTGGCGCGAATCCCGGTCGAGGTGGAGTACGCATCGGAGTTCCGTTATCGAAATCCGATCGTTACGAAGAACACACTCTGCGTCGTGCTCTCGCAGTCTGGTGAAACGGCCGACACGCTGGCGGCGATGCGGGAAGCGAAACGTCGCGGTGCGCGCACGCTCGGTTTGGTGAACGTCGTGGGCTCGACGATGGCCCGCGAAGACGATGGGGGTATCTATCTCCACGCCGGGCCCGAGATCGGCGTCGCGTCGACAAAGGCGTTCACCAGTCAGGTGATCGCGCTCGCGCTGCTGACGCTCAAGCTTGGCCGGTTGCGCGAAATGTCGGTGGTGAAAGGCCGGCAGATCGCGCAAGCGATGCTCAAGCTGCCCGAGCAAATTCAGTCGATTCTCGATCGCGCGGCAGAGATCGAAGCCATCGCCGAGGAATTCAAGGACGCAACCAACTTTTTGTACCTCGGTCGAGGATACAATTTCCCGGTCGCGCTCGAAGGGGCTCTGAAGCTCAAAGAGATCAGTTACATACACGCTGAAGGGTATCCGGCAGCGGAGATGAAGCATGGCCCGATCGCTTTGATCGACGAGAACATGCCGGTGGTGTTCGTCGCGCCCCACGACTCGGTGTTCGACAAGATCGTATCGAACATTCAGGAGGTGAAGGCGCGCGGCGGAAAGGTCATCGCGATCACGAGCCAGTACGAGGAAGTGCTGCAGAATCTCATCGATTACGAGATTCGCATTCCGCAAACCGAGGACATGCTGTACCCCATTCTTTCGGTGATTCCACTTCAGCTTCTCGCGTATTACGTCGCCGTGAAGCGGGGATTGAACGTGGACCAGCCGCGCAACCTCGCAAAGTCCGTTACGGTGGAATAACTGGCGCGGCTAGCGAGTCTGGCCGGGCCGCTGCATCCTTCACCGAATGTCCGACCTTCGTCTCCGAGCGCGATCGGTCACCGAGATCGTCGACGCGGCCTTCCAGCTCTACAAGCGCGACGCAGTGGAGTACATCCTCGTTGCGGCGCTGGCCTACGCACCATGGGTGGTGGCGCAGCTTCTCCTGCTTCGAGGACTGACGCTCACCAGCACGCGAATCACCACGGGCCCGACATCCGTTGTTTTTGGCCTGCTGGGCATCGTGGCGTACGCGCTGATGTCGGCGGTGTTGAGTCGGTTTTCTTCCGATGTCTATCTGAACCGGCCTACCGGCCTGGGTGAGGTGATCCGGAGCGTGCTGCCGCTGGTGCCTCGACTTATCGGCGCGACCTTTTTGTTCGGGCTACTTCTCATGCTTGGCTTCATTCCCGTCATCGTCGGCGCGACGATCACGAGCGTGGGCCTAATGGTTAGCGGTTCGCTGCTCTCGTTTTTCTGGGTGTTCTACGCACTCGCGCGGTTCTTTGCGGTGTTCCAGGTGATCGTGCTCGAGGGCCGCGGCATTGGCGCAGCCTTCGCGCGATCCAGTCATCTTTCGCAGGGTCGCAAAGGGCACGTGCTGCTCACACTACTGCTGGTGATCGGCATCTTCGTCCTGCTGTCGTTGGCCGTCGGCATGATCGCGCAAGTCGTCGGGACGACGGCGAGCAGTGTCGTCCTGCAGTCTCTGTACACGGTTGTCGCGTATCCCCTCATCGGCATCACGCAGATGATTTTGTACTACGATACGCGCATCCGGGCCGAGGGCTTCGACATCGAAATCATGACAGAGACTCTCGGCTCGCCCACGGCGACGCCAGCTGTGTAGGGCGGGCGAGCGCATGGCAGGCCGATGACCGCGCTGCAAGGGCATCCGTGGTCGCGCCAAGCGATCCATGACACGGTCGCGATCATCGTTCGGCAGCGGGGCTACCGGCGCGACTTACGGTCCACGCTGCTCGACCGAATCCTGGAGTGGATCGCTGATGCGTACCACCGGTTATTCGATGCCTTGGGCGGTGTTCCACACGGGCGCGTGATTGCCGCCATCGCCGCTGGTATCGTGGCGCTCTTGATCGTCGCCCGCGTGACATTCGCGGCGCGGCTGAGGAACGCGAGGCATGACGGTGCTACGGCACGCAAGCGCGGCGATAGCCGCGCCGGCGATCCGTGGGGAGACGCTGCCGCGCTTGCGGAGAGTGGTCATTTCACCGAAGCGGCGCATGCGCTCTACCGCGCTACGATAGCGAGCCTGGCCGCGACAGGTCTCATTCGGCTTCACGAGTCCAAGACGAGTGGCGACTACGCGCGCGAGCTTCGGCGGCGCGCTGCGCCTTCGCACGCGGCTTTTCGGCGATTCGGCGCGCGCTATGACCGAATCATCTACGGCACGGGCATCTGCGACGCCGAGGACTACGGCCTGCTCCTGCAGGACGCGCGAGTGGTCCTCGCGCCGGGTGGCGCCGAGCGCGCCGCATGACTGCGCCGACGCCGCCTAACGGCGACACGACCGCTGGAAGAAAGCGGCAGCGCCGACTTGCCCTCGCGGCGGTCCTCACACTGATCGCCGTTGCTGCGTTGTTGACACCCGAGCTTATTGGGGGCCGGACGGGCGATGAGCGGCTCACGACATACTCGGCCGAGGCGCAGGGAGCACAGCTGCTTTACGAGCTGTCTGCGCGGATGGGTTGGCACGTCGAGCGTTGGAGCGCAGGGCCACGAACTCCGGCGAACCAAAGCACTGTCGTGGCAGTGCTCGACCCTGTGCAGCCGATCGGCGCTATCGAGGCACATGAGCTCTTATCGCGGGTTCGCGCGGGTGCCGGGCTACTCTACGTTATGTCCGGCGACTCTCCGCTCAACGATTCGCTGCACATCAAGCGCAGCGTGTTTGGCGGCGTGTACCAACCGACTGCTGCTGGGATCGCGGATATGCCCGTGGGGTCGGTGGGCGACACACTCAAGGCGCGCCGCTTCGATTCAGCCGCGAGCGATACGGCAGCCGACGATGACGATGAAAGCGAAACAGCGGCAGAATGTGGTCACGTGCTGCCAAACGGTGGCGCGTTGCCGATGTGGACCGACCAAACTGTTCGTCTCTGGCGCTTTCAGTGGACACGACCTCGACCGCGCGGCGCGGTGGTCTTTGCCCGGTCCACCGTCGAGCGCGAGACGCGCGATACGTCTTTTGACAGGTCGGCGCTCGCGGCGGCAGGATTTCCGTTGGGCCAGGGACGAGTCGTCGTCATCTCGGATCCGGATTTGCTGCGCAACGACGTCCTACGGGTGTGCAAATGGGGCCTCGACGTGGTCACGGCCCGGATGCTCGACTTCCTCGCGACCGGCGAGCCGCCTCGCGACCGATTGGTCTTCGACGAGTACCACCAGGGCTTCGGGACACACCCCGGGACACTGCGCGCCATAGTCGTATATCTCTCGCGCGTTCCCTCCGGACACGTGTTGTTGCAGGCGATGGTCGCGGGCCTCGTGCTGCTTCTCGCGTTAGGTCCGCGCGCGTTGCCGCCGCAAGACGTCGAACGCGTGGAGCGGCGGTCGCCACTGGAGCATGTCGACGCGCTGGCGAATGCCTACGCGCGGGTAGGTGCGACAAGGACGGCCACGGCTTGCCTTCTCCGCGGCGTACGCCGGCGCGTCGAGCCAAATGGGATTCGCGCGCCGATTGGTTCAGGCGATCCCGACGCTAGGTTCCTGGCGATGGCGGAGGAAGCGCCGGCGCGGCGGCCTGACGTCGCATTGGTTCGGCGCGCGCTCACAATGCCAGTGGGTCGCCGCGACTTCGAGAGCGCGGGCGCCGCATTGCGCCGACTCGAAGAATCACTCATTGCCGAAAGGAAATGACCGTTACTTCGGATCAGAGCGCGACGCCGAACCGGGCCTCGATGGAGGAGGGAGCAGCGCTGCTCACGCGTGTTCGTGAAGCGGTCGGCAGCCGTGTCGTGGGTCAGGAGGCCGCTATCGAAGACGCTTTGGTCGCGTTTCTCGCGCGTGGCCATCTGCTGATCGAGGGCGTTCCGGGAACGGCGAAGACATTGCTGGTGCGCACACTGGCGAGCGCGCTTGGCGTGCAATTTGGACGCATTCAGTTCACGCCTGATCTCATGCCGTCCGACATTACTGGTGTGAGCATGCTGCGCGATCCCGCGCGGGGATTCGAATTTCAGCCAGGCCCCATCTTCACGGATGTCCTCCTCGCTGATGAGATCAATCGCGCGCCGGCGAAAACGCAGGCGGCGCTACTCGAGGCGATGGCGGAGCGACAGGTCACAGTTGACGGGCGCACCCGGCCACTCGATTCGCTCTTCACCGTGTATGCGACGCAAAATCCAGTGGAGCACGAAGGCACTTATCCGCTGCCCGAGGCACAGCTCGACCGGTTTCTTCTCAAGACGCTGATGGGCTACCCCTCCGCGGAGGCCGAACTCGTGATGCTCGCTCATCACGAGGCAGGCTTTGATCCCGAGCGCGCCGCGGACGTCATGGTGGAGCCTGTGATGAACGATGTAGGGGCGCGCCAGCTCCGCTTGCTCGTGGACGGCGTGAAAGTGGCTTCGGAGGTTCGCGAGTATATCGCGGCGATCACGAGGGCGACGCGCACGGAGAGCTCGATCTCGTTAGGTGCGTCGCCGCGGGCGACCGTTGCCTTGATGCGGGCGGCACGCGCCACGGCGCTGCTCGATGGACGTGAATACGTCATACCGGACGACGTGAAGAGTCGCGCCGGGTCCGTGCTGCGCCATCGAATAGCGCTCGCGCCAGAGCTCGAAGTTGAGGGCCGAACGACTGACGACGTGCTCGCGATCGTCGTGTCGCGAGTGCCCGCGCCGCAATAAACGGTGGCGGTTCGGCGGCCGTTCTTTCAGCTGGTGCCCGAGCCTCGGCTCGCGCTCATCGTCGTGGTGACGTCGCTGCTCTGGCTGCTGCCGGGTCGTGCTGGTATGATCACCGTCTTCGTAGGGCTGGGGCTCGTCGTCCTTGGGAGCGTCGCTGACGCAATCGCGCTGCCGACCGATCGCGACGTCACGATTGAACGCGTCATGCCGACCAGCGTTGGCATTGGCGACGCCTTGTCGGGCGAGTATGTCGTGGTGTCGCACTGGGGTCTGCCGCTTCGGGTTCGTCTCAGCGATGCGCTCCCGGTAGGCATCACAGGCCCAGCCCGTGATGCGGAGCTCGCGCTCCCGCCACACGGGACCGCCAAACTCTCGGTTTCCATCGTCGGGGCGGCGCGGGGCCGTTTCCCGCTGGGAGCGGTAGGCGCGCGCGTTCGCACCCGGCTTGGCTTCATGGGACGGCGACTGCGCTGGAGCCTCGACGATTCGATCCTCGTCATGCCATCGATTGCCGGCGTTCGTCGCTTTCGATTGCTCGCCGTCCAACAAAAGCTGTACGAAGCCGGTGTGCGGGCCGTTAGGCAGCGCGGTGACGGCCGGAGCTTTGCGAGCCTTCGCGAGTACGTGATCGGTGACGACCCGCGCCACATCGATTGGAAAGCGACGGCACGGCGCGGTAAGGCCATTACGCGTGAGTACAGCGTCGAACAGTCACAGACAGTGTTCTGCCTGATCGATTCGGGTCGCTCGATGACCCAGCTCGCCGGCACCTTCACCCGGTTCGAGCATGCGCTCTCGGCGGCGTTGGTGCTCACCGACGTGGCCGCGAGCGCTGGCGATCGCGTAGGCGCGCTGGTATTCGATGACGACGTCCGCGCCTTCGTTCCGGCGCAACGAGGCCAGAGCGCTCTTCGCGCGGTGCGGAATGCGCTCATTCCCGTGCGGGCCACGCTGACAGAGCCAGACTACGCTGCCGCGTTCCGCTTTCTTGCCGCGCGGCAGCGCCGCCGCTCGCTGATCGTCTTCTTCACGGACGTGATCGACGCGCGGGCCTCACGCGCACTGCTCGCGCATGTGGCGCGAAGCGCCGCGCGGCACTTGGTGGTCGTCGTAGCGCTCCGCAACGACGCATTGGTTGCAGCCTCCACGCATGTCGTGCCCGATGAGCATTCGCTCTACGAGAGCGCAGCGGCCGAGGAATTGATCGCCGCGCGCGGAGAAGCCATCGAGCGCATGCGGGTGGCGGGCGTGACGGTGCTCGATGTCTCGCCGACCGCGATGACTGCCGCGATCGTGAATCGCTATCTGGAGATCAAGGCACGAGGAGCGCTCTAGACTTCGATCGGCGATCGGAGCCCGAGCAACTCCATCGGTTCCTCAGCAATGCTGGCTGTGTCGGTCCGTGCACGCCGCCGGCCCGCGCTCAAGTAGAGCGCCAACAGCACCAGTGTCGTCGCCGACACGGCGAACTTCGCCTGTAATGGCCAGGTTGGGATAGGCGATACGAATCCCTCCAAGGTCCCGGCGACCAGGAGCAGGACCGTTGCCGCCGCGACGAGGCGAATGGCGCGCTGGCCGTTTTCGACGAGGGCGCGCCTCCGCGTCCGCTTCCCCGGCAGAAGCAGCCCTGCCGCAAGGAGGAATCCCGCGCCACCGGCGATGCAAACGGCGCTGAGCTCGAGCACGCCGTGTGGGGCCACGAATGCCAACAGCAATCCAATGATGCCTTTCGACTGGTACAAACCAAGCACGCCGCCAAAGCTCACGCCGTTCAAGACGAGCAACAGGACGCTGCCGATGCCCGCCGTTATTCCCAGCGCAAACACACCGAAGGTGACCTGGATGTTGTTCGCGATGATGCGACTCGCCATGGTCGGCCGAAACACCTGCGGGTCCGGGATGTAACCGGTTCCCTCGCGCGCGCGACGCACACCTTCTTCCGCTCGATCGAGCATGCCGGCGGGGATGAACGTCGCCGCCACCGCGGGCTGTCTAACGACGGCCTTGTAGGCGATCAGCGCCGGCCCAAAGAGAAGCACGGCGGCGAGCAGGATGGGGCGCCAAGAGCGTCGGACCTCGCGTGGCGCCTCGAGGGCTACCAATTGGACGACGTCCGTTAACCCCACTGTCCGGCCACGATAAAGAAGATTGTGCGCTCCGGCGAGTAGGCGGCTCAAGTAAAAGAGCTCGGGCGTCTCACGGCCCTGCGCCGCCGTACGAAGGCGCGCCATGTCAGAAGCGAGATCGCGATACTCGGCGACGAATCGACGCACTTCCTCTTCACCGAGGGCGCGCAGTCCCCGCCGCTGCGCTTCGGCGAGCATTGCCGCGAAGGCGTTCCAGCGCGGCGAACGAGTGGCAACGAGAACGTTGCGCTCGCGTGCCGCCCCACGATCGTGGCGAGACGCGACGCCTTGGGCACGCGCGGTACGCTCGGCGTCATAGAGCCTCACGAGCCGCGCGAGATCCGAGCCTCCGCCGCCACGCGTTACCTCCGATTCGTCGAGGGCAGTCGTTAGGCGTGCGGCGAGCTGCTCGGCAAGCGCTGAACGTCGATTGGCGTCAAGCGCACCGCGTCGTTCCATGAAGCGCTCGAGCACCGTGAACTGGTCTTCGGTGAGCGCGGTGGCGAAGGCCTTTGGCGCTTCGGTCGGCATCGACGGGGCAGGCGGCGTCATTTGCCGAATGAGGCCTTCTCGCACGACAATGGTGCCGGCAACCAAGTCGCCAAGGCGCTTACCGGACTTCGAAAACACGATCGTGATGATCCCGATGGCGTAGCATGGGATCGGTTGAATGTCGACGAGGCGAACTAGATTGCGCACCGCCGAAGCACCAAACGTCACCGAGTATCCGCCATCGCGGACGACGCGCAGACGAAGCAGTCGCTTACCGGGTGTCTGTCCGTCGGCGAGACCTTCGAACAGGACGTAGTAGCCCCACAAAACGCAGAAGATCGCCAATGCGACAATTGCCGCGGCCCACGCGTCGAAGACCGTCGCGCTCGCCGCCGAGCTGCGCCGGGGCGTTGCCGTCGCGACGCCAAAGAGAATGGCGATTAGTGCCGCGACACAGATGAATGAATCGATCATCGCGGCCAGCGCACGCGAGCCGACCCCAGCGATCGTGTACGAGAAGACCACGAGCTCGGGAGTCTCGACGTCGATCGTTTGCGAGAGCGACGAGTCGCTGCGCAACCGCGCTCGGGATTGAGCCAGCTCGCCGGGTGAAGACATGTTTGGATCAAGCTACGTCGGGACGTGAATGGGGCAAGACAACGGGAAATCGTCGCCCAGCTGAGTATCTTGGCAGCACCACTTCATCCTTTGACGAATTCATGCGCGTTCTTCTTCAGCGGGTCTCGCGTGCCGAGGTGCGGGTTCGCGAGAATGGCATTGCGCGCACGACCGGCCAGATCGGGCGCGGGTTCGTCTTGCTTGTGGGTTTCACCCACGGCGACGACGAGGCGCGCGTCAGCTGGATGGCGGACAAGATCAGAGGTCTTCGCCTTTTCGCGGACGCCGAGGAAAAGATGAACCTCGCGCTGGCCGACGTCTCCGGGGAATTGCTTGTCGTCTCACAATTCACGCTCTATGGCGATGCCGCCAAAGGCCGCCGGCCCAGCTTCATCGATGCGGCGCGCCCGGAGACCGCGATCCCACTGTACGAACGTTTCGTTACCCTGCTTCGGGAGGCTGGCTTAACCGTAGGGACGGGTGAGTTCGGCGCGATGATGGACGTCGAATTAGTGAATGACGGACCGGTAACACTTTGGTTGGAGCGCTGAAGCATGACGTCCGCGACGCCTAACGATAAAGGGTGCGTGCCCGTCGTGCTTGCTTCGCAGTCACCGCGGCGGCGTCAACTGCTCACATTGATCGGCATCGAGCACGACGTGCAGCCGGCAAACATAGATGAGACCTATCTCTCCGGTGAGAATCCGCGAAGGTATGCCGTGCGGTTGGCGCGCGAAAAGGTCGAGGCAGTGGCAAAGCGCGACCAGTTGACGATCGGGAGCGACACGATCGTCGTCGTCGATGGAGACGTGCTCGGCAAGCCGGCCGACGTCGCGGAGGCCACGCACATGCTGCGGCGGTTGAGCGGACGCTCACACATCGTGATCACCGCAGTTGCGGTGGGATGGCGCGACCAGCTCGTAAGCGATGCCGAAGAAGTGTCTGTCACGTTCCGCGATCTCACGGATGACGACATTCACGCTTACATCGCGACCGGTGAGCCGATGGATAAAGCGGGCGCCTACGGTATTCAGGGGTTTGGGGCAACGATCGTAGAGCGCGTGGATGGCGACTACTTTGCCGTTATGGGACTTCCGCTGAGCCGCCTCACCCGTCTGCTCGAATCGCTAGGTCTCGTTTACGCTTTTGGCCCGGTGCGGCTTGGTAGGGGGGCGGCCACTACGTAGCGGGCGCGCCACCGTTCGACGCGTTCGATGACGTCGCGCACGGTGATGCGCGGCATGCGATCGCGCCGGTTCTCCATCGAGATCGGATAGTCTTCCCCGGGGTCACCGTACGCATCAACGATGAGGTCCTGAAAGCGGCGATAGGGTCCGGTGCGCTTTGGGTTGGTGTAGCCCATGAGGCTGATCACCGGTCGGTCGAGCCCGACGGCGATGTGCAGCGGACCCGTGTCCGGAGCCAGTACGAGCGCCGATCCATCGAGAATACTCACGAGGTTGCGAAGGCCGCTGCCCAAGGCCGATGTAGGCTTGTGGCGAGCTCGGTCCATGATGATTCGCTCTGCTTCTACTTCGCGGTCCGTGCGGCCACCCACGAGCACGGTCTCGAGCCCGAAATCGTGATACAGGATGTCCACCACTTCGGCCCACCGCTCGGGCAGCCAGTCCTTTTGCGACTTGCTTGTCGCGACGACAATAGCGGCCGCTGGTCGTCGGAGCCGGTCGAAGAAATCACGCTGCCATGGCCGTTCGTTAGGCCACGGCCCTATCTCCCAGTGGGATTCGTGGTGCGGGATCCCCAGCGCCTCGACGAACTCGAAGTATTGATCCTGGACGTGCTGGGGCTCGTGAGGCGGAATGCGATGCGTGGTGAAGAGCCAGTTCAGATCGCGCGCCCGCGCTCGATCGAACCCAACCTTCACTGGCGCGCGGGCGAAGGAGGTGACGATTCCGGCCTTGAAATAGACCTGGAAATCCAGCACCAGATCGAACTGCCGCTCGGCGAGCTCCGAGCGTACCTCCCTAAACGCTCGCCAGCCTCTCGAGCGATCGAACAGAATGATTTCGTCCACGTGGCGATGACCACGGACCAACGTCGCTGGGCCAGGCTGTAGTACCCATGTCACCCGTGTCGTGGGCGAGTACCGCTTCAGCGCATCCAGCACCGGGAGCACGTGCACCGCGTCGCCAACGGCGCTCATCATCACGATGCACACTCGATCGAGGCGCGCGTCGATCGAACCCGTGGACCGTGTGGCGTTAGGCATCTGACGCCAGTGCGTTTATCTCGCTCAGGATGTCATTTGCGGTGATGCCGGCGGGCGAAGGACGCGCGATCATACGCGAAACCCCGACTCCCTGCGGGAACGTGCGCTCCGGTTCACCCGGTGCGAAGACTCCTACCACGCTGACACCCAGCGCGCCCGCAACGTGCAGTGGGCCGGAGTCGTGGCCGACGAAGAGTGTCGCGCTTGCGATTGCCGCTGCCGTGTCGGCGAGAGAGCCGTCCCCGTCACGATCGATGTAATGCCAGCCCGGCTGCTGCGTCTCGGCGCGGATTCGTTGCAGTTCCCGCGCGCTACCTATCCAGAGTGTGGTGAGACCGCGCGCACCCAGTTGGCGAGAAAGCTCCAGCCAAACACTCAGCGCTACACAGCGATTCTCTTTGCTCGCGAACGGGTGGAGTGCCATGTATGGCGAGGCGATCACATGCCGGAGCCGTTCTCGGCGATCGCGTAACGGACCAGCATCGAGCCGGTACCGAAGGCCAGTGGCGGCGATTCCCAACGGCTCGAGCAGTCGCGCAATTTCGACGAGTACCGGCCGCCGCACGCTCTCGTCAGGCAATGCATCGGTGAGAAAGATCCCGTTCTTGCGCCGTCGAAGGCCGATCCGGCGTGGAATGCGCGTAGCTGCAACGGCGGCCGCGGTACGCCATGGGGCCGCCGCGAGGAGTGCCACATGGTATCGGCGAGACCTTACCGTGTGCAACGCGTGGAGAAAGGCGCCACGCGAGCCCTTTCCACGCCCGGGGGCGACGTCCCAGAATGGATCCGCGGCAATCACGTCTCGCACCCCCGGCACCAAACGCGCAATGTCGGCCGTGTATTCCTTGCACCAGACATCGATTGCGGCGCCTGGAAACCTCTCGCGCAGCGGTGGGGCGAGCGCGGACGCAAATACCAGATCACCCAGGTTATCGAGACTCACGAGAAGAATACGGTCGACGGACATGCGCCGACAAAGCTAACTTGAGCCGTTCCTGGCCCGCAGCCCACATCGAATTCTGATGCAGATACTTCACATTGATACCGAGCGTGGTTGGCGCGGCGGAGAACGCCAGGCGCTCTGGTTGGCGGTGGAGCTACAGCGTCGTGGACACAGATCCTTCGTGGCTGCGCGCCCGGGCGAACCGCTGGCGCTTGCCGCGGAGAGCGCCGGATTGGACGTGATTCCCAGTGCGCCGTCGTTCGAGACGGATCCACGAGTAGTCCTGCAGCTCCGCCGAGAGATCATCGCTCGGCACATCGACGTCGTCCACGCGCACACGGGTCATGCCGTCGGCCTCGGCGCCCTCGCAACGGTAGCGACTGATGCGCCACTAATCGTCGCCCGCCGCGTGGACTTTCATCTGCGACGAAACATCGCTACCCGCTGGAAATACACGCGAGCCGCGGCGATTGTCGCCATTTCGCGCGCCGTGGCGGCCGTCGTCGAGAGCGATGGCATCGATCCGGAACGGATCGTGATCGTCCCCGACGGAACCGACGTGCATCGACGGATCGCGCCGGCGAGCCAGGAGACGCTTGTCACGTTAGGCGTGAAGTCTGGAGCACCCCTCGTCGTTCAGGTGGCCCAACTCGTTCCTCACAAGGATCCGCTCAACTTCGTTCGCGCGATTGTGGCCGCACGGGCGCGCTATCCAAGTCTGCAAGCGCTACTCGTTGGCGACGGGCCACTGCGGAGCGAAGTGATGCGAGAGGTCCGGGCGTTCGACCTGGGCGACGCACTCCATCTCGCGGGATATCGTCGTGACGCGGACGCACTACTCGCGGCGGCGGATGTGGCAGTGCTCTCCTCCCAAGAGGAGGGGATGGGCTCGGTGCTACTCGATGCGCTGTTGCTGGGCAAGCCGATCGCAACGACGCTCGCCGGCGGAATCCCCGAAGTCGTCGAGCACGACGTCACTGGGTTACTTGCACCTGTCGGCGATTCGGAGGCGCTCGGCGAGCACATCGCCCAGATGTTGCTGAACCCCGCACTCGCGACTCGGCTTGCAACTGCGGCGCGTGCCCGAGCCGCCGACTTCTCCATCGAGCGGCTGACCGATCGCACGCTTGCGGTCTACGAACGAGCCCTCGGCGGTGAATCCGTCGACGAATTTGCCGCGACGAATCGCCGGACGGTCTCCGCAAGCGCCGCAAGCTCCGTTTCATCGACACGCGCGTTATGAAGGGCGCGCCACTTCCGCGCCGATCGCATGAAACGCTGGAGGTTTCCCTCTGTAACGCTCGTGTCGCCGGGCCCCTCAAATTCGACGCGGTCCACGTCCAGCACATACGCTGTGAGTGACGCTTCTCCCGTGCTCGAGCCGCTCCGCGCCAACAGAACATTCTTCACGTTCAGGTCATGATGGCGAGCGCCGCACGCCGAAAGCTGGCCAATCAACGTTGCCGCGGCCTTCAGGGCTGTGCGACGCCTTCGCTCGTCATCGCTGGTAAGTATCGCGGCAAGATCAACACTCTCCGGTATCTCCCTCGATATGACGTCGCTCCGGCATAAAATGCCTTTCGCCGGGTAGATGAGGTACGCGACGATCTCCGGCGTTGGCACGCCATGGCGCGCGAGTCTGAGCGAGGTGAGGAGCTCGAAGGGCGCCCTGCTTGGCGGAAGAAATAGATCGCCGGTGAGCCGTCCGAACAGGCCGCCGTGCCGGTTCCGCCTAACGACGACGCGCTCCCCAGTGGGCAAGGGCACCGCGTACACGATGCCGCGTCCGGACAGCGCTCTGGAGGCCCTGTGCCGAGCCGCATAGTCGTAGAGCGTGCCGCTCGCAAGCGTGCCGCGAATCTCTTCGAGCCGGCCGTAGCGTGCGACGAGGGTAGTGCCGCCAACCTCGGCGTACTCGAAGCCTTCGAGCCATTTCTTGGCTAGTGCTGGCACGTCCTGGCGGGCGCTGGAGAATGCCGTGCTCAGACGATGACGCAGTAAACCGGAATTGGCTGGCTCTTTCCCTTGAGCTCCATCGGCGGACAGGCTGCAAGCTTCGGCGGCTCCAAGAGCGCGTCCTTCATCTCCTCGGTGATGAGGATCTGGCCCGCTTCGGCGGCCGAGCAGAGTCGATACGCTGTGTTTACGGTGTCGCCGATGACTGTGAACTCGAGTCGCCGCTCCGAACCGATATTGCCCGCGAATGCCTCTCCGTAGTTCACTGCAATCCCATGCTGCAGCTGTGGCCGTCCTTCGGTCTTCCACTTCGCGTTCAGCTTTTTCAGGGCCCGCATCATATCCATCGCGGCCATCAGCGCCCTGTCGGCGTCGTTGCCGCTTGCGATCGGCGCGCCCCACTGCGCCATCACGGCGTCGCCCATGAACTTGTCGAGTGTTCCGTCATGGCGGAACACGCATTCAACCATCTCCGTGAAGTATTCACTCAACAAGCTCGCCATGTCGTCCGGACGCATCGTTTCGGATAGCGGCGTGAAGCCACGGATATCGCTGAAGAGCACGGCTACTGATCGTTTCTCGCCGCCTAACCGCGCCGCCTCACGCGAGCTGGCAATTCGCTCGGCAACCTGAGGCGCGAAATAGCGCGTGAGATTCTCGCGCGCGAGCATCTCCTTCTGAATTCTCTGCGCGAATTGCTGGTTTTCGATTCCTGCCGCGGCGATTCCAGCGAAGGCGATGAGATACTCGAGATCGTGCTCACTGAAGCGATGCGTCGTCGTCACGTTGTCCACGTACAGCACGCCGAGGACGCGGTCTTCGCTACCGACCAGCGGACAGCAGATCGCGCTGCGAATCTGCTGCATCAGGATCGATTGACCGCCGAAGCGCGAGTCTTCGCCGGCGTTGTCGGAGAGAATCGCGACTTTGTCCTGGACGACCTTTCGCGCGATTGATTGTGGCACAGCGCGCGGCTGCTCGCTGCCTCGCTTGTCGCGCGCGATCTTCGGAATCAGCTCCTGACCATCCTCGCAGAGCGCAATCGCCACTCGGTCGACCTCGAGAATCTGGTACGCGTAGCGAACAATCTTCTCCAGCAGGGCATCGATGTCGACGGACTTCCCGAGGCCCTTCGAGACCTCGAGCAGAGTTGCAAGCTTTTGCTCGTTTTTGTCTTCGCCAAGAGTCGACGCGGCATTCGGTGCGGTCGAGATCCGTGGATCGCTCGTACCAAGGGCCGCCAGCGCGCCGTGCGCGTCGCGCACAGGCATCTGACGCACGATCGTCGCCGAGGGACGGCGATGTCCGTTCCCGGCGCTCTCCGGAGGCGCGGATACGCTGCCCGAGGGTGAGTGAACGGTCGTGGGACCGAGCGGTTGAACGCGGAATGCCACCTTTCCGAACGTGATGGTGTCGCCAGGCGCGAGCGTTACCGCCTGTGCATTCTCAATGCGTTCGCCATTGTGAAACGTGCCGTTACTCGAGCCGAGGTCGCGCACGCGGAGGCCAGCGTCGTCCACTTGGAGCTCGGCATGCCGGCGAGAGATGGTCGGATCGAATATGGCGATGTCGCTCGACGGCGCGCGTCCGACCACCAGCTGCACGCCTGAGCGCAGCTCGTGCTGTTGCGAACCATCAGAGCTCGTCAATCGGTACCGCATTCCACCTTGGATCGCGTCTAGAATATGGTGTCCCAACTCGGCCTTACCTACTCAAGACTGCCGAGCCCAGGGGCGACGTCACACAGGCGAGGAGAGCGGTTCGGCGCTCGGGGCGCCCGACCGCTGGGCGCGCTCCGCTTCTCGCGTGCTCGTGCCGCGAACGCGCCCTATCGCGGTTAGCAGCGCCCGAGCCTTGTTCTCCGTCTCGTCCCACTCCGATTCTGGGATCGAGTCGTGCACGATGCCGGCGCCAGCCTGCACCGAAGCGACGCCATTGGCGATGACGCACGTGCGAATCGTAATTGCCAGGTCCATACGACGCGCCCCAGCGGCAATGTAGCCGATGGCCCCAGCGTAGGCGGCGCGCCGCTCGGGTTCCAGCTCGTCGATGATCTCCATTGCACGCACCTTGGGGGCGCCTGTCATCGTTCCCGCGGGGAATGTCGCCCGTAACGCGTCCATCGCCGTAAAACCGTCACGCAGCTCCCCCTCCACCTGGCTCACAAGGTGGAAAACGTGCGAATACCGTTCGATGACCATCAGCTCCGTGACCTCGACGGAGCCGTATTTCGCGATGCGACCCACGTCATTGCGACCAAGATCCACGAGCATCACATGCTCCGCCCGCTCTTTCTCGTCGGCACTCAGTTCGGCCATGAGCGCGTCGTCTTCGTCGGCGGTTTTACCGCGTGGTCGTGTTCCAGCGATCGGTCTCACCGTGACCTTCCCCCGCTCGACGCGAACGAGCAACTCGGGCGAGCTGCCGACGATCTCGATTCCATCCATCACCAAGTGGTACATGTACGGTGACGGATTTATTGCGCGAAGGGTGCGGTAGAGCGATGCCGACGAGAAATCGTGCGGCACGTCGATGCGACGGGCGAGTAACACCTGGAACGCGTCGCCCGCAACGATGTACTCCTTGATGCGCTTCACATCTGCCAAGAATTTCTCTCGCGGATAGTTCGATGTGCCGGTTGCCGCGGTTGCCGCCGGAGGAAAATCCAGCGGCGTGAGGCGCGCCGGTCCGCGGAGTCTCGCAACCGTCGTCGCGATCTCAGCTACCGCTTCCTCGTAGGCGTTCTGGAGCGTGCTGTCGCTCGTGTCGCTATCAATCGCCACACCTACGACAACGCGGGCCTGGCCGCGCAGATTGTCGACGATTACGAGGGCACTCGTGAAAACGAAGAGGGCCTCGGGAATATCCGCCAGCGAGGCAGCGCGAGCGGGCGGATGCGGCAAGCGCTCGATGTAGCGAACGACATCGTAGCCGAAAAAGCCCACTGCGCCGCTCCAGAACTCACCCAGCTCGGGCACGTTCACCGGCTCGTATCGTTGGAGCAGCGTGTCGAGATCTGCAAGCGGATCGCTTGGACGACGCGCGCCGTGCCAGCCGTGATCGGGAGTCCAGTCCTCGACGACACCGTCGCGCAAGCGCCATGCACTCCGTGGCGCCGTGCCGAGGAATGTGTAACGGGCCCACATCTCGCCACCGGCGGGAGCCGATTCGAGGAGAAACGCAAACGGCGGCTCGCGCAGCTTGGCGAATACCGCGACCGGCGTCTCCGTGTCGAGCAGGTAGTCCTGCCATACGGGTACGAGAGCGGACGCACCGCGAGCTGTCGCCCCCCTCGCGAGATCGCGAAAGGTCGTGAATGTCATGAGCGTGTCTTCACGTGATCCCCATTCGCGACGTGGGCGCTGGTTGCTCCGGCTTCTCACGCCGACGAAATTCTCGAATCATGATGCGATTATCCGTCTTCGGCTCTGCAAAAACACTCGGATGCATTTTGCGTCGTCTTGCGAGCGCATTGGGGATGCTCACGCTTCCGGCGACGCTGAATGCACAGACCGCGTGGAACGACTCGACGACGCGTTCGCTCGTGGAGCTTGCTACTCGGCTCCGCGCGGCGCAACTGGCCGACACGGGACTCACCGACTATCGCGCCGACGCGCATGGCTATCTCACTTTTCTCGCGCAAGTCGGGCAGGGGTTCACTGAGCCCCCGCGCATCGTGAAGGCAGATGAGCTGGCACTCGAAGTCTACTGGCGCGCGCCCAATCTGAGCAAGCAGCGCATTGTCGGCCGTCGCGACACTTTGCTGCTGCCGACTGATATTGCGTACCACCGCGACCATCTGGGCATCGTACAGAACAATTTTCCGGACATCATCCGCCTTGGCGAAGGCGACGAGGTACGCGACGTCCCTCATCCGTTGTCGCGTGCTGGCCTCGGGCTCTACGACTTTGCCGTCGCCGATAGTCTTCGCATCGAGCTGCCCGGGCGGCAGGTGAATGTGTACGAAGTCCGCGTGCGACCGAAGGACGACCGGCAGCCGCGCGTTGTCGGCGCGGTCTACATCGATCGTCAGGCAGGCCAAGTCGTTCGCATGGCTCTGAGCTTTACGCGCGCGGCGCTGCTCGACAAGCAGCTAGAGGATGTGTCGATCGTACTCGAGAATCGACTCGTGGGAAGCCGCTTTTGGCTTCCCTCACGACAAGAGGTCGAGATACGTCGAACTGGGACGTGGCTCGATTACCCCGTCCGCGGCATCATCCGCGGACGTTGGGAGATTGGCGATTACAAGATCAATCAAGGCCTCTCGTACGGAATGTTCGGCACCGCGGAGATCGTGCAAGCTCCGCCTGACGAGCTGAGACGACATGTCTGGTCCACGCCGCGTGTGCTCGATTCGCTGCCGCCGGACGTCCGCGCCGTCACGGACGCGGACGTGCGCCGCGTGCAGGAGGAAGCGCGATCGCTCGTGCGCGCGCGTGCGCTGCAGCGGAGCCGCACGGTCGCGCTGTCCGCGCGCGGCGTCTCCGATTTCGTGCGCTTCGATCGCGTCGAGGGCCTCGCGTTCGGAGGCGGCCTCACCCAGCGGTTGGGTGGCGGAGTCAGTGTCGGCGCGCGCCTGCGCTACGGTGTGGACGACCGCCAGGTCAAATCCAATGTGCACTTGGAGTGGCAAGACGGCACGGGCCTGTCCATTCGCGCATTCGGTCAGCAGGAGTTTCGCGAGCTGGGTGAAGAGGCGCAACGATCACGAGCCGTGAACAGTATTGCGGCGCAGGAATTCGCCAGTGACTTCACCGATCCCTTCGGCGTGACCGACGTCGGCGCCGCGCTCGAACGTGCACCGGCCGGAGAGCCCTGGTGGCGCTTCGAGGCGATGCTCGAAACGCCTAGCACCCTCGCAGTGCATGCGACGCCAGTGAACGGACAGTTCCTCGGGCTCGTGGCCGTAGCCACGCAGCGTTACCTGCACTTCTCGTTGCGTCATGAGCGGCCGACGTCGCTCTGGTGGTTCGGCACCGAGCTTCGGTCCGCGATCGAGCTGCGGGTGCTTCGCGCGATCGGATCGGGCACGAGTAACTTCTGCGCCGGGGCTTCGTGCCCTAACGATTTCACGACGGTACGCGGTTCCCTCATCGCGGACGTCGAACGACCGATAGGCAATCAACGCCTCGTTCTGCACAGCATCGCCGGTGCAGTCGGCGGACGGAACGGCCTTCCATCGCAGGAGCTCTTCTATTTTGGCGGGCCGGTGAGTGCCCCTGGTTACGAGTTTCACGCGCTCGTTGGCCGCGCGGCGTGGAGCCAGCGTTTCGAATGGCGCGCGCCGGTTCCATTCTTCTCCTTGCCCCTTGGCCGTTTCGGCAAAATTCCGTCGTCGGCCACGGTTGCACCATATGCGCAAGTTGTCGCGATCGGTGGACCATCTTTCACATTTCTTCGCGGCGGCCTGCCTAACGAATCAACGGCGCCGGGTGGATATTCCTCTCTCGGAGTCGGGTTGCTCACCTTCTTCGATCTGGTCCGTTTCGACGTCTCGCGCGGTTTGCGCAATGGGCGATGGTTCTTCTCATTCGATGTGAATCCGGAATTCTGGGGCGTTCTCTAGCGAATCGATGTGTACCGCGGTGCGTCATCGCGGTACGCCACTCCGAGGACAGCGGGGGTATGGTCAGGGCATGTCCCACCCTGAGCTCACGTCGACTTCCGGTCTCGCGCGCGACCGATGGCTCTTGCCAGTCCTCGCGTCGGTGCTCGATGGCAAAGCGCTCGAGTCGCTCGAGAAGCAGGAGGAGGGCAGCCTCTGGGACGCAGTGATCACGCGCGGACTGCTGACCGAGCGTGATCTGGTAGCTCGGACAGCCCGGCACTTTCATCTACCCATCGCCGATCTCTCGCGTGTCAGCACGCAGGCGCTCGAGCTCGTGCCAGAGCGCTGGACGCGTCGGTTCGGTGTGTTGCCTCTCGCGATCGACAACGAGGTGCTCGTCATAGCAAGCTCGAATCCTTGCGATGTGGACTGTGAGCGCGCGATTGCATTTGCCGCTGGCCATCCCGTTCGTTTCGCGATGGCCGCTCCGGCGACAATCTCGGCACGCATCGACGCCGTATACGGGAACATCGACGATGACGGGGTTACTGAGCCGCCTCGTGCCGGAAACGAGAGCAGGCACGTCGATGTGCAGCTGCTCGCGGGCGAGGCAGAAGGATACGACGGCGAATCGGCGTTTTCGGAAGATGGTCAATCGATCTCTCGTCTCCTCGACGAGATCCTTGGCGCCGGCATCAGCGAGCGCGCAAGCGATATTCACATAGAGGCAGAAGAGCAGGGGATAGTCGTTAGGCATCGCATCGACGGTATGATTCGCGTCGCGCGCCGCCTGCCACGCGCCATCGCGCCGGCCTTGGCATCACGCATCAAGATCATCTCTGGTCTCGACATCGCTGATCGCCTGCGGCCGCAGGATGGTCGCGCTCGGGTCGCGGTGAATGGCGTTGCCGTCGATTTGCGCGTTTCGAGCTTGCCCGCCTCCCACGGTGAAAAGATCGTCATCCGTGTATTGGACGGCCGAACGGCGGTGCGCAGCCTCGACGCCATCGGGTTTGCCTCGGTGGAGCTCGCCCGCATCGAGCGTCTGTTGCAGTCGCGCGAAGGCTTACTGCTCGTGACTGGACCTACCGGATCGGGCAAGACGACGACCCTCTACGCCGCGCTCCGGCTCCTCAAGCAGCGCGGGGTCAACATCGTCACCGTCGAGGATCCCATCGAGTATCGCATTCCTGGCATCGTACAGGTCCAGGTGAACGAGCGCGCAGGTCTCACCTTTGCCGCGGCGCTCCGCTCGATCATGCGACAGGATCCCGATGTTCTCCTCATCGGAGAAATTCGCGATCGCGAAACGGCGGAGATTGCCATCCAAGCGTCTCTTACGGGCCATCTGGTTCTGTCGACGCTCCACACGAACGACGCGGCAAGTGCCGTCACGCGATTGATCGACATCGGCGTTGCTCCGTATAAAATCGCGACGGCTGTGAAGGGCGTGCTCGCGCAGCGTCTCTTGCGACGGCTCTGCATGAAATGCCGCGGCCAGAGTCCTTCGACGTCGTCCTGCCAGGCTTGCGGCGGTAGTGGCTACCACGGACGGCTCGCGATCGTCGAAGTTCTCATTGCGACGCCGGAGTTTGAGCGGCGAGTCGCCGCGGGGGATCCCACAGAATCCATTGCCGCCGCCGCGCGACAAGACGGAATGCAGTCGCTCTGGCAATCCGGTCTCGCACGCGTGCGCGCCCGCGAGACGACCGAATCGGAAGTGCTCCGCGTCGCCGCACCCGATATGGTGGAAAGGTCGAACGCGACGAGCGAGCCCGTAGACGCAGTGGCAGCGGTGCATTATCTCCCGCATCAGCGCTCCTCGTCTCCCCGTCTCGCCGAACCCACCGTGTCCCAGCTCTCGATAGGCACCATCGACGTGTATGTCATTCGGCCATTACGCGACGGCTGGCGCGTGTTGGTGTTGCAACGTGCGCTCGATACCCGCTGCCCCACGGCATGGGAGGCCGTCCACGGCCACATCGAGAATGGAGAGGAACCTGAGGACGCGGCTCTCCGCGAACTAAGAGAAGAGGCAGGGCTCGAGGCCAATCGGCTATACAATGTCACTGTCCAGCCGTTCTATCTGCATCGGTCGCACACCGTGCAGCTCGCGGTCGTCTTCGCCGCCTTCGTCGATGAGCCGGCGACGATCACGTTAGGCGATGAGCATCAGCGTGCCGAGTGGCTCTCGGTGGACGAGGCGCTCGATCGCTTTCAGTGGCCGCGCGAACGCGAAGCACTCCGCGAAATTGCGCACCTGCTTCGAACGGGGGACGCTGGCCCAGTCGAGGATGTTCTTAGAGTGAAATAGGTCCGCACGGCGTGACGCGTATCGCTCCACTCGCCACGGGCGCCCCGCTACCCGCCTCGCTCATGAGACGTGCGAAGTACCGTCCCCGTTCCTGTCGTTGGCGCGTTCGGCTTCACGCGCACGCTCTTCGCCGGGATTCCAACATACACGTGATATGGCCGCACGTCTTTCGTTGCGACTGCCATGGCGCCGACCATCCCTTGCTCATTCACATGCACACCAGCCAACACCGTCGCATGATAGGTAATGCGCACACCATCGTCGATGCGCGTGACGGCGTTCGTCACGTCTTTTTGGTCGACGATGCTATGGGTGTGGCTATAGATGTTCGCGTAATCGCTGATCGACACGTTATTGCCTAAGACGATCCCGCCGCGATCATCGAGCAACACATTGCGGTGCACGACGACATTCTCGCCCACATCCATGTTGTAGCCGAACGAGAACTCGACGTTGTGAAACGCTTTGAAATTCTCTCCACAGTGCTTGAAGATGTACCGCGCGAGCAGCCGGCGCAGCTCTACGCCCAGCCACACATTCTGAGCGCCCGCGGGCGTTCGATCGAACGAATACCAGAGCCAGAGCAGTGGCTTTACACGCTGGAACCGCTCCTGATCGCAGTCCGCGTAATACTCGGGCTCGAGAGTCACGTTGCACGGATCCATGGCCGCGAGCGACAACCGCGTTGCCGCGGGAAGTCGCGGGTCGTTAACGGCGGTCTCCCAGTCCGAGGCATGGTGCGGGTACCAGAGCTGCGCGAGAATCTCTCGGCAGAGCCTATTGCGATTCGCGGCCGGATCGGCGAGCGATGCGCCGATCTCGCCGAGCCAATCACGCGCCGCTGTGGTGACGGGCCGATCTTCCAACGCGCGCAACGGAAGCAGTGCCATGACGAGCCAATCGTTTGAGGAAGTCCACCAGCCTCTCGAAGCCTAGTGCCTTCGTCCAGTCCTCACGGTGGCGAGATCGTGCGCCAGGCCGGTTGATCGACGAGCGCAACGACTGCCTCAGCCAGCTCGTCCCGTCCCTCGCCCGTGACGGCGCTGAAGGGTATCACCTGGTCTTCACTCGTGCCGAGTTGTTCGGTAAGCGCGGCGATGCGCGTGCCGCGCTCAGCGCGCGTCAATTTGTCGATCTTGGTTAGCGCGAACAACGTTGGCACGCCCACCGACGCGAGAAAATCCAACATCTGTCGATCGTCATCCGTGGGCTCGTGCCTAACGTCGAGCAATTGCACGATCCCGCGCAACGGGCTACTGCTCTCGAGATACCCTTCGATCAGGGGCCGCCATTCGGCACGCCGCTCCTTAGAGATGCGGGCGTAGCCGTAGCCTGGCAGATCAACGAGAACGAATTGATTGTTCACGAGGAAAAAGTTCACTTCGCGCGTACGCCCGGGCGTGTTGCTCACCCGCGCGATCTTCTTGCGTCGAACGAGACGGTTCAGAAGCGATGATTTGCCCACGTTCGAGCGGCCGGCGAACGCTACCTCCGGCCACTTCGGCTCCGGCCGCCAGCCGTGTGGACTGGCCATCGGGCCGATGAACTCGAGACTACGGATCACGAGCGGATCACGCGCGGAGTCCTTCACGATCGCCTCGAATGCGCTCAGTGCGTCATCATCCCCGGCGCCGGGACGACGAGCTTCTGCGTGTCCTCCGCGGCGTCGTCATGATGATCGAGCGCCAGCTGGAGCACTTCGTCCATCGTCTTCACCGGATGGAAGCTCACCGACGTCCTGACTTCGGCCGGCAAATCATCCAGATCGCGGGCGTTCTGGTAGGGGATGAGCACATGCGCAACGCGATTGCGGTGCGCGGCCACGGCCTTCTCTTTGAGACCGCCAATTGGGAGTACGCGACCGCGCAGCGTGATCTCTCCCGTCATCGCCACGTCGCCGCGCACGGGAATGCCCGTGAGGGCACTCACGATTGCCGTTGCGATCGCGATGCCCGCCGACGGCCCGTCCTTCGGCGTCGCGCCGGCGGGGATGTGCACGTGCAAATCGCGATTTCGGTGGAACTCGCGATCGATGCCCAACGCACCAGCGCGCGACCGTGCGTAGCTCAGTGCGGCTGATGCCGACTCCTTCATCACGTCGCCAAGGGTTCCCGTGAGCGACAGCTTTCCCCGACCACCGACGACACTCACTTCGATCTCGAGTACCTCACCGCCGACGCTCGTATACGCCAGCCCCGTGGCAACGCCGACCTTGCTTTCGAGCGTCAACTCCGCCGGATCGAAGGGGGGTGTGCCGAGGAGGTCCTTGAGATCGGAGGCCGCGACGTGAGCGACAGCGGTAGGCGCTGATGCTGCGTCGGCGACAACTGCGGACGCACTGTTCGCCTCGGCCTTCTTCCGTGCCAGCTTCCGCGCGATGCGCGCAAGCCGCCGCTCGAGCTCGCGCACACCCGCTTCGCGTGTGTAACCCTGAATGACTGCTGGAATGACGTCAGGCTCGAACGTCACGCTGTCGGGCGCGAGACCATTCTGGCGCAGCTGACGCGGGATGAGGAACTGCCGGGCGATCGCCAGTTTCTCCTGATCGAGATAGCCGGAAAGCCGGATGATCTCCATGCGGTCGCGTAACGGCTCAGGTACCTGCGGGAGATAATTCGCCGTCGTCACGAATAACACTTGCGACAGATCGTAATCGACCTCGAGAAAGTGATCGTTGAACGCGCGGTTCTGCTCCGGATCGAGCACCTCGAGCAACGCCGCCGACGGATCGCCGCGATAATCCTGGCCGAGCTTGTCCACCTCGTCGAGGAGAATCACGGGGTTCACGACTTCGGCGCGACGCATTGCTTGGATCACGCGTCCCGGCATCGACCCGATGTATGTGCGCCGATGGCCGCGAATTTCGGCCTCGTCTCTCACGCCGCCTAACGACATCCGCACGAACTTTCTGCCCAATGCCCGTGCGATGGACCGTCCGAGCGATGTCTTGCCGACGCCCGGTGGTCCGACGAGACAGAGAATGGGTCCCTCCATTCGTCCTACGAGCGACAGCACGCCGATGTAGTCGAGGATGCGGTCCTTCACCTCTTCGAGGCCGTAATGATCCTCGTCCAATACGCGCCGCGCGTGAGCCACGTCGAGCACGTCGTCGCTTCGCTCGCTCCAGGGAAGTGCGAGCAGCCAGTCGACATAGTTGCGCGCGACCGTAGACTCTGGCGAGAGCGGCGACATGCGGCGGAGCTTGCGTACCTCGCGCAAGGCGCGCGTCTGCACGGTCTCCGGCATCTGCTTGGCGGCGATCTGCGCCTCGAGGCCTTCGACATCCTCACCGTCATCCTGTCCGAGCTCGCGGTGGATCGCTTTGAGTTGCTCCTGCAGATAGAACTCGCGCTGATTCTGGAAGAGTGAGCCCCGCACCTCGTCATCGATCTTTCGCTCGAGCCGCAAGAGCTCGATCTCCGATCGGAGGACCTCGGCCAACATGCGAAAGAGAGCGAGGAGCGATGACGTTTCGAGGAGGGCCTGACGAGTCTCGACGCGCACGCTCAAATGCGCGGCGATGCCAAAGGCTTGACGCGCGGTGCTGTCCGCGCCCTGCACAAGCGTGACGACTTCCGGCGGAATACGACGGTGCAGCGACACGTATTCCTCGAAGAGCGAAACCACCCGGCGAGCGAGCGCCTCCACTTCATCGACCTCGTCAGGTGATGACTGCTCTTCCACCGGCAGTACCTGCGCACGCAGACGGTCCCCCGCCGGCACATAACGAGTGATGCGTACGCGGGCGAGGCCTTCGACGAGGATCTTCGCCGCACCGCTCGGTGCACGTGCCAACTGAACGACACGCGCAACGACACCGCCACGGTAGAGATCCGCTGTCGCCGGCTCGTCTGTATCGCCGCTACGCTGCGTGACCAGCAAGATGTATCGCTCTTCCGCCATCGCGCTGTCCACTGCCGCTAACGACGCCGGCCTGCCGACCAACAGCGGCATGGAGACGTGAGGAAACAAAACGACGTCCCTGAGGGCCAAAACAGCGAGGCGGTCGGGCACGTTAAAGACTTCAGCGTCTCTGCGAACAGTTGGCATGGGCGAAAGATAGTGGCCCGTGGCGAGCGCGGGAAAACGAAAGCCCGCGAGCTACACTCGCGGGCCAGTCGCCACTCGCTACGCTTCCTTCTTCTTTCGCTGCGGCGAGATCTCGAGAAGCGGCGGCGTGCCGTGGATCACCGAGCCTTCCGTGATCTTCACTTCTTCAACGTCTTCGCGCGTCGGGAGATCGAACATCACGTCGGTGAGAATTTCCTCGACGATCGCGCGCAAGCCGCGTGCGCCCGTGCCACGCTTGAGTGCCTTCTGTGCAACGGCGCGGAGCGCGCTCTCGTCGAAGCTGAGCTTGACCTCTTCGAGCTCGAAGAGCTTCGCATACTGCTTAGTGAGCGCGTTCTTGGGCTCTTTGAGGATGCGTACCAGCGCCTCTTCGTCGAGCGCTTCGAGAGCGACAACGACCGGGAGACGCCCGACGAGCTCGGGGATTAAGCCGTACCGAAGCAAATCGTCCGGCTCGACCTCGGAGAATGGATTCTTCTTCTTCTCGGCCGTCTTCCCGTTGTCCACGCCAGAGAAGCCGATCTGACGACGCCCCGTGCGCGCCTCGATGATCTTCTCGAGGCCATCGAATGCGCCACCGCAGATGAAGAGAATGTCCTTGGTGTTGATCTGAATGTATTCCTGCTGCGGGTGCTTCCGGCCCCCCTGCGGCGGAACAGACGCAATGGTTCCTTCCAAAATTTTCAGGAGCGCCTGCTGCACGCCCTCGCCAGAAACGTCCCTCGTTATGCTCGGGTTCTCCGACTTGCGCGCGATCTTGTCGATCTCGTCGATATACACGATGCCGCGCTCACATTCAGCGACATTGAAATCGCCCGCCTGGAGCAGACGCACGAGGATGTTCTCGACGTCTTCACCCACGTAGCCGGCTTCCGTCAGCGTCGTGGCATCGGCGATCGTGAACGGGACATCCAGAATTCGCGCGAGCGTCTGCGCGAGGAGTGTCTTGCCAACGCCTGTCGGACCGATGAGCAGGATGTTCGACTTGTCCAGCTCGACGTCGTCGTCGCGAACGGACGACGAGTTGATCCGCTTGTAGTGATTGTACACCGCAACCGATAGCGCCTTCTTCGCCCGCTCCTGCCCGATGACATACTGGTCCAGAACATCTTTGATCTCTTGCGGCGTTGGGACCTGAGTTATCGCTTCAGCAACCTCGCGTTCTTCGTCTTCGGCGAGAATCTCGTTGCACAGCGCGATGCATTCGTTGCAGATGTAGACCGACGGGCCGGAGATGAACTTCCGGACCGAGTCTTTCGACTTTCCGCAGAACGAGCAACGCAAGTGTTTGTCGTGCGACATAGCGAATCTCTACAGAGAATGCGGGTGCCCGTAGGCGGGAGCCGGCTCAGCCGGACGGACGACGGAGGTGCTAGACAATAAGGAGCGGCGCCTCACTCGGTCAAGCAACACCATCAGACGACCATTCCTCGTGAATGTTTTCACGAGTTCACTCAACGCGCCGCCGCCGCCGCCGCAATTACGCTTTCCGGGACGACCTCGCCGCGGTGCGTAATGACGTGGTCCACTATACCGTAGTCGAGCGCTTCGTTCGCGGACATGAACCGATCGCGGTCCACATCACGCTCGATCTGCTCCAAGGGGCGGCCCGTATGACGAGCCATCAACTCGTTCATCTTGCCGCGCAGATACAGAATCTCCTTCGCCTGGATCTCGATATCCGACGCGGTGCCCTGGGCACCGCCCGACGGTTGATGGATCATGATCCGGGAATGCGGAAGCGCATGCCGCTTTCCTTTTCGACCGGCGGTCAACAAGAAGGCGCCCATGCTCGCGGCGAGACCCATGCAGATCGTGTTGATCGGCGATCGCAGATACTGCATAGTGTCGTAAATCGCGAGTCCCGAGGAGACACTGCCGCCCGGCGAGTTGATGTAAATGTGAATATCGCGCTCGGGGTTGTCCGCCTCGAGGAAGAGCAACTGCGCGATGATGATGTTCGCGACGTCGTCGTTGATCGGCGTCCCGAGAAAAACGATGCGATCCATGAGCAAGCGCGAGAAGATATCGTAGCTCCGCTCGCCGCGGCTCGATCGTTCGATGACGTACGGGGGATACAGCGTAGGCATGGCGTCAAACCTCACTCGACCGTGTTTCTATCCATAAGCCACTTGAAAACTTTCTCTTCCGTCAAGCCCTGCTCGATCTCCTTCAGCCGGCCTGCCTTCTGTAGCGAGGCATAGACCTGTCCGGGATCAGCGTTGCGCTTCTGAGCAAGCTCCCCAATGCGATCGTCGATGTCGGCCTCGGTTGCTCGCAATCCTTCCGTTTCGGCGATCGTATCGATGATCAAATCGCGCCGCACTTGGCGCTCCGCGATGGGACGGAATTCTCCGGCGAAGCGATCGCGCTCGTCTTCGGGCACGCGATACGCCTGCACGTAGCCATCAATGAGCTGATTCACCCAGCTCGGCGGCAGGGGAAAGGGATTCGCGCTGCCAATTTCATCGAGCAGCTGAGAGCGCACCGTCGACTCCGCCTCGCGATGGGCGTTCTCCTCGAGATCTTTACGCACGGTCGACTGCAGTGCATCGAGGGACTCGTAGTCGCCCACTTCGCGCGCAAAGGCATCGTCGAGCGCGGGGAGCTCCTTTCGCTTTACATCCTGGAGAGTCACGCGGACGTTCTTGCTCTTCCCACGTTGCGACTCGTCCGGAAAATCATCAGGCCACCGTACGGGCCGCTCGGCAGTCTCTCCGGGAGTAAGCTCCATCACGAGCTCTTCGATGCCGGGGATGGCCTGCCCGGAGCCTAGCACGAGGCGGTAGTCCTTGCCGTCGGGCATGGTGCCATCCTCATCGGACGTAGCGAGGAGGACCGTTACCATATCTCCCGGCGCCGGCTTGGTTTCCACCGGATGCCAGGTTGCCTTCTGTTCCCGCATCTGCTCGATCTGCTCGCGCACCTGCTCGTCATTGATCTCCGAGGCAGGTCGTGCAACACGGAAGCCTTGCGTGCGAGCAAGCGAGATCTCGGGCCGCACCTCGACGTGGAGCTCGAACGTGAGCGGCTCGCCTTCGGTGAACTTCAGATCGTGCACATGAGGCTGCGAGGCAACCTTGAGCTTTTCGCGATCGACGACTTCCTGAAAGGCTTCTTGAACGAGCGATTCGATCACTTGCTGACGGATAGCATCCTTGAACCGCTTCTTCACCAACTGCGGCGGCGCCTTGCCGGGACGGAAGCCAGGCAGCCGCACACTCGTTGCATAACGGCGCGCGGTTTTGTCTTCAGCTTCGCGAATGGCTTCGACCGGCACCTGCACTTCGAGGAGCCGTTCGACACCTTCGCTCTTTTTCGTCGTGATCTGAATGTCCATGGACCAAAGCTAACGTAAACTCTTTCAAATGCTCGCTTCTCGCCGCGCTACTCGGTGAGAAGATCAATAGTGCGTACGTCGCGCGCTACGCTACATCGAACGAAGAAAGTTGCGAGCAGAGCGAGAACATCGCGGGCGCGGCGAGCAACGATGCGAGAGGGGGGAGTCGAACCCCCAATCCTTTCGGAGCCAGATCCTAAGTCTGGTGCGTCTGCCAGTTCCGCCACTCCCGCGCGACGAGGAAAGCTAAGAGTGTCGCCTTAGCTGGGCCACTCTGGAAAAACGGGCAGGACGCCCTAGCCGCACAATAAAATGGCCCGGTGGAGCTCACCGGGCCATTTCCGTCGCGATCGAGCCTACTGCGATTTCAGCGTCACGCTCGCCGTACCCTGCCCACGCACGTCGTAAACGAGAAGCGTGATCAAGTCTCCGTGCTTGAGCTTCGAGACGATATCCTCGAAGTCCGCAGGAGAACGAATCTCCTTCTTCTGCGGATAGAGGACGCTCACGATGATCGAGCTGTTCTCGTTGAGCTCCCGATACGCCGGACCCGTTGGCGAGATATCGGTCACGAGCAGCCCACGACGCCATTGATCGCTCAGACGCGCTTGCGTCGCCAACTCGGTCGGCACGCTCTGTACCGAGATGCCCAGCTTCTCGTAACTGCGCTCACCGGCCCGCGCGGCTGGCTGGCGGCTGTCGTCGTTCGCCGACGCGACGTCGCTCGTACGATCCGCGGGCGGCTCACCGAGCTTGACGTTTAGCGTCTTCTTATCGCCGAAGCGCATCACGTCGAGTGACACAGTCTGACCCGGCTTGAAGTTCCGGATCACGCGCTGCAATGTGCTCACCCGATCGATTGCCTGCCCGTTCACGGCGACGATCACGTCGCCCACTTCCACACCGGCGCGCTTCGCCGGACTCGCGTCCGGATCGTCGCTCGGATCGAAGCCGCTGACCTTCACGCCGTGAATGTCCTTGAGCCCGGCGACCTGCGCGTCGTTAGGATCGACGTCGCCGATATTGATACCCAATACGGCACGCCGCACCTTGCCATACTGGACGATGTCATCCATCACCTGCTTCGCCAGCGTAATCGGAATCGCAAATCCATAGCCGGCGTAAAAGCCGGTATTGCTGGCGATCGCGCTGTTGATCCCGATTACCTCGCCACGGATGTTGACCAGTGGACCGCCGGAGTTGCCGGGGTTGATCGCGGCGTCCGTCTGTATGTAGTCCTGAATCGCGTAGCGCGTATTGAGCAGTGAGCCCAACGAGCGTCCGCGAGCGCTCACGATACCCGCCGTGACGGTGAAGTCGAGGCCGAGGGGATTGCCGATGGCCACCACCCACTGCCCAACCCGCGCGTTCGCGTCATCGCCGAGCGCAACCGTCGGTAAATCGCCTGCATCCACTTTGATGACCGCGACGTCCGTCGTGGGATCACGGCCGATGACCTTCGCAGTAAAGGTGCGATTGTCGAGCAGCTTTACGGTCACGCGATCGGCGTCGGCGACGACGTGATTGTTCGTGAGGATGTAGCCATCTTTGCTCACCACGAACCCAGAGCCGCTGGCTTCACTGGGCTGGTCCTGCTGTGGATCGAATTGCCGGAAGAAGTCCTCGATGCCGCCCGGCGGACGCTGTCCACGCTGACGGGTGTTCGTGCGTGTCCGCGCAAACCGTTCCGTCTGGATCGAGACGACTGCCGGGGTGACGTGATCCGCGATCGCCTCGAAGGCGTTTTGCGTCTCGATGAGGGGCTGCACCTGCTGAATCGTCGGTTTGGGGCCCGTCTTTGATTGGGCCCATCCCAGATGCGTCAGATTCGAGCCGGATGCGAATACAAGACCGCAAAGGAATGCCACGACGACCGCCGCGGTCAGTCTGGCACGAGGGTACTTGGTCATACGCTGCCTTCCCACGTCGATGAGTTTTGAGGACCGTACACAAACGAGACGTGCAAGTTCCGTAGCCTGCGAGGTGCTGGGCGCTGGGAGCCTCGCTCCTTCGGACAGACACGATTGGGCTTACGAAAGGTTGCTCGCGAGCGTTGCAGAATGAAGTGAAGAAATGGTAAGGAGTGATGCACCGCAAAACCGCCGGAGCGCATGCGCTCCGGCGGTTTTGATAGGACCCACCAGCAAGCCCCTAGCACCCTATTTCTTGCCTTCGTCGACGATCTCGTAATCCGCCTCGACGACATCTTCCTTCGGAGTGCCGCCTTGAGCAGTGCTGCCTCCAGGAGCTCCACCGGTGTCGCCGCCCGGCGGATTCCCCGGCTGCGACTGCGACTGCGCATAGAAGGTCTGACCGGCCTCGCTGAAGGTGCGCGACAGCTCTTCCTGCGCGGAGCGAATCTCATCCATGTCGTCGCCGCGAAGCGCCTTTCGTGCGCGCTCGATGGACGCATCCAGCTTGGTCTTCATTTCCGCTGGCAGGCGATCGCCCCACTCCTTCACGTTCTTCTCCACCTCGTATGTCATGCTGTCGAGGCGGTTGCGCGTGTCGATCTCTTCCCGCCGCTTCTTGTCTTCAGCGGCGTGCGACTCGGCGTCCTTGACCATCCGCTGGATGTCGTTGTCCGACAAACCGCTTGAGGCCTCGATACGGATCTTCTGCTCCTTGCTCGTGGCCTTGTCCTTTGCCGAGACATGGAGAATGCCGTTCGCATCGATGTCGAAGGTCACCTCGATCTGCGGCATACCGCGCGGAGCGGGTGGAATGCCCGTGAGCTGGAACTTGCCGATGGTGCGATTGTCTCGCGCCATCTCGCGCTCACCCTGAAGCACATGGATCTCGACCGTCGTTTGACTGTCGTCCGCCGTGGAGAAGGTCTCGCTCTTCTTCGTCGGAATCGTGGTGTTCCGGGCAATGAGCACCGTCGTGACACCGCCTAACGTTTCGATACCAAGCGATAGCGGCGTAACGTCGAGAAGGAGAACGTCCTTCTGCTCACCGGTAAGAACGGCGCCCTGAATCGCCGCGCCAATGGCGACGACTTCGTCCGGGTTGACGCCCTTATGCGGCTCCTTCTTGAAGAAAGTCTTGACTATCTCCTGCACTTTGGGAATACGCGTCGAGCCGCCAACGAGAATGACTTCGTCGACTTCCTCGGGCTTCATTCCCGCATCCTTGAGCGCCTGCTGCATGGGCGGAATCGTGCGCTGGATCAGGTCGTCTACCAGCTGTTCGAATTTCGCGCGTGACAGTGTGTAGTTCAGATGCTTCGGCCCGGACTGATCGGCGGTGATGAAGGGCAGGTTGATGTCAGTTGACATCGTGCCTGAGAGCTCCATCTTCGCTTTCTCGGCGGCCTCTTTCAGACGCTGCAGCGCCATCGGGTCCTTCGAGAGGTCGATGCCCTGGTCGCGCTTGAACTCGCCAACGATCCAGTCGATTACGCGCTGATCGAAGTCGTCGCCGCCAAGGTGCGTGTCGCCATTGGTCGACTTGACCTCGAACTGGCGCGAGCCCTCGACGTCGTACAGCTCCAGGACGGAGATGTCATACGTCCCACCGCCGAGATCGAAGACCGCGACCTTTTCGTCTTTCTTCTTGTCCAGGCCATACGCGAGTGCCGCGGCCGTGGGCTCATTGATGATGCGCAGAACGTCGAGCCCGGCGATCTTGCCAGCGTCTTTCGTTGCCTGACGCTGGGAATCGTTGAAGTATGCCGGCACCGTGACGACTGCCTTGGACACGCCATGTCCGAGATAGTCCTCAGCGGTCTGCTTCATTTTTTGGAGGATCATCGCCGAGATCTCGGGGGGCGAATACCGCTTTCCTTGGACCTCGACCGTTGCAAGATCGTTCTGACCGGCCACGACCTTGTACGGAACGCGCTTAATCTCCTGCTGCACTTCGGGCATTTTGCGGCCCATGAAGCGCTTGATGGAGAAGATCGTGTTTTGGGGGTTGGTGACTGCCTGACGCTTGGCGACTTGACCAACCAGCCGCTCGCCATCCTTCGTGAAGCCAACCACCGACGGGGTCGTGCGTCCGCCTTCCGAGTTGGGAATGACGACCGGGTCGCCACCTTCCATAACGGCGACGACAGAATTGGTCGTACCCAGGTCGATGCCGATGACTTTATCTGCCATTGCTACCTCGAGTGTGAAGTCGGGCGGAGCGCCTTATGCGGCAACGTTCCTCTCCGCCGATGCTGCCGAAGCAGGGCAAGTCGAGGACCGAAGGTCTGCGCCAAGTTGGCAGCGGTAACGCTGGTATCGGTTACATTTCTGACGCACGCGCGCCAGCAAGGCCAATGATTCCACTTAGCGACGAGAATCCCACACTGCACACGCCCATAATGACCTGGGCGCTGCTTGCGGCGATGTTCGCGGTCTTCTTTCTGGTGCAGGGGGCGGGATTCAATGAGATCCAGCTCGCCACCAGTATCTGCAATTACGGGATGGTGCCGGGGGAGCTCACGCATCGGGCCTTACTAGGCACGAGCGTTCCCATTGCGCGCGGCCTGGCCTGTGTCGTAGACGACGACCCCATCAACAAATTCACGCCACTGACGTCGATGTTTCTTCACGGTGGCTGGAGTCATATCCTCGGCAACGCCCTGTTTTTCTGGGTGTTTGGCAACAACATCGAGGACAGCATGGGACCTTCGCGCTTCCTCGGTTTCTTCCTCATTTGCGGGCTCGCCGCCGCCGCGGCTCACGTTTTTATGCAGCCGGGCTCGCCGGTGCCAACAGTGGGGGCTTCAGGAGCGATTTCAGGCATTCTCGGCGCCTACCTGGTGCTCTATCCCCGTGTGCGCGTCAACATGCTCTTCATCTTCGTCATCATCTTTCGCATCATCCCGGTGCCGGCCTGGCTGGTTTTGATCTGGTGGTTCGCCTGGCAGCTGATCGCCGCTCTCCCGTCGCTGTCGCAGGTCAATCCTGACGTATCTGGTGGCGTTGCAGTATGGGCTCACGTCGGCGGATTTATTACCGGTATGGTGCTGATCAAGATCTTCGAGAAACCAGCGCTGGTCGCGGAACGCGAGGCCGCTGGGCGCGCGCAGCATATCTGGTCTCAGCATCGCTGATGAGCCTTTGCCGGTCTGGCGGTGACGGGTATCTTCCGGCCGCCAATACATGGAGGCCGGCTTGAGCTTGCTCGGCAAACTGATTCCGCGCGACGAGCAATTCTTCGATCTCTTCGATCAGCTCACGGCGCATCTCACGGAAACGGCGCGCATGCTGGCCGCTCTGTTCGACGATCCGCAACACGTCGCCGATCACGTCCGCGCGATCAAGAATGTCGAGCACAAGGCCGACGTGCTCACCAGTACGATCAATCAGCGCATCGATAAGAGCTTCGTGACTCCGATCGACCGCGAGGACATTCACATGCTCGCGTCTCGGCTCGATGACGTCATCGATCTGCTCGATGGCACCTCGCGCCGATTCGAAATGCTGCACATCGACGTCGTGAAAGAGCCGGCACGACAACTTGCACAAGTTCTCATCCACGCGTCCGAGCACATCCAGGCCGGCGTCTCGTCGATTCGCGAAACGAAAGCAGTGAGCGTGCAGGCGGGTCACATCAAGAAGCTCGAAGAGGAAGCTGACGCGATCTACCATGCGGCGGTCGGCGACCTGTTTGCCGGCCATCCCGATCCGCTGGAAGTCCTCAAGTGGAAGGAGATGTACGATACCCTCGAGCGGGCCACCGACAGCTGCATGGGCGTAGCCCAAGTGCTGCAGAGCATCTCTCTGAAGAACGCGTGAGGCGTCGCGCCGCGTGATTGCGTACGTCGTCGCGATCGTCCTCATCGCGTTCATCTTCGATTTCATCAACGGCTTTCACGATTCGGCGAACTCCATCGCCACCATCGTAGGCACGCGGGTGCTCAATCCCTTCACCGCCGTGCTATGGGCGGCAACGTTCAACTTCGCCGCGCTCTTTACGGTGGGAACGGCCGTGGCGAGTACAATCGGCAAAGGGATGATCGATGTGTCGTTCGTGGACGCGAACGTGATCCTCGGCGGCCTACTCGGCGCCATCTTCTGGAACCTGATCACCTGGTTTTTCGGGCTGCCCTCGAGCTCCTCGCACGCGCTCATTGGAGGCTACGCGGGAAGCGCCATTGCAAAGGCGGGACTCGCGGCGATCGTCTGGGGTCGAAAGTGGATCGAGACCCTCGAATTCATCGCGCTCTCGCCGATCATAGGCCTGATCGCCGGCTTCGGGCTGATGATCGCGGTGTACTGGATCTTTCAGCGGGCGTCGCCGCACCGCGTCGATCGCGTCTTTCGCGTCGCGCAATTAGGGAGCTCGGCCCTCTTTTCGTTCTCGCACGGAGCGAACGACGCCCAAAAGACGATGGGAATCATCGCGGGTTTACTCGTGTCGACTCGTGAGCTCTTCCGGTTGGAACCCGGGATTCTTCATCACTTGTATCTTCAGTCCGCCGATCACATCCCTCTCTGGGTGGAGATCTTCGCGTATGTGATGATCTCCCTCGGGACTCTTTTCGGTGGTTGGCGCATCGTGCATACGATGGGGTCGCGCATAACGCGTTTAAGGCCCGTCGGAGGCTTTTGCGCTGAAACGGGCGGCGCATTCGCCATTCTTCTCGCGACGCGGCTCGGGATCCCTGTGAGCACGACGCACACGATCACCGGCGCGATCGTCGGTGTCGGTGCTACGCACCGCCTTTCGGCTGTCCGCTGGGGGATCGCTGGACGCATCCTCTGGGCTTGGCTGCTGACGATACCAGCCGCGGGGACGATGGCTGCCCTCTCGTACTTCCTGCTGAGCCGGATCGTCCATCTCTAGGCACGACCGGGCCGGACCTTCTGCCCGAAGCCTCGCGGCCTTGGAACGAACCCGTGACAACCGGGCTGTACGAGAGCTATACCTTCGGTAGCTCTTTTCGAGATCCCTATCCAATGCAAGAAGTCGCTGCGCACAACTCGCTCTTCATAAATCGCGAGTTGAGTTGGCTTGCCTTCAACGGCCGCGTGCTGCAGCAAGCCGTGGATACGCGTACGCCCTTGCTCGAGCGCGTGAAGTTTCTCTCGATCTTCAGCAGCAATCTCGACGAGTTCTACATGGTGCGGGTCGCCGGATTACGGCGACAGGTCGCGTCCAACGTCCAAGCGACTCCCGTCGATGGCATGAGCCCCTTGGAGCAGCTCGAGGCCATCGACCGCGTTGTTCGTGAGCAGCTCGCAATGCAGCGACGATGCTTCGAGGACTTGGTGGAGCAGCTCGGCGCTAATGGTATTCGTCTCGTCGGCGTCGCCGATCTCTCGGCGAAGGAATGGGGCGCCCTCGACGAGTACTTCGAATCGCAGGTCTTTCCCGTACTGACACCTCTCGCGGTCGATCCCGGACATCCATTTCCGTACATCTCGAATCTTTCGCTTTCGCTGGCAGTGGAGATTCGTGATCCCGAAACCGGCGAAGATCATTTCGCGCGGGTGAAGGTACCGAAGAGCCTCCCTCGGTGGGTACAAATCCTCGGGCGTCCAACGCATTTCGTCCCTCTCGAGGAAGTGATCGGCGCGAATCTCGGCGCGCTCTTTCCCGGCATGGAGGTGCTGCGATGGCATCCCTTCCGGATCACGCGCTACTCGGACCTCGAGCTACCCGTCGAAGAGCCTGAGGATCTGCTGGCAACGATCGAAGAGCAGGTCTTCAAGCGCCGCTTCGGGGAAGTCGTTAGGCTCGAGATCGAGGAATCGATGCCGGCGCATCTCCGAACGCTGCTCCTCGAAGAGCTGCGTGCCGAAGATGTGCCGCAGAGTGCCGCGCTCACCGAGCGCGATGTCTTCGAGGCTGGCAAGCTGCTGGGGCTCGGCGATCTGCTGGCGTTGAATTCGCTAGATTGTCCGACGCTCAAGGACGCTCCCTTCACGCCATCGATCCCGCCGGAGCTGCGCGACCCACGCCGTTCGATCTTCGATGTCATTCGCGAGCGCGACCTGCTCGTGCATCATCCCTTCGACTCGTTCACGGCCAGCGTGGAGCGGTTTCTGGCGACGGCGGCCGAAGACGATCAAGTCTTGGCGATCAAGCTCACGCTCTATCGCACCTCGGGCGATACGGCGATTGTCGACGCGCTGGTGGAGGCTGCACAGCGCGGCAAGCAGGTCGCCGTGCTGGTGGAGCTGAAAGCGCGTTTCGACGAAGCCAACAACATCACCTGGGCGCGACGTCTCGAGAGTGTCGGTGTCCACGTTGCGTACGGATCGGCAACGCTCAAGACGCACACGAAGCTCGCGCTCGTCGTGCGGCGCGAACCCGACGGCATTCGTCGCTACGTGCATCTCGGAAGCGGCAACTACAACTCGCGGACGGCGCGGCTGTACACGGATATCGGCCTATTCACCTGCAATCGCTCAATCGCCGCCGACGTTACGGATTTGTTCAACTCGCTTACCGGTTATTCGCGACAACGTTTGTACCGTAAGCTGCTCGTGGCCCCAGCGAACATGCGAGCGCGCGTTCTCGATCTCATCGATCGCGAGTTGGAGCATGCCAAGGCTGGACGTCCGGCGCGTATCGTGGCGAAGATGAATGCGCTCGTGGATCCGGAGATTATCGATGCGCTCTATCGGGCCTCGCGCGCGGGCGTCGAGATCGATCTGATCGTGCGAGGGATTTGCTGTCTGCGCCCGGGCGTTCCAGGCCTCAGCGATCGGATTCGCGTCATCAGCCTCATTGGCAGATTCCTCGAGCATTCGCGCATTTTCCTTTTCGCGAACGGGGGCACCGAGGAATTCTACCTCGGCTCGGCGGACTGGATGCAGCGCAATTTCGATCGTCGTGTGGAGGCGGTTGCTCCAGTGGAGGACTCGACTCTGTACGGCCGTCTCCGGAGCCTGCTCAGGACCTGCCTCGAGGACAACCGGCTGGCGTGGGAGCTCGCCGCGGATGGCACCTGGACGCAGCGTACGCCCAACGGCGTGGTTCACTCGACGCATGACGTCCTGCTTCGCGAGTCGTGGGGCCTCTCGGCCGCGGATCATCGGCCGTCCGGCGAAACGCGCGCCCCGGGCGTCCTCGTCTAGCTCGTTAGGCGATCACTCGGCGTTGCTGTCCGTGTCGTGCGAGGACAGCACCGTTCCGTCCGGTGAGACAATCTCCACCGGAACTCCGGCCACCTTGGCGAGCAGCGCCGACTTACGATGCGCGCCCCAACACTCGAGGCGTAGTGACGCGCGAGAGTCGGTGGCGACCGGCGTTATCCGAATGGCGCGCTGGAGCCATCGAACGCGAAGCGTCTTCACCGCACCTGTGTGTCCACGATCGAAGCCATCCGCGATGCGCAGAAGGGCCGACAGCCGCCGTACCTGAGCTCGAAGTTCGCTGTCGAGACCACCATAGTTGCGGTGTTTCTTCTTCGGCGGAGCACCCCGGTGATAGCGCGCGACATTTGCAATTACCACCTGATCGGCAGGCTGAACGCCGAGCAACTCAGCGTGCACTATAATGTGATAAGAGTGCTTGTGGTGGCGGTCGTAGCTGATGTGGTAGCCCACGTCGTGCAAGAGCGAAGCGTCCGCGAGAAGCGGTCGCTCGGCGGGCGATGCACCGAGCCGTGGGCCTACCGAATCGAAGAGTCGTAAGGCAAGTCGCTGCACATTCGCGGAGTGGGGAAGCTCGTAATGGCAGCGCTCGGCCAGTTCTCGCACGGAGCGCTCGCGCCCCTCCCCGGGATCGGCGACTACCGGCCGAACGCGTGCAGCCTCGAGGAGAATCCCCTCACGGATGCCATACCGCGAGACCTGTACGTCACGCGCTTCCAAGCGTGCCATCACTTCGGCGACAACGGCCAGACCAGCGACGATAATGTCGGCACGATCGGTGTTGAGGCCTTCTAGGGCGCGGCGTTCCGCAGGCTCCATTGCGTGCAGCATCTCCAGGAGATGCTCGACGTCACCGCGCGGGACACGGGCCGCATGAACGCTGCGCGCCGTGAAGATTCCTTGCTTCGTTAGGTAGAGTCCCGCGAGGTTGGTGAAGGTACCGCCGGAGCCGATCAGCGGAGCGCCACGCCAGTCGCGGACCGGGAGGTGCGGCCGCAGCTGCGCGCGAACCTCGCGGCGTAAGGCACGAAGTACTTTCGGTCTAGTCGAACCTTCGGGGAGGAAGCGTTCCGTCAGTCGGACCGCGCCGAGTGGAAGCGAGGCGATTCGATCGATCACGCCGTCGACACTGAGCACGAGCTCCAACGACCCGCCGCCAATGTCCGCAACCACCGCTCGTCCACTGCCGAGATCGAAGTGGGCGAGCGCGCTCCGAAAGCTGAGTCGCGCCTCCTCGTCGCCATCCAGAACGCGCACGTGAAGGCCGGTCTGCCGTTGCAGTTGGAGCAGGAAGTCGTCGCCATTCGCGGCGTCCCGCACGGCACTCGTGGCAACGGGCTCAATGCGCTCGGCGCCGAGCTGGCGTGCGAGCGTCGCCATCCGGCCAATTGCTTCGATCGCTCGTGCCATCGCGTCTTCGTCCAGGCGGCCCGTGTCTACGAGTCCCGAGGCGAGGCGCGGTGCCGCTTTCATTTCGTCGACGACCTGGATCCCGCCACCCGCTGATACGTCGGCGACGATCTGCCGAATCGAATTCGATCCGATGTCGATCGCCGCTATGCGATGCGTGTCGCTGTCGCGCAGCGCGGAAGAGGTGGCCGCCACGCGCGAAATGTAAATGATGAGGGAGCCGCCGTGGGGCCGGCGTCTCGCGACTAACGATCGGGGAAGAGCGCCGCGACTTCGGTGCCGAGGCCGAGCGTGCTCGTGGCGCGCACCTTTCCTCCGTGAGCCTCGGCGAGGTGCTTCACGATCGCGAGGCCCAGACCAGTGCCGCCCACCGCGCGCGATCGACCCGCATCCACTCTGTAAAAGCGCTCGAAGACGCGTGGCAAATGCTCCCGGGGAATCCCAATACCAGTATCGCGAACGCCCACAACCGTGCTGCCATTCTCACGCTCGGCGAACACCGTCACACTTCCCGCCTGCGTGTAGCGCACCGCATTCTCGACGAGATTCTGCAAGATCTGCCTGAGCGCGGTTGGGTCGGCGTGTACGCGTCCCGCACCCTCGGCGATCGCCATACACAGATCGAGTCGACGACGCGTCGCTTCGGGTTGAACGAGCGCCAGCACATCGGAGGCAACCGATTTGACGTCGACGTCGACAGGGTTCGGCACCCAGCCGCCTGACTCATAACGAGCAAGATCGAGCAGATCGTCGACAATGCGTTGCATCCGCACGACATTCGATTGAATGGTCCCGACGAACTGTTGTCTCTGCGGTACGGTGAGGTCCGTGTCGAGCAGCGTCTCGGCGAAGCCGCTGATGACGGTGAGCGGCGTTTTCAGCTCATGAGACGCATTCGCGACGAAGTCGCGCCGAATGGTCTCGAGCCGTCGCCTCGTCGTTAGGTCGAGTAAGGCCAACACGGCCCCGCCCCCAGGCAGCGGCCTTCCCGTCACAGCCAGCGTGCGGCCGGCGAAGTTCATCTCGCGGGGCTCGGCAGCTACGCCCGACATTGCCTCCCGCAGTGCCGCACGCACGACCGGCTCTTGTGGTAGTCGATCCGACGGGAATGGCGAAGGTTGATCGACGCCAAGCAGCCCACGTGCGATCTCGTTCATCCGCACGACTGTGCCCCGCTGGCTCACCGCGACCACCCCTTCATTGATCGACTCCAGCAGAGTGGACATCAGAGCGTCGTCAGCTTCCAGCGCGTGAAGGCGCGCCGCGAGTTGCTCCGACATGCGATGAAGCGCAACGGCGAGATCGCCCACCTCGCCAGGCGCGGAAATCGAAGGCCGGCGGTCCAGATCGCCGGCGGCGATTGCCCGTGCGACATCGCGGAGCTCTACCACCGGCCTCGTGACACTGCGCGAGAACAGCAGGGCGAGCACCAGAACGCCAAGAACGGCGATGAGCCCAGCAACGAGGACGTCGCGCCGGGCCCCGGAGACGATGTCGCGCAGCGTCGCCGTACTGATCGAGACGCGCACGAAGCCTAACGGGTGCCGGATTGCCACATACAGCTCGTCGTCGCCGGCCGATGCGCTGCGGCGGTGGCCTACCCCGGCACCTTCTGCGCGTGCGGCAACGACCTCGGGTCGCATGAAGTGGTTCTCGAGATGATGCAGCTCTTCGCCATTGAAGTGCGAGTCGCCGCGTACGACGCCTAACGAATCGATCAGCGTTACCCGGCGTTGCAGCGCGGCACCCGCCGAGTCGGCGAGCAAGTCGGGGTCACGGTCTGGTTTCCACGAGAGGCCGACCAGCCTTGCCTCACGCGTCAGCTCAGCCGTGGTCTCTTGAACTAGTCGGCGTTCCAGACGGTCACCCGAAAGCGCGACGATGGCGGCGACGAGCAGAAAGACGAGGACGAGAGAGCCGAGAAGAAGTCGCTTCGCGAGGGTCATGTCGCGCGCGATTGCTCGGTCTTGAGACGATACCCAAAGCCCCGGACCGTTTCGATCAGCGCTCCGGCATTGCCAAGCTTGGCCCGCAACCGTTGCACGTGCATGTCAACGGTGCGCGTTTGAATGTCCGGCGCCGCTTCCCATACCGTCTCGAGGAGATGACCCCGCGCTTGCACGCGTCCCCGTCGCTCGGCGAGGATGAGTAATAGCTTGTACTCGGTTGGCGTAAGGTCGATCGCCGCGCCGTCGACGAGCACGCGATGTTCGCTCAGGTCGATGTGAATCGGTCCGATCGCCAGGACATCGGCGGAGAGGGCCGCCGGAGCCGCCATGCGACGGAGGATTGCGGCAACCCGGAGCACGAGCTCTTGCGGACTGAATGGCTTCGTGAGGTAATCGTCCGCTCCGAGCGAGAGACCGCGAACGCGATCCGGCTCTTCCACGCGCGCAGTGAGCATGAGGACGCCGACACCTTTTGTGGCTTCCGACGCGCGGATCTGTTCGAGCACCTCGTACCCGGAAAGTCCCGGCAGCATGAGGTCGAGGATGACCAGCGCCGGACGCTCTCGCTTTGCCGCTTCGAGGCCGTCGCTACCGTTGGCTGCGGTCGACACGCGGTAGCCAGTCTTGGCGAGATGGTACACGATGAGCGCAACGATGTCGGGTTCGTCGTCAACGACGAGAATCCGCTGCCCCGTCGCGCCGGACACTTCCGTCACGCCGCCGGCCCTTCGGACTCGGCCCGCGCCGCCTCGGTTCGTGCCACCGACAATCGGCCGCCGATCTTCGCGACGATCATCTCGATCGCCACCGGATTATGTCCGCCGCGCGGAACGATGACGTCCGCGTACCGCTTACTCGGTTCCACGAATTGCAGATGCATCGGCTGAACGGTCGTTAGGTACTGATCGATCACATCGTCGAGAGAGCGGCCGCGCTTGGCAACATCGCGACGAATGCGTCGTATGAGGCGAATGTCGGCGTCGGCGTCAACAAAAACTTTCACGTCGCAGAGGTCCCGAACGCTGGGATCGACAAAGAGCAGGATTCCGTCGATGACCACCACATGCGCTGCCGGAATGCGGATCGTTGTTTCGCTGCGCGTGTGTGTGACGAAGTCGTAGACGGGTTTGTCGATCGCCCGACCGCTCACGAGGGCCTCGAGCTGTGCAAGGAGGAGCTCCCAATCGAACGCGTCTGGATGGTCCCAGTTGATTTGCCGTCGCTCTTCGAGTGGAACGTGAGTGAAGTTCCGGTAATAGGCGTCCATGTCGATGAACGCCACAGACGAGGTGGACAGTGCTTGCGCCACATTGCGGGCAACCGTGGACTTACCTGAACCGGTTCCTCCGGCGATACCGATGATGAGCGGCTTCATCGGATGTTCATCGAGCACGGAAGATGACGCGGGCCAGGGAGGGATTGAAGCGGCCACTCTGTCACGATCATGTATAAGCATACACTGCCATGCTTTTCGTCGGGCCGCTAGCTTGTCGCCATGACGCATCTTTTCTCGCTCGGGCCGCCGACGCGTCGCGCAATCAGTGCGCTGGCGACGGTCGTTTGTGTGGTCGGTTGCACCCGTGCGTCCAGCGCGCGACTCGTCGAACAATCTCGGCCGTTCGAAAGTCAGTCCGCCGCATCGCGCGCGGAGGTCGAGCTGGTGATCGCGGCAACCACAGACGCTCACGGCCGACTGCGCTCATGGGATTACTACGCCGGTAAGCCGGAGCCGCAACGCGGATTGACGCGTCTCGCGACGGTCGTCGACTCGTTGCGTGCCGCCAACCCAGAGCGCGTTCTGCTCGTCGATGGCGGAGACCTCTTGCAGGGCAATCCGCTCGCCTATGTCGCCGCCCGAATCGACAGCTCGTCGCAACGGCCACATCCCGTTGCCGCCGCAATGAACGCGATGCAATACGACGCCGCGGTCATCGGCAATCACGAATTCAATTACGGACTGCCGACGTTGCGCCGCATGATGCTCGACGCGCGCTTTCCGATGCTTGCGGCGAACGCGTTCACGCCAACGGGTGAGCATGCGTTCAAAGGGTGGACGATCGTCGAGCGACAGGGGGTGAAAGTCGGAATTCTTGGTGGTACGACGCCCGGCTCGAATCTCTGGGATCGCGACAATCTTTCCGGTCGATTGGTGGTTCGCGACATCGTCCCATCGATTCGCGACGCAGTGACCGCCGCGCGCGCGGCGGGAGCGGACGTGATTGTCGCGCTGCTGCATTCGGGGCTGGACGAGCCATCGAGCTACGATACCGTCACGAGCGGTGTGGCGAGCGAAAACGTCAGCGCACGCGTAGCGCGCGAAGTTCCAGGAATCGATCTCATCGTCTTCGGGCACTCTCACAAAGAGCTCGCGGACACGGTGATTGGTGGCGCCCTGCTCATTCAGCCGAAGAATTGGGCCACGAGCCTCGCAGTGGCGCACTTGCGCTTGGCTCGCGAGGGCGCTCATTGGCGCGTCCTCGATAAGCGCAGTACGCTGCTTCCAGCCGCTGGTCATGCAGAAAACGCGGCCGTACTCGCGGCCACGAATACATCGCACAACGAGACCGTCGCATATGTGTCGGAGCCGATCGGCACGACAGCGGTCGCGTGGCGCGCCGATTCCGCGCGTGTCGTCGATACTCCGCTCATCGACTTCATCCTGGACGTCGAGCGCAAGGCAACGGGCGCGCAGCTAGCGTCCACCGCTGCATTCTCGCTCGACGCGACGCTGCAAGCCGGACCGGTGACGGTCGCTCGTCTCGCGGCACTCTACCCATACGACAACACGCTTCGAAAGATCTGGATTACCGGGCGAGAGCTGCGGGACTATCTCGAGTACAGCGCACGCTACTTCCGATCGGGCGCCAACGGCATCGTCGGTGTCGATCCATCGGTTCCCGGCTACAATTTCGATATCGTGGCGGGCGTCGATTATACGATCGATGTCTCGAAGCCGATCGGTTCGCGTATTACGAGGCTCGAGTATCAAGGGCGCGCGGTTGCGCCGGCGGACAGCTTCACCTTCGCTCTCAATAATTACCGGCAGACCGGCGGCGGTGGGTACGCGATGCTCGCGAACTCGCACAACCTCGACGACAGACAACTCGAGATCCGCCAACTTCTCATCGATGAAGTTCGTGCGCGCAGGACGCTGGATCCGGCTGTTTATGCGCACCATAACTGGTCGCTCGTGCCTAACGCGGCAATCGGTACGGCTTACGCGGCGATGCACCGAATGCCAGGTGAAGCTGCGAGCGCGCCGCGAACCACGGCGGTCATTCCGGGGCGGCGACTGCGTCTCATCGGAACCAATGACGTGCATGGCGCGCTCGAGCCGCGGGCGGACGTGAATGGCATCATGCGTGGAGGGCTGGCGTATGTCGCCTCGGCGATCAACCGCGCCGAGACGGAGTGTGCACCACCTCAGTGCACCTCCCTCCTTCTCGATGGCGGCGACGAGTTCCAGGGCACCCCTGCATCGAACTTCGCGTTCGGCCGTCCGATCGTGGACATCTTCAACACGCTCGGCTACGCCGCGTCCGCGTTAGGCAACCACGAATTCGACTGGGGTCAGGACACTCTGCGGGCGCGCATGGGTCAGGCGCGTTATGCGTTTCTCGCCGCAAACGTGCGCGACACGCTGGGCCGGCCGGTTCCCTGGATTCGGAGCGACACCCTGGTCGTGCGTGGCGGCCTCAAGATCGGCATCATTGGTGTGGCGACGCGCCAAACCGCGACCTCCACACGGGCGTCGAATGTCGTGGGGCTTCGGTTCGATGATGCCGCGCCGAGCGTCGACAGCCTCACCCGTGGCCTACGCGCCAACGGCGCCAATGTTGTGGTGGTCGTTGCTCATGCAGGGGCGTTTTGCGACCGCACGGGCCAGGGCGGGTGCGCGGGCGAGATCGTGGATCTTGCCAATCATCTCACGCAGCACGTCGACGCAATTGTTAGTGGCCACACCCATTCATTTGTGAACGCCATCGTCAACGGGATCCCCATCGTGCAAGGCCGCTCGAGCGGTCAGGCGATCGACATCGTCGATCTGCCGCTCGACGCTGCGGAGACCGTCATGCCCGCTCATGAGGTGCGCGACGTGCTTCCCGACTCGATCGCCCCCGATCCGGAGATCCAGCCCCTTGTGGCCGCCGCGACGGCAGCGGTGGCTGCACGCGTCAACCGCCAAGTTGCGCGCATCGGCGAATACCTGAAGAAATCGCCAGCGGGCGCCGAAGAACAGGTGCCGTTAGGCAACCTGATCGCTGACGCCATGCGCGTGGAAGGGAAGGGCGACATCGGTATCATGAACAACGGTGGCATTCGTGCTCCCCTGCGCGCCGGTGTGGCGACGTACGGCGACGCGTTCGAGGTGCAGCCATTCGGCAACATCTTGTATCGCGTGACCGTTGACGGGCGTGACCTTCGAGACTACCTGGAGCGGCTCGTGGACCGGCGCCGACCAATCGTTCATTTGAGTGGTGTAATCGTTCAGTATGATACGACGCGTCCGCCAGGCTCACGACTGGTCTCAGTGACCGTGGGCGGTTCCCAGTTGGACGACGCGCGCATTTATACTGTGGTCCTCAACGATTTCGAGTACACTGGTGGAAGCGGTCTCGGTTTTGGCAGCACGCCGAAGCGCGCCGAGAATCTCGATATGGTCGACCTGGACGCATTCATCGAGTACATCGCGCATCTGCCTCAGCCCATAGCGCCTCCCACGGACAAGCGCTTCGTTCTGGTACATCCATGAGCGCCGAAACTCCTCGCACCGTGCGTGTGTTTGTCAACGCCGTCGGTGTCGACGTGCCATCGGGCGCTTCGATCCTGGATGCGGTTCGCGCCTGGAGCGCAGACGAAGCGGCGGCGGTATCGCGCGGCGAAAGATTGGTAACGGACAGTCGAGGTCTTCCCATCGGGTCGGATCAACATGTCAGCGCGGGTTCGATCTTTCGCCTGCTGCCAGTGCGGACTCGGCACGTGACGGCTGACGACGACAGCGGTTCAGAGAACTGATAACTAACCGCATGTCGCCGACAATCGATCGCGAGCTGCTGCGTCGTCTACCAAAGGCGGAGCTGCACTGCCATCTTGACGGATCGGTCCGTCCATCGACGTTGCTCGATCTTGCCGATGAATACGATGTAGCACTTCCGCGAAAATCCGCGGGGCCTTTGCGTGACTACATGCGAGTGAGCGAGGCAGCGAACCTCGAGGACTATCTCGGGCGCTTCGACGTCACCCTCGCCGTCATGCAAACGGCAGAGGCCCTCGATCGGATTGCCTACGAGCTCGCCGAGGACGCCGCCGCGGAGGGCATTCGCTATCTCGAGGTCCGGTTCGCGCCGATTCTCAACATCCGCCGAGGATTGTCGTTAGGCGATGTGCTCGATGCCTCACTGCGCGGCTTGGAACGCGCGGCGGCGGAGCATCGCGTCATCCCGCGTATCATCGTCACGGCGCTGCGCAACATGTCGCCGGAGGTGTCGCGCGAGCTCGCGGAGCTCGCGGTGGCGTACCGCGCCCGTGGAGTGGTCGGGTTCGACTTGGCCGGCGGTGAGCGCGGCCATCCCGCCGCGCAGCACGCGTCGGCATTCCGATACGCGCGGGAGCACGAACTGGCCTGCACCTGTCACGCCGGTGAAGGAGACGACGCGCAATCGGTCCGCCAGGCCGTGCATGTCTGCGGCGCGCATCGCATCGGCCATGGGACGCGTCTCATCGAGGATGAATCTCTCACACAGTACGTCAACGATCGCCGCATTCCGCTCGAGATTTGTCTCACGAGCAATGTGCAGACCCGGGCGACGGCGAGCTACGCCACGCATCCGCTGCGCCGCTACTACGATCGCGGCATGAACGTCGTACTCAATACCGACAATCGCCTCATGAGCGGTACGACGCTTACTGATGAATACGACGCCGCGGCGCGTCACCTTGGCTTCACTTTCGACGAGCTCTGCGAGATTGCACGGAACGGCTTTGCGGCAGCCTTTCTTCCCTGGGAGCAACGCCGGGCACTGCTCGACGAGGTCGATGATGAAATCGCCAGCCTACGCGAACAGCATGATTGCATCGACCGTTGAAGCGCAGCATGGCGCAGCCGAGGCGCGCACCGCAGCCGAGAGCATTGCCAGGCGCTTGGGAAAGGTTTCGCCGCAGGCTGCGCTCATTCTCGGCTCAGGACTGGGCGGTCTCGTTGAACGCCTGACCGAGGTGGAACGCATTCGTTTCGCCGAAATACCTGGTTTCCCATCTGCTACTGTAGCCGGCCACGCCGGGGTGCTGCTGTCGGGCCGACTTGCCGGCCGACAAGTACTCGCGTTGGCTGGCCGCTTTCACATGTATGAAGGCCATGGGGCGGCGCTCGCCGCGTTCCCTACGCGGGTGCTTCATGCGTTAGGCGCACGAACGCTGATCGTGTCGAATGCGGCTGGCGGAATCCGTCGATCGCTTCGGCCTGGGGATCTCATGCTCATGCGCGATCATCTGAATCTCATGTTTCGCAATCCACTCATTGGCCCGATCGCGAACGGTGAAACGCGATTCCCGGACATGTCCGCGCCGTATGACCCCGAGCTGTGCACCCTCGCGCTCGACGTGGCTCGCGCGAGTGGAATCCCGCTCGCCGAAGGTGTGTATTGTGGACTGCTCGGGCCGACGTACGAGACGCCGGCCGAGGTGCGCATGATCGACTATCTGGGCGCCGATGCGGTGGGGATGTCGACAGTTCCCGAGGTAATAGTTGCGCGGTCGCTCGGAATGCGTGTGCTGGGCGTCAGCTGCGTCACCAACATGGCGTGCGGGCTTTCGACCACCCCAATCACTCACGCCGAAGTGATCGAGACCACGGCCCGTGCCGCTGCCTCGTTCGAGCAACTGATCACGGGAGTCGTCGAGCGACTCTGAAAAACGACCTAGCTCCGCTGCGGTGGTGGCGCCGGCAGCGATTGCACACGCTGCTTGAAATCGTGGAACCGCGGTGAGTCGTAGGTCAACGTTCGGAGAATGGCGGGGTCGATCCGGTCGATGATTCGCTGGGTATCGGCGATTCGGCTTTCCTCTGTCGGATGCGTTCCGAACCAGAGCTCAGTGGAGCCGGGATCCGCCTGGCGTTCGTCGAGCAGAATCTGAAACATCTCCGGAATGCCCTTCGGGCTAATACCAGCACGCACGACGTTATCGATGCCGACTTCGTCGGCCTGCGCCTCGTCGTCGCGACTGAACTTCGCGAATATCGCACTGCCGGCGAGGTTGATGCCCGTCGCCGCGACATTGCTGTTGCAGACATTCAAGAGCACGCAGCCGAGGGCGACGCCCACCTGCGCGCCTTGTTGCTGCTGCATTTGCTTGATGGAATGGCGCTTTACAACGTGCCCGATCTCATGGCCGAGCACTCCCGCCAGCTCGCTGAGATTCTTCGCGCGCTCGATGAGACCGCGATTCACGTAGATGTAGCCGCCGGGTACCGCGAACGCATTCACCTCGGCGCTGTTCACAATGAAGAACTGCCATGGCAAATCGCCACGCGCCGTCAGCCTTGCGATCGAGTCGCCGAGCACATTGATGTATCGGTTCACTTCGGGGTCCTGTACGATCGGCAGCTGTGAATTGATCTGCTGACTGTATTGTGTCCCCAGCTCCACTTCCTGCTGCGTCGAGACGCTGCATCCGGCGACAGTGACGCTCAACAGGGCGCTGGCTATGATTCGTCTCATGGTCGTTCGTCCGTCCATAGTTAGGCTCGCCGAAAAGCAAACTCCGGTCCGCGTTTCCCTTCAAGCCCTCGGCTCGTGCGCCTCCTCTCCGTAGCGCGCGATCTCCGGCGTCGGCACGCGCGAGAGAATCTCCGCCTCTTTGTCGCGGAGGGCCTTCGGACCGTCGACGAGCTACTGAAGTCGCCGATCGTGATTCGCGGCGCCCTCATCGCCGATGGTGTATCCGAGTCGGACCGTCACCTGGCCATTCTCTCCGCCCTCAAAGATCGCGATGTCCCCCTCCAACAAGTCAGCGCCTCGGACTTCGCCTCCGCTGCCGACACGGACAGGCCCCAGGGGATTCTGGCGATCGCCGAGGTGCCGAAGCTCGAATTGGCTTCCGTCCTCCCCCTTCCTGAAACGCAAAGCGTTCGTGTCATCGTTCTGGATGCCGTCCAGGACCCCGGAAACGCCGGTACGATCGTCAGAACCGCGGCCGCCTTGGGTGCCACAGCGACCTTGAGCCTGCCCGGAACCGTTGACCTATGGAATGGCAAAGTCGTCCGTAGCTCAATGGGGGCTCTCTTTCATCACCCCTCATTGACTTGTACCTGGGAAGAGCTGGCCTCGTTCCTTTCACGGATCAATGCCGAGCTGTGGGGGGCGGAGGCAGGGGGTGTCCCACTCTCCGAAGTCGTACGCGAACCTGCCAGTATCCCGCTCCAATTGGCGATTGCTGTGGGCAATGAAGGGAAGGGGCTCTCGGCGCAAACTAAAGGTGTCGCGAGCAAGTTGGTGGCAGTCGAAATTGGCCCGGGTGTCGAGTCGCTGAACGTCGCTGTGGCGACGGGAATCCTGCTTTACGAGCTACGACGATGACAGCAATAGACCCTCGATTTGCACCGCTGTTCGCTTTCCTCTTCGGTGCCTGCATTGGCTCCTTCCTGAACGTTTGCATCTCGCGCTGGCCGCGGGAGCAGTCGGTCGTCCGCCCACGATCGCGATGCCCGAAATGCGGTCATCAGCTCGCGTGGTTCGAGAACATTCCGCTCCTCAGTTGGGTTGCTCTGCGTGCGCGCTGCCGCTGTTGCACCGAATCGATCTCGCCGACGTACCCCCTGGTCGAGCTCCTGGTCGCACTCGGATGGCTGTCTTCCGTACTTGCCTTCGGCGCAACCTTCACCGCGATTCGGGTGGCGGTGTTCGGCACGGTGCTGCTTGGCGTCTCGATGACCGACCTGCAGACGTATCTGATCCCAGACGGCTTCACGCTCTTCGGTCTGGGATGGACGCTGCTGACGGCCATTCTCGCTTTCTTTTTTGGGCAGTCGTCACTCTTCGTTGGACCATACGACGCCTTGATCGGCGCGTGCGCGGGTGCGGGAATGATTGCAATCGTCGGGTGGCTGGGCGAGGTGGCGATGCGGCGCGAAGCGATGGGCATGGGCGACGTGACTCTCATGGCCTTCATCGGTGGCGCGCTCGGTCCGCAACGCGCGATCATGACCGTCTTCGTAGCTTCGGCGATTGGCGCGATCACTTTTCTCGGCGTGGTGTATCCAATCACCTGGCTGCGCCGTACGCATACTCGTGAGCAGACCGAGCTGGCGCTCGGCGGCGCACCATTCGCGGCACCGCTTGTACCGTTCGGCGTCTTCCTTGCGCCTGCCGCGATGCTGACGTTGCTTTGGGGAGAAACCTGGTTGGGATGGCTGCTCGGAACCTAGGGGTTAGGGGCTAGGACCTAGGACTTAGGAATTCCGAAGCGAGCCATCGGCGAGCGAAAGCGCGACCGATGTTCGCTTGGTTCTTCCCTTTCCCTAAGTGCCAAGTCCTAACTCCTCCCCGTTGTGATTGGCGATTTCCTCCAGCCTGAAGGCGATGCCCTCAAGCGCTTCACGCGTGATTTGAGCGCGGATGCGCGCGCCGGGCGTCTCGAGCCCGTTCGCTGCCGTGACGCAGAGGTCGATCGGGTCATCGACATCCTGCTTCGACATGGGAAAAACAATCCGACCCTCGTGGGCCCGGCGGGGGTTGGAAAGACGGCGATCGCCGAAGGCCTGGCGCAGCGCATCGCCGAAGGTCGTGTCCCGCTGACGCTTCGGAACGTGCGGCTCCTCTCGCTGGATCACGTCGGCCTTCTCGCCGGCACGACGTATCGCGGACAATACGAGCAGCGGATTACCGCGCTTGTGGAAGAGACGACCGCTGCCCACAACGTGATTCTCTTCATCGACGAGCTGCACAATCTCATCGGGCAGGGAACCGCCATGGGCGCCGCCATGGACGCCGCGAACATGCTGAAGCCTGCACTCGTGCGCGGCGACTTCCGCGTCATCGGGGCGACGACGAATGACGAATACGAGAAATGGATCCTTGGGGACCCTGCGCTCGAGCGCAGATTCCAGAAAGTGGTCGTGCGCGAGCTCGGAGCCGAAGATGCCCTCGAGATTCTCCGAGCGCGCCGGGAGCGATTGGAGCGTCATCACAACGTTCTTATCTCCGATGAGGCTTTGCGATCATCGATTACGCTAACGGACGCCTACATCAGCGATCGTATGCGGCCCGATAAGGCAATCGATGCTCTGGATGAGGCGTGTGCACACATGCAGGCCGTCGCGGCCTACCCAGCGCGGGCAGAAGAGCTCATGAAACGGCGTGTGTTGCTGATGCGGCGCGAAGCGGCAACGAAGCGCGACGGAGCCAACGAGCGTCGCGGTAGGCAGGAACCGATGGATGGCGATGATGAGGCTCCCCAGGAACGCACGCCGGATGGTTTTGGCGCTCTGGAGCGGTTCGGTGCCGAGCTCGAGGCACTGTTCATGGGCCCGCCACCGCGGCGGGCCGCGCCAAGCGCCACGACGGAACCCCCGCCACCGACTGCTCCCGCCGCGGTCCCGGTCACGGCTTCGAACAATGGGTCACTGTCGGAGGTCGAGTCGGAGTTGAACCGCCTGTTGATGGAGCATGGCATCGTCGTCCGCGGACACGATATCGCGCGAGTGGTAAGCCTCATGTCCGGAAAGAGCGTGGCGTGGACCGAGTGATCGCTCGTCGCATTACGGTCGTCGCGGTGGTTGTCGCGATTGCATGCCGGCGCCAGGCCGCTAGCGCGGGCCAAGGCCCGTACGCGGACCGTGTTGCCGCCGACATACCGCAGATCGAGAAGGCTGTTGGCGTGCCCTTCAAGCATCCGCCAAAGCTCGAGATCAAGTCACGAGAGCAAGTGCGCGACTTCGTCCTTGCGCAGCTCAACGACACGGCAACGCAGCGCGATCTCGCCGGCAAGGAAGCGACGTACAAAGTTCTCGGACTCGTCCCCGACACGATGAGCGTGCGAAAGCTCTTCGTCGACCTGCTCACCGAGCAGATCCTCGGCTACTACGATCCAAAGACGAAGGTGCTTTACGTCGTTAGTGGCGCGCCTGACGAGTACGTCGGCATAACGATCATGCACGAGCTGGTGCATGCGCTGCAGGATCAATACATCGATCTGGATTCACTCCAGCGCCAGCGGGGCGACGACGACATTCAGGGTGCGGCACAGTCGGTCGTCGAAGGGGAGGCGACCTATGAGCAGATGGCGGCCATGGTCGGGGGGAACGCGAACGTCGCGGCTCGCCTCCCCGGCGGGTGGGATCGGATGCGCGATCTCATTCGCGATTCCTATAGTGCCCAGCCGATCTTCGGTGGCGCGCCGATGGTGATCCAGGAGGAGCTGCTGTTTCCGTACATCAACGGAGCGGAGTTCGTGCGGCGCTTCAAAGAGCGGGAGCCAGGAAGGCTTCCGTTCCAGGACATGCCGCAATCCACGGAGCAGGTCATGCACGATCGCGCATTTTTCGGGACGCCTCGTGACGCGCCGATTCGCGTGACGCTACCGAAGCTGCCTAACATGATCTACGAGAACACCCTTGGTGAGTTCGACACCCGTCTGTTTCTCTTCGAGCATCTTCAAGACCAGGAGCTCGCATCTCGCGCGGCGATCGGCTGGGGCGGCGACCGGTACGTCGTGATCAAGACGTCTAACGGCAATGGGATCGCCTGGGTGAGCGTGTGGGATACTGCCCTCGATGCCGCGGAGTTCGTGGATGCCTTCGGCCAGGCGACTCAGAAACGGTATCATGTCGCCGGTCCGACTATGGGCGCGGGGGGCGCACGGACCTATTCGGGACGCGGTCGCACCGTGGTCGTGACGCCGAGGGAGATGAGTGGAAAGAACGTCGTCCTCGTGGTCGATGTGCCGACTGGGTCGTCGCCGCAAATCGTCGACCTCACGCGGTTGACGATCGGCGGGTAACCCGTCGCGCCAATGCAACTCCTGCAGGACGAAGCCACTCGTCAGGCGCAGCTCGACGAAATGAAGCGGCGCGCCACCGCGCTGCTCATCGGTGCCACGGTCATATTCTTCGTCGCGCGGTTCTTCGAATCGCGCTTTCCGTGGATTGGCATCATCCGAGCAACCGCGGAAGCGGCGATGGTCGGAGGTCTCGCGGATTGGTTTGCCGTGACGGCACTCTTTCGCCATCCGATGGGCATTCCCATTCCGCACACCGCGATCGTTCCGGCGCGGAAGGATCGTGTTGGGCGCACCCTCGGCGCTTTCGTGCAGAAGAACTTTCTCACGCGAGAGGTGATCGCGAATCGTTTGCGCAGCCTGGACGTTGGTAGTCGGCTCGCGCAGTGGCTTGCAAATCAGGACAACGTTCGCCACATCGCGAAACACGCGGCGTCGTCGCTTGCCTCGGCCGCGGAGCTCGTACGCGACGAGGATGTCGAGGCGTTCATCGACCGGGGAGTCGAGGAGCGCGTTCGCGCTGTCAAGGCGGCGCCGCTGCTCGGGCGGATGTTGTCGATCATCACCGCGGATAACCGGCATCAGGAGCTGCTCAACGAGGCGATCCGTCTAGCCGCGGGCGCCGTGGAGGACAGCCGCGCGTTGATTCGTCTGCGCGTCGAAGAAGAGACGCCCTGGTGGGTGCCGAGCGCGATCGACGACAAGATTTACCGGAAGATCGTGTCCGCTATCGAGCGAACGCTCATCGAGGTGCGCGACGACCCGGAGCATCCGCTGCGCGAGCGGTTCGATGGCGCGCTGCAGGACTTCATCGAGAAGCTCAATCACTCCCCAGCCGTCGCGGCGCGCATCGAGTCCCTGAAGGAAGAGCTTCTCCTCAGTGATGCGGCGCGTCGGTTTTCCTCGGGCTTGTGGGGCCGAGCCAAGAACGCGCTGGTCCGGTATGCCGAGGCGCCCGCTGACGGCATCGCGCCCGGCGCAATAGAGCGCGCGATCAACACCTTTGGCGAAGCCGTGCTCAACGATCCCGAGCTCTTGAGCAAAGTCGACGAGTTCGTCGTTGATGTGGCAATGTTTCTGGTCGATCGATATCAGAGCGAGGTTGCGGACCTGATCGCACACACGGTCGCGTCGTGGGATCCTGACGTCACATCACGACGCGTGGAGCTCGCGATCGGCCGCGACCTTCAGTTCATTCGCATCAACGGCACGCTGGTCGGCGGACTCGCTGGAATGGCTATTTACCTCATCTCGAAAATGATGCCTTAGTTGCAGGTATCAGGTAACAGTCCATAGTTATCAAGTAACAGTTCATAGTTATCAGGTAGCAAGGAACGAAACGCTGATGGGGTGGTGAGAGCGCAAACTCTCATCACCCCATCAGCGTTTCGTTCCTTGCTACCTGATAACTATGGACTTTCGCCTGATCACTAGCCGCGCGACCGCGCGGCGACCGAGTCCTCTCGATCCACTCTCGTCGTGGAGCCCGCAATTCCGGCGGACGGCTCGGGCTCTGTCACGTCAGCAACACCTAACGGGGCCGGGAGAAGAGCCAGATGCAGTACCTCGTCCATCCGCTCGACGAAGGTGAATGCCATGTTCTGTTTCACCTCGAGGGGCACGTCGCGCAGATCCTTTTCATTCGACTTCGGCATGATGACCTCGCGCAGCCCGGCTCGATAGGCGGCGAGCACCTTTTCCTTCACGCCGCCGATTTCCAGGACCTTGCCACGCAAGGTCACTTCTCCCGTCATCGCGACGTCGCGGCGCACGGGTCGGCCGCTCAGCGTGCTCGCGATGGTGAGCGTCAGCGTGATGCCGGCGCTTGGACCGTCTTTTGGAATCGCCCCCGCGGGGAGGTGGATGTGTAGGTCATACTCACGGAAGTCCGAGTCTGGAATCGACAGCTGACCCGCGCGCGACCGTACGTACGAGTACGCCGCGTCGACGCTCTCTCGCATCACATCGCCCAGCTGCCCCGTGACCGTTAGGCGACCGGTCCCCGGCATCTTCAGCGCCTCGATTATCATGAGGTCGCCTCCGGTTGCCGTCCAGGCCATACCCGTCGCCACGCCCACTTCGGGCATCTTCTCGGCTTCCTCGACTGCATACCGGGGAATGCCCAGAATCTCCTCGACCTTTTCGAGGTCGATCACCCACGCGCCTTCCTCGCCTTCGGCCTTCCGTCGCGCGCGCTTTCGCATGATCGCGGCGAGGTTGCGCTCGAAATTTCGCAAACCAGCTTCACGCGAGTATCTGTTCGAAATAAAGGACAGCGACTCGTCGGTGAACTGAATGTCCTTATCGGTGATGCCGTGCTCCTCGAGCAAACGAGGGAGCAGATAGCGCCACGCAATCTCGACTTTCTCCTCGACCGTGTAGCCCGCAATCTTGATCACTTCCATGCGGTCGCGGAGCGGCGCTGGGATGTCGTACAAGTTGTTCGCCGTGCAGACGAACAGGGCCGACGAGAGGTCGAAGGGCAGATTGAGATAGTGGTCGACGAAGCCGTTATTCTGCGACGGATCCAGCACCTCGAGCATCGCCGCGGTGGGATCCCCGCTTGGGCCTCCGCCGGACATCTTGTCGATCTCGTCGATCATCAGAATCGGATCGCGCGTCTGGACGCGACGGAGCGCCTGCAAAATGAGTCCTGGCATCGCGCCAACGTACGTCCGGCGGTGGCCGCGGATCTCCGCTTCATCGCGCACGCCGCCCACCGAGATGCGATAGAACTCGCGCCCGATGGCCTTCCCGATCGCCGCACCTAACGAGGTTTTGCCCGTTCCCGGCGGCCCAACGAAGCAGAGGATCGGCCCATGCGGGTCCCCGCCACGCAGCTTGCGCACGGCGAGGTACTCGATGATACGCTCCTTCGCCTCGTCCAGGCCGTAGTGGCCGGCGTCGAGCGCCTCTTGCACCTTCTTGAGATCGATGTCGGTGTCGCCCGATCGCTTGTTCCAGGGCAGCGCCAACACCCAATCGAGATAGGTGCGTACCACCTGATACTCGCTCGACGCCGGCGATAGCATCCGCATTCGCTCTGTCTCGCGACGCGCTTCCTGCGCGACCTTCTCGGGCAATCCTGCTTCTTCGATCTTCTTCAGGATCTCGACCGCTTCCTTCTCGCCAGGGTCCGTCTCGCCGAGCTCCGCCTGAATTGCACGAAGCTGCTGGCGCAGATAGAACTCGCGCTGATGCTGCTCGATCTTGATCTCGGTCTGGCGCTTCACGTCCTCCATCACGCGAGCGCGGGCGACCTCGCGCTCGAGGCGCGAAAGTATGAAGCGCAGTCGCTGTCCGACGTCGAGACGCTGAAGCACCTCGTCTTTGTCGGCGATGCGAAAGTTCATGTTCGTCGCCGCAAGATCCGCGAACCGTCCTGGATCAGACACATTCATCTTGAGAATCGCCGGCACTTCGTCTGGGATCCGATCGACGAGCTCCGCGAGCGTTTCCGCGGACGTGACGATCCTTGCAACGAGATCATCGACTTCGGCCGTGTCGGCCGGTGTCTCTTTCGCGGGCCGTACCGAAGCAACGGGATACGGCTCTGTGCGAGCGATGTCCTCGACCGAGATGCGACGCAACCCTTGCAGAGTGATCTGCACCGTGTCGCCCGGAAGATTGATGCGCTCGTGCACGCGCGCGGCAACTCCGATTCGTCCGACGAACTTGGACGCGTCGATCGGCTCGTCATGATCGCCGCTCGCGACGACGAGCGCGACGATCAACCCGGGTTCGTCGTGATCGCGCAGCAGCGCGAGGTTCTCCGGTGCGCCCATCTGCACGGCGATGGTGCCGAGTGGATAGACGATGGTGGAACGAAGCGCCATCAACGGGAGCGTCGGCGGCAATTCGGATTTCAAGATCTCGTCCTTACGCTGGACTTTGGCCATGAGGAGGAAGGTAACGAGGGTCGGCGAACCGCTGAACGGTGGGCGTTGGACCAAGTAGCGCGAGGCACGAGAGCGCTGTTCCGGTAAGACGCACGAGTTGTCCGAGCGTCAAGCGAGCGCGGCGGAAGGGTTGTGGGGTGGACGGTAGAGCGTGGTGTGGTGGCGGGTGGTGGGTGAATGGCGAAGAGCAGATCCTTCGCTGCGCTCAGGATGCCAGCCGTACTAGATCACCCGCCACGCAGCACACGCCGCCCTCTAGCGCCACCCTCTGCCGTTTGCTTGTCCTAACCCGAACTCTCCCTTACGTTTCAGGGCTATGTTTGACGAGCTCAGTGAAAAACTCGAAGCCACGTTTGCGCGCTTGCGCGGACGTGGCATTCTCAACGAAGCCGACATCAAGGAAGGGCTGCGCGAGGTTCGCCGAGTCCTTCTCGAAGCCGACGTCAACTTTCAGCTCACGCGCGAGTTTCTCGAGCGCGTAGAAAAGAAAGCCGTCGGCGTCGCGCAGCTTCGCACTGTCTCGCCTGCACAGCAGCTCGTCAAGATCGTCTACGACGAGCTCACGGCGATGCTCGGTGAACGTCGTGCGGCATTGAAGCTGAGTACCATCCCACCCACCGTCGTCATGATGGTCGGCCTCCAAGGTTCCGGAAAGACCACCACCGCGGCGAAGCTCGCGCGCAAGCTCAAGGCCGAAGGCAAAGCCACGCGCCTCGTCGCCGCCGACGTGTATCGTCCGGCCGCCATCGATCAGCTCGAGACCCTCGGCGCGCAGCTCGACGTCCCGGTGTTCGCCGATCGCTCGACTAACGATGTCGTGAAGATCGCCAAGTCGGGTATCGACGCCGCGAAGCGGGCACGGGATCGTGTCGTCATCGTCGACACCGCTGGCCGATTGCAGATCGACGACGAGATGATGGGCGAACTCGATCGGCTCAAGCACGCCATTCATCCTGACGAGATCCTCTTCGTCGCGGACGGGATGACAGGCCAGGATGCGGTGCGCATCGCGCAAGGATTCGACGAGCGACTGCACGTTACGGGCGTCATCCTGACGAAGATGGATGGCGACGCGCGTGGTGGCGCCGCGCTCTCCATCTATGGAGTAACGAAGAAGCCGATCAAGTACATCGGCGTGGGTGAGAAGCCGGACGCGCTGGAGGAATTCCATCCGGAGCGCATGGCTGGACGCATTCTGCAGCAGGGCGACGTTGTCAGCCTAGTGGAGAAAGCGCAGGAAGCCTTCGACGCGGACGAGACGAAGCGCCTTGAAAGGAAAGTGCGCAAGGAGGGGATGGATCTGAACGACTTCCTGACCGCCATGCGCCAGATCGAAAAGCTCGGACCGCTCGAGGGACTGTTGAAGATGTTGCCGGGCGTCAATTCAAAGATGCTCAAGCAGGTGAAGGCCGCGGATCCGAAGCGGATGAAGCATGTCGAGGCGATCGTGCTCTCGATGACGCCTGCCGAGCGGAAAAATCCCGGGGTAATGAACGGATCGCGTCGCGCGCGTGTCGCCCGTGGCTGCGGGCGGCCCGTGAATGAGGTCAACCGGCTGCTCGAGCAGTTCCGTGAGATGCAAAAGATGATGAAGAAAGCCGCCGCGGCGCCTGGTGGTGGTGGTAAATTCCGCCCCAATATGTTCGGAATGAGATAAGATCAGTTTGCGAGTGAGGAGCAGGAGCGAGCGTGTAACGCGCGCGACTGCAAACCAGGTGCGATCGGGAGATGCCCGATGCGCGATGAGCCTGGCGTAGTACCATCACGTTGTCGAGGAGCACCACACCAATGGCAGTTCGTCTTCGTCTTCGCCGTACGGGCCGCAAGAGGTCCCCGATGTTTCGTATCGTCGTCGCCGATTCGCGCAGTCCACGTGACGGCCGATTCATCGAGATCGTTGGACAGTATGCTCCCCGACAGGGTGAGAACGCGCTCAACCTTCGTACCGAGCGCGTGAACTACTGGCTCGACAACGGCGCGTTGCCTACCGATACGGTTCGTTCTCTGCTTCGTCGCGCGGGCATCCTCAAGACGCGCCACGAGCAGCGGCTTGGCCGCACGCTCTCGACGCGTGCCGTTCCGGTGAGCGAGAGCGCCGAGTCGGCCGAGAGCGGCGCCTAACGACCTAGCGATGAGCGCCACCGCGCGGCCGGACGCCAACGCGGAATTCGTCATCGTCGGACGTGTCCGGAAGGCGCATGGCATTCGCGGTGAGCTCGTCGTGGAGCCGATAACGGATGCACCGGAGTCCATATTCGCGCCGGGCCGGCGTGTCCTCGCCGGCACGGTGCGTGGTGACGTCGCACCCGACAATCGCGAGCTGCACATCGATCGAGCGACGCGCTTCAAGGAAGGGTTCATCGTGGCCTTTCGTGAGATCGCCGATCGCACGAACGCCGAACTATGGCGCAACCGCTATTTCCTCCTACCGCGCGGCGAGGTGCCTTCTCTCGAGGAAGGCGAGGTCTACGTCCACGAGCTCGTGGGTATGCATGTGCAGCCGGAAGCGGGCGAACCGCTCGGCGACGTCGTCGATGTGTATGAGCTCCCCCAGGGTCTCGCAATCGATGTCCAACGGATTGATGGCGACGGTACCGTCATGCTGCTCTACGAGCAATCGGTACTTTCCGTCGATCGAGATACGCGCACAATCACGGTGAGGGTGCCCGAAGGCTTGCTCGATTAGCAAATTTGCCTCAAAGCGCTGGGGTGCGTTACCAGCCTGGCGCAGGCCTCAGCTCCTTCGTCCGTGCTCCTGATTCGCATCGTCACGATTTTCCCGGAGTTCTTCAGCGCGCCGCTCGCGCTTTCCATCCCCGCTCGCGCCGCGGCGGCCGGAAGCGTGGAGTATCGGGTCCTCGATCTGCGTGACTATACGCATGATCGCCATCGCACCGTGGACGACTACCCATACGGGGGGGGGCCGGGAATGGTCATGAAGCCCGATCCCTTCTTCGAGGTGTGCGAAGCAACTGGCGCCGGGCCACCGATCGTCCTGCTTTCGCCGCGTGGACGGCGCTTCGAGCAAGCAGACGCCATTCGCTACGCCGCGGGTGCCGAGCTCACGATCCTTTGCGGCCATTACAAGGACGTGGACCAGCGTGTCGCGGATCATCTCGCCACCGAGGAGATCTCACTCGGCGACTTCGTTCTCAGTGGAGGAGAGCCCGCCGCGCTCGCAATTCTCGATGCAACGGTTCGGCTGCTTCCTGGTGCGATGTCGGACCACGAGAGCGCTTATGGGGATTCGTTCTTCGATCGCGAGCTCAGCGCGCCGAGCTACACGCGGCCCCCTGTTTACCGAGGCCATTCGGTGCCTGAAGTCCTGCTCTCCGGGGACCATCAGCGCATCGCTCGCTGGCGTGAAGAGGAGGGAAGGCGCATGTCGCGCGCACGTCGTGCAGCCGGTCGTCAAAATGCGCCCGACGGACCGGACGAATCGTCTGATGAATAGTGGTGGGCGTGGGACTAAAGGGACCGCGCAACCTCTTACGTGCTCTAGCGTTCACCCCTGAGCCGGGTTACCTTTCGCGGTCTCGCCAAAACGGTTTTACCGGGCCTCAGCCCCGAGCGTCATATGCATCCTTTTATCGAAACCCAAAAAGAGTGGCTCCGCACGATTCCTCCATTCCGCGCCGGTGATACGCTGCGCGTGAACGTCCGCGTCAAGGAGGGTGAGAAGGAGCGCATCCAGGCCTTCGAGGGCGTTTGCATTGCGCGTCGCGGCAGTGGTGTGAGTGAGTCGTTCACCGTGCGAAAGATCTCCAACGGCGTTGGCGTCGAGCGCATCTTCCCGGTGCACAGCCCCATGCTCGCCGAAATCGCGGTGGTGCGCCGCGGCCGCGTGCGTCGCGCGAAGCTGTACTATCTGCGTCATCTCACCGGCAAGGCTACCCGCATCAAGGAAAAGAAGGTGCGAGTCGCGGTGCCCGAGACGGGCACGCCCACTACGGAGTAGCCGGAGCGCTGCATTGTCGCGCGCCGACGAACCGGACGCGCGCGATCGCACGCTCGCTCCATCGGCACGTCGCGATCGCTGGAGCACGATCGAGCGCGACCTGCGGCGATCGGTTGGACCGCTCATCGCCGGTATCGATGAAGTCGGACGGGGCCCGCTTGCGGGCCCCGTTGTCGCGTGCGCCATCGTTATGCCGCCTGACGAGCGCGTCATTCGCGGCGTCGACGACTCGAAGGTCCTGTCCGCGAGCGCGCGGGCCCGGCACGCCGCCAAAATTCGCGACCGTGCGCTCTCCATTGGCATTGGCGCGGCGTCCGTCCGCGAGATCGACCGGCTGAACATCTTCCACGCCGCTGTGCTGGCGATGCGACGCGCGCTCAGTCGCCTGTCGCTCCAGCCCGATCACGTCATCCTCGATGGTCGAGCGATCCGCTCGCTCGGGACGCCGCACACGGCGGTCATCGATGGTGATGCATGCTGCTACAGCATCGCCTGCGCTTCGATCATTGCGAAAGTCACACGTGATCGCGTGATGCACGCGCTCGCCGCCCGATATCCCGGCTACAAATGGGAACGCAACGTCGGGTACTCAACCCCGGCGCACTTTGCCGGCATCGCCGAGCACGGCGTCACCAAGCACCATCGACAGTCGTTCCTTCCCGTGCGTCAGCTGGCATTGCCGTTCGACGCGCCGCTCGCCGTCGCTCACGACGAGCCAGCCACTGACACGGCGCCCGAGCCTTCCTGCATAACGAGTCACGTCACCGCGGATGACCTGGCGCCGTCCGCGTCCGAGCAGCGAGACATCTAGCTTCGGCGGTTATGGAACAGAACTCCGTCTTTCGCGCCGGTCTCTACGAGGGCCAGGTCGCGCTGATCACCGGTGGCGCAACGGGCATTGGTTTTGGAATTGCTCAACTGCTCGGAGCACTCGGCGCGCATGTCGTCATCGCAAGCCGCAAGCAGGAGCATCTCGACTCGGCCGCCGCCACGCTTTCTGGTGCGGGCACACGGGTGAGCGCTGTGAGCGTCGATGTGCGCGACCCGGACCGCGTGAAGACGATGGTGGAACAGGCGCAGCGCGAGGCTGGTCGCATTGACATCCTGGTCAATAACGCCGCCGGCAACTTCTACGCGCCCTCGGAATCGTTGTCCGCGAACGCGTGGAAATCCGTGATCGAGATCGACCTGAATGGCACGTTCTTCTGCTCACAAGCCGTCTTTCCCGTGATGAAGGCGCAGGGCGGCGGACGCATCATCAGCATCTCGATGACGCTGCATTACAGGGGCTGGCCACTCATGGCGCACGCGACAGCGGCGAAGGCGGGTATCGATGCGTTGACGAGGACGCTCGCCTTGGAGTGGGCGCGCCATGGTATTCGTGTCAACGCGGTCGCACCTGGACCGATCCCCACCGAAGGCGTGCGTAAGGCATTCACGCCGCCGAGCGACGGTGGCGTGCCAGACGTGTTTGCCGTGGAGCGCGCACTGGAAGATTACGCGAAGAAGTCCATCCCTCTGCGACGCTGGGGCACGCCCAACGACATCGCGAACGCGATCGCATTTCTAGCCTCACCAGCGGCGGAATGGATCACCGGCTCGATCTTCGTCGTCGATGGGGGCGAGTGGCTCGCGCGCGGGCAGGGAATGCGATGAGGTGAGCGAGGAGTAAGAGTAATCCTCGCGCGGCGCGAATAGTGCCCGTTATGCGGTGAGGCTTGCCGAACTATGTATCACGCGGCACTGTTCGTCATTGTCGGCCATCCGAGGCATTTTCATGCGTCCTGCTGTTGCGCGCGTGGTAGTCGCGGCGTTGCTCCTCTCTCCGATCGGCGGTGCGCGATTAGGCGCCCAAGCGCTTCCTACGCCGGCAGCCTCGTGCTCGAGCGGGAACCGGCTCGTGCGCAGTGGTGTCGGCGCAACGTTAGGCGCCTGGGTTGGCTTTGTCGCCGCGAAGATCAAGCTGAGCGACTGGAATGACGCCTCACGCGGGGCGGCAGCCAACCGAACACGAAACAATGCAACGCTGGCGGGGGCAATCGCTGGTCTCGCGGTGGCACAGTTCCACTTCGGATCGCGCACGTGCGGGTCGGCCGCGGCGCTGTCGGGCACCCCACGTGCGCCACTTCCCGCAGCGCGCCGGCCTATCACGAGCGACGAGATCGCGCATTCTGGTGTGAGCAGCAGCGTGTATGATCTGGTCTACTCACTTCGGCGCAACTGGCTGAACGTGCGCGGAATCGAGACGCTCTCAGAGGCACCCCGCACGATCGAATCGAACGGGCAGGAGATCACCATCGCGGGTGAGCCACAACTCATCGTGTACCTCGACAACACGCGCCTCGGCACGATCAGCGAGCTGCATTCGTTGCCTGTGGCCGGTGTAATGGAGGTGCGCTACTTCGATGGACCGCAGGCGACCTACCGCTGGGGGAGCGGGCACTCCCATGGAGCTATCGTCGTGGTTACCCTGCCAGAGTCGACATCGCCGTAAATCGGCATTTCTGCGTAACGCCTCAATCGATCGGGCGAATTGCGCTCCTCAGCGCCGACCTGCGCGTGCTTGGTGCGGACACGGCGGGACACGGGCGGACACTGCACAGACAAAGAGCGTTAACGACTTTTTGAAAAAGGCTCATCGTGGAATTACGGGATTTCTGGGGCCGCTCATACCGCTGAGACTGCCGCTGAAACCACTGACGAGCTCCATGTGCGTCCTCAGCTCCTCTCGACCCAACTGACTTTGTCATTGCTGAATGCCTTGGGAAGCCTCTTTGGCCATTGGAAGCTGGCCGAGGCACTTGAACAAAGGGTATTTGCCGCTTGGTGCATGGAGCCGTGGCTGTTGAGGAGTAAGTCAACGGTATCAGCTGCACTGTCCGCACATGTAGAAATGGTTCTCTGAGCCGGAGCTTTCGTCCCATACAACGTCCGTCAGTGGTTTCGGCGGCAGTGTCAGCGCTCTCAGGGTCCACGTCGTCGCGGGTAACCAGCGCAGGAATTCGCGCCATTCGCGTCGAAAGACTCTCCAATCCTACGTCGCGAGGCTCCAGCTACGAGCGTGACGCCTCCGGCTCAACACGCGAACGTTTCAGCATCGGGCGCGACGCTTCCTTGTCATCAACGCGAACGTTCACCACCGAAGGCGACGCTTCCACGTGGAAAGTGAACCGTTCCACTACCGAAGGCGCCCGCTCCAAGTTCGAAGGTGACGCGAGCAAAAACCTCGGCGCCGATGCCGGAGCGGCAGTATCGCCTGCCAATTCCTGTGGCGCACACGATAAGTCCAGAGGTGACCGTCGCAAGACTGAAGGCGCTCGTCGCAAGACCGAAGGAGCCCGTCGCAAAATCGTAGGAAAAGCGAGTAAATCCGAGGGCGACGCGAACAAAACCAAGGGCGACGCGAGCAAGACCGAAGGCGCGCGTGGCAAGATCGAATGCGCCCGTCGCAAGACTGGCAGTCACCCTGATTTGTTGGCAGGTGACCGCAGCATTTCCCGACGCGACCGGGGCTCGCCTGAACGCGACCGGTGCTGGACACGACACGACGCGAGCATTCCACGACACGACCGCGACTTAACCCGACAGAACCAGGGTTTACGGCCACCCGACGCCCGCTTCACCTCACCCGACCGGACTTTCGTCCGGCACGACCGCGATTCCGACGGGCGCGACACGCGCTCCCATCGTCGCGCCTTGCGCTCAGCGATTGGCGACGCGCGGGCTCGTGATGCGTCCGCGAACGGCCTTGCCCGGCGTCGCGCCCGGCACGAGCTGCGATCCTCGCACCACGAACGTGCCGTTCACGAGCACGTGCACGATCCCGTCCGAATACTGGGCGGGCTGCTCGAATGTCGCCTTGTCAATCACTGTCGCGGGGTCGAAAATGACGAGGTCCGCGTCGGCCCCGGCCTGCACGCGCCCGCAATTCCACGAAGAACCGTGAAAAAGATCGTCAACGCTCTTCGTTGTGTCACCGCCTCTACCGCGCTGCTATCCGCGCTTGTCCGCGCCCCAAGCAGTGAATATCAGTTCTCGCACGGGCTTTCGATGGTAATCGGAACCGGCACAGCAGATCGTTGGCCGCGCTCAGGATGACGGTTTGGTGTTAGGTGGCGAACCAGGCTCCTTCTGGCCGCACGCCTGACGTTCCTCGATGAACCGAATACGAAAGAGGCAGGAGGGATTCTTACCCTCCTGCCTCTTTCTCTATTCATGCCGCCTAACGGCTACGGATCGATCCAGAGCCGCTTGTCGAGCGCATCACTGCCGCCCTGCGCCGCAATCGCGGCCTGCAGATGAGCATTGTTGAACGACTGCTCGGTCTGAGGATAGATCACGCGACGGGGTAGTTGCCCATTCGCGGTCTTTGCATTCAAGGCAGGCGTCAAGTTCGGATAGCCAGTGCGGCGCCATTCGCTCCACGCTTCGAAGCCCTGTGTAAAGAGCGCGAGCCACTTCTGCAGCCCGATCTGGGCCAGCCCCGCAGTGCCGCCCGCGTACGCGATTCGGGGTTGTGCGAGGTACGCTGTGATGTCGGCATCCGCAACACCCCACTGCTGCATCGCGGCCCGAATGCCCTGGTTATAAAACGTAGCGGCGCTGCCCGTGATCCATCCACGCTCCGCCGCCTCGGCCTCGATGAAGGAGAACTCCGCGTAGGTCATGAAGTACGATGGCTGATCTTCGGCGAATACCTTGAGACCCATGCGCGACGACTTCGGACCCCAGTCGCCCGCGGCACCAGCATCGAGACCGTTAGGCATCCCGCGATAACCGCCAGCCGCAACCGGCGTGCAGAGCGCGACCGTTCCGCACGTCGGATCCTGTACTGGGCGAGCGTAGACTTGCAACCGCGGATCATTGAGGCTCTTCAGGGTGTCGATCAGCGTCGCGCTCACGCGCGCATCATCACGAGTTCCCTGGCCCTCCTTTTCGGTGTTCCACCACGGATTGTTATTCGTTCCGTCGCCGGGCCAGGAGATCTGCGCGTTGTCCGCATTGGACGTGAAGCCACCCGCGGCAACCGCCGCCGCGACCTCGGCCTTCGCCCGATTCGCATCGACTTTGGAGAGGTTCATTCCAAGACGAGCGTGAAGCGAGTTCGCGAACTTCTTCCACTTCGCCATGTCACCACCGTAGACCGGATCCTGTGATCCAAAGCCTCCGGCAGCGGCAGTGCTCATCATCGTATTTGCGTCGGTGAGGTTCTTCAGCAATGAATCGTAGATCACCTGCTGTTTGTCATAGACCGGAGTGATCTTGCCCTCGTCACCTCTGTTCGCCTCGCTGAATGGGATGTCGCCCCAGAACCCCGTAATGGTCGAATAGTCGAAGGCACGAATGACGAGAATCGGGCCGATCTGGTTTGGTCTGTTCTCTGCCGTCGCCTGGCGGAGCGCCTGCTCGAGATCCTGCAGCGGCCCAGTGTAGAACGCATTCCACCAGCCGTCGGCCGTCGTTGGCCGGAACTGGTAATAGCTGATCTCCGGGTACTGATATTCGGCGAGGTACTGCGGCCAGTGCGTGAATGCGCTGGGCGTGATCTCGATATCCGAACGCACGCGATTGATCGACGAGACCGTCGCGGCCGGGAAGAGCAGCGTCGCCGAGACCTTCTCGGGCGCGTTCGGATTCTTGTTGACATTCGTCAACTTGTCGTTGTTGCACGCGCTTGCTGCCAGGGCGAGCGCCAGGCCGCTGAGCGCGATGGGTATTCTATGCCAACTCATCTTGGTATGGTCCTCGTTAGGCTCGTGAAAGGCTCGTTAGGGCGCGACGGAAACCTGGAACCCGATACTACGCGCGGTCGGCATCTGTCCCATCTCGATGCCCTGGAGGTTCGTCGAGCTGAACGCCGTCTCCGGATCGATCCCCGGCACTTTCGTCCCCCAGAGCGCGAGGTTACGGCCGACGAGTGCGACCCGCATGTTGGTAAGTCGTGTGCTGCGCAGGTAGCGGTCGGGCACCTGGAAAGCGACGCGTGCTTCGCGGAGCTTCACGAAGTTCGCTTTGTAGATCCACGCTTCTTGAATCGGATAGAGCGAGTGGTAATACTGTTCCGTGCGCACGTGCACGGTGTTCGGCTTTCCGGTCGCTTGATCGATACCCTGAATCAACAGGCCCGTGTCCGGACGGAATTCAGTGTTCTTCAACACGCCGGAGTACGAGCCCCACATGTTGCCGGTGCTGTAGATGTCGCCGCCAACGCGCGTGTTGATCAGGAAGCCGAAATCGATTCCGCGATAGTGGAACGTGTTGTCGATGCCGCCGGTCCAGTCGGGCGTGTAGGTACCGAGAACGCGTTTCTGGCTCGAGGGCTCCGCTTGCGGCAGCCCGCCTGAAAGGAGGAGCTGACCTGACGGATCGCGGAGGAAGCCGACACCGAACATGGCGCCGTACGGATAACCTTTGCGCGCTTCGACCGAGAGTCCCCAGTGCGTCGGACCAAGGGCAACGGTCTGTAGATCTCCATAGAGATCGTCGACGCGGCTCTTGTTGCGGCCATAGTTCACCGTGACGTCCCACCCGAAGCCGCCGAGTCGCTCCGAACGAATCGGTGCGAACGTCAACTGCGCTTCCACGCCGCGGTTCGAGATCACACCGGCATTGACGAGCGCCGTGTTGAATCCCGACGCCTTCGATACTTCGGCGCTGAGGATCTGATTCGACGTTTTCTTGGTGTAGTACGTGAAGTCGAGGCCGACGCGGTTGTCGAGCCACTGCATCTCGGTGCCGACTTCCCATGCGTCCGTGTTCTCGGGCTTGAGGATCGGATTCAAGAGCGCATCGGGGACGCTGAAGCGCGAGATGTCGCCGAACTGCGTGAGCGCCGTGTACGTGACCGCGAGCTGATACGGGTCGGCGTCGTTACCAACGCGCGACCAGCCACCGCGGATCTTTCCATAATTCAACTTCCCGCCGAGGCTGAGGAAGGGCAGCGCTTGCGTGAAGACGTAGCTGCCGGCCACGGAGGGGTAGAAATACGAATTCGCGCCCTTGGGAAGCGTCGAGCTCCAGTCGTTGCGCCCCGTGACGTTCACGAACGCGTAGTCGTGCCACGCGAATTCCGCCTGGCCGTACACCGAGTTGATCTGCTTCTCCTGCGCCAGCTCTGACGGCGAAACCTGCTTTGCCGAGTTACCGATGTTATAAACACCGGGGATGACGAGCGCGTCGGTGCCGAAGGACTCGCCGCGATAGTGATTGACTCGCCGGTTGCCGCCGAGATTCACCGTAACGCCCAAGTCGCTCAGCAGGTTGTGCTGCGCCGTGACGAGAATGTCCGAATTGGATTCTTGCGAGAAGCGCGTTGCTTCCTGGAAACCGCCGTTGACGTACGAGCCACCATCGAAGCCGCCCCCGATCCAGCCTGCCGCGAACTGATACGTGTTGAAGTTGCGGTAGAAGTCCGTTCCCGTGCGGGCCGTGGCGCGAAGCCAATCGGTGAAGCGATACGTGGCCGACGCGACGCCCATGATCCGGTCGCGCTGGTCGCGGTTGTGATTCTCGAATTGCGTCCACCACGGGCTGTTGTGATAGCTGTAGTTCCAGCTGATCTGATTGCCTTCCGCATCGACATAGCTGTTGCGAAGGGCGCCGATGTCGACCTGCCGGCCGAACCAAACGAAGTCCATCATCGGATTGGACTCGTCGTATCCGGTACCCGGCCGGTTGTTGCCCTGGTTCTGGATGTACTGGATGTTGCCGTCGGTGCTGAACTTCTCGGAGATGCGCGCGCCGGCGCTCAGACCAGCCGTCGTGCGCGCGAGCACGTTGTTCGGAACCATGCCATCGACATCTTGCCGAGTGACCGAGAGACGGAAGTTGGCGCGGTCATTGGAGCCCTGCGCCGCGGCGTTCGTCGTGATCGTCTTGCCGGTCTTGAAGAAGCCGGAGACGTTATCCGGGTGAGCGACCCACGGTCTCACCTCTGACCCACCTGGGGTCGTGAGGCTGAATTGAGAGCGAGGGGTGCCGTCGAGCGGCGGTCCCCAGCTCTCGTCCACGCCGTCGTTTACACCGGTGTAATTCCCGTCGACGTAGGAGAAGCCGCATTTTGCATAGTTGAACGACGCGGGAGCTGCTCCCTTCTGGAAATGCGTGAGGCCGCGGTTCCAAACAGAGCAGACGTCGCCCGAGAAGCCCTGGCCATAGCTGTTCTGGTACTGCGGCAGCTTGAGCGGGCTGTCCATCGTCATGTTTGTGCTCGCGGACACGTTGAAGCCGGCGGCCCCGCGACCGTTCTTCGTAGTAATGATGATCGCGCCGTTCGCCGCGCGTGCGCCGTACAGCGCCGCCGCGTTCGGCCCCTTGAGCACCGAGATCGTCGCGATGTCGTCCGGGTTCAGGTCCTGCGCCGTGTTGCCGTAATCGAATCCGCCGTAGCCACGCTGTTCGGTGCCGTTCGCGAAGTTCGAGTTGTCGATCGGGATGCCGTCGACGACGAAGAGTGGCTGGTTATTGCCGCTGATCGACGTCGCCCCACGAATGACAATGCGCGAGGAGCCGCCCTCCGTCGACGCGCTCGTGACGTTGATGCCGGCGATCTTTCCGGAGAGCGTCGCCACGAGGTTCGTCGTGTGGACGTTCTGCGTGAGCGTGGTCGAATCGATGGTCTGCTGCGAAACGCCAAGCGCTTTCTTCTGCATCTCGATGCCGAGCGCCGTCACGACCACTTGATTCAGCTGCGTGGGTGAGGCAACGAGGCGGAAGTCCTTGGTGTTTGCTCCCGCCGCGAGCGTGATCTGCACGGACTGGGGTTGGTACCCGATGCGGCGCGCCGTCACTGTCACGGCTTGCCCCGCTCGCCCGGCGGACACGATGAAAGTGTATCGACCATCCGCGTTCGTGTACGACCCGACACCAAGCGCCGGTATACTCACACTGGCCCCTTGGAGTGGTACGTCCGCGTCATTTGTGACTCGACCCGTGACCGTCGTCCCTTGCTGCGCGCGCCCCGCGACGGGGATGAGCGCGAGCAGCACAAGGCTGCCAGCAAGGACAGCTCTGCGGTGACTCGTCATAGCCTGCGCTACCTCTGGAGAAATGGACCTCCGCGATCGTCTCGCTCGCGTCATTGCGGACCGGAGACGCAACGCGGCTTGCGCGAGGGCACTCGTCAGGCGAAGCCGAGAACCGCGGGGATGATCCGCAATGCCTCGCGACGCCGAGAGTGTCGTCCTCGTAATGCTGCTGACGTAAATAGCCAAGCGCGTCAGCGGGTGTCAACCGGTCTAGCTCACTTGTGAACGGGCACTCCTGCTCAACGAGCGTCCGCTTGAGCAAACGAGCAGTGGTCTGGATGTGACGAAACGGCTCTTGATGAGGTTTTGGCACCCTCACGCCTCACAGGACGGTTGGCCACACGGCACCGAATCGCCATGGCCACAGTTACATCGTTAGGCACTCCCCGTTAGGCAGCGCACGGCGAGGCGCGGCCCAGAGCCATCAAGGATGCGACGTCCGCGTCATGCCTCGCACCACAGGTCGCGTGAGCTCGATCAGACCCATCGGATCGACCGTATGCTCCCCGTACCGAGCGCTCCAGTGCAGATGCGGTCCCGTCACTCGGCCAGTCGCGCCCACGAGGCCAATCTCCTGGCCGCGCGCCACGGTGTCGCCCACTGCGACCAGCGCCTGCGAGAGATGGAAGTAGCCCGTCACCACTCCGCCACCGTGGTCGACGTACACCACGTTGCCCGCCAGAAAGAAGTTGTCGACGAGCGCGATTACGCCACGGTTGGCCGCCCGTACTGGTTCACCAGGCTGCCCCGCGAAGTCCACCCCTCCATGACTGCTGGACAGACGACCGTTGAAAACACGCCCGGAGCCGAAGGTGCTCGTGATCCGTGTGCCGCGGGGACGAAGGAATGGCTGTGTCCAGAGGACCGGAGTTTGGTGCGACCGGCGGCCAACCATGCGCGCCTCCGCATTCTCTCGCTCCACCCGGGCCTCAGTGAGCGAGTCCGGCCTCGCGGTGTACACCCGGGAAACGCGTAACCGACGTGCGCTCACTGGCCGGCCGATCGTCGGATTGACACGATGCGGTACGGCGAGCACATAGCGGAGTGTGTCCTGATACGAAGCGTGGTGAACAACCACTCGTGCCACGACAGTGTCAGATGCTTCGAGTGGAACGAGCCCGAAAGCGCTTTCCGTGCCCTCGCCATCGAGACGAAAGTGCAGAGGCTCGCTCGCCATCGAACCTGTTATTTCCAGAATAGAATCGCCGGAGGCGCTGGAGCGTCTAAAAGAAAGCAGTACCAACGAGCCAATTTCTGGATGGCGGGGCGTGATCGTAAGCTTCGCCGTGTCGTGTACCGCTCTGCTTTCCGCGACGGATTGTGCCTGCGCAGTGTGCGAGGTCGTGAAGAGGCAGACGACCGCGATGCCGAGGTACGTGCTCAGGAACGATGAGATTCGCGTCATGGGTGATGATAGACGCTTGCGTGCGACCGGGGAAACCTCGCTAGGGGCAACCCTCGTCGACGAGACGGGTACTGAGGAATGATGGTTATTCTGGGCAATCACCGCAGATTGTCGCTGTTACTCACAGCGAGCCTGCTGGCCATTGTATCGGCCTACGGCTGGCTCCGCACGCGCGCGGAGGTCAGCGGAGACGCGATGGCCCATATGCGGCGTGCCGCTGCGTACTACGACTCGTTGATCGTCGTCGATCGTGCGTCTTCGGTGTTATCGCGCGGAGATTCCGCGGCCGTGGTCGCCGTCGGCTACCTCGAGCGCTTGCGACTTGGCCTCGGCGATCCGTTTCGCCTCGCCGACTTCGCGCTTGCCGATCCGCGCCTCGATGACTCCACCCGTACGCGCCTCGTCTGGGCAATTCTCGCCCGGCTACGACGCGGCGACGCGTACGTCATCGACACTGCTGTCGCGACGGCGTTCGGGCCCAAGTCGGCCGGCGTCGCTCAGCTCGCTCTCATTCAAAGAACGATCGAGTCGGCGCGTGATCCTCGGGTGGGGGAGCTGACAGTACGCCTGGCGTTCGCTCTCGCTGCCGGTGAGCAGACGGTAGCGGAGCAGGGCGATGTGGTGGCCACACAGGTGGCGGCTTTGACGCGTGATCGTGTCCTGGCGCGCAGCGATCTACGCGATCTGCTCCACGATGCTGGTGTGCATCAGTTGGATCCGCTGGTCGAGCTCGTTAGGCGGCGTCGCGATCGGTCCTTCGCGGTCGAGCAGCCGGCCGCGGTTGTTCTCGATGACGCGCTCCAATCGGAAGCAATGAACGATGTGCCGAAGTTGCTGGATTCCATCCGCTCCCTGAGTCGGTCGACGACGAGTGCCTCGGCTTCTGCACATGGGAGCGCTCAGTGTCCGTTGCTGGGTTTGTCTACCGCGCAGCACCTCGCTACGCTTGGCTCGGCGCTCCCGCCGGAACCGCCTATCGCTGTTACGGTTCGCACGCACCGCTCGCTGCTTCTCGGAAGTGATCTGGCGCCGGACCTCCGTCGCGTCCGGTCGCAATTCACGGCGGCAAGCAATGCCGAGACGCTCGCGGCGCAATACGATCTCTTGCTCGCGAGTGGCGATACGGCGACGAATAATGGCGCCCTCGCCGTGCTCGCCGCGGCTACCGCACTCCGCGCAATGGCGCAGGAGGAGCCCTGGTTTCCCGGGTCGCCAGCGCCGAGCGTCGCCGATTTGCGGGCCGAGTTTGGGCTCGCGGGAGTCAGCTTCGATCGCGATGTGCGTCGTGAGTGGCAACCATACTATTTGCGCTTGATCGGCACGAGCATTCGCGACATGCAGCGCGTCCTGGGCGGCCTGTCCGTTGCGGGGCTGCGCATGGCGGTGGCGTCGGGAGGCCTGCCCGACACGATCCTCGCGCTCCACGATCCCGCAACACGCACCATTCGGATGTCGATCTACTCGTCGTCCGGTACGCTCGCGCACGAGCTCGCGCACGATTTGGATTGGCAGGCGGCGCGGAGCCTCTACGCGGGCAGCGGCTACAGCACCGATCGCGCGGTGCGTGAGCAGCGCGGTCCCCTCGCTTCGTCCATGCGCGATCTTGCGGCGGCACGAGTCGTTCGTCGCGGAAGTGCGCCGACCGAGGAACGTCCGGCGGAAGTTTTCGCGCGAAGCGTGGACTGGCTGGTCGCGGTCTCCTTGGCGCGGGAAGGACGCTCTGACGGCTATCTCTCCGCGGTGCAGGACGCCGCGCTCACGGGATACACGACCGTCTCGCCGGTGGCGATGATCTTCGGCGCCGCGCGGCCTCTGGTCGACGCCGTGGAGGAGATGACGTATCTACCCGAGTCGGTGAGAGAAGGCTTTCTCTCACAGTGGGCCGACGCCCGGGCCGTGGATCCGTACATTCTCGTTAGGCACGTGCTCTCGATGCCGCTGCAGCGGCGGCGCATCGTACTGAGCCCCTCGCCGTTCGACGACGACCCGTTGCGCCTAACGAGCGGCCGGCCGGTAATCTGTGCGGTGCATGGTGACCTGCCGCCCGAGCTCAAAGCGCGGCAGCGGCTGCTCGACCTTGCGCTCGATGCGCGGGCGCTCGGCATGGCGCGAATGCGCGCCCGCTGGTTCACGCCCGACGGCCGGCCGGCGTGGGCGAGCAGCGTCTTGGGTGCCGCGCCCTGGTCGGCAGCGCCCGGGGAGCTGGCCGTCCATCGCATCCGCGCATTTCTCGGCAGCCAGCTCGATGCGGTGCGTGGCGGAGATCAGCTGCGGTTTTCGGTTCCCTCGATCTTCTTGCCCAGCGCCTCGACCTGCTCCTTTAGCGAACGCTGAACTGCCTCGAGCCGCTCGAGGTGGAGCATGAGGTCGTGATGGCGCGTTTCGTCGTCGGTTGGGTGCTTCTGGATGAAGGTCAGCGCGCCTCCAGTCTCCAGGCGGCAGTGTTTCACGTGCGCGAGTGACTCGATTCCCTGGCGCCGCGCCGCGGCCTCCAGCTCGGCGAGGGTGATCAGCTCGCGCTCGAGATGCCGCCGCACGATGTGTCCATTGCGGATCAAGACGTCGGGGCGTCCCTCTATCGTATCGAGCTTCCCCCAATGGAAGAGCGCCCGCACGACGATCCCGTTCAGTGCGAGAAGCGTCGCCGCGCCGAAGACGCCGCCAATGAGCGAGTTGTCCTCGCCGATGATGGCGTTCTGCACGGTGTTGGACAGGAGGAGCAGGACGACGAGGTCGAACGGGTTGAGCTGCGTGAGCTCTCGCTTGCCGGCGACCCGAAGTCCGATGAGCAGAAACGCGTAGACAGCGATCGTGCGGACGATCTTCTCGGCGAGTGGCACGCCGGGATGAAAGAGGTCCAACCAGATGGTGTTCACGGCTCCGGCAGGGTTGGAATCGAGGAGGATGGACTAATGCTCTCGTCCAATCGGACCGCGTGGCACGCTCTCGCGTCACTCGGGATCCTGCCGTCCGCTCGCGGCGCGTCCAAGCAAGCTTCAAGCGCGGCCAGGACTGTTCGCGCTGGGTACAAGTCAATTCGAGCGGCTACCAACTGCTCTCGGGCCTTCTCCAGGTCGTCTCTAGGCGGTGCTAAGTCATCTCTACGCGCTTCTAATTCATCTCTAGCCGGTGCTAAGTCGTCTCTAGGCGGTGCCACCTCGGCTCGACGCGCTACCCAAGTCGACTCAACGCGCCTACAACCCGCCTCAACGCGCTACAAACTCACCTCGACGCGCCGAAGTTACGCCTCGACGCGCCGACATTACGCCTCGAGGCGCTGACATTACGCCTCGAGGCGCTGACATTACGCCTCTCCGCGCTGACGACTCGCCTCCAACGCTACAGCACTCCTCTCTTCGCGACATAATCCCAGTTCGGTGCGCTCGGCGACTCCCTTGATGCGCTCGTAACAAGGCTGCGCGCTGATGGATCTCGTCACAGAGTGACCCGGGCGGGTCTCGAACCCGCGACCTACGGATTAAAAGCGAATAGTGGCGGGTGGTACCTCGCGACGCCTCGCGCCAGCTCGCGACGTAACCGCTCCGTTTTCAACGCGATGCAATCGACCCGAATGGCGCGAGGTTCCGCCAGCTGTCGCTGGGGGTAGTGTACCATGTGGTTCCACGGTCCCTAGCTCGACCTCAACCGCTCCACGAGCCTTGCGGCCAGCTGGACGTAGTCGCGTGCTGCCTCTTCGGTAATTACGAAGTCGGGGGTGTGCGCCGCTTGGTTGCGCAGAGCGCGCAACTCCTGAAAAAGGCCGAGCTCACTCGGCGTCAGCACGTTTGCGTCTTCGAGCGCCCGCCTGATCTTCTGCGCCGACACGTACGGCTGTACCGGCTGCATCGGATCGTGCTTGGCGACTGCAACGCGGGCAGCGTCTTCGACCTCCGTCCAGGCTTGCACGATCGCCATTTGCGGCGAAGCAGCTAATAGCGCTTGAACGGGCGCTGGCAATGCGATTTGTGGCTTGGCCGGCGGCAGCACTTCAGCAGCTTCGCTCTTGGCCTCCGCCACCTGAGCCTCGAACGAGACCTCTAGCTCCTTCCACTTCAGCTTTGTTATGTGCTGAAGCAGAAGAAGGATCGGCTTCCGAAAGATCCAGACGATGCAGAGGGTGGCTATGGGCCACGCGACGTGTCCGGCGATCGTCGCGATGAACGTCAGCCAGTCCATAGTTTCACTCGGTGGTTACTGAAGCAGGAGCTTGTCCGCCAGCTCCTCGCGAATCCGCCTGGACCCATTGTCTGTTAGCCGATAACAGCCGTTCCCGAGCAGGACGATCTCGCGCTTTTCAGGCGCCACTAGATCGTCGAGCGATCGACCTAACGAGCGAGGCGAGAACTTCACGTATTTTTGAAGCTCCTCTTTCGTGAAACCCTGCTCGCCCGCGTAGTGCAGGAGCACGAGCACCTCTTCGTCTTTTTCAAGATCGGTGCGCTGTACCATGATGACGTCGTTCCATACGCCAACACACGGCACGTCGAACTGCAGAATTTCCCGAATGGCCTTCGCAGCCTTCTCGGGATCACCCTGCCAGAACAGGCGCATCGTCTCGTTCATGCACCAGCGGACGCACTCGATCAAGACCTTCGCGTCCATCGCGTTGGCCTTGTACGTCGGCGAAATGTGAACGGCGCCGCGCTGGCTCCGGAACTTGTAGATCACGCGGAGGGTCTTGAGCAGCAGGAGTGCATCCTGTCGTGGCGTAATCCGGTGTGGCACCTGCTCGTTCTCGATGTACTTGGCGCATTCGTCGAACGGCTTGGCTCGATTCGGCGTCCCGAAATCGATGTGGTAAAGCACGCGCGCGAGGATCTCGGCGAACTGCCCGCCGTCTAGCTCGGCGGGCTCCCAATCGCGCTGAATGAAGCGCCTCTCCATCGAGACGAACTCGTCGAGCAATTGCTCGGCGAGTTCGTTATCGCAGGGCGGAGCGAGTCGTGCGATGATCGCATTCTTCTCGACGAGACCCACGGATTATTCGCTGGTCTCCGCCTCGTCTGGCGCCGTATTGCCGCCTAACGCCTCAGTGACAAGAGCCTGCGCGTACTTTTTGCCGGCGTCGGTGAGGAACCACAGGGAGGGTTCTTGGCTCGCATCCTCTGATACACGTGGGGGTCTGCGCGTCTTCTCCTTGCCGAAGTCGCGTGCGAGGTTGTCCTGCCGAATCGGACCGGCGGACTTGAAGTGCTTGTTGAACGTCTCCGTGATTTGGAATCGCGTCAGCTCAACCTGGGCTGGCGTCGTTTGCTGACTTACGATCCAAAGAAGCCACATGCCTTTCTTGGGGGCACTCCAAGACTGCTGCGGCAAGCCAAACTTCTCGACGTCGTGAGTCCAGTCGATCGCGACGGCCGACTTGTCGGCGGCGTCGGTGCCGTTCGACGTGGTTGAGCGACGGCGAGCGCGCCTGCGCTTCGGCGAAGCACCGTCAGCGGCGGGCTGCGCCTGTACCGGCACGACCTTCTCGTTCACGACCACGGCTTCGCCTTCAACGATGCTCGCCGCAGGTCCAAGCAGGTTCGTGAACTGTCGTCCGAGATTGCTCGCGATCATCGGCGCGTCCTCTCGGCTTCCTTCGATCTCAAGCTCAAGTCCCTGAAGCTTCAGGTTGATTCTGAACTTTGCCATTGTGTGCGCTCTCCTCTCGCGCGGCGTCGCGGCTATCCGCAGGTAAACATCTGCTAAAGATAGCGCGCTCGCGCCCGCTGTGCGAACAATTACCGAAGGATCGGTTATGGCGGTTCTATAAACTATTGTCCCGTAGGTTCTTAGCCCCAAATGCCGAACGAGCTAGGATAGCAATCTTCTAGCTCGTTTTCGCGTCTGCTGAACACTCCATATGGTCCGGCCGCCTCGCACCCGACGGTGCTCCTTGAACTCCGATGCCCAGCCGCACGAGCAAGCTTCGAGCTTCGCGTCGGGTTTCTGCAGCCACGCGCGAAATCCACGCGATCCGAGGCGACGCATCGGACGCACGTGGTTGTGCACCAGTACGAATCCGTCAGGAATTTTTTCAGGCAGTCTTGTCAGGTACATCACTTCGTCGTTAGGCTCGGTCAGCATAATTGGATGCTCCATTCGAGAGGTGTGCGACGACGCTCCACGCTCGCCGAACGCGAGCCGGTCTCGGTCGTCTACCCTCTCTCGCCATGCAGTTCGCCGCGTCGAAAAAGAACAAACAAATCGCGTTCATCCTTCCGCCTTCCGCTGTTGCGCTTTTGATACTGATACGCGAGCTTGATACATCGGCCACGCCGATTCCTCGCGCACGCGCGACGCACTTCCCGCCGTAGGAAGCATCCCAGACAGCATCGAAGCGCCTCACACCGCCCATCGGGCGGCGCTTTGCGCGTCCCCATCTCTCGCGAGGACTACAATGAAGATCAAGCTCACCGATCCGGTGACGATCAAGGCTGCGGCGCAGCAGTTCCGCGTCGGCTATCTCGTCATCCGCCGAGGTGCGTTGAGGGGCGAGATTCGCTCCGAGCGCCTCGGCCCGATGTGGCTCATCGAAAGAGCCGATGCTCGCCGGTACGCGGCAGAGCGACGCCCCTTCCGGCGCGCGAGGAAGTCGTGAGCGCCGGGTTAACGGTATACGCCGAGTGGGGCTGGCGCGTCGTGCATCTCCTCGACTCCGAGGAGTTGCACGACGACGAAGCGCCGTGGTGGTCAGCCGCGCATGAGCACTCGCTCGTGGAGCTGTTCGCGAATAAGCTCTGGAATCCGAAGAGATGGCAGATGATCGAGGCGCACTGGCGCCAGCACATCGAGCTTGAGACGTTCGCCGACGCGAAGCGCGAGCTAGTGCGCGATGAGGTCGGAAGATCGCTGACGCTGATGCGGGCATTCATCCCGATCGACGAGCGCAGTCCGAATATCCAGCACCTGCCCGTTCAATGGCTGCACGGTGGCGAGGCTCCGTCGTTATGCACCGCCGGCGACGCGATCAGGCTACCCGCGAGTTGGCGCGGCGACATTGGCGCGATGTACGACGACCTCGCGAGGTTCTTTCACATCTTCCGCCGCCATGTGTTGAAGAATCTCGACAATCGGCTGCGGCGGATGCAGAAGGAGCAGGACCGGTTCGCGAAGTTCGACGACACCAGCACAGCCGACGGTGGCGACGAGCCCTTCGATGAGCGCAGCCCAGCGGCGGCGGAAGCGAACGCGTCGCCGTCCGAGCCGGTCGCGCCGAGTGGCTTCGCGATCGATAGCGCCGATGACGAGAACGATCCGCCCCGCACGCCGTGGGACGTCGAGCGCGCCGCCATTCGTGGGGCGATGATCGCTCAGGTCAAGGCGCTGTTCGCCGAGCTACAGCGGAAGGCGCTCACCGGTCGCACCAAGATCGAGCGTGCAGCCGCCGAGCGCACTCTGACGCATTTACAGCTGGTGTACGACGGTGAACTCGACGCACTCGACGAGGCCGACGAGAAGGTCATCAAGCGAGCGCTCACGGAGCTGGCAGCCGCCTAATCCGACCCGGCGCTTCACATGGCGATACACAATGAGGGCCCGCGCGCGCCAAACGCCGGGCCCTCAGCACAACTGCTGCTCACCAAGGAGGAAAGCATGCGCAACCTAACGAATCACACGCAGCGCGTCCATGACGGCGCCGCGGCCAAAGACCGGCGAGTGAGCAAGTCCTCGGCGCCGAGGTCTGCGCGGTCTCTACGGGCTGATGCCGCTCCACCGTCGAGTCCTGCGAGCCTACTCGGCATCGACGCTGACGGCACGCCGATCGTGCCCGCGCGCCGCGTCGGGAGGCGCGATAACGATCTACTCATCGTCGATCGCTGTGCGTTCGGCGAGCACTCGCACGTTCACGGAGCGTGCGGCAAGGGATCGCCGTTCGGCGCGGGCGACGGATACCGCACGGCCGACTGCGGCGGCGGGGAATACTGCGTCCGAGAAGTCGCAGCCAACGAGGTAGCAGCATGACGAAGAAGAATCCGTTTCTCACGGCCGCTCTCGACTATGCGACGAAACGCGGCTGGCGGGTCTTTCCCCTACAACCCGGCGAGAAGGAACCGTTCGGCGGCACGCACGGTCACCTCGATGGGACCGACGATCCCGAGCAGATCAAGGCGTGGTGGCGCGAGAATCCCGACGCGAACGTTGGCCTGCGTTGCGATCCGGTGCGCGGTCCGTTCGTGGTCGATGTGGACGGGCCCGAAGCACGGCGCAGCGTCCGGGAGCTTCGGCTTCCAGCGACCCTCGAAGCGTCGAGCGGACGCGCGGGCCGTAGGCATCTCTACTTCGCCATTCCCGACGGCGTGCCGTCCGAGCTGGCGCGCCGCTACATCAAGATCCGGCCGAGCCTCGACCTGCTCGGCGATGGCTACGTCGTGGCGCCGCCGTCGTTTCGCCGCGACACCGGCAAGCCGTACGAATGGTTGAACGATCGCGATGTCGCGACGCTGCCACCGAGCGTGGAAAAGCTCGTCGCCAAGCACAACGCCGGGAAGGCGAGCAAGGACGAACCGACCAACAAGAAGGGCGTGAGCCCGCTGACGCTTCTGCCCGCGTCGCTGCCGGTGCGCAACGCACACCTGACTGACGAAGAAGTCTGCGAGCTAATCGCCGCCGCGAACGCGAGCGAGTTTCATCGTCTGTTCGAGGCGGGCGAGACGCGCGCGGGCAAGAGCGCGAGCGAGAGCGACCTCGCCCTCGCGTGCATGTTCGTTAGGCACGTCGGCGGCGATGCCGAACGAATCGATCAGCTGATGCGGCAATCCGCGCTCGCGGACGAGGCGGGCCGCGACGCGCCGAAATGGGACACGAGGCGCGGCGACATGACCTGGCTCGCGCGCACGATCCAGCGCGCCATCTCGACGGTCGCGCGCGAGCGGCCGCCGGAGCAGACGACCGAGCGCCGCCTCTACTCGCTCGCCGACATTCTGCTCGACGACGAGTTGCTCGTCAAACCGGACCCGTTGCTGCCCCACGTCGCGTGGCCGGGGCGGCTGTCGCTGCTCGCCGGGCGCGAGAAGTACGCCGGCAAGTCCACGTTCCTCGCGAGCGCGGCGGCGTGCGTCTCGCGGGGGCGCGCGTTTCTGGGGCAGCCGTGCGCGCCGAGTGACGTGCTCTGGGTCAGCGCCGACCTCGAACACACCTACGATCTCGCGGAGCGCTTCATCCGATACGACGCCGAGCCCGCACGCGTCCACGTGCTGTATCCGGCGTTCGGCGCGCTCGAGGAGCGGCTGGCCGAGATCGAGGCGCTCGTCGCCCAGGTGCAGCCGAAGCTCGTCGTCCTCGACACGCTGTCGAATCTCGTACGGGTGAAGGACCCGTTCTCGTCGAACGAATGGCCCGAGGCGTTGCTCCGGCTGAAGGAGCTGGCCCGGGTGCACGACGCGGCGATCATCGTCGTTCACCACACGACGAAGGCCGACGAGGAGGAGTACCGCGACTCGACGGCGATCGGCGCGACGGTCGATCAGATCGTGCTGCTCGTCAACCGCCGCAAGCGCAAGAACGCCGGACCGGCGAACCGCCGCGCCCTCATCAGTCGCGGACGGCTCGGCGTCAGCGAGATCTCGGTCGATCTCGGCCGCGATGGCTACCGCGTCGCCGAGAGCGTCACGCACGCGCTGGAGCGCCGCGTGCGCGAGGTCGTCGCCGAGGAACCCGGCGTCAGCCGGCGCCGCATCATCGAGCTGATCGGCGGCAAGCAGGAGCACGTCGTCAGCGCGATCGATGCCCTCGTTAGGCGCGGGACGCTCGCGAACACCGGCACCGAGCAGAAGCACGCCTACGTCGTGCGGGAACAGGCCGTCGCGAGCGACGCGATCACGCTCACGATCGAGCAGTTCGAGCGCGGTCGCACGACCTCGAAGATTGCCGCGTGGCGCGCCGATCGCGCCGCAACCGTTCAGCCCGAGCGGCCATGAGCCAAGAGTCCAGACAGGCGCCGAAACGCCCCGGTGATGCGAGTGAGTCCCGAAGCCGGGACTCACTCCCGCGCCGCAGTGAGTCCCGTGAGTCCCAAAGCCGGGACTCACTCGTTTCGCTCGGGAAAAGGCCCAGTGAGTCCCGGTGCGTCCCCGAGCGGGACTCACTCGGTGGAGTGAGTGAGTCCCGTTTTCGCGCCATATAGGCGCGAAAGGGACTCACTACCACGGTTCGCGACGAACCAAACCGATAGATACGGAGAGATGAGAACATGCCAAACGACAGCACGCTCCGCTCGCTCGACGTCATCGAGCGCCTACGCTGGAATCGCGAACTGCTGCGGCTAACGCTCGACGAGCTCACGGCGCGCATCCCGCTGACGATGTGCGGTTGGGTCACCGGCCCGCATACGCCGAAGGCGACGCATCGCTGCCGTTCGATCGAACTCAGCGAATACGCGCAGTGCCTCGCGTGGCTCGCGTGCTTCGGCGTGAAGACCAAGACGCTCGGGCACACGACGAGCTACGGGTGGAAGCACGTCGTCGAGAGCCACTGGTCCCGGGTCAGCCGAGGTCTCGCGTGGACGGGCTGCGACTGGCACGTCGGATATGTGTCCAACGGCGCCTTCACCGCTGCCGCCGTCACGCTGGGGTACGCGACGCGACACGACACGAGCTGGAGCGTGCGGCTCAATCTCAAGGCCGCCGAGCCTGACGACGTGCGACTGTGCGCGGTGCTTCCGCGTGTGGACCTGACGACGCTGCTGGTGATGACGGCGGAGCGAAACACCTCAATGGACGTGCTCTCGACGATCGACGGTGAATCGCGCGCACAAAGGCGAAGAAACGCCTCGCACGTGCCGTGGTTCCATCGTGGTTGACCACGGTTTGTAACTCGTTCAATCGCAACGATCATTTACCCGTGCGCTGAATCGAATATCCAGCGTGCGCCTAACGACTCAGGAGAGATCGCTATGAGAACGACACCGCAATGCGCTGCGAAGGCGCGCAGCGGGCGACGCTGCCGGCAGATCGGCGGGCTCGCGCTGCTGGACGACGGCACGTATCGATGCCTGTTCCACGACCCGAATCGCAAGGGCAAGGCGAGCGCCGCGCAGAGCAACGGCGGAAAGGTCGGCGGCAAGCGACGATGGGAGCGCGCGACGCCGCCACCCCCGCCGCAGACGGCGGAGGACGCGAAGGCGTTTAGCTCGTGGCTCGTTCACGCATCGGCGAGCGGATTGATCGACGCGCGGCAAGGCGCCGTCGCCGTGCGAGCGCTCGACGCGTTCGTGCGCAGTCTCAACGTCACCGAGCTACAGCAGCGCTACGCGAAGCTGGAGCGCATGGCTCGCGAAGCGACGGGGAAGGGAGAGAGAGCCGAGCGATAGCGCGGTCGTCGTCGCCCTCTGCGCTGTCTCTGCGCGTTCGATAGGCTGCCTAACGGCGGCCTTTCGCGCGTATAGCGCCCGGTGCGTCGGCGAGCGAGCAGCCGATTTCGACGCGGCGAGCTGAATGGCGTATCCCGTAGCAACGCTCACGGACCCTTCCACGGAGAACGCCCATGATCGCAGACGACAAAAAGCCGAGCGACCTCGAAGCAGTGTTCGCCCACGCGACGGAAGTGCGGCGTCTCCTCGCAGAGATCGTGAAGCTCGCCGGGCTGCTGAAGAAGCACGCCGAACTAATCGAGGCGCACGGAACCTTCCCGTGGACGATCGACGAGTTGAGGGAGCAGCCGACGGCGCAGAAGGAAGAGCGCTAACCACTAGCTCCCACGGACCCCCTCACGGAGACAACGCACATGACCACGTTCAACACGATCCCGCGCCTAACGATCGGCGAGCCCGACGAGCCCGATCGGAAACAGGGCATCCTCGACTTCGCGCGCGGGCAGCGCGTTGGCGGCGAGAAGCTCGTCGAAGGTGACGGCGTAATCGCCTCGTTACGGCGCTTCCTCTCGGTCGCCGTCGCGACGACACAGCCGCTCGTCGATCAGCTCCGCCAGCTAGCGCGCGACGAGGCGGCGATGATCGCCACGTACGAGGCGCAACTCGCGGACGTCCCGGCGCCGACGTACCAGGCGCGCCGGCTCGTCGCCTCGACGTTCGACCCCCAGCGTCAGGAACTCGACGCGCAACTGCGCGCGAAGATGGCGCCGCTGGTGGACGGCGCGCAGCGGCAGGCCACGGCGCTCTACAAGAAGTGGTCGCTCGATCTGCGCGAGTGCCGCGACATCAACGCCAGCGCGACGCAGATCGCGCAGGCTGGCGTCGTCATCGCGCAGGTCTCGCAGCCGAAGCTCCGTTTCGAGACGCTGATCGAGATCGCGTGGAACGCGGTTCTCAACTTCGACACGTTCACGGCGGTCGCGATCCGCCCGACGCTCGATCTGTGGAGAAGCGACGAGCGCTATCAGTCGATGGTCGGCTCGAACGCGATCGGCGACAGCAGCGTCGATCCCCTCGCCGAGATCCTGCGCGCGATCGATCTCATTCGCACCACCGCCGAGAACCACGCGGCGAGGATCGTGCGCGCCGTCGTGCCGCGCCTCATGGCCGACATCGACGTGGTGCAGTCCACGATCACGAGCCCGCCCTACGGCTGGCTGGGGCGCGCCGACTTCACCGGCAGCATCAACGAGCAGCGCCGCCCGGACGGTCGCTTAGTCGTTACGCCGGAGCTCGACCCAGTATCCGGCGATCCGCCGGCGCGCGTGCTCGATGATCCCGATCAGCAGTTCACCGAGCCCCCGTTCCCCGTCATCTACTGATTTCGCCCGCCGCTCGGCCGCGTGCTCCGGCCTGTCCTCTCCGCGCCATCGGACTCCTTCAGGTCGCAGCGCACGCGCGCGCGGACCGAGCGGCCCGCCCTTCTTCTTTCGCGATTAGGAAACTCTCATGGGTTACTTTGAGCCCTATCCCGGCACGCTCGGGGTCCAGCCACCGACCGATGGCCTCGGCACCACCTACACCGCGCGGCGGCTGTTCATCTGGTCCAGCATCCCGCCGCAGGCGACGTTCCCGTCCGCAACCGGCCAGGCGGTGCACGGCGTATCGGGCCCCGATGACAGCGGGGGCGGGGCCGGCACCGCGACCAGAGGACTTCTCGCATGTAAGGGACGCCCGTTCCTCGTGGAGGCCGGCACCGTGCAGCCGATCAACGCGGGCGACGCGCTCAAGGCGCAGGTCAACGGGAGCTTGTCCGGCCGGGTAATCCCGCAGGCTGGCTCAGGGACCATCGTGGCGACGGCGCTCGAAGGCGCGACCAACGTGGGGCAGCTCATCTGGGCCGTGTTCGTATGACCACCCCTCGCAAGCTCGACAAGCTCGAAGAGCAGCTGGGCGAGCTGATCGCGTCGCGATCCCGCACGGCGAATCGAACCGCGAAGTACACCAAGTACGCCGACGATCCGATCGGCTTCATCCGCGACGTGCTGAAGGGCGATCCGTGGAGCAAGCAGGTTGAGATCGCGGACGCGCTCATTGACGATCCGCTCATCGCCGTGCAGTCCGCGAACGGCGTCGGCAAGGACTGGCTCGCGGCGGCGCTCGCGCTGTGGTGGGTCTACGCCCGGCGCGGGCTCGTGCTGATCACAGCGCCTAGTGAGCGCCAAGTTCACGAAATTCTCATGAAGACGGAGATTGCGCGCTTCTGGCACCGCGCGAAGCTCCCCGGCCAGCTGTTCACCAACGCGCTGCGGCTGCCCGAGGAAGTCGAGTCCGATCGCGTCGGCATCCTCGCGCAGACGTCCTCGGGAAGCTCAGGCGCCTCCAAGCTCACCGGCCACCACGCCCCCCGAATCCTCGTCATAATTTCCGAGTGTCAGGGGGTCGAGCCGTTCGCGTGGGAGGGCCTGCTCTCGTGCGCCGTCAGCGACGAGGACCGCGTGCTCGCGATCGGCAACCCCGTCTCGCCCGATTGCGGGATGTTCTACACGATCACGCGCCCGTCGTCGTCGTGGAAGTCGTTTACGATTTCCGCGTTCGACCATCCGAACGTGGTGCATAACGACAAGCGCGTCCCCGGCGGCGTAACGCGCGCCTTCATCAAGCGCATTCGCGACAACTTCGGCGGTATCAACTCGCCCGCCTACATCGCGCGCGTGCTCGGGCAGTTCCCCGAGACGTCGGCCCACGCTCTGGTCACGCGCGCGTGGCTGGAGGCCGCCGTCAGGCGACACGAGAGCGGCGCGCTCGACGAGGACGCGCGCGCGAGCGACTACGCGGCGGCCGTCGATCCCGCGCGCTTCGGCCCCGATTCGTCGTGCCTCGCGCTGCGGCGCGGGCCGGTGCTCAAGCTCGTCGAGACGTGGCAGGGTTCGGATCTGATGGAGACGTGCGGCAAGGTCGTCGAGATTCTGCGCGCGCGGCATCTCGCGCCGAACGCGTCGCGCAATCTGATCTTCACGTCGAGCGAAACGCAGTACGGGCCCGGCATCGCGAGCGGCGAGTTGAGCAGTCTCGTCATCGACACCATCGGTTTAGGCGGCGGCGTTCACGACCGGCTCGCCGAGCTACGCTGGCCGGTGAGCTCACACAACTCGGCGCGGCCCGCGTTCGACAAAGACCGCTTCTACAACCGGAGAGCAGAGGTGTTCTGGACGCTGCGCGCGCTCCTCGAAGACGGCTTGATCGCGCTGCCGCGCAACGAACGGCTCTTCGAAGAACTCCTCCAAACGCAGTACCAGATCGACTCGTCCGGCAAGATCCGTATCGAGCCGAAGGACGACCTGAAGACCCGCATCGGGCGCTCGCCCGACCTCGCCGACGCCGTGTCGATGTGCTTCGGGACGATCGACGCTACGGCGGGCGGCGGCGACATGATCGACCTTTAACGAACGGCGACCCGTGACCACACCTAACGACGACCGAGCGAGCGAGTTTTACCAGCGCCTCGACGCCCTGCTCGGGGAGTACGGCGCCGACGACGCCGCCGCCATGCGCGAGAATCCCGCCGCCACTTCGGCCCGCGCCTGACGCGCGCGTTCGTTGACGTCGCCGAGCGGTGCGGCTTCGACCTGCAGGCATTCCTCCCGTACGCGCTCACCGAGCTGGCGCCGCTCTTTCGCTACTCGCCGCGTTACGGCTTCGTGGTCGTCAACGAGGACGGCACCGCGAAGCTGTCGAGCGATCCGCTGCTCTACGGCGCGCCATACGAAGGCGTCTACGAGCACGTCGCCCGTTGGGCCGCGCAGTCAGTTGCCGCGCTCGACGAGTTCCGCACGGTGCACCTGACGCCCGAGCAGGCGTCCGATCGGCGCAAGTACGAGGGGGCCGCGCTGATCGCTGCCTCGCGAAACGGGCGCGTCGTGGTGGACGAGAAGTGAGCGCCACGCCGGGCGATCCACTGGCCGCGATCGAAGCGATCCCGCGCGAGTTGCTGCCGTCCGCTCTCGCGCGGCTCGCGTCGCGCCTGCTCGCGCCGGCACCGGGCGCGGCGACGCCAGCGCCTAACGCTACGCCGGACGCGAGCAAGCTCCTGACGCCGCAGGAGGTCGCGAGCCGGCTCGGCGTGAAGGTGCGCTACGTCTATCGCAACGCGAAGAAGCTCGGCGGCGTGCGCTTCGGCTTGCGGACGCTGCGCTTCCCCGAGGCCGCCCTCGAGCGGGAGCTGGCGAAGCGCCGCGCGAGCCAGCCGTAGACGGCTGTGGCGAGCCTCGTTAGGTGGCCATTCGGATCGTCTCCGCTCGACCATAAATTGATTCTGGGTGCCTAACGAGAGCAGGCAGCCGCACCCGCCACTCGAATCGAGGAACGACGAATGACGACGCCACACGAAGCAACGCAAGACTCCGAGCACCCGACGACGAAGAAGCCAGCCGCGAAGCGGGCACCGAAGAAGGGGAACGGCAAGAAGCCCGCACCAAAGCGCGACGACCGACGTACGAGCGCAGCCGGCGACGCACTCGTCGCTCTAGCCAAGAAGGCGGGAGACGCAAAAGGGGCGAGCACCGTTACCACACTCGGCGCGAAGCTCGGCGACGGGATCACGCACGCGCAACTCGTATCGCTGCGCGATGCCGTGAAGGCGCTCGCCGCGATCGTGCGACCCGACAAGCCCGCGCTCGCGCGCGATCTCGCCGACGCCAACCGCGCCGTGCGACGCGCTGAGCGCGCGAGCCGATGAGCGAACCATCCGAACGGCCCAATTATGAGGAGAGCAGCCATGAGCAATAGAAAGGAGAAGGCGCCGAACGGGAGCGGGTGCTTGTTCCGGCGCCGACGCGTGCGCGTCAACGAAAGGGGCGAGCGCGAGGTGCGCGAGGCTCCGCAGTGGTGGATGCGTTACTACGACGTGCACGGCAGGCGGCGGACGGAGGCGACGCACACGACGAGCAAGGCCGAGGCGACGCGCCTGCTACGCGATCGCACGAGCAAGAAGGATCGCGGCGAGGAGATCGGCGAGGCGCACCGGCTGCGGTTCGGCGACCTCGCGACGATGATCCTCGACGACTACCGAGCGCAGCGCAAGAAGTCGTGGCGCCGGCTGGAGAACGCGCTCGCTCGGTTGAGCGAGTTCTTCGGCGGCGAGGCGAAGCGTGCTGACGCGAACGATCGTCAATCGCGCGTCGTGAGCTACGCTGGCGGCGATCGCGTCCTGCGCATCACGCCCGATCGCTGGGAGAGCTATCGCGCCCAGCGGCAGGACGTTGGCGCGGCGCCCGCTACCATCGAGATCGAGCGCGCCGCGCTCAAGCACGCGTTCAAGCTCGCCGTGGATAGCGGGAAGCTTCCGAAGGTTCCGTTTCTCAAGTCGTCGGGGAAGTTGAAGAACGCGCGCACCGGCTTCTTCGAGGCCGACGACTTCGAGGCCGTCGTCAACGAGCTACCCGAGTACTGGCGAGCGCCGCTCCGCTTCGGGTACTACACGGGCTGGCGCGTGCGCTCCGAGGTGCTGCCGCTGACGTGGGCGCAGGTCGACTTCACGCACGGCGTCGTTAGGCTCGAAGTGAACACGACGAAGAACGGCGACGGTCGAACGTTTCCATTCGCGGCGTTGCCTGCGCTCAAGGCGCTGATGGACGAGCAGCGCGCGCGCACGACCGAGCTAGAGAAGGCGACCGATTCGATCATTCCGTGGGTCTTCCACCGCGGCGGCGAGTCGGTTCGGGGGTACAAGCGCGCGTGGGCGACGGCGTGCGATCGAGCGGCACACGCTGGCAAGCCACGCAGCGAGAAGGCGCGCGCCGTGGTGCGTCCTCAGCTCGTCGGCCGCATCGTTCACGACCTTCGCCGGACGGCGGTGCGCAACCTCGTGCGAGCGGGCGTCTCCGAGCACATCGCCATGCAGTTGTCGGGGCATAAGACGCGCTGCGTGTTCGATCGCTACGACATCGTGAACGAGGACGATCTGCGCGACGGAGTCAGCAAGCTCGCCAAGCTCGGCGCGTCAGCGTCGAAGGATCGCGGCGTGCTCCCGTTCCCGCCACAGCGCTCCGCGCAAAGCTGAGCGAACGCGAACGCCCGACTCAGCACATCGAGTCGGGCGTCGTTGTGTACCACTGGTGCACCATTTGGAGCCGAGCGCCGAGCGTGCGTCGCTAACTCGTTGCGCTGCAATGACCCGGGCGGGTCTCGAACCCGCGACCTACGGATTAAAAGTCCGTTGCTCTACCAGCTGAGCTACCGGGTCTGCACGCAAAATAGCAGCGTAGCCGCCGTGCATGAAACCTCGACTATGCCGACAGCTCGTGCTTCTTCTGTTCGTCCTCGCGGGCCCTCGTAATTCGCACCGGCGGCAGGCCGACGATCTCGAATGTCGTCGACGCGATGCCGATCCCCGCCGCCTCGAGTGCAGGAAGAATGTCTCTCGTCATTGCGTCCTTCACCGTTCGCACCCGATCGGCTTCCACGAGAAAGCGAAGTGCGAGCTCCACCCAGTTGTCGGTCATCTTGTAGAAGACGCGCGGCTGAAGGTCGTCGTCGTGCAGCATGCGATAGCGTTCGCGAAGCTGAACGAAGGCCGCTTGCGCGGCATTGGTCCGCGTCGCACTGTGACGACGGGCAGCGTCGAGCAGGATTTGCTCGGCGCGCGCGCGATCCCCCTGATACGAGATCGGAATCCGAAATTCCTCCCAGAGATACGGGAATTCGCGCGTGAAATTGTAGATGGGCGAGTCGAAGATCTTGTCGTTCGTCACGCGCACGAGGCGGCCGCTGTACTGTCGCCCATGCACCCACATCGATGGCGCGTCGCCTTGCTCTTCGGGCGCCTGACCCATCTCCATCACGGTGGTTTGCATGAAATCCAGCGCGATGACATCGCCACGAACGCTGCCGATGGCAACACGGTCGCCTACGTTGAAGATCCTCCCGCGAAGAATGATGACGTATCCCGCAAACGCGGTGATGACGCGCTGCAATGCGATCGCAATGCCCGCGGACACGAGTCCGGCTGCGGTGGCCATGCGACCCGGATCGTCGAACCAGATGGAGATCACCCCGAACAGGAGCAACGCGGCCGAGAGGATGCGAATGACCTGACGACCCCAGAAATACCCGCGCTCGTGCGACGACCCTTGTAACACACCACGCAGCACCGCGCGCGCGAGCCGAGTGAGAAGCGCGACGGCGATAATCAGACCGAGCGTGATGAGTAGCTTTGTGATGGTGAGGCGATTCATTCCAATCAGAGTGACGCCGCCAAGTCCGAGCGGGTGCTCGGCAGCAGGACCTTGCATCAGAGCGCGCACAATGCGGAACACCCCTTTCCGACATCAGTCGCTGGCACCGAAGATCCCCGGCCGTCGCAAGCGACAGGCCGTGCTTCTTCTTGTCGGCGCGATTGCCTTTGCGCGAGCTGGCGCACAGCAGGACTCGGTCGCGCGCCTGCCGGCGGTGGTCACCGTCACGCGAGATGTCGGGCGATCCGCGCTCGAGGTTCCGTACGCGATCACCGAGACGCGGCCGGACAGTGCCCGCCCGGGACAGGCACATCTCCTCGTCGATCAAACGCTTTTTCTGCTGCCCGGTGTGACGGTGGCGAATCGCACGAACCCGTCCCAGGATCCGCGCATCTCCATTCGTGGCTTCGGCGCCCGCTCGGCATTCGGAGTTCGCAGCATCAAAGTCCTTCGGGATGGCATGCCGCTCACTCTTCCCGACGGCCAAACGCCCATTGATTACCTCGATCTGGAGTCGGTGGGCCGCGTCGAAGCGATCCGCGGTACCGCGTCGGCGCTCTATGGCAACGCGGCCGGTGGCGTCATCGACATTCGGTCTGCCGGACCGCCCCTCATGCCGGTTGCCGCGCAAATCCGGACATGGCTGGGCGACAACAACACGCGACGCCTCACTGGCGTCGTCGGCGGCTCCACCGACGCGATGTTCTACCAGGCGAACGTAGGACACACCGTCGCCGACAACTTTCGTCTCTACTCGAAGCAAGAGCTGACGAACGGGTATCTGCGCGTCGGAGCGACTGCCGCCGGAACGGATTTCGTTCTTCAAGGACTTGGGCTCGATATGCCGACAGCCCAAAATCCCGGCGCGCTCACGCTGTCGCAGTTCGCGGCAAACCCGCGGCTCCCGGATTCGGCCTCGGTGAGGAAGTCGGCGCGGAAAGCCGTGCACCAGGTGCAGCTCGGCCTTTCGGCAACGCGCCCCCTTGGGGAAGTGCAGGGCGGTGAGCTCTACGCACAGGTCTACGGCGGAACGCGAGATCTCTACAACCCGCTCACCTTCGCCGTTGTGGACGTGGGACGCGTGCAGTACGGTGGCGGTGCGCGCGCCACCCTGCCCTTCGATGCCGGCGTGCGCCAGCGATTCAGCGTTGGCGTAGACGCCGCAATGCAGAATGATCTTCGAAAGAATTGGGCAAACTGCAACGCTGTCGCCACTGCCTCGGCGAACTGCCCAGCGCTGCCTAACGAGAAAGGCGCCTTGCAGCTGGACCAGCGCGAGATCGTGTCCAACGTCGGGCCCTATGTGCGCGATGAGCTTCACCTGGGCGATCGCGTGAACGTGAGCGGCGGCGTCCGCGCCGACTTGGTTCGGTTTCAGCTGCAGGACCACTACCTCGCCGACGGTCGAGACGATTCGGGCAATCGTGTGCTGCATGCGGTAAGCCCAATGGCAGGTGCCGTGGTTCGCCTTTCGCCGCTGTCCGCGCTCTACGCCAATATCGGCTCCGCATTCGAGACGCCGACCACCACGGAGCTCGGCAACCAGCCTAACGGTAATGCGGGCCTCAACTACGATTTGAAGCCACAATTCTCCACGACGTACGAGTCAGGACTAAAGGGTGTTTTGGCGAGTCGCATTCAATACGACGCGGCACTCTTCGATACGGAAGTCCGCGACGAGCTCATTCCGTTCGAGGTTCCTGGAGGCAACGGACGCACGTACTACCGGAACGCAGGCCGCACGCGGCGAAGCGGTGTCGAACTGTCCGGCGGTGCCGAGGTCGGTCCACTGGTGCTCGGCGCGGCGTACACATATTCGCATTTTCGGTTTCGCGACTTCGTCTCCGCAGGTAACCAATTCGCGGGTCACGTGATTCCCGGTATTCCCCAGCATCAACTGCAGGCGAGTGCCACCTGGCGATACTCGTCTGCCTTCTCTACGCTCGAGGCGCTCACGAAGAGCGCCGTGTACGTCGACGACGCCAACAGTGCTCGCGCGTCCGGCTTTGCCGTTTACAACCTTCGCCTCGGCCTCGACGGTGCGGGGCACTTCGTCTGGTTCACGCCGGTGGTGAGTATCCAGAATCTGTTCGACAACCAGTACGTCGGCTCCGTGGCGATCAACGCGGCCGGTACGCCGGCGACGGCCAAGTTTTACGAGCCCGCGCCGGGTCGCACGCTGCTCGTGGGCCTAACCATCGGCGCTGGGCGTTAGGCGTTCGGCTCAACCGGAACGAGGTCGCTCGAAGCTCGCGATCTTGGCTAGCCGTCGGGCATGTCGTTCGGCGCCCGAGAAACGGGCGTGCAGAAAGGCATGCACGAGCTCCTCGGCCAGCGCTGGCCCAACCACGCGGGCTCCGAGACACAGCACATTCATCGAGTCGTCCTCCACGCCCTGGTGCGCCGAGAACGTGTCGTGGCAAAGCGCTGCCCTGATGCCTACGAACTTGTTCGCGGCTACCGAGGCGCCGACGCCACTGCCGCAGATGAGCACAGCGCGGTCCGCTCTTCCGTCGAGAATGGCACGCGCGACACGTTCCGCGTAGTCGGGATAGTCATCGCCGGGAATCATCTGCTCCGGCCCACAGTCCACGACCTCGTGCCGTGCCGCGCGAATAGCCTCCATCATTCGCTCTTTGAGAGCGAAGCCCGCGTGATCCGCGGCGACGGCGACCTTCATTGATTAGTCCCTGCCGACGCCGTTGCCCTGGCCGTCGCGTGCTCGAAGACCAAGCGTGAAATGTCGGCGATGAGTGACTGCGCAACCTTTTCGTCCGGAATGTCGCGCGTGAGAACCACGAGCACGTATGGCCGCCGATTCATGGGATATACGATCGCCGCATCGTGAAGATGTCCGGTGATCTGTCCCGTCTTGTGCGCGACGCGCGTGCCAGGTGGAAGACCCGCCGGGATCTCGTCGTTGAACTCCTGACGGGAGAGAATCGCCCGCATGGAATCCGTGCTCGCCTTCGATGCCGCCGCGTCGAGCTCGATCGCAGCCATGAGGGTGGCCAGATCGCGAGCCGTAGTTGTGTTGTTCATGCCCGCGGCAAATGCCTTGTTGTCCTCGACGCCCCGCAGCACCTGAATGTCCTTCGCGCCAAGCGCGTGCGCGGTAGCGTTCGCGGCCTTTGCATCCACGAGACCAATGAGCGTGTTCGTCGCCAGGTTGCTCGAGCGGGTGATCATGTGCTCGAGCAAGTCGTGGACGCTGACGCTCGTTCCGATCCAACGGTACACCAGACTGTCCGAATCGTCGGCCGCGCTGAGTGTGTAGGGCGATCCGTCCACGATCGAGGCGAACTCGTTTTTTAGCTCGATACGTTGGCTCAGGCTGAGCTGCTTTCGGTCCACCCGCCGGAAAAGCTCGATCATCACCGGCACTTTCATCGTGCTCGCGGCGTGGAAGCGTTCGTCCGCGCGTAGATACAGCGTGTCTGTCCGCGCCAGGTCGCGAAATGCGAAACCCACAGTTGCGCCCGGCACTTCCGCGATGCGTCGTTCGATGCGCGCACGTAATGAATCGTCCGGTGTGGTCACGAATTGTGCTGACGCAGGCGCACTCGACAACTGCGCGGCGGCCACGAGCGCGGCGACGACATTCATCCGAGGAAGATAGGCCATCCGTGATCGCGGTTACAAGCGAAATTCGTCGTTGCCAACCCGCATGGTCATTCGTGTCATACGTGGAGAGAAGATCACTCCCACACAGCCTCTCACCTCGACGAAATTCATGTCGCTTCCTAGGACCGACCCGGGCGGAGCACCCGAGCCAGGCCCACAGAGCTCGATTAGACGGGAGCGACTGCGCTTCAGCGAGTTCTCGTTCACACGCTCGCCTTCCGGTCACGTCTCGATCAACGTCGAGCTCGAGTACGAGGGCCAGCGGTGGTTCGGACGCTCCGCGGGACAATCGAGTCCCCTCGGCGATCTGCGAATGGCTGCCGAGGCGGCGCTTCGCGCTCTGGAAGAATTCGCGGAAGGATCGCTTTCCTTCGAGCTGATCGGCGTGAAGCACATTCGTGCATTCGATTCCAATCTCGTCATCGTTTCGATCGGAGTACGCGATTCCGCCGGCACGCGTCTCGTCGGCTGCTGTCTCTCCGATGAGGACATGCCGCGCGGCGCCGCGCTGGCCGTTCTGAACGCAACGAACCGATTGCTGGGGAATTATCTGGCGACGCGGTGAGATCGTGGACGTTGCGATTCAGGTAGACCGCAGCGGGTTCGTCAGCTAGTGTGTGCGTGTCAGTGCGGTGTAGGCGGGCCGCCCGAAACAGTATGGGCGGCATTTTCGTTTCGGATTCGTGGGATTCGCCGGCGACGTCCGGGTCGAGGAAGATTCGTGAAAAAGATTCTGATCATCTCGATCGTTGCGGTTTTCGCCGGCTGCGTTCATGCGCCGGCGCCCGTCCTTGTGTCCGCGCCTGCTCCCATGGGCGCTCCGGCCTCCGTGGCGGATCGGCCGAGCGAGCCGGTGAGAGACCGCGTGTCACGCGGGGATTCCGCGGCGACGCCCGCGAAGGAGATCGCCGCGGACAGTGCCCGCGTCAGCGCTTCGGAAGTAAGCAAGCGGGCCGCCGAAGTGTTCGGCGACAACTCCTCCCGGCCCGCGATGGCTGCAGCCACGACTGATTCGGCGGGGAGCGATGGGCCATCGTGGGACATTGACGTACGGTCCTACGAAACCACGGAGCGCGTCGAGCACTACCTGCGGGTATTCAGCGGCTCGGCGCGCGAGCACATCGTGGCGCAGTTGGAGGAGGGCAGCCGCTACGAGCCAATGATTCGCGCAAAGATGCGCGCCGGCGGGCTGCCGGAGGACATGTACTATCTCGCGCTCATCGAGAGCGGGTTCGATCCCAACGCCTATTCGCGGGCGGCAGCCGTCGGCATGTGGCAGTTCATGGCCTCCACCGCCCGTGACATGGGAATGCGCGTGGATTGGTGGGTGGACGAGCGGCGCGACCCTGTGCGATCGACAACGGCGGCGGTGGGGTTCATCCGCGGATTGAAGGAGCAGCTTGGCTCGCTCTATCTCGCTGCCGCGGCGTATAACGGCGGACCGGGGAGAATTGCACGCGGTCTAACGCGATACGCCGACGATCTGGAAGGAACCACCGGCGATGATCGGTTCTTCGCGCTTGCGGACAAGGACTTTCTACCGCGCGAGACGCGGGAGTATGTGCCGCAGTTGATTGCCACGGCGCTCATTGCCAAGGAACCGCGTCGATATGGGATGGCGATCAGAACGCTGCCGCCATTCGTGTACGATTCGGTGCGAGTCGGTCCGGCGACGCCACTTGCAGCCATTGCGAAGGCCAGCGGTGCGACCACTCAGGAGATCGTAAAACTCAATCCACAGATTCTCCGCGGCATGACGCCTCCGCGCGATTCTGTGCGCGTGCGCATCCCAGTTGGAGCGCGGACTTCCTTCGATAGCATCCTGGCCGCCTTGCCGGCGGACGAGCGCAAGGGGGTGAGCCGCGTCGAGACGAGAAAGGGCGACTATCCAGAGACGGTGGCCGAGCGCTATCACGTGCGCACGAAGGCTGTTCTTCTTTTCAATCCGAAGGCCGAGCGGTCGAAGAAGACCGGCAAATTGGTGGCGGGGCAGGTGCTACTGATTCCAGCGGCCGCGGTGGCCGCAGCGGCGAGCGACGCACCGGATCCGTCCATCGAGCGCTATTCGCGCGGTACCCGCACTCACGTCGTGCGTCACGGCGAAAGCCTCGGTCTTATCGCCAAGAAGTACCACACTACCGTGAAGTCGATCATGTCGCTCAACGGCATGAAGCGGTCGATTATCTTCCCCGGCCAGTCGCTCGTGGTGTCCGGACGGCGGAGTCGCAGCGTTGCCAAGCGCGGGGCGCGCGCTACGGGCAAGAAAGGGAAGGGGGTTGCGCAGGCAGGTGCGGCAAGGAGCTATTAGGTACGAGTCCATAGTTATCGGGTGGCGAAGAACGAAGCGTTGATGGGGTGGTGAGAGCACGATCTCTCACCACCCCATCAACGCTTCATTCGCTATTAGCTGACAGCTATCAGCTATGGACCAATAACTCTTCTATTCGACTATTCCCTTACCGCTGTAACCCTTGGTCAGGATTCGGTCGTAGCCGTTAGAGGGATCGAGGCCGTCGTGCAGTGCACTTTTTACGGCCACCTCACCACGGTTGTACACGAGCAACGCGATCTTCGCGTTCCCGTGGTACTCACTGATCAAACCGCGCAGATAGCGAAAGCCGATTCGCAGATTGGTCGACGGGTCGTACAGCTTCTCGCGTGTGATGCCTCGCTCGTAGTACCGAGCCGTGGGTAACATCATCTGAGTGAGTCCAATCGCGCCCACGTGACTCGTTGCTCGCGGATTGAAATCGCTTTCCAGCTTCACGAGCCGGAACGCCAACTCAGGATCGATTCCCTCCGCCATCGACGCGTCGAGCACGTGCATGGCGAGATTTGCGGGAATGGCGAAGCGGCTGGAGTAATGAATGATCTTGTCGGCGCGCTCGTACTGCGCCCGCAGAAGATCCATCTCTCCCTTGGTGGAGTCGAGCGCGTCACGAAGCTCGCGCGTTCCGCGGCCGAAGCCAAGCGAGAACCCGGACGCGGGCCGCGTGATTTCAGCATTTGCCGAGCTGGGATGCCGCGTTGCGAGGACGACAGCAACGACGGCGGCAGCTGCGGCCGCAGATAGGGTTCGCTTGAGGCGCCTACGGCGTCGGGCGGCGTCGCCACGGTGCACGTACGTACCACGGAGATTGCGCATAAGTTGTCTACTGGCAACAGGTTGAATACAACACTACTGCCCGCTACGCACTCACGATAAGGCGCAACGACGATGCCATCAACCCCTTGACCAATCGCCGAGTTTGCCACCTGACTTTTGCACTACCGATATATCGTCTAGTTCCATTTCACGGTCTAAACTCTTCACCATGTCGTAAACCGTGAGGAGGCTGACCGTTACGGCAGTGAGTGCCTCCATCTCGACACCCGTTTTCCAAGTCGCTCGTGCAGTCGCCTCGGCCAAAATGCCCGGAAGCTTCGGATCTGGCCGCAGTTCGACTTGGATGTCGGTGAGTGGAATGGGATGACAGAGAGGTATGAGCTCGGGCGTCCGCTTGGCGGCGAGGATCCCGGCGACGCGCGCGACGGCGAGCACGTCCCCCTTCTTGAGGGTGTTTGCCTGTATCGCCGCGAGCGTCGTCCGTTGCATGCGAATGCGACCGCGTGCAGTCGCTACCCGCTCCGTGACATTCTTCGCGCCGACGTCGACCATGCTTGCCTCCCCTGTCGGCCGGACATGCGAGAGATGTGGGTCACTTTCGCCGCTTTTCATTTGATGAGTGGCATCACGTCTCGGAGGAGAGCGAAGGTGAGCAGCTGTGGGTTCACGTTCGAGGCAGCCTGCTCCTTCGTGCGTTCTACGACGTCGAGGGCCTTGGCGGCTCCCGTGGCCATTGTCTCGTCGCCCGAGCTGACCGCCCGCTTCACGCGCTCATGCAGCAGGACTTCCAGCGCATCCAGCGTGTCGGTGAAGCTGCCGCGCGCGCCAGCAGCGCCTTGCGCCATGGCGGCCTTGTAGGCCGCTGCAGGGTTGGCGGATGCGGCCGCCTCAATGAGTCGTCGCGCCTGCAGCGTTGCGCCGCGCACCACAGAGCTGGCGAGCAAATGGCCCGGGGCGCCAGCCGCAGCAGTCAGGAGCTGCTGATCGTCGGCTTTCGCTTTGTCCGCTCGAAGAACGGCCTGCACGCGAGGGTCGGCGATGAACTGTTGCATCGCGGATTCTGTAACCGGCGCAACCCGAATGGCGATCACCCGCGAGCGGATCGTGGGGAGGAGCGCTCCGGATTCGGACGAGGTGAGTATCAGCGTCGTGTCCGCCGGCGGCTCTTCGAGCAACTTCAGAAATGCGTTCGCCGCGAAGTCGGCGCCCTCCTGTGGCACCATGCGCTCCGCGTCGCCCACAATGAAGACCTTCCGGCGGGCTAGGGCGGGTGAAAGAGATGCGGCCCTAACGAGCGCGCGAACCGTGGCGACGAAGACGCCGTCGCTTCCCGACGCTGGACCATAGAGTCCTCCCGTCGCGAGCCGCTCGGCAATCGCGTCGGCATAGTCGTCTCGCACGTCTTCCAGGGAAGGATCACTATCCTTCAGCCGTGGCCGTGGGAAAATCCAGTGGAGATCGGGATGCCTGAGCTCCGCCGTGAATCGGCACTGCTCGCACTTTCCGCACGGCCGCGGCGGCTTGCCGGAGCACAAAACCAGTTGCCCTAGCCAGAGCGCCAGGCGCTGCTTCCCAACTCCGTGAGGACCGTGCAAGAGAATGCTTGCGGGCAACGTCCCACGCGCGGTCGCTTCGGTGAGACGTTCGCGCAGGCGCTCATGGCCATATAAAGGAACAAGCGGCATGCTTGGTATTGGTTGCGGGGACCTCGAACGAAGATTAGATGACCCGCGGCAACAGAACCAGCAGAGGTCCACTCTGATGACTGGAATCGGAGCAGCGATGCACGAGCTCTTTCCACTTTCGCTCCTTTTCGTCGCCGTGATGGCGACGACGGCCCAAGGGCAGCGCGCTCGCGCGCGGGATCTCGGTGTAAAGCCCGGCGTTTTTCCACCAGGTCGAAACAACGCGATCACCGACGTAGCCGGCGTTCGCGTCGGTCATGCAACAATTGTCCGCGGCGACTCCGTGCGTACGGGCGTGACCGCCATCCTGCCTCACGAGGGCAATCTTTTTCTGGACCGCGTACCGGCGGCGCTCCATGTGGGCAATGGCTTCGGCAAGCTGCTGGGCGCGACGCAGCTCAATGAACTTGGTGAGTTGGAGACGCCGATTCTGCTCACCTGCACGCTCTGTGTATGGAACGCCGCGGATGCATTAGTCGGTTGGATGCTGGAGCAGCCCGGCATGGAGAACGTACAGTCCGTCAATCCCGTCGTAGCGGAAACGAACGACGGAACGCTCAACGCCATCCGTACGCGGCCGGTTGCCGCGGCTGACGTCCGCGCGGCGATTGCGAGCGCCAGCAGTGGTCCCGTGGCCGAGGGAAGTGTCGGTGCAGGCGCCGGGACTGTTGCATTTGGTTGGAAGGGCGGAATCGGCACCTCGTCTCGGGTGCTACCGTCATCGCTTGGCGGGTGGACGGTGGGTGTGCTCGTCCAGAGCAACTTCGGCGGTATCCTCCAGGTGCTGGGGGCTCCGGTGGGGCGTGAGCTCGGCCAGTACGCGTTCAAGCGCGAGGTGCAGACGGCAACGGAGCGGGGTAATGGCTCGATCGTGATGGTCGTTGCGACCGACGCACCGCTATCCGATCGCAACCTTCGCCGACTCGCCGCCCGCGCCATCATGGGACTCAGCCGCACCGGCTCGTTCGCGGCCAATGGGTCCGGCGATTACGTGATTGCGTTTTCGACGAGCACGAAAGTCCGTCGGGTGTTCAACGCGCAGCGCCTAACGACAGAGGAGGTGGCGAACGAAGAGATGTCCGGCATGTTCGAAGGCGTAGTGGAGGCAACGGAAGAAGCGATCTATAACTCGCTTTTTCAGGCGACCACGGTCACGGGGAGCGGACACACCGTGGAGGCAATTCCTCTCGACAAGCTGCGGCAGGTCCTCGCGAAGTACCATGTCGCCGAGCGCTAGCATTTGCGCTTAGGCGGCATAATTCCTGAGTTGAACGGGGCCATCCCAAGCAGCGAGGATGACATGGGCGGCAAGCGTCCCGATCAACACAATATCGATCCGGCAGAAGGAGGCTCGACCGACCACAAGTGGGGGCAGGGCCACGAGGATGCGCATCTCAAGGCGCAAGAGAAGGAGAAGCTGCAGTCGAACCCGCACGATCAACCAATGATTCCCAGCCGTGGGGTGAATCCGGCCCTTCGTGAGCTCCAGGACCAGAAGCAGGCTAGGGTGCAGCCGGAGGAAGAGGAGAGCTAAGAACGCGGCCCTTCTTGGCTTCGGCGGCAGCGCTCGCATGGAGCCGTCGAATCCAAGAAGGGCCTGACAGCTATCCTAGCCTGTGCCGTTAAGATGCCCCGCGCAGGTCTGTACTTTGCATTTTAAAGTACTTGCTTCCACCGCACCCAACATCTACCATTAACCGCCATGGCTCCCGTTATTCCCCTTCGGCCGCCAGCGTCCACCCCTCCTGAAATGCAGGAGCGCGCGATGGACAACCTGCGCTTCATCCGTCAAACGATGGAGCGCGCTGGGACGTTCACCGCGGTGTCCGGTTGGGGCGAGGTCGTCATTGGCTGCACGGCGATCGTCGCCGCCATAGTCGCCTCGCGCCTTGGGCTTGTGGGCTGGGTAACCACTTGGCTTGTCGAAGCAGTTCTTGCGGCGGCGATCGCCACCATTTTCATGTCGGTGAAAGCGCGCGCGGCGGGAATGCCGCTCATCACTGGGCCCGTGCGCAAGCTTGTACTGAGCTTTTCTCCTCCCATGCTCGTCGGCATGCTGCTCACGATCCTGTTCGTTCAGCGTGGCCTCGAGTCGTTTCTTCCCGGCAGTTGGATGCTGCTCTACGGCACCGGTGTCGTTACCGCAGGCACCTACTCAGTCCGAATCGTTCCCGTAATGGGCGCCGCGTTCATGGCGTTGGGAGCGTGCGCGTTGTTCGCGCCGAACGCGTGGGCTACGGCACTCATGGTCGCTGGCTTCGGCGGGTTGCACATCCTTTTCGGCAGTTTGATCGCACGGAGGTATGGTGGCTAAACACGGCGCGGTGCCCGACGATCGCGAAGGTGGCGCGGCTGGCGGGGGCGGTGGTCACCGCCGCGGCGATTCACGTCCGCGGGCGGTGACTCCCGCTCCCCTGCGCAGCGTCCGCGGGAAAGCGAAAACCGAGGGACCGCTTGCTCTGGATCGGTTGATTCACGAGCGCATTCGGCTCGGAATTCTTAGTGCTCTCGCGGCGACTGATTCCCTCAGCTTCAATGACCTGAAAAAGTTGCTCGAAACGACAGACGGCAACTTGAGTGTGCACGCGCGCAAGCTGGAAGAGGCGAGCTACATCGCCTGCACGAAGTCGTTTGAAAACCGAGTGCCGAAAACCGAGTACTCGATTACCCCCGCCGGACGCCGAGCGTTCGAGCGATACCTCGACCACATGGAAGCGCTCATTCGTGCCGCGCGTGAGCGCTGAGCGTCTACAATTGAAACGGACATGTCGCGGACTTCAGCGGTGACGCTCTCTTCTCCTCCTTCCACCGGCATTCACGTCGGCATCATCATGGACGGCAACGGCCGGTGGGCCGCTTCGCGCGGACTCCCGCGCTCGGCCGGCCATCACGCCGGTGTCCGGGCAGCGCGCGGCATCGTTGAAGCAGCCGTGCGCGCTGAGATCGGAACGCTCACGCTGTATGCGTTCTCTTCGGACAATTGGAGCCGCCCAACGCCCGAGGTCACGGCGCTCATGCGACTGCTTCGCCGTTCGCTTCATAACGAATCGAAGCGCTGCCTGGAGAATGGTGTCCGCCTCACGATTGTCGGACGGCGCGATCGCCTGCCGGCCACCCTGCGCGCGGCCATCGCCGACGCAGAAGCGCTCACTGCGCGCGGCCGCAATCTTCACCTCCGCGTCGCCATCGACTATTCATCGCGCGATGGGATTCTCCGCGCCGCCGAGCGTTACGCACAACAGATCGCGCGCGGCGGCGCCAACGATGCCCTCACTCGTGAGCACTTCGGTGAGCTGCTCGCCGAAGTCGATCATGATCCGCGTCCGGTGCGTGACGTCGATTTGCTGATTCGCACGGGTGGCGAACAGCGGCTGAGCGACTTCATGTTGTGGGAATGTGCCTACGCGGAGCTCTACTTCACGCAAACGATGTGGCCACAATTCGGAGAGGAAGAGCTTCGTCAGGCATTGCGCGTGTTCGAGTCGCGCGAGCGCCGCTTTGGCGGGGTGCCGGCGCAAGCGGCCAGCTAATTTCGCCCGGCCGGCCTGCCCGGGTGGCGCCACGCCCTGGCATGGGGCCGCCCGCCGGTGAAGATTCGGGCGCATGAATCAAGTGCGTCCGCCCTCGACAAGTACGCCATCGTCCGATCATCGTGCGATAGCCGCATCCGTGCCGTCTCTCACCGGACGGAACGCCGAGCTATCGACGATGGCTGGCGTGCTTCACGGTGCGGCGGCTGGACATGGCGGCACGGTGATCGTTGCCGGTGAGAGCGGGATTGGAAAGACGCGTCTCGCCACCGCAGTCGTGGAGCTTGCACAAAAGCGAAACTTCAACATCGCGTTAGGTCGCGCCTATCCGGTGGAGACAGGCGTTCCGTACGCCGTCTTCTCGGACGCGATGTTGCCTGTGCTGCGCGCAATCGATTTGTCGTCGCTGTCGCTGCTCACCCGCGGCGGTAACGCGGAGTTGGCGCAGCTCTTTCCGGCATTGGCGACCGCCGATCGCCCCACGGCACACAATGGCGTCCGCGGCGATCCGTCCGAGCTGCGCGCGAGGTTGCTCTGGAACTTCACGCAGTTCCTTTCGCGTTATGCAGCGAAGCGTCCGCTGCTGCTCGTGCTCGAGAATCTCCAATGGGCCGACAGCTCGTCCCTCGAGTTGCTCCACTTCACCGCACGGCAGATCGTCAACGACCGAATCGTCATCCTCGGAACGTATAACGATGCCGATCCGCGGGCCGCGGACTCGCAGTCGATGCTGCGGAGCATGGAGACGTCACTCGTGAAGCTCGGTGTCGCGCAGAGCTTGCGGCTTGGCTCACTGGATGCCGCGGCGACACGCGAGCTCGTTGCGGAAGCTGTGGGTGAGGCCGCGGCCCGCGACTTGGCCGAACCGATCCAGCAACGAACGAGGGGCAATCCGTTTTTCGTTGAGGAAACGCTCAAGGCGTTAGTAGACGCCACCGCATCGCAAGGCCGCACGCCCACGGCGCAGGACCTTCTCGCTCTCAAGATGCCGCAAACGGTGCGCGATGTCGTGATCGCGCGTCTTGCCCAGCTACCGGCCGACGCGCGGCGTCTCGCCGACCTTGCCGCGGTGATCGGAACTCGCTCCTCGCACGATTCATTGGCGTTCGTGAGCCAGCTCTCCGAGGAGGCCTTGTTAAGCGCGCTCGACGAATTGCGGCAAGGGCGGGTCATCGAGGAGCATAGCGAGGACGGCGAGATCCTTTACGACTTTACGCATCCATTGCTGCAGGAAGCATTGTACGCCGAGTTGGGCCTCGCGCGGGCGCGGGCGCTGCACGCGACGATCGCCGAATCACTCGAGGCGTATTACGGCGCCTCGGCGTCGGCGCATGCCGACGAGCTTGCGTTCCACTACTTGCGGGCCGATGCACGCCGCCTTGCCGAGAAGGCGGTGCAATATCTCCAGGCGGCCGGCGCGGACGCGATGGCGAAGCATGCCAACCGTGAGGCGGCGAATTATCTCGCGGCGGCGCTCGAGCAGGTGGACCGCATCGCGGCACCTAACGACGAACGGGCAATTACGATCGCGCACGATCTCGCGCGCGCACGGCAGCGTCTGGGTGAATACGCGGTGGCGCTCGCGCTCTGGCAGCGCGCCGCGCAGGACGCCGATGAACGGGGTCTTCACTCGCGGCTGGCGCACATCCGCCGCAACATGGGGATGGTGTCCTTCTGGAGCGGGCATCACGACGCGGCGCTGGCGTACTACGATGCCGCGATCACGGCGACGACGGCCGCGAACGACGCCGCACTCGAAGCGCGGACATTGATCGCCAAAGGCATGTGTCTCCAGGGACTCGGGAAGCGTGAAGAATCCGAGGGAGCGGTGCAGAGCGCGCTCGAGATCGCCGAGCGACTCGGCGACGCCGCGCTTCTTGCCCGTGTCCATCGAGCGCTGCTCTTGCTCTATGTCTGGACCGGACCGCCCACGCTGGCGCGGCGTCATGGCGCGCGCGCCATCGAGCTCGCGGAACAGAGTGGACAGCGGGGCGTAGCCTGGTCCGCACATTGGGCGCTGGCGATGCTGGGCGGCCTCACCGCAAGTGTACCGGACATCGCGCATCATCTCGCCGAAGCGCAACGCATGGCGGAGGAGTTGCGATCACCACTACTCCGCGCGTGGACCGCCGAAGTGGCGATCGAGTATTACGCCGGCATCGGCGAGTGGGATCAGGCCGTGGTGCTGGCCGAGCAGACGTTGGACGCCGCTCGCTCGTTAGGCCAGAGCACGCTCATTCCGCGGCTCCTCGTCTGGCTCGGACTCCTGTACTTCGGGCGCGGAAACGTCGAGCGCGGAAAGGCGTGCGTGGACGAGGCATGGGAGTTGTCGCGTGCCGGGCGCGAGCCCGCCCGCGGCTCAGCGGGCGACGTGCACTCCATCGTGCCGGCGCACACGGGGCGTGCCGCGTACCACCTAACGATGCAGGATTACGAGGAAGCGATACGAGTCGGCGAGCGCGGTCTCGAGGTCGCCGACGCCTCCGGCTACGTAGTATGGGCCGTACACCGGTTGATGCCGGTGATCGCCGAGGCAGCGCTCTGGAAGAGCGATCATGAGCGCGCGCAACGCGTGAGCAAGCGACTGCGGCGCGATGCGCGTCGAATCGAGAATCGCCTGGGACTTGCCTGGGCAGACGCGTCCGATGCGCTCGTAGAGCTGCTGAATGGAAACAAGACCAAATCGGTCGAAATGCTTCGTGGTGTGGCCGAGCAACTCGAAGCGATCCCCTATGTCCCCGACGCGGCACGGGTGCGCCGGCAATTGGCGCGCGCCCTTGCCGAGACGGGTGATCGTGAGGGCGCCATGCGTGAGCTGCGGCAAGCGCACGCGGTGTTTGCGCGGCTCGGTGCCGAGCCGGAGCTGCGCGCCACGCGCGAACAGTTGCGCGAGCTCGGCGCGCGACCACCGGTGCGGGCGATCGCGGCAGGTGTCGCCGGCCTAACGGGACGAGAGGTCGAGATCGTACGATTGGTGGCGGCGCGCCGATCGAACAAGGAGATCGGTGCGGCGCTCGACATCTCCTCGAGGACTGTGAGCACGCATCTCTCGAATGTCTTCGCCAAGCTCGGCGTGACGTCTCGTGGCGAGCTCACTGACTACGCGCGAACGGCAGGGCTATTAAACGATACGTGAGAGAAGCAGACGTTCGCTCCTCTCACGCATCGTCCGCGATACCGCGCCCCCACAGCACGGCAGCGCGAAGCTCGCTTCCTCGCAGCGCGCTGCCGCGCTGTGGGCCTGGCTCGCTGGTGCTCGCCAGAAGCTTATTTGGTGTCGTGCGCGCAGCGCGCACTCCCTTCCTTACCGCGATGGCTGCCTTCTTACCGCTTGCTGCCTTTCTCTACCGCGATGGCTGCCTCCTACCGCACTTCAACAGCCACGAGCATCAGCCCTTGAGTAATCGCACATTACCCGAGCCGCTTTCTATTCGGATCTGAGCGTGGCCGTCGCCGATGCGGCCGACCATGTGGCGTTGTTCGAATTTCGTAACCTGCACTGCGAAATCCGTATCGATGCCGCCGCTGCCCGTCTCGATGTCGACTTCGGCCCCCAGGGAGGCGGGAAGCCGTATCGTGACGCCGCCGGACCCGGCATCAACCTTTAGATGCTCGACCGGCGAAAGGAGTTCGATTTCCGTGCCGCCACTGCCGGCGTCGACGTCCACCCGGGATGCGCGCACCCGATCGAGTCGCACGCCTCCGGATCCAACATCCGCCTTCAAATCGGCCACGTCCACGTCGCCGCCGTGAATGGAGCCGGAACCGGTGTCCATGCGCAGCTTCTGTCCCTTGATCCCTGACACCGTAATGGAGCCCGAACCGGTGTCCAGATTCACGTCGCCCTGGGCGTCGGTTACAGAGACACTTCCGGAACCGGTGTCGAGTGAGAGACGCCCGCGCGTATGCTCGGCGGTGATGTCGGATTGTGCGACGTCGACCGCGAGGTCGGCATCGACCATGGTTATGCGAGCGTCGCCCACCGCGTGCCGAATCGTGATGCGCTGGCCGCGCGGCACGAGTACGCGAAGGTCGGCGTACGCCTCGAGGCCTGACCCAGAAGAGGCGATCTCCACGCGATGACGTTCACGCGAGGAGTAGTCGTGCGACTCACGATCGCCGTGCTCTTTGTCATCGCCCCACGTGCCGTCATCGCGCACACTGATGGTCGTGTGATCATTGCGATCGAGCGCCGAATACACGACGCGATCATCGGGATAGATGACACGCAGAGCATCCTCGCCGCGAATGGAGCCCTCCTCGATTTGCAGACGTCGCGCGTCGCGGCCGCCACGGGTGACTTCCACCACGACCTCCGATCCGTGGCCAGCTTCCACGCGCAACGTACCGGCGAGGTTGTAGATCGCGATGCGGTCACCGGAGAGCACATGCCGCTCCGTCTGCGCGTGCACCGATACCGGTAACGTGAGCGCAAGAGATGCGAGCACGGGGATGCTGTGGAAAGCGAGACGCATGTGGCACTCGACTCATCGGGCGGCGAACTGTGGCGCGATCGTCGAGTATGACAGCCGAATTGGCGGGACGGTTGGAAATGCGAATCAGTCCACGTTCTCGATTGCCCAAGTCCAATACACGACATCCTCGGGCGTCATGTTTCCGCGCGGGACGATGCGCGCGTCCTGATATCCGTACTGGCCGATATCGAGGAGATACTGGGCACGCGAAGTGAGCGTTCCGCGACACACCTTATCGCCGCTCGGTGGACTGTCGAGCTCCGCCTGGAATCGCGTGAGCAGCTCACCCGCGACCTGCGGCGGGATGCGATGGCGCTCCGATGGATAAACGAAATCGAAGAGGATCAGATTCATCAACAGCACTTGCCACTGATTATCGAAGCGCAGCATGAGGCGCGACCAGTCGATCGTTTCCGCGCAGGTGCGAAAGACATGCATGATGTCGGCGCCATCGTATCGTTCGCGCTCCATCACGAATGACTTCTGCCACACGAGCTCCTCGACTGGAGCGATCTTCACCGGCATGCCGAGGACCTCGGCTTCAATGGCGTGCTGGAACCACGCGTCATCGACTCGACAAAGGCCATTTCCCGAGCTGAACACGAGATCGACGTGATCGCCGCCCTGCTTTGCTTTGGCGAGCCAATGAGGGAAAGTGATCTGTGTCCAGTAGCCAGCGAGGCCCAGTGCCTCGAGGGCCTTGTCTACGTCTTCTCGTTTCACGAAGAGATCGAAGTCCTTCGTCTCGCGGATGATGCCGGTATAGTGAAGGAGCGCGTGCGAGCCGCCGACCAGAAAGGGGACGCGGGCATCACTCAACACATGCAGGGTGCGACGATAGAACGTGTTGGTGTCACGCGCCGGGTCGTCGAAGGTCAGCTGGTAAGCCATGCTCGGCCGGAGTGCAATTCCGAGGCTAGACGGCAGACCTGAGATGCGCTGGCCCGAATCTGTCTGTACTGGTGGTATTCGGAACGCCACGGAGCGTAACGCGATGGCTATGGGACCGGATGTCGTGCGGATTGCGGCGGTGAGCGACATCCATTACTCGAAGGATTCGCACGGAACGCTTCAGGCGCTCTTCGCGCAGATCACCGAGAGCGCCGACGTCCTCGTGCTCGCTGGTGATCTCACCGACTACGGACTCCCCGAAGAGGCCAAGATCCTCGCGCGCGACTTGACCACGACCGTGAAGATTCCAATTGTCGCGGTGCTGGGCAACCACGACTACGAGTCGGGGCAGGAGGCCGACTTGGTGAAGATTCTCTCCGATGCGGGAGTGAAGATGCTCGACGGCGACACGTTCGAGACGCATGGAGTGGGGTTCGCCGGCGTGCGGGGTTTCTGTGGGGGCTTCGGACGCGGCGCGTTAGGCGCGTGGGGTGAGCCGATCATCAAGCAGTTCGTGCATGAAGCAGTGAACGAGGCGCTGAAGTTGGAGGCGGCGCTCGCCCGGCTGCATAGCGATCATCGCATCGCCGTGTTGCATTACGCCCCAATCCGCGAGACGGTCGAAGGGGAGCCGCTCGAGATCTACCCATTCCTCGGGTCGAGTCGCATGGAGGAGCCGTTGACGCGCTTCGACGTGAAGGCGGTGTTTCACGGTCACGCGCATAAGGGGAAGCCCGAGGGAACGACGTCGAAGGGCATACCGGTCTTCAACGTCGCATACCCGGTCCTCAAAGCGTGCTATCCCGATCAGCCGGCCTTCCGCCTGTTCGAGGTGAACACGACGGAGCCGAGTGACGCGGATGTGATGCCGACCGCCGAGCGACGGCAGCACGGACGGCGGAGCACCGACCGTTCCACCGCCGCGCTGCAGGCCACTGGCGAGAACCCCTCGCCGAGCTGACTCCTGATTGGGTTCATCGCGATTTCCGGGAAAAAGTCTCGAGTAGTGATTCGCGCTTCACGAGTTCTGGACCTTCTACGCGACACAGGCTTGGAGAGCTGTGGGGACGCGAATGGAGCGAATTGCGTGGCCGCTCTGACCCTCGAACGTCATTCTCTGGATCGGTAGAGTCGTGACGCCACTCGTCCTTTCCCGAAATTCCACGATGAGCCACGATTAGTAGAGACTAATCAGCCACCGATGACCTGGGCTGGCCGGCGCCCGATTCGACGTACTTCTTGAAGCGTTTCAGATCGCCTTCGAGGATGGCGTCTGGCGTCAGCCCCATGTGCGATGCGATGCTTCCGATGACCTTAGCGAACGGCGGCTCGTAATCGAAAACGATTCGCACTTCCGTACCGCCGCCCGCAACCGGCGTGAAGTGAACCGAGCCCGCGTGCGCGATGTCCGGATCGCCCACGGTCTTCCACGCAATCAGACCGTTCCGGACGTCGTTGACGATCTCCGAATCCCACTCAACCTGCTTGCCACCCGGGAGGCGGGCCACCCAGTGCGAGTGCATCTTATCGATCGACTGAACAGACTCCAGGTGCTGCATGAAGTGCGGCAGATTGGAGAAGTTCCGCCACACGCAATAGAGATCTTCCGCGGGTCGCGCGATGTGAATGCTTCGCTCGACCTTGATTGCCTTACGAGCATTGACCGTCGCGGCGCGACTGGTCACGTCGTCGCGATGCCCACTCGTCGGTGACTGACCGACATCTCCCGATTCGCCGCGCGACTCCGAGTACATGATGCCTCCATTCCGTGGTGGAGGCGCATTGCGCAAGAGCTATGCTGAGTGCGCCGAAGTCCCCGCATCATCTGCGTCAATTGGGTCGGGCTCCACGTCGCGGCGAGTGACGGGAGCGCGCCTGGCGACGTAGGAGTTGGCTCGGGAGAGATCCGCCTCGAGCTGTTCGGTTCGCGAAACGTCGAAAAAAGACTTCACGGCGTCCGAAAGCCCCGTATGACAGGGATCGTAATCGACAGCGATCTGTAGCCGCGTTCCACCGGCAGGACTTGGCGAGAATCGGATGAGACCGTTGAGGTCCACCACCGACCCTGGCACCGCACTCCACGCGATCACGACGTTAGGCACGTACTTCGTGACCTGAACGTCCCACTCCAAAGAGTCACCACCCGGCGCGATCACCGTCCAATGCGACCGACCGTCTTGGTAATCGACGATCTCGTGCAACGACTGGACGACGCGCGGGAAGTTCTCGAAATCGCGGCAGAACTCGAAGACGTCATGAACCGGCCGGTCGATATCGATCATCGTCCGCAAGCGCACGCGACGGCGCGCCGCACCAAGACGAAGCAGCTTGCGGGTAAATGCCGGAGCAAAGGCCGCGACCAGGAGGGCGGCTCCGGCAATCCGAATCGCAGCGCGCGTCGAGGAACGCCGAGGCGCGTAGGCGAGGACGGCGCCAGCCAGAATGGCTTCAATGAGTTGCTCGGTGGCGACCATCCGTTTGCTATCGCTGGTGCTCACATTTCTCCATTCCGATCGAGCGTCGAGGCTGCTGGACGCAGGCCGGTTTCGCAAGGCCAGTGCCCGAACGGACGAGGGCGCCTCTCACGGTGTCCGTTCGTCCTGCCCCCGGGCGACGTAATCCTCGAGTCGTTCGAGCGCTTGCGGCATGTCGGCGCGGCCGTATCCGATACGAAAATGATTGCCTTCGTGGCCGAAGTGGGAGCCCGGCAGGAGGAGCACGCCCTCCGACTCCACGAGCTCCGCGCAGAACCGGTCGATCTCACCGGTCACGTCGCTGCGCAGCCGTGGGAACGCGACGCTCCCGGCTTGGGGCCGCACCCAGCAGAAGCGATCCGGAAAGCGAGCAAAAAAGGAGTCGAGTAACGGCAGATTCGCCGCGATGATTGCGCGACTCCTCCCCACGATCACCTCGCGCGCGCGGAGTGCCATAATGGCGAGCACTTCACTCGGCGCGCTGCCGCAGATCGTCGTGTAGTCCTTCCATCGAGCCATGCGATCCCGCAGCGCTGCGTCGTGCGTGGCGATCCAACCGATTCGGAGGCCGGCGAGCGCAAACGCCTTCGATAGGACGCCCAAGCTGAGCGTCCGCCTGCCGAGATCGACGCCTGTAGGCAGTCGAGCCGTCTCGTCGAGCTCGAGAAAGCGATACACCTCGTCGGAGAAAAGCGTGATGCCGCGCTTCTCCGTCTCACTCGTTAGGTACGTGATGACCTCGCTCCTCGCAAGGGCGCCGCTGGGGCTATGTGGGAAATTGATGACGACAACGCGCGTATTCGGACGAATCGCGGCGATCAATGACTCCGGATCGACCGTCCAGGTGCGTGGGTCGAGCGGCACGAGTGTCACCGATGCGCCGACCGACCGTGCCACCTCGTAGAGCGACTGATAGGCTGGCCACATGACGACGGCGTGATCGCCCGCGGCCAGAAGCGCGTGCATGGCGAGAAAGATTCCTTCTTCGGCGCCCGTGAAGGTGATGATCTCCTCGGGCGCCACCGTTTCGTACAGTCGCGCGATTTCCGCGCGCAGCACAGGATTGCCTTGCGATTCCGTGTAGCCCAACCGCAGCGTCTTCCACCGCTCTCGCGATTCCTCGTCGGCGGTCGCGAGGAGCTCGCTCAGCGGCATTGGCTCGACGTCCGAAGCGCAGAGCACGTGTTTGACGTGAAACTCCCACCGCGCGAAGTATCGCTCGAGGGCAAAATCCGCGATTTGCATCAATCAGCTCGGGTGCTCGATGTCGAGGACGACGCGCACCGTGTCGCGCGCGATGAGCAACTCCTCATCGGTAGGGATGACCCAGACTTCGACGCGTGAACCTTGCGCATCGATTCGACCCTCCTTGCCCCCAACGGTGTCCTCGTTACGCTGCTGATCCAACACGATGCCCATCCATTGCAATCCATCACAGATACGTGCGCGAACCGCGCTTGCATTCTCGCCGATGCCGCCAGCGAAGATCACCGCGTCGGCGCCGTTCATCGCCGCGAGATAGCCGCCGATATACTTTCGGGCACGATAGGCGAACAGGTCGATGGCGAGTCGGGCGCGACGATCGCCGTGCTCCGCTTCCTCAGCGAGCAGCTCGCGCATGTCATTCGTTAGGCCGGAGACGCCTAAGAGGCCAGACTGCTTGTTGAGGATGCCCTCGATCTCCGGCGACGAATAGCCTTCCTTCGAGGCGACGTGATCGAGAATCGCCGGGTCGAGATCACCTGAGCGGGTTCCCATGACGAGCCCCTCGAGCGGTGTGAAGCCCATGGATGTGTCCACGGATAGCCCGGCGTCGATCGCACAGATCGAGCAGCCGTTACCGAGATGTAGCGCGATGATCTTCGTTTGCTCGCGCGTTCGGCTCGTGTGTGCTCGATACCGATAACCGATGTACCGGTATGATGTCCCGTGGAAGCCGTACCGCCGCACCCGATGCCGCCGATACCACTGATACGGCAGTGCATACAGATACGCGTGATCGGGGAGGGTGTGATGGAATGCCGTATCGAATACGGCAACTTGAGGAATTCCCGGCCCGAGCGCCGATCGCGCCGCTTGAATGCCTTTCAGGTTGTTCGGATTGTGCAGCGGCGCGAGCTCGATGGTCTCCTCGATACCGCGCACCACGTCGTCGTCGATGCGAACGGAACGCCAGAAGCGCTCGCCGCCGTGCGTAACGCGATGTCCCACCGCCTCGATCTCGGCGATACTCGAGATCGGAACGCTAGAAGCATCACTCGCAAGCCAGGTGAGAAGATGATCAATCGCTGCGCGATGATCGCGGAGCGGCGCCGTACCCCGCACCGCGCCTCCCTCAGCTGGCAAGATCGAAAAAATCGTCTCCCCACCAATGCGCTCGTACTGTCCTCGCGCCAACCGCTCGTCCGCGCCCCGCGCCATCCGCTCCTGATCCGTGCGAAGGAGCTGAAACTTGAGCGTCGACGAGCCAGCGTTGAGGACCAGAACGTTCATCAGGCCTCGGCGACGAGGCGTGCCGCCGCGGCCCGCGCACGTTCGAGCGCCTCCTGGGCCGTGTCGCCGTACGCCGACAGATGGCCCATCTTGCGGCCCGGTCGCGCGACCCGCTTCCCGTAGAGGTGCAGTCTGGTCATCGGTTCGGCGAGCGCGGCATCGAAGCGGGGCGATCCGTGCGTCCACAGATCGCCAAAGAGATTCACGATGGCCGCCGGCCGGACGATCGACGTTTCGCCTAACGGCAAGTTGCAGACGGCGCGCACGAGCTGCTCGAACTGGCTCGTTGGGCAGGCGAGCTCCGTCTCGTGGAATGAGTTGTGAGGTCGTGGCGCCAGCTCGTTCACCAATAGCTCCTCACTTTTCGTAAAAAACATCTCGACCGCGAGCAGTCCCTCCAGCCCGAGGCCGTCGGCAATACCGCGTGCGAGCTCCGTAGCCCGCGCAACGAGCGAGGTGGGCAGCGGAGCCGGCATGACAGACCACGAGAGAACTTGTCGCTCGTGGTAGTTGAGTGCGGGCGGATAGACCGCTGTCGCGCCGTTAGGCGACCGGGCGATCATGACGGAAAGCTCCGACGCGAGATCGAGCGACTTTTCGGCGACGGCAGGCTTGCTCGCCGTGGGACTGCCCGTGATGCTCGCCCATGCCAGACCAGCGTCGCCCGTCGTCGAGAAGCGCACCTGGCTGCGGCCGTCATATCCGCCCCGCGTTGCCTTCACGACGAGAGGACCGAGCCGCGCGGCTGCCGCGGCCATCTCGGAGGCAGTCGTCACATCCTGGTACGCGCCGACTGGAAATCCAGCCTCGCGCAACCACCGCTTTTGACGTGCACGATCCTGGATGATGCCGAGGATCCTGGACGATGGGCGCACCGGAGCATGCCGCGCCGCCGCCTCGAGGCTCGCTGTCGCGATCTGTTCGATCTCGAGCGTCATCACGGAACAATTGCGCGCGAGATCAGCTGCCGCGTCGGCATCATCGAATCGCGCAGTGACAAGCCGATCGACGACGCCCCGCGCCGAACAGTCGGGATCGGGATCGAGGGCGTGCACGTCGTAACCAAGCGTACGCGCCGCCATCGCCGTCATGCGGCCCAGCTGTCCGCCACCGAGTATGCCGAGCGTTGCGCCCGGGAGAATTGATGAGATGCTCAAGTCACTTCTCTCGTGAAATCTCGGTTGCGCTCATGACCTCGGCGGTCCGGCGCGCGCGCCACTCACGCAGACGCTCGCGCAACTCCGGACGCGACGCTGATACGATGGACGTCGCGAGTATTGCGGCATTCACGGCGCCGGGGTCGCCGATCGCGAGCGTACCAACGGGAATGCCCTTTGGCATCTGCACGATGGAGAGGAGCGAATCCAGGCCGTTGAGCATCGTTGCGGGAATCGGCACGCCCAACACCGGGAGGATGGTCTTCGCCGCGACCATGCCGGGCAAGTGCGCGGCCCCGCCCGCCGCGGCGATGATGACTTCGAGTCCACGCGACTCGGCAGACGCGGCGTACTCGAACATCCAGTCGGGCGTGCGGTGCGCGGACACGATACGCACCTCGTGCTCCACGCCGAGATCGGAGAGCAGATCGATCGCTGGCTCGAGATGCTTGAGGTCGGACTTGCTTCCCATGATGACGCCGACCCACGGCCGGCCCTTGCTCGCTCGTGAGGCAGTAGCGCCCTTTGCTGCTCGGCTTGGAGTCATCGTGCGTGCGTTCGGGGTCGTGTCAGGGCAGCCGATTCCCATCGCCCTGAGACAAGCCCGGCCGCGGTGTGCGTCGCACACCGCGGCCGGTTTTCAGCGAGCTCCCCGAGTAGGACTCGAACCTACGACCACTCGATTAACAGTCGAGCGCTCTACCAACTGAGCTATCGGGGAATGAAAAAAGGGACAGACCACGAAAACTAAATGCGAGCAGTACCAAGTCAACGGCGCGGCGCATTGCTCAAGCTCAACGTGCAGCAACGCTTAGCGGTCCAATCAGGATGCCGCGAGGGACGACGGGCGAGTAGCGCTAACGGAATCCTTCACCACGCTCGTTTTGTCTCGGAGCACCGTCCGAAGCCATCGGCCCGTGTGCGACCGCTCGACGTTCGCCACGTCCTCCGGTCGCCCGGCGGCGACGAGCTCTCCCCCGCGATCGCCAGCTTCGGGTCCGAGATCGACGATCCAATCAGCGAGCTTGATGACATCCAAGTTGTGCTCGATCAGCACGAGCGTGTGCCCGGCATCGACGAGACGATCGAACACCTGGGCGAGCCGGCGAATGTCCTCGAGATGGAGGCCGGTTGTCGGCTCATCCATGATATAGAGTTTTTTCCCGCTCTTTTTGCCAGCAAGCGCGAGCTCCCGCGCCACTTTCAATCGCTGCGCTTCCCCACCCGAGAGGGTCGTCGCCGGTTGACCGAGCCGAAGATATCCGAGACCAACTTGCTGCAGCTGCCAGAGCGCCTGGCCCAGCTTCTCCTCACGAGGAAAAGCCCGAATGGCTTCGTCGATCGTGAGCTCGAGAACGTCATAGACGCTTCGGCCGTTGACGTGTACGTCGAGCACTTCCGGCTTGAAGCGCTTTCCGCCGCAGTCGTCGCAGGGGACATACACGTCGGCCATGAAGACCATCTCGACCTCGAGAAAGCCCGCGCCCTCGCAGGTGTCGCATCGACCGCCCGCCACGTTGAAGCTGAAGGTGCCTGCGGCGTACCCGCGCTGACGGCTGAGCGGCGCATCGGCGAAGATGCGCCGGATCTCGTCGAATGCCTTTACGTACGTCACCGGGTTGGAGCGCGGCGACTTTCCGATCGGGCTCTGATCGATCATGACGACGTCGTCCAGTGCTTCGACGCCGGTGATCTCGTCAAATGCGCCGACGGCCTCGCCCAAGTGCTGCTTGGCGCTATGCTCGCCATGAATACGCAGCTCAAGAGCGCGCATCAGCACATCGTGAACGAGCGTACTCTTGCCGGAGCCCGACACACCGGTCACGCAGGTGACGGTGCCTAACGGGATTCGCACGTCCACGCCTTTCAGGTTGTGCTCGCGCGCACCGGTGAGCGTGAGCCAGCGCGGCCCCAACCGGCGACGTTTCACCGGCAGCGGAATCTCTCGTTTGCCCGTGAGGTACGCACCTGTCAGCGCACTCTCACCAATGCGTGACATAGGCCCCGCGAAGACTACCTGTCCACCCCGCTCGCCACTCCCCGGTCCCAGCTCGACCATGTAATCGGCCGACCGAATGGTCTCCGGGTCGTGCTCCACCACGAGGACGGTATTGCCGGCGTCGCGGAGCCGATGCAGGAGACGAAGGAGTCGCTCGGTGTCACGCGGATGCAGTCCGATCGACGGCTCGTCGAGCACGTAGAGCGTGTCCACGAGTTGCGAGCCTAGCGAGTTGGCGAGCCCAATGCGCTGCGATTCACCGCCGGACAGCGTGCGCGTGGCGCGATTGAGCGTGAGATAATTCAGGCCCACGTCGCAGAGGAATTGAACGCGGTCGCGCGCTTCCTTGAGAATGTGCGCCGCAACCTGTCGCTCGAATTCGGTCAGCTCGAGAGCGGAGAGCCATTCGATCAATCGGTCCACCGGTAACTCGCTCACCTCGGCGATCTGACGCCCAGCGATGCGAACCTGCAATGATTCCGGTTGTAGCTTCGCGCCATTGCAGTCTGGACAGGTTCGCGCGCTTTGATACTGCCGGAGAAAGACGCGGATGTATTGCTTGTAACGCTTCTCCTCGAGATCCACGAGGAAGGGAAATATTCCCTTGTAACCGCGCGCCTTTCCATGAAGAAGCTTCTGCCGCTGCGTAGCGCTGAGCTTCTGCCAGGGCTCGTCCGATGGGATGCGCTCGCGCTTTGCGTACTCGATGAGTGCGCGCCGCTTGTTCTCGTAACGAGGCATTCGCCACGGATCGATCGCGCCGTCGCGAAGCGAACGATCCGTATAGGGTACGATGAGCGCTTCGTCGTACTCGAGCGTTGCGCCAAATCCATTACAGCGTTTGCATGCGCCGCGAGGACTGTTGAAGGAGAACAGCTGAGGAGTCGGCGACGGGGCGCGCGTGCCGTCGTTCGCGCACTCGAACCGCTCCGTGAATCGCCATCGATCCACTGCCTTCGGAAAGCGCGGTGACGAGACAGCCCCCGTAAAGAGAATGACACAATCGCCGTCGCCCTCACGGAACGCCGTGCCCACGGCATCAGCCAACCGACCCCGCGACTCCTCTCCCACGGACAAACGATCGACGACGACCAGCACGTCCTTCGCAAAGGTCACGTCGATCGGCAACGTCGCCATCTCGTCCAGATGCCTAACAACGCCATCGATGCTGAGACGAAGAAACCCCGCGGCACGGAGATTCTCGATCACGACATCATGCGTCACCTCGTCCGACATGCGCAAAGGAAAGGAGACGGAGAATCGCGTACCGACGGGTAGCTCACTGACCGCATCCGTTACCGACTGCACGGTGTCGGGCTTCATCTCTCGGCCGCACAGTGGGCAGAACGTACGGCCAATGCGTGCCCAGAGGAGTCGGAGATAATCGTAAATCTCCGTGGCAGTTCCGACGGTCGACCGTGATGTCTTGGTCGGGTTCTTCTGTTCTATTGCGACGGCGGGAGAAAGCCCCTCGATGGAATCGACATCGGGCTTTTCCATGCGCTCCAGGAATTGTCGCGCATAGGCCGAAAGCGACTCGACGTAACGTCGCTGCCCTTCGGCGTAGATCGTGTCGAAGGCCAGTGACGACTTTCCGGAGCCCGACGGACCGGTAATGACGGTGAACGTCCGGCGCGGAATGCGAAGGTCGAACCCCTTGAGGTTATGCTGTCGCGCGCCGCGAACGACGATGGCATCCTTCATGGGCGAAAGTTAACCGAAGGTCCCACCATCTGGCTCCCGGAAGCTCACCCGGATCGCGTGAGCACCCGAAGGAGGCGGCCGATCACGAGCACGACAATCGCGCCGACCGTCGCGATGCCGATCGAACGCAAATCGAGCTGTCCTTGGGTCACCTCTCCCCAGCCCACGTAGGAGCCGATCAGGCCGCCTAACAAGGCGCCGCCGATACCGATGATGACCGTCGGCAAACATCCCGCCGGATCTCGACCCGGCATAATCCACTTGGCCAGTGCCCCCGCGATGAGACCAAGAACGATCCAGTAAAGCCAGAGAGGCATTGCGTCCCGTTAGCTGTCCTCTGGAAGCTATCAGCTATGGGGAACAGACGGCCCTGGACGCGAAAAGGCCGGCGCGTCATCGCGCCGGCCTCTTATCCACCGAGACGTCAGAGCGTCGTCGTCGTAGTGGTGCGTCCTCGCGTTGTCATCCGATAAATCCAGAGCAACAACAGGGCGCCGAGAACCGCGAGAACAATACTCCAGAGCGAAAATCCATTCAGTCCGGTGCCAGTCACGAGGTTGCCAAGAAACCCGCCGAGGAAGGCGCCAACGATTCCGATGAGGATCGTCACGACAATGCCGCCGGGGTCCTTTCCTGGCATGATCGCTTTAGCGATCGCACCCGCGATCAGGCCCAGTACTATCCACGCTAGGATACCCATATCGTCTCCTCCAAAATTTGGGGGTAGGACTTCGCCCTCTCAAAACGCAACCGATGTACCAACACCAGCCTCTCGCGGCTGATTACAGCCGGTCTGAGGAGTAAAGAGGCGCTCGACTAGCTCATTACCTTACTTCGATGTCGTCGCCGGTTACTGAATACCACGAAGAGGACGCGTTAGGAAAAGCATACGACGGTCGGTTGATGCGTCGCCTGCTTCGTTATGCGCGTCCGTACATGTGGCTGGTTGCCTCGTCGTTGAGTTTGCTCGCGATCGAAGGCGTGCTCCAGCTCGTGGGACCGCTGCTCACAAAGCGGGTGATCGACGTGGCGCTCCCTCGGCGAGACGTCGCCGCGGCCGGGCAGATGGCGCTGCTCTTCGCTGGCGCGCTCACGCTGTCATTTTTCGCTTCGTATGGAGAGACGCTGCTCACCAGTCTCCTTGGACAGAAGGTGATGCGTGACCTGCGTCACGAGTTGTTCGCTCACCTTCAGGATTTGCCTGTCGCGTTCTTCGACCGGAACCCGGTGGGTCGGCTCATCACTCGTGTCACGTCCGACGTGGAATCGTTGAACGAGCTCTTCACCGCCGGCGTCGTGTCGGGCATGGGGGATCTATTTACGCTGGTCGCGATCAGCGTCCTGATGATCAGCGTCGATTGGCGTCTCGCACTCGCTTCGTTCGCCGTCATTCCTTTCGTATGGATCACGTCGAGCGTCTTTCAGCGAGCAGTGCGCAGCGCCTATCGAGAGATTCGAACGCGACTGGCGCGAATTAACGCGTATTTGCAAGAGCACATAACGGGAATGCGCATCGTGCAGCTGTTCGGGCGTGAGCGCCAAGAGCTCGATCGATTCGACCGGCTGAATCGGGACCATCTGGACGCGCACCTCAAGTCGATTCGCGTCTACGCACTCTACTTTCCGGCGATCGAGATTCTCACGACGGTGGCCCTGGCGAGTTTGATCGTCGCGGGCGCGCGTCGCGTAGAGATCGGCGCATTGACCGTCGGTACGGTCGCGGCGTTCCTGCAACTCGTTAGGCGATTCTTCGATCCCCTACAGGATCTCTCCGACAAGTACAACATGCTCCAGCAAGCCATGGCGGCCTCGGAGCGCATCTTCAAGCTGCTCGACACGCCCGCTGCGCACGCCGAGGCTCCCGCTGAGCGCGTATTACCGCAGCAGGCGGTGCGCGGCGCAACGGGTCGCGTTGAGTCCTCCAGGATCACTGTTGAATTCCAGGACGTTTGGTTCGCCTATGACATCGCGCATGTCGCGCGCGTCGGCTCGACAGGTGAACAAAGGCCTGAGTGGATCTTGAAAGGGGTCAGCTTCCGCGCCGAGCCTGGAAAGACCCTGGCACTCGTTGGGCATACCGGCGCGGGGAAGACAACCATCGTGAATCTGCTCCTGCGCTTCTATGATCCGCAGCGTGGCCGCATTCTCGTGAATGGCATCGACATCCGTGACATGCCCGTGGGCGACCTGCGGGCGCTGATCGGCTACGTGCAGCAGGACATTTTCCTTTTCGCCGGCGACATCACGAGCAACATCCGTCTCTCAAATCCGCTGACCGAGGAGCAAGTGGCGAATGCTGCGGCGCGAGTTGGCGCCGATCGCATCATTCGCCGCCTTCCAGAGGGCTATTCCCATGTACTTGGTGAGCGTGGAGCGTCGATCAGCGTCGGTGAGCGGCAGCTGTTGTCGTTCGCGCGCGCCATTGCGGGCGATCCGGCACTGCTGATACTGGATGAGGCGACGAGTGCCGTGGATAGCGAGATCGAGGCAGAGATTCAGAGCGCGCTTGGGGTGTTGATGAGCGGAAGGACGACCATCGCCATCGCCCATCGCTTGAGTACCATCGTTGGAGCTGACGAGATCCTCGTGCTGCATCACGGGCAGGTTCGGGAGCGCGGAACGCACCGCCAGCTCATGGCGCGCGCGGGATTGTACGAGCGACTCTATCGGTTACAGTCCGGCGCAATGAGCGGACAAATGGAGACGAGGCGCGCGATCGCGAGTGGAATGTGATTCGCGCGCGTGGTGCGTTGCGCACGCGCAACGACTCAACTCGCGCATTTTGCGCCGCTTGCGAGCTTTGGGGTTGGTGGCGTAGTTTCTGCCGACCTGCTGCTTGCTGTGGTCGCAGCAGCGTACACGTATGAAGTCGTGCGCGCCCCGCGCGCGACCGGTCCGCAGCGCCCAGCGCCACTCGATGCCGGTTCTCCGAATCAATGAGAGTCAACACTCGCTTGGGTCTGGCAAGACGCGACTCGGAGGAGGAGCTGACGTCGACATTCGAATATCGGACGACGAGCAGAGCGGAACACTGGCGGTGATCGACCTTTCTGGCGCTGCCACCGAAGGAGGCCACGCGGTCATCCGCCGCAGTGGCAACGCTCCCGTCAAGGTGAACGGCGTCCCGCTCGGCGCCGAACCGACGCCCTTGATGCACGGCGATAAGATCGAAATCGCCGGGCGCGACATGTTTTACGCGGAAGACACCAAGGCGGGGACGACCCGCCACGTAATGCAGGCCGAAGTGCGTTCGATTCTCGAGAAGCGGCCCGGCGCGGCTCGTGCGACAATCGGCTCAGGAGGCCGGCTGGTATCGCTCGTCGATGGCAAGGAGTACATCGTGACGGAGCGTGGCGTCACCATTGGTCGCGATGCGAGCGCCGATGTCGTGGTCGCGCAGAGCGAAGTGTCGCGCAAGCACGCGGAGATCGTTCCCTCGGAGCGGGGTTACGTCATACACGATCACAGCACGAACGGCGTTTATGTGAACGGGGTGCGCGTGCTGCAATCTCAGGTGCTTGGCCGCTCCGACGTCGTCCGCGTGGGTTCGGAGGAATTCCGCTTCTACGCCGACGTGATGATCTCCGGCTCCATGCCAAAGTCATCGATGCCGGCAATGGCGACGCCGCCGGCATCCTCGCCGGCACCTGCTGATGTTGCACCCGCTGACGTCCCGCCAGTTAAAGCTCCCGCTGCGAGCTCTCCGCAGGCTCCCGCTGCACCCTCTGCACCCCCGAAAGCCGCTCAGTCGGACGCTGCGGCTGCGGCGGACACCGTGCGCGTTTCCGCACTGCCAGATGTGCCCCTGCCCGAGCGCAGCGCGGCCGTCGATGCACGGCCGTTACTCGCCGTACTCGAGATCATCAACGAAGGAGCGGCTCGCGGGATGCTGTTCGAGCTGCGAGTGCCGCTCGCGACGATCGGTCGAGGGGCGCACAACGACGTCGTGATCGACGATGACAGCGTTTCGGACACGCACGCGAAGCTTCAACGACGCGAGGATGGATGGTATCTCGTCGATCTTGGCTCGACGAACGGTACTTACGTTGGCGGGTCGCGTCTCAGCAATGAGCGGCGCTTGGATGGTGCACCCGACATACGTTTCGGCGGTGTGAAGCTCACCTTTCGCGCCGCCGACGCGCCGGCGCCCGCGGCGAAGAGTACGCGGGCCATTGCCTCCATGCCGATCGACCGCAGCAAGCTCCCGCCACGGGAGTCACGGCCGCAAGCCACGGCCAAGCCGGCGGCTCCGCCGCCGGCGCCGGAGCGAAGTGGTACTTCCGTCTGGACCTGGGCGGCGATATTGATTGCCGCCGTCGCCGCTGCTTTTTACCTCTTGAAGAGCTGACGAGTTGATAGTGCGTCTGCTTCACGCTGCTCGGACCGATGTCGGAATGATCCGCTCCGGCAACGAAGATAATTTCGCGGCGGAGGCCGACGCGCAACGCGGTCTCTTCATCGTCGCCGACGGCATGGGTGGTCATGCCGCGGGCGAGGTGGCGAGCGAGATGGCCGTGCAGATCGTGCATCGCGAGCTGTCCGAGCTGCGCGACCTCGAGACCAATGGCGTAGACCGTCGCGTGTTGGAGGCGCTCAAGACCGCCAACCGCGCGATTCATGAGCGAACGCTCATCGAGGTCGACAAGCAGGGCATGGGCACGACGGTCTCGGTGCTCATCATTGCCGGCCGCCGCTATCTCATCGGGCAGGTCGGCGACTCGCGAGTCTATTTGCTCCGCGACGGTGCACTCATGCAGCTCACCAAGGACCACTCCTACGTGCAGGAGCAGGTCGACGCCGGATTCCTCACCCCGGAGCAGGCCAGATATCATCCGTACAGCAACGTCATTACGCGGTGTGTCGGCGCCAGCCCCGATGTCGAGCCGGATACGTATCGCGGCGAGGTCAAGCTCGGCGACGTCTTCCTCGTAGCGAGTGACGGCCTCACGGGCATGGTAGATGACCGCCGGCTCCAAGCCCTGCTGATCTCGCGCGCTACCCCAGATCGGAAGGTGCACGCGCTCATCTCCGAGGCGAACGGCCGCGGTGGACTGGACAACATCACCGCGATCGTCGTCGAGATCGCGGATGTCGATGGTACGCGCTCGGAGACACCAACCGGCCCAATGGCGACGCAGCCGCGTACGCCATGAGTGAGGAGACGGTTGCGTCCGTCGCACAGCTGTACCTTGGCAACATTCTCTACGCGATCGAACGGGCGGCCCTGAGTCTCGAGGAGGAAGGCCGCCGCGACGATGCTGCCTTCTATCGCGGCATTGCGCGAAAGCTCGCCGAGGCGCGCGGAAGAGAGCGCACGCAGGCTGAGGCGCGTTAACTGCCGATGCGCCAGACACCACGCGAAAGATCGCGCTCGCCGCGACCGAGGCCGGGAAGCTCACCGGCACGTTCGTGTCGGAGACGCCGGCGCTCACGATCGAGGTGAGCTACGACCATGAGCTTAAGCTCACGGTACCTGGCCAACCGGTGTATACGCTGCTTGCGGATTCTCCGACACGCTTCCGCCTAACGGACACCGGTGTGCCGGCGGGGTTCTATCCGGAGTATGAGATGGCGAATGGTGCGGTCAAGAGTGTTAGGCTCGTGCAGCCGTCTCCGCGTCTGTCATTGACATTTCTGCCGAAACGTTAGCGACGAACGCAACGCTCGCTCGCGCTCGAGTTAAGCATTTCGAGCGCACTCAGGGCGAGCTCCTGGCCGAGATGCGGGCGCAGCGCCCAGCCGACCACCCGCCGCGCGTCGCGCTCGAGAATCACCGCGAGATAGAACCAGCCTTCCCCCGTGGGCAGATACGTGATATCGGCCATCCACACGGGCGCGTCGGCGGCAGCGGTTGGCTCCGGCACGGCAAAGCCGCGCGCCAAGACGTTAGGCGCCAGGAGATGCGCATGATCCGACTGCGTCGTCACGCGGTAGCGCCGCGCGCTCTTGGCTCGCAGCCCCTCGGCTCGAATGAGGCGCGCCGTGCGGTGCTTCCCACAGGCGAGCCCCAACGCGCGCAGCTCCTGATACACGCAGGGGCTCCCGTACCGGCCCTTCGCCTCCTCGTAGATCGCACGAATGCGCGTCCGCAGCCGCTGATCCTCTTTCACCCGCTCCGCGAGCGGGCGAGCACGCCAGGCATAGTAGCCGGCCTTCGACACCTTCAGCACCCGACACATCGTGCTGATGTGAAAGATGCGGGCGTGCGCGTGGATGAACACAAACCTCATCGTTCGTCCCTGGCGAAGAAGGCCGTCGCTTTTTTAAGATGTCCCGCTCCTCCTTGAGGCGCTCGTTCTCCCGACGTAACCGCCGATTCTCCTCTTCGAGGAGCACGCGCGTCGGTGTCGGTGCGCCCGCCCGTTGCCGCGCCGCCGTACGACACCAGCTCCGCAGACTCTGGGGGTGCACGCCGAGATCCTTCGCGACCCGACCTCGATTGCGAGGAGGCGTTACGCCACTTGGCTAGATTCGCTTCCTTCGCGTGATTCGCGTCCAAAGCAATTCTGGACCCTCTAGGTGCCGTGGCCCCGGTGGTTAGCTCAAGAGCGACCTGCCAAGCTCCACCGCGGAGTGGACATCCTCGCGACGTCGGCTAACGAGGGCAAGCACGCGATCACGCTCCAAGCGCACCGGCCGGCAGGTGAAGACGCGAAGCCAACGGGCGGACCGATAGAACTCCTCGGCCAGCTTTGGCAAGTTGATGGCGCTCTCGGCACCACCCGTTAGGCGAAAAACCTCGCCGTTTCGACGTTGGACGGGCATGTCGAGGCCCAGCATCTGTGTCTTCGCCGGATAGTCGAGCAATAGCTCGCCAGCGTTGAGCCCGAGCTCGCGGGCTACGGCATCTTCCACGCGTCTGGTGAGCTTGGGATTATCCGCGATCCATTCTGCCGCGTCGGCCGTGAGATCGCCCGCGGGACATTGAAACGCCCGCTTGTAAAGCCGGCGCTCCCGGAGCGCAGCTAACAATGGACTCGGCGCGCGACGCGCCAGGTCGTGAAGCAGTCCCTCGTCGGTGAACGCCGCGAGCGTCTGTGCGTTGAGCGAGCCCGCGCTTACGGCATCTTCGACGAGACGCTTGTACATCGCGGTCGCGCTGCGCACGGCATGATGCCAGTAGACGTTGCGGTACATCTGATAGCGCGCGAAGAGCAACGACTCCAGCGCCGACAATCCCTTCTCGACGAGTCCGATCTCGGGACCATTTGTGCCCTCGACGATCGTGAGCGAGTTCAGAAGCCGATCGACATCTATTTCGCCGTACGGCACGCCGCACATGAACGCATCGCGGCGAAGGTAGTCGAGCTTGTCGAGGTCGAGCGATCCGGAGATGAGCCGCTGGAGTGGACTGCGGCTCGCACCACCAATGAGCGCCATGATCTCGCTGGGAGCGTCTGCTCCCAGCCCCGCGCACAAGCCATCGGCGACAGCGCCTTCGGTGACGAGCGGGCGCGCAACTTCTTCATGGTGCAGGGCACCGATCTCCTCGAGCGCGTGTGAGAAGGGGTAATGCCCAATGTCGTGGAGCAACGCGGCAATCCGAATCGTCACGCATGCCGCTGGCGCGATGTCTGTCAGTGCGCCGCGCTCATCGAGGAGCGCGAGGGCGCGCCGGGCCAGATGATAGGTGCCGAGGGCGTGCTCGAAACGGCTGTGAGTCGCGCCGGGATAGACAAGGAATGCGAGGCCGAGCTGGCGAACGTAGCGAAGTCGCTGAAAGGCCGGTGTGTCGACGAGCCGCATCGCCAGCTCGTCGACGGCGATGTTATTCCACAGCGGATCCCTGATTATTTCCATGGGCCTGTCACCTTAGTAGCGAAGCGACGAAGCAGGAACAGCAGATCCTTCGCTGCGCTCAGGATGACAACCCAACTTAGGACGGCAGGCTATGCGCGCGGACCAGCGCTCCGCACGGGGTCGTCGACGAAGCTTTCGAACTTCGTGAAGTTTTCCCGGAACATCGCGGCGAGCTTCTTTGCCTGCGCATCGTAGCCAGCGCGGTCCTTCCAGGTGTCGCGCGGCTTCATCACCGACTTTGGCACGCCGGCAATCTCCGTTGGTATCGCCAGGCCGAAGACCGGATCCGCTTCGGTCGTCGCCTTCGCGAGATTACCGTTCAGCAGCGCATTCACCATTTTCCGCGTGTGCGAGAGCTTCATTCGCGAGCCCACGCCGTAGGCTCCGCCGGTCCAACCGGTGTTCACGAGCCACACGCTGGCGCCGTGCTCGTCGATGAGGCGACCAAGCATTTCGGCGTACTTCCACGCGTGCCACACCAGGAAGACTGCTCCGAAGCACGAAGAGAAGGTCGCTTGCGGCTCTTTCACACCACGCTCCGTGCCGGCCACCTTCGCGGTGTAGCCGGAAAGGAAGTAATACAGCGCCTGTTCGCGCGTGAGCTTCGCAACGGGCGGTAGCACTCCATAAGCGTCTGCCGTGAGGAAGACGATGTTCTTTGGATGCCCCCCGCGCCCGTTAGGCACGAAGTTCGGAATGTAGCCCAGCGGATACGACGCGCGAGTGTTTTCCGTGATCGATTGATCCTCGAACTTTACCTTTCTGGTAATCGGATCGAGGACCACGTTCTCGAGGATCGTACCGAACATTTGCGTCGTGCGATAAATGTCCGGCTCTCCTTCGGGCGACAGGTTGATCACCTTCGCGTAGCAGCCGCCTTCGAAGTTGAACACGCCGTCAGCGGACCATCCATGCTCATCGTCGCCGATCAACGATCGCTCGGGATCGGCAGACAGCGTGGTCTTCCCCGTGCCCGACAGGCCGAAGAAGAGCGCCGTATCACCGGCCTTGCCGACGTTCGCGGAGCAGTGCATCGAGAGCACGTTCTGCTTTGGCAAATAGTAGTTCATCACCGTGAACATCGCCTTCTTCAACTCCCCCGCGTAGCGCGTTCCGCCAATGAGGATCATGCGCTTGGCGAGATTCAGTACGATGAACGTGCTCGTTCGCGTTCCGTGCTTCGTTGGGTCGGCCTGGAACTCCGGCGCGTGCAGTACCGTGAAGTTGGGATCGAATGTCGCGAGCTCGGCGACGTCCGGGCGGATGAACATGTTGCGCACGAACGCCATGTGCCACGAGCTCGGTGACACATAGCGTACAGACAGCCGATACTTCGGGTCTGAACCGCAATACAGATCCTGAACGAAGAGCTCATCGCGGCCGTTCAGATACTCACGAACGTCCGCGAGCAGCAGCTCGAACTTCTCCGGCGCGAATGGCTGATTGACCTTTCCCCAATCGACGTCCTTCTCCGACTGAGGCTCACGCACGACAAACTTGTCATTTGGAGACCGCCCCGTGTGTGGCGACGTGATGGCGACGAACGGCCCCATCTCGGCGAAATCACCCTCTTCGCGTCGCGCGGCATTCTGGATCAGCACCGCGGCAACCAGGTTCCAATGGACTTCGCCGTTAGGCGCGAGGCCCTGCGCCTCGAGGCCCACTTTGCCTTGAAGGTCCGCTGCTTCCTGCTGGGGGCGCGTCTGTGTTGCCATATCGGTCATAACCTCGAGTAGACTGTCGGAGCGATGCCGTTGGCGGGCGTCGTACGTGCCGCCGCCGGCTCCGCTGGCTGTGTGCGTCCCTGAGCGTCGACCACAGCGACGGCCGTCATATTGACGATGTCCTGCACGTCGGCGCCGCGCTCGAGCACGTGGACTGGACGACTCATGCCAACGAGAATCGGCCCAATCGCTGTCGCCCCACCCAGATGATCGAGCAACTTGTACGCGATGTTCCCCGCGCTCAGGTTCGGGAAGATCAGCACGTTCGCCTGGGATTTGAGCGCGCTGAACGGATAGTCGCGCTGCAAGATCTCGGTGTCGAACGCCGTATCCGCCTGCATCTCGCCATCCACCACGAGCGAAGGGTCGCGTTGTCGAAGCAACTGCACGGCCCGCGCCACCTTCTCTGCTTCGGGATGACGCACGGATCCGAAGTTGGAGAACGACAGCATGGCAATCCGCGGCTCGATCCCGAAGTTCCGGGTCACGCGGCTCGCCGCGTACGCGATCTGTGCGAGCTGCTCGGCCGTCGGATCGATGTTCACCGTCGTATCCGCGCAGAACACGACGTGCTTCTCCAGCACCAGCATGTACATGCCGCTCACGAGCCCGGATTTCGGGTGCGCGCCGACGACCTCAAGAGCCGGACGAATTGTCTCGGGGTAGTGCATGTTCACACCAGACAGAAGCGCGTCCGCGTCGCCGCGAGCCACCATGCACGACCCGAAGTAGTTCCCATTATACAGTCGTCGCCGGGCCTCCTCGAGACTCATTCCTTTGCGCTGGCGCTTGGCCCACATGAAGTGGGCGTAGGCGTCGCGACGTGGTGAGCTCGAGGGGTCTTCGATCTCGATCTCGTCAAGCGAGACGTTCATTTGCGATGCGGTGCGCTCGATGGCCGCGCGATTACCGAGAAGGATCGGATGTGCGATGCCTTCGTCCACAGCGATTTGCGCCGCGCGAATGATCTTCGGCTCTTCCCCCTCGGGGTACACCACGCGCTTCGGGCTCGTGCTCGCGCGATTGATGATTCCCCGCATCACGCCGCGCGCACGGCCGAGCCGTGCTTCCAGCCGCTCACGGTAGGCGTCCAGCTCCACGAAATCGTTTGCCGCACCGCTGGCCACTGCGGCCCATGCGACCGCCGGCGCAACCCAAAGCAACACGCGCGGATCGAAGGGGAACGGAATCAGATAGTTGGGTCCGAACTCTACCTGCCGCAGGCCATACAGCGACGCAACGCTATCCGGCACGTCTTGCTTTGCAAGCAGCGCTAGCGCGCGGGTCGCCGCCATCTTCATCTCTTCGTTGATCTCGGTTGCGCGTACATCGAGCGCACCGCGAAAGATGAACGGAAATCCGAGGACGTTGTTGACCTGATTGGGATAATCGCTTCGCCCCGTGGCGACGATTGCGTCGTCGCGCACAGCCGTGACTTCGTCAGGCAGAATCTCCGGCACTGGATTGGCGAGGGCAAAGACGATCGGCTTCGCCGCCATCTTCGCGATCATCTCACCGGTCACGGCACCAGCAACCGACAATCCGACGAACACGTCGGCGCCCACCAGCGCGTCGGCAATCGAGCGTGCTTTGGTGTCGACCTGGAAGCGCGCCTTGTACGGGTCCATGTCGCCTGTGCGACCTTTGTAGATCACGCCCTGCCGGTCGCACATCAGTATATGCTCACGCTTCACACCGAGGCGTACATAGTGCTCCGCGGTAGAGATCGCGGCCGCGCCGGCGCCTGAGAACACGACGATAACCTCGCCGATGTCCTTCCCAACGATCTCCAACGCATTGAGCAGAGCAGCGCCCGAGATGATCGCCGTGCCGTGCTGATCATCGTGGAACACGGGGATGCGCATCGTTTTGCGCAGCGTTTCCTCGATGTAAAAGCAATCGGGAGCGCGGATATCCTCGAGATTGATTCCGCCCACTGTCGGCTCGAGCAGCTGGCAGAACTTGATGACGTCGTCGGGACTTTCCGAGCCGACCTCGATGTCGAAGACGTCGATGTCCGCGAACTGCTTGAAGAGATTTCCTTTCCCTTCCATCACCGGCTTTCCGGCGAGGGCACCGATATTCCCGAGGCCGAGCACCGCGGTGCCATTCGTGACCACGGCGACGAGATTTCCTTTCGCCGTGTACGCGTAAGCGAGATCGGCGTCGCGCTGGATCTCCAGGCAGGGCTCAGCCACTCCCGGCGAATAAGCGAGAGAGAGATCGCGCTGATTGGTGAGCGGTTTCGTTGGAACGACCGCGATCTTGCCCGGTCGGCCCCGCGCGTGGTAGTCGAGTGCGTCTTGTTTCTTTGTCATAAGGCAGACAAGAAGAATAGCGCAATGGACCCGCTAACCGTGAGAGGGGCAGTGGGTTAGCTGCCAGCCACCCCAGCCGCTGCGTACCGTCGCAGGCGCGTCAGCATCCGCCGGTCCGTTTTTGTCGCATCGTCGAGCTTCGGTGTCTCGATCAGCTTCGGGACGCTCACGAACCGGTCATCGCTCATGATGCGACGAAATGGGCCAGGTCCGAGTGAGCCTTCGCCGATTAACTCATGCCTGTCTCGGCGAGAAGCGAATGGAGTTTTGGAGTCGTTCAAGTGGAGAACACGCAGCCGTTCGATTCCAACCACGTCGGCGAATCGCTGCCACACGCCAGCGAAGTCTTTCACGAGGTCATAGCCCGCCGAATACGCGTGACAGGTGTCAATGCAAACGCCCATGCGCGCGCGCACTGTAGGCGACACCTGCTCGATCAACGTCGCCAACTCCTCGAAGGAGCTTCCGATGGCCGTACCGGAGCCCGACGTCAGCTCCATGCATAGCCCGGCTCCGCCCGGCACTCGTTCGAGTGCCTCGCTGATCGCGTCCGCATTCCGAGCGATGCCAGCCGTCCGGTCGTCGATGTAGTTGCCGGGATGCGATACCAGGAAATTCAGCCCCAGCGCCTCGCAACGCGCGAGCTCGGCTACGAACGACTCAACCGATCGCCGCCGCAGTGCAGGATCGGGGCTCGCTAGGTTTATCAAATACGAATCGTGGGCGACGGTGACACGCACGTCGGTCGCGGCCAGCGCCTGGCGAAAGGCTCTGCACTCTTCGTCGGCGCAGGCTCGCTCGGCCCAGCGCTGCGCCATCTTCGTGAACATCTGCAGCGCGGTTGCGCCGATGGCCTTTGCGCGCCCCGGCGCTTCATTCGTACCGCCCGATATAGAGACATGCGCGCCGAGGAGGAGCCTGCTCTGATCGGCACGCGCCGCTTTCGCGGGGCGCGCTGGTGCCGATCGCTTGCGGCTTTTGGGGCGCTTCGTGGGCGGCCGGTGCCGCTCAGGCATCGAATTCCTTGTGACGGCCGCGCAGCACCTTCCCGCATCGCGGGCAATGAAGCTCCGTCTCGTCGTCCTCAGGGCCGAGATAATCGTAGGGGCGACCGCACGCGCATTCTCCCTCGAGCGCTTCGTGCCCACAGACGACGCAATACCGATCCTCTACCTCATAGCCGCGAAAGCGCGCGCACACCGCGCACCGCTTGGTGACGTTCATCGACGTTCTCCTAGCGTTCGCCTCGCAGCCAGCTCGCTGGATCGACCGCTGGTCCACCGTGCCGAATCTCGAAATGCAGATGCGGTGGAAGATCGGGGTCCGAGACCCCGACCGTTCCGATCTGCGCACCCTTCGTGACTGTTTCGCGAAGGTGAACATCTGAGCGAGCGAGCGATCCATAGATCGAATAGTCGCCGCCGCCATGCTCTATGATGACGGTCATTCCGTAAGTGCCTAACGATCCGACACTCACCACCGTTCCGCCGGCCACGGCGTGAACTGCCGTACCAACCGCGGCGCGAATGCCCACTCCGTTCCATCGAATCGTTGCATTGCTTGCCGTCTGCGCCTTGCCGTATGAGTAGACCAGCGGGCCGTCCACGGGCCAGTCCAGCTGACCGTAGTCGCTCGTTTTGATCGTGCTCGTACTACGCACCGTCGCTGCAGCACCGCCACGGGTCTCGGCACGTCGTCGCTCCGCCTCGAGGGCCGCGATCGTGTTGGCGAGCTGCGTCTCTGTTCGCCGCAGGCGATCGAGACTCTGTGCGGTCTCACGCGCCGTCAGCTGCGTTTCGGCGAGCTTGGACGACCGCTCTTGCTCGAGGCTGCGGAGGTTGTCCTCCTCCATTCGCTTGTCGTTGCGATTCTGCTCGAGCGCTTCCTGCAACTGCACCAGCCGATCTCGATCTCGCGCGACCTGATCGCGAAGCTGCTCCACGCGCCCAACGAGGGCGCGGTCATGAAGTGCCAGCGTGTGGAGATACTTGTATCTGGTAAGGAGCTCCCCGAACGATTGCGCGGAGAGTAGCGCCTGCGTGGTGAACAATGGGCCGCGCTTGTAAATGTCCACGAGCCGCCGCTTGAGGGTGGCGCGCTTGTCTACGAGCTCGGCCTCAGTGCGAACCATGTTTTGCGATGCCTCATCGACGTCGCTGTTGATCGTCGCCAACTGTCGATCGAGCGCCGCCACGAGACGCTCCGTCGCGGCGCGCCGGGCGTTCAGGTTCGCGACTTCTTCGGAGAGGTCGTGGACGTTTGCTCGCAGCTCGAGCATGCGGCGCTCGAGATCAGCGCGCTCCTGTCGAATGCGGTCCAGCTCTTCGCGTTGTGTGCGGAGCTTGTCCTGCGCCAGTAGCGGAGCCCTGACCGAACTCGCTGCGAGAAGCGCGAGCGTGAGAAGCGCGACGGAGACGATGCCGCGCCGCGAAGCACCGCGAACCATCAGACGCGCCGGAGGTGACGGCCGACGGAGAATGCGCTACCGAGCAGGCCGATCATCGCGCCTGCCGTGAGACCGAACAACGCCAGCCGCTGGTCGAAGAACACAGTCTGAAAGCTGAGATATCCGCTGACCAATCGAATGGCGAGCCATGTCAGCCCGAGCGCGAGCACGCCGCCGAGAATGCCTTTGACGAATCCCTCGATGAGGAACGGGCGGCGAATGTAGCCGTCAGTGGCGCCAACGAGGCGCATGATCGAGATCTCGCGGCTGCGCGCCAATACCGTCATGCGAATCGTGGTGCCAATGATGATCACGGCGACGGCGGCGAAGGCCAAGCCGAGCGCGATGGCGGCCACTCCGGCGATGTTTCGCAACCGATAGAGCTGCGTGATCCAGTCTTCGCCGAAGCGCACGTCATCCACGAAGCTCAACGACTTCAAACGATCGGCAACACGGCGCACGGTGGCGGGATCGCGGAAGCCTGGCTTGAGATGAAGGTCGAGCGACGGCGGAAGAAACTCGGCCTCGAACACGTCGCGGAATTCGCCAAGCTCGCGGCGGGCACGCTCGAGCGCTTCTTCCTGAGTCACGAGATCGACGCTCTGCACCTCGGGGTACTTCGACACGTCGTTGGCGGCGAGCGCCATCTGTTCGACTGGCGTCTTCTCGGCCACGAAGGCGCGAATCTCGACACGTTCCTCTACTTTCTCGAGTGCCTGGCGGATGTTCACCACGACGAGCCCGAAGAGCCCCACCGCGAACAGCGAGAAGGCGATTGTCGTTATGCTCAACGCGCTCAGAAGCGGCGCGCGTCGAAAGGCGATAAAGGTGTCGCGAACGGCGGGCATGATCTGACCTGGCTACTCGACGAATCGCTCGATCGCTTCCTTTGCCGCTTCGGCGGAGTCGAAAACGATCTGACCGCGATTCAATTCGATCGTGCGATAATCCGACCGACGAATGAGATCGAGATTGTGCGTTGCCATGAGAACTGCCGTGCCACTTGCGTTGATCTCGCGCAAGAGCTGAAAGACCCCGCGCGTTGCGCGATCGTCGAGATTTCCCGTGGGCTCGTCAGCGACGAGAAGCACGGGATCGTTCACGAGCGCACGCGCAATGGCAACCCGTTGTTGCTCGCCACCAGAGAGCTCGCGTGGATACGACGTCGCTTTGGAGGCGAGTCCGACCTGAGTGAGCACCCGGCTCACCTTGCTTCCGATCGCGGATCGCGCCGCGCCTGTGACCTCGAGAGCGAACGCGACGTTCGCCTCCGCGGTCCGGTCTTCGAGCAACCGGAAGTCTTGGAAGACGACCCCGAGCTTCCGCCGAAGCGGTGGAATGTCACGCGGCCGCACGGTGATCGAGCTCACCCCACCGACGCGCACCTCGCCGTCCGTGGGCCGCTCTTCCATGAAGATGAGCTTGAGAATCGTGCTCTTTCCCGCGCCGCTCGGACCGGTGAGGAACACGAACTCTCCCTTGGCAACGCTGAACGACACGTTGCTGAGGGCTGCCCCCAACCGCGGATAATCTTTGGTGACTTTGGTGAAACGAATCATGGCATACTGTCAGACGCGTCGTCGGTGAGGGCGTCACCATCTGCGTCGACAAGGTGCCAGCTCGAGTTCGTCGTGATCGTATCGAGGATGGCCTTCAGGAGGCCGATGACGATGGGGCCCAGCAGAATTCCGACAAGACCGAATGTGTAAACTCCGGTCACCAGCCCCACGAGCATCCAGTAAAAGTTCAGGACCTTGGACCGCTCGGCCGCGATCTTCGGCCGCAGGAAGGTCGAGATGTAAATGGTGTTCACGAAGAACCCGATCACTACCATGATCAATCCCTGGCCCGGCGCGTCACGGAAAATGGCGAGCCAGCACGCGACGGGCAGGTACACACTCCAGGAGCCAACGATCGGGAAGAATCCGATGATGAACGACAGAATCGCGAGGACGCCCGCCAGCGGCACGTGAAAGACGAGGTTCATCATCAGAATGATGACGGATTTGATCCCCTGCGTGAGAAAGGTGGAGTAGATCGCACCATAGAGCACGCCGCGGACGTTCTCCTCCAGCGACGTCATCAGCTCTTGATAGCGTGGCGCGATCTTGCTGCGCAGATAGCCGCCGATCCGCTCCGCGTCCACCATGAAGTAGAACGCCGTGAAGATGAAGATCGTCGCCGCAATCGCGAACGTGCCGATGGCGGCGCGGATCGCGTTCGGAATGCTCGTTCCGTAGTTCGACGCAATCACCACCCATCGTTCCACCGATTCGCCGGTGTTGGCGTTCTGCATGAAGGGAATGCGGTGGAGCGCCAGATCGATCTTCGCAGCGATATCCTGGCGGTGCGCATCCACGTACGAGGCGACGTCGGCGATCTCCGTATAGCTGTAGATCAGCAACGCAATGATCGGCACGATCAACAACAGCAGCGTCAATGATGCCGCGACGGTCTTGCCCGGAAGAGACTTGTAGAGCCGGAGATAGGCCGGGCGCAGATAGACCGCGACGACGACGCCGAGAATCGTCGCGATGATGACCGTGCGCACCATGTACAGGAACAGGATGAGCACGATCGCGAACAGCGTAGTCGTCACAAGCATCCGCCGGAACTCCGGCAGGGTGAGCTCGGCGAGATTCTGATTCGTGCGCCGCTCGAGCCTTCTCCGGTCGCCGCGCGTAGGGCGTACGATTTCCGTCATGGAGTGCTCAACGCAGCGCCTGTTCGATGTCCGCGATGAGATCTACGGCCGCTTCGATGCCAATGCTGAGGCGGAGGAAGCCATCGGGGACGCCGGCGCGCGATCGCTCTGCCGCATCGATGTGAGCGTGCGACGTGAAGCGCGGCTCGGAGACGAGCGAGTCTACGCCGCCGAGACTCGGCGCGTGCCGAAACAACTTCACTTTGCGCACGAACCGCTCAGCGGCACGCGCGCCGCCGGAAAGCTCGAGCGCCATCATACCACCGAACCCGTCAAGAAGCGTGCGCGCGACCTCGTGATCGGGGTGCGAGGGAAGACCCGGATAATGGACGCGCTTGATTTCCTTGCGCTCGGCACACCACTCGGCCACTGCGAGCGCGTTCTCATTGTGGCGGCGCACCCGCACATCGAGCGTTTTGAGTCCGCGCTCGAGCAGCCAAGCACCAAACGGGTCGGGCGCCTGTCCCCAAAGCATCATCTTCTGCCGCACCTCTTCGATATAGGCCTCGGTGCCGCAGACGACGCCGCCCAACACGTCGTGGTGCCCGTTGAGGTACTTCGTCGCCGAGTGAATCACCACGTCTGCGCCGTGCTCGATGGGTCGGAGATTCACGGGACTCGCAAACGTCGAATCGACGACGAGCGCGATGCCCTCTTCCTTCGTGAAGTGGCTCACGGGTCGCAGATCGAGCACGCGACAACTCGGATTCACCGGCGTCTCGAGAAAGATCGCGCGGGTCTCCTTCCGCATCTTGCGTCGCCAAACGCGTGTCTCGGTCGGGTCGAGCAATGAGACGTCGATGCCGAGCGTCGCGAACTCCTGGACGAAGAGGCGCTGCGTTCCGCCATAGATCCACGCGCTGGCGAGCAGGTGATCGCCCGGTCGCAGCAAGGCGAGCAGCGCGCACGCGGTGGCGCCCATGCCGCTCGCGAGCAGCACGGCGGCTTCGGCGCCTTCGAGCGCGGCGACCCGACGCTGTACGATTTCCGCGTTCGGCGCGTTGCCGTAGCGCGGATAGCGCAGCCCATCGGCCGTGCCGACGGATTGATTGAAGTTTACCGATTGATAAATCGGGGACACCACCGGCGTGTCGGCATCGTGTTCCTCGGCGCCAGCGTGGAGTGCGAGCGTCGCGAGATCGAGTGTGCGAGGGCGGCGGCTGGGCATTGCTGGGCGCCTTGATTAGGCGAGGGCGCCGCGACGCCCTCTGCTGTCGAGATCCGGCTTGATGACGCGAACGATTTCGGAGGGAGACGCACCGATGACGTCGCGCAAGATCACGTCGCCGAACGGCACGTCGTCGTCGACGCGCACTGTCGCGAGCTCGTGCCGTCGCGGGCCATACACCCAGGCCAACTCGCCGTCCATGAGCAGACGCTCACGAGCGTTCTCTGGATGCATGAACACCACTGGTCCACGATCGGTGTCGCGCGCGCTCGTCGCGAGGAGGCGCGCGACACGCAACGGCCGATTGAGTGTATCATCCGACACGGTGCGCTCCCACGACCACGTAGTCGTCGCCCGCCCGCATAACGAGGCGGCGCCGCCGTAAAGCGTCGAGCGCCCGCTGCGCCTCGGTCTCCGAGACGTCGAGGTGCTCCGCCAGGTCGGCGGGCTTGCCTTGGCCGAGCTGTCGCACTGCCTCCCACGCACGGCGTTCCTCGCTGCTCAAGGTGCCCACGACGTGAACGCCGTCCGCCTGCTCGAGCACGAGCGCGAGCCCGCGCCGTTCGAGCACTGCCTCGATAGCTTCCCAGTGCTCGTCCGTTACGCCACGAAAGAGGAAATAGGCATCGCGCGGTGAGTCCGCCGCCTCGTGACGCATCAGCAATTTCGCGATCACTTCGTCCGCACAAGAGAAATCGATCATCGACACCTGGGAGAAGTCGATGACCGTGAGCGTTCGATCGTGTGCGTCGTCGAGGAGCCGCTCGATCTGATGGCGCACCGCGGCGCCCGTGGGGCGCGTGACGAGGTTCGAGTACAGCTCACAGGACACGGTCTGGCGAAGCACCGAGCTGAGATCGATATGGTTCATCACCGCGGCGGACGGCCGGAGACGGGGGGCGTTTGTTGCGCGCTGCCGCGCTCGGGAATCGTGACCTGAACTTGAGCGCCGGGGAAGGGTGGCAAGTGCTCGGCCAACGGCACGTCATCGTCCCAGTTCGGTACGATCGCAATTCGTGCCGTGCCGCTGCGCACCGCAAGTTTCCCATCCCAACGCCCGAGGTAGCGTCGCACACCCGCGAGTCCCTGTCCGCGACCAGGATCACGAAAACGGCTCACGCCGCGAATCACCGCATCCTCGAGTGCGGCAGCATCGTCCCAGCGATCTCCACGTTCCTTGCCCGGAGCGCTCTCCAGCGATTGCCGAAATCCTACCCCCGCATCGGCGACGGCAATGACGACCACGCGGCGACCCAGCCTCTTCGTCCAGCGATACGTCTGCACCATCACCCATCCGCCGCGACCCGCGTGCTCCACGATGTTCTGGCAGATCTCGGACAACGTCATCGCGAAGCCCACCGTCGCCTTTGCGTCGAGACTCAGCTCGCGCAGCATCAGCTGCGCTTTCTGCTGGATGCGGCCCACGACATCGTGAACGTCCTCGCTCTTCGACACGCTCGTGATCTCGAGCAGCACGTTGCTGTCGGACGCACCGGCACGCTTGGGGTAAGTGCCGTGCAGCTCGTATAGCTCTTCCGCGTGACGGAAGAATCCGGCACGCGCCCAGTACGAGGCGGTCTCCTCGAGCTCGGGTACGGCAAGCGCGGGCATCTCGGCGCGTGTTTGCGCGAAGGTGAGGAGCGCCGTGAGTCCGAACGGAGAGGCCCATCGTACGTGACGCGCATCGAGCAGCACTTTGGCGTCGCTCGGCGCCGCCGTCAACTGACGCAGGACGTCGTCGAAGGTGTGATCGTCCAGCGAGGGGGGAACGTTGACGACGGTCGTCACCTGAGGCTCAGCTCTCCGCGAAGAAAGTTTGCAAGTCCGGTTGCGCCGCGGTGATCGACGTTGCGTGCCGCCGCCCGATGAGCGGCATGGAGCGCATCGCCTAACCGGTCGCCGGCGATCAGCCGGGAAAAATACGTTGCCCCCCAAACGTCGCCACAGCCCGTTGGGTCGCCCGTGCGCGCCGCTTCCGCGGGCACGAGAGCGGTACGCACCGCGCCCAACGCCCCTTTACCGCCGCGCGGCCCCGTGGACAACCCCGACCGCGCCGGAAGGTCGCTGATGGTCTCGAAACCCGGCGCGGCGAAGTACACGGCACCCCGCCGCGCCAACGTGACCACCAGGCATGAGACGCCCGCAGCGAGGGCCGTTGCAGACAAGGCCATCGGATCGGGAGCCATCATGGCCATCTCGTCCTCGTTCACCTGCAAGAAATCGAAGCAGCCGCACCAGCCCGCCGCGTTAGGCAGAGGCTCGGGCGTGCGAAGTCCATTCGCTTGCACCGCCATGACTTTCATGTGCAGGTCGCAGTAGATCGGGCCGCGGAAATGCTGGCGGAGCAGCTGCATCGTCTCGAGATCGAGCTCCCAACCACTCAGGAAATTCACGTAAAGGGCATCGATGCGGGCGAGATCGAGCAGTGGCTTCAGGCCAGACCACGACCAGCCTGGTACTCCGCCGCTGAGAAATTCGCTGCGGCGATCGTCCGTGTGATAGTGAAGCTCCACGCGCTGATTCGGTGCCGTGACCTCCACGAGCGCGGCATCGGGCGCTGCGTGCTTCAGGGAGCGAAAGAACGCCTGTGCACGCGAAGCGAGATCGCTGCCCACTTTGATCAGCGGCACGATCTCCCAGTCGTTAGGCAAGGCGGCGTCCAATCCCGCCAGCGCGTACGAGATGCCGCCCCACTCCTCGATGGGCACCGCCCGGGCGTCGCGGCCGTAAATCACGTCCCACACGAACGTGCCGATGACGCCAAGGCGCCGTTTCGTCGACATCGTGGGCTACCCGTCTCGCTAGCCGAGACCGAGGCCACGTTCCATGCGGAAGGTCGCCACCGCGCCAACGACACCAGCCGTGCCAGGGAGTTCCCCTGGTACGATGCGCGCTGCTTCCACCGCGGGCCGGAACGCGCGCCGCCGCACCTCGGCTTGCAACGGTACGAACAACGCGTCGCCCGCCTGCGTCACGCCGCCCGCGATCACCACGACGTCCGCATTGAAGGTGTTGAGCAAGTTGGCAACGCCGGCGCCGAGGTACCGCGCCGTGTCGCGCACGATCTCATTGGCAACGGCATCACCACGTTTCGCGGCGTCGTACACCGTTTGTGCCGTGATCTGATCGAGCTGCCCACCAACGAGGCTTGGCAACAGCGACGCGCTCTCTTCGCGGACCAATACTTCTCGCGCCCGCGTTGCGATCGCGGGGCCAGACGCATACGCCTCGAGGCATCCATAGTTGCCGCACTTGCAATGACGGCCGTTGAGATCGATCGTCGTGTGTCCAATCTCACCGGCAACGTCGGACGATCCGTGGAAGAGCTGCCCATCGATGATCAACCCGCCGCCGATGCCGGTGCCGATCGTCATCCCGACGACATTGCGGCCGCCTTTAGCTGCACCCTGCCACCATTCTCCCACCGTCGCGCAATTCGCATCGTTGTCGAGCGTGGCCGGCATTCCGAGATGCTGCGTAATGCGATCGAGCAGCGGAAAGTCACGCCATCCGAGGTTCGGTGCGACGATCACGACGCCATGCTCCCGATCCAGCGGTCCAGGGGCGCCAACGCCCACGCCGATGAAATCGCGGCGATGCGCCTCGGTCTCGGCCATCGTGTCGAGGATGACGCCTTCCACGAGTCCGACAATGCGATCGGCCACGGCTTCCGCCCCGAGCTCGGGCGATGTCGAGATCGACCGCATGCCGAAATGCTTGCTGCCGTCGTCCGACATCGCGCCAGCAACGATGTTGGTACCGCCCAAATCGACGCCGACGATGTACCGTTGTCGCTTCTTGCTGGCCATGCTCAACGCGAAGGGGGAGGAGAGGGGGTTATAACCGCGTCGGCGGAGCAAGCAGCTCCTGCATGGCGGCCGCAACCTGGCGCGGCGTAATCTCGCGCATGCAGCGCCAATGGCCCAGGGGGCAACGCTGCGGACCGTGGCGATCACAGGGCCGACACGCGAGCGACGAGACGCCGAGCACCCTAGATCGCGGCGCGAGCGGCCCGAATCCGAACTCCGGCACAGTGGGTCCAAAGATGGCCAGCGTGGGCGTTCCCACGGCCGACGCGAGATGCAGTGGCGCGGAGTCGTTCGTCACGAGCACCGCCGCGCGACGGATCAGCTCCGCTGATTCGAGAAGCGACAGCCTTCCCGTTGCGTCAACCATCCGAGCGCCAGCGCGCGCGATCTCAGCCGCGAGCTCCGCGTCGGCCGCGGACCCCACGATCACGACGCGGACATCGAGCTCCTTCGCGAGCGCCGCGTACTCCGGCCAGCGCTTCGTTGCCCATACGCTTCCCGGTGCAAAGGCGACGAATGGCTCATTCGCGGAACCGGAGTCACCCAAAAGCGCATCGACACTCGCTCGCTCTCGTTGGCCAGGGTAGAGGCGCGGATGAGGCCTCTCGATGTTCGATGCATGATTGCCTGCGAGGCGAAGCAGGCGCGTTGCGTGGTGGTCTCCTTCAATATACGGAACGCGCCGTGTGTAGAGCCGCCGCCCCGCCGATGTTTCGAAACCAACGCGCTCTCGAATGCCCGCGGCTAATGACAGCGCGGCGCTCCGCACCGATCCCTGCGCGTGATAAGCGACTGCATAACGATTATTCCGCAGTAGCCGAACGAGCCGGACGAAGCCGCCTAATCCGCGGTCAGCGCTCCGCTTATCGTACATGATGACGCTGGCGATGCTGGGATTGTTCGCCAACAGCGGAGCCGACACGGGTGTGACGACGACATCGACTGGCCCTTGTTCGGCGAGCCGTGCGATGAGCGGCGTCGTGAGGACCGTATCGCCGATGAACGACGTCTGAATGACGAGGGCGCGCGCCTGCACCTTACTCGTTCGCGATCACGTTCCCCTCGGCGCGGCAAACGCCACGAGCCGGCTCGACTGCCGCCAGATCAGTGGTACCGCGAGCAATACCAATGTCACGAGGTTCGCCGACGTCGTCATCAACACGAGCGTGCGCCGCCCATCCATGTTGGGTAGCCAGAACCAAACACTCGTCAGCATCGACCAGCGGCCCTGTAAGCCGGCGAGTGCGATGAGCGCGAGCACTGCCTGTGCAAGCGCGCGACCCCGCACGAGGAAAATGGTGAGCGCGATGACGGCCACGTCCCACACGATTCCCGTTAGGCTGCCGATCGAGTAGTCCACGTAAGCGCGTACCCCGATCCATGCGTCCCATCCGTACGATGCGGTGACGGCGAGCGCGATCGCGACGTGAATCCAGTAATCCGCCGCCGATCGTTCGGTCGTGACATCCGTGCGTGCACCGGGACCTGCTTTCTCTATCGTCATGGCTGTGGGAATTCCGAGGTAGGATCGTCCAAACCGCCGCCCTCTCTCTGACGACAGAAGCACCAACGCATCACCGCGCGGTCCTCTCAGGTCAATCGACCTGCAGCACCGCCAGGAATGCTTCCTGGGGAATCTCGACCGAACCCACCTGTTTCATCCGCTTCTTGCCTTCCTTCTGCTTCTCCAGGAGCTTGCGCTTGCGTGTGATGTCGCCGCCATAGCACTTCGCCAAGACGTCCTTTCGCAGGGGCTTCACCGTCGTTCGCGCGATCACCTTGTTTCCGATCGCCGCCTGAATGGCGACCTCGAACAGCTGTCGTGGAATCAGCTCCTTGAGCTTGTCCGCGATCTTGCGTCCCCAATCGTACGCCTTGTCTCGATGGATGATGACCGAGAAGGCGTCGACCGGATCGCCATTGATCAGCATGTCGAGCTTCACGAGGTCACTCGCGCGATATTCGAGAAACTCGTAATCCAGGCTCGCATAGCCGCGGCTGATCGTCTTCAGGCGGTCGAAGAAATCGAGGATGATCTCCGCGAGCGGAAACTCCCAATCGAACTCGACGCGTGTGGTGTCGAGGTACGTCATGTTCTTGTAGATGCCGCGGCGCTCGGTGCCTAACGTCATGATCGGCCCGATGTACTCCGCCGGCGCCATGATCCGCGCCTTCACGAACGGCTCTTCGACACGCTGTATCACGCCGGCTGCCGGCATCATCGACGGATTCTCGATGAGCTCTCTCTTTCCATCGGTATGGTACACGTGATACTCGACGCTCGGCACCGTAGTGACGAGGTCCAGATCGAACTCGCGCTCCAGCCGCTCCTGCACGATCTCCATATGCAGGAGTCCGAGAAACCCGCAGCGAAAGCCGAAGCCTAACGCGGTGGACGTCTCGGGCTCGTAATGAAGCGATGCATCGTTGAGCTGCAGCTTCTCGAGAGCGTCGCGGAGCGTCTCGTATTGCTGTGTGTCTGTGGGGTAGAGCCCCGCGAACACCATGGAATGCACGTCCTGATAACCAGGAAGCGCGGTCTTCGCCCGTCGCTCGAACTCCATGATCGTGTCGCCGGCGCGCGTCTCCTTCACCGATCGCACGTTCGCCACGACGTAACCGACTTCACCCGGTCCCAACTCGTCGGTCGGCACCTGGCGCAGCTGCAGGTATCCAACTTCAGCAACTTCGTAATCGTTACCCGAGCCGGCGGCGAAGACGATGTGTCGCCCGGGCTTGATCGATCCGTCCACGACACGGACGCTGGGAATCGCGCCGCGGTACCGGTCGTAGTACGAATCGAAGATCAGCGCTCGTAGCGGCGCTTCCGCATTGCCCTCGGGCGCCGGCACGCGCGCGACGATTGCCTCGAGCAGCGCATCGATGCCGATGCCCTCTTTGGCGCTCACGAGGAGAATGTCGTCGGGATTGGCACCAATGAGATCGTGAACTTCCTGCTTCCGCCGCTCGGGTTCCGCGCCAGGCAGATCGATCTTGTTGAGGACGGGAATGATCTCGAGGCCGGCGTCGAGCGCGAGAAAGAGATTCGAGAGGGTCTGCGCCTGGATACCCTGTGACGCGTCCACCACGAGAATGGCGCCTTCGCATGCCGCCAGGGAACGAGATACCTCGTACGTGAAATCCACGTGTCCCGGCGTGTCGATCAAATTCAGCTCGTACGACTCCCCATTCCGCGCGGCGTACGTCATACGAACCGCGTTGAGCTTGATCGTGATTCCCCGCTCACGCTCGAGATCGAGCGTGTCGAGAACCTGTTCCTTCATCTCGCGCTTTTGCAGTGCGCCCGTGGCTTCGATCAGACGGTCGGCGAGAGTCGACTTGCCATGATCGATGTGTGCGACGATGCAAAAATTGCGGATATGATCGAGCTTCAAGGCGCGAGCGGAAGTTGTGTCGTGGAGAAGGGACTGTGCGAGGCGCTACGACGAGCCGAGGTCGTCCGCGCCCGAGTGTCGGTCAGCGTGGGGCGCGAGACGCGTCGTTCACAGCCGAACGTGGTCAGGAACGCCGCGCGTAATATAGCAGCCGGCCAACCGAGTTTCGGGAATGTTTGCGGTCAGCGAGGCCGCTGACATGCTTCTTTGAAAGTATCATCGTGGAATCCTGGAATCGCCCCTGGACCGCCCAGATTCTCAGGACGCCAATCACGCGAAGGAAAGCGAATCCATTCGAGTGGCGTAACGGCTCTGTCGAACGGGCCAATGACGCTCCCCAGCATCCGGCACCATTTGAACGTTAGGCACCGGCGCACCGCACACGGTCGGTGGCCCGGTCAGCCGGCACTGCGGCTCCCGCTCTCCGGCACATTCGCGATCAACGATAGGGCTCCTCGACCGCTGTTGCCTCCTTTCCGGGAAATTCCTGAAGAAGTGCCAGCTCTCACGCGGGGGCGCGGGGGGGCGGCATTCGCGTCCTGACAGCTCTCCAAGCCGACGGCACGTGAAGAGGCTCGCTGCAAAAAACCGCGCGCCCCACTCGGGCGCGCGGCTCTCGTGCTCCAGCGTGTGCTCCGACTACGGCTTCTTGGATCCCGACCCCGAAGAGGATGCAGCCGGGGCCGACCGAGCGGCGGGCTCGCTGTGCGACGGTGCCGCATGTGCGGCCGACTCGCCGCCGGCACGCGACGGCGCCGGGTGCGAGCTCTCGCCACGGGGCGACGACACATTGCGCGTGGCGCCACCGTTGCCCTCGCCACGTGCCGCGCCATGGGACGTGCCGCCGTACGAATGAGTGCTCGCACTCTGAGCGCCGTTGCCGTTGTTCCCCTTACTGCGCGAGTCGGCGCTATGTGCCGAGCCAAACCCGCGAGGCGGCGACATCCATTCCCGAGTCATGCCTTCTCGTGCAGTGGCTCGCGCCCGGCCCTCAGTCTCGGCGCGATGCGCGCCAATCATTTCTTGAATCGTTGGACGACCGGACGACTTGAAGCCCAGGTCATTACCCGCGGTCTGACGCTCACCGGGAGCGCGGCGCCCAGCGGCATCCTCGACGAAGAGACCTGGCCGACGATACTGACTTCGGGCGGTGGCACCCGCTCCGTGCAGCGCCACCGCACCAGGGCCCGTCTCGATGTGCGGCAGATGCAACCCCGGAATCTGGGGCGTGGCCCCGAATCCCTTGATGCGACCCGGAATACCCAATGGCGCAGGAACGAACGCGACCGGATAGCCCGATGCGTATCCACCGTACCCGTAGCCGTAGCCGAATGGATAGCCGGAGGCGAAGGAGCTATATCCCGAGCAGCTCGAGCCAAAGCCGGAGTTGAATGGAGCGAAGGGACTGAAAAAGATCCGCGAAAGACCGTAGTCGTACGTGGAGCGATAGCCCGCGCACCCGCCATTCGCCGCGTCGAAATCACTCAGCGCATAGGTGCCGTAATTGGTCGTCGTGTAGTGCGCGTACTCGATGGTGTACGCCTCGCGATTGTCACCGGCAATCGTGGCCGCCAGCTCTTCCACCGCTTCGCGCGGGTCGTGCATGTAGTTGATGTCCGCCACGTCGTACGTCGCCCAGTTGTTCCCGTCGGCAACGCGATCGAGACGCATGGGGCGCCACGAGGCGATCACGAAGACGTAAGCCAAGCCGGCATCGTAGGAGTCCCGCCGGCTCGCGATCGAATGCGACAGCGAGCGGTACTCACTATACCGCCACTGATATTCGTCGGCAAATCCGGCGAAGAATGACGGAATGTGGTAGACCTTGTCGCCGCGTACGAATCCATCGTCACCCGGCTGCGCGGGGAACAGAATCTTGAGCCGTCCACCCCCGTCCAGATGCCCGACGAGCACATACGCATCGTCGTACATGTGGAATTGGGCGTCGACCTCACGATTGCTCGCGGCGTACTGGAAATCGGCCGTCACGGTGACGCGCGGGCCAACTTCGTCGGCGACCGCTTGGGCGTAAGCCGAGTCGCGCTGCTGCCGGCGCTCCTCCGGTGTCGTCTGGGCCAGGCTTGCTCCATCGACAAGTCCATCCGGCGTAGAGCGGGTGGCGACAGCGCAGCCAGCCCCCACTCCGGACATGAGCACGATCGCGGACCATGACCAAGCAAGTCGCGTTGTGCGCATACTACGTCTCCGTGAAGTGTTGTATACAAATAGGCATACAATTCCGCGGGCCGCAAGTGTCACGGCTTCACTAAGAGATACGATGGACATGCCCAAAGTGTTAGGTCCGGCCCACGCTCGGGTGCGCCGATCTTCCCCTTTGGCTCCCTAGCCCCGAAAGCATGTACCCGCCTAGCTTCCGCGCGTCATGGACCTGGCCTCAAACGCCCAGGCGCCGCGCGCGGATCTATTCGATCCCGCGAGTCTCGCGGCGCTGGGTCGCATCGAGATCGTCGCACGTTGGGTCGTCGACGGCTTCATGTCTGGACTCCACCGTTCCCCCCGCAAGGGATTCTCGGTGGAGTTCGCCGAGTATCGCCCATACCAGCCTGGCGACGATCTTCGCTACATCGATTGGAAGATCGCGGCGCGCTCCGACCGATGGGTGGTGAAGCAGTACGAGGAAGAGACCAACCTGCGCGCCAGCATCGTCCTCGACGTCAGCAAGTCCATGGCGTGGAGCGGCGCCCAGCTCTACGCGCTCGCGGGTGCGGAACAATCCGGCGCGTCGCGCCTCACGAAGCTCGCGTATGGTGAACGCCTAACAGCTGCACTGGCGCTGCTGCTGTTGCGTCAGCGCGATGCCGTTGGACTCGTCCGGTTCGACGCCACCATTCGGAGCGCGATCCCACCACGCGCACGTTCCGGCCAATGGCGCCGCGTGGTTGCGGCGCTCGAAGAGCCTGGCGCGGGCCGCGCATCCTCCGCTCCGGTCGCGCTGGAGCAAGCGGCACGACTGATCAATCGGCGAGGCATGATCATCCTCGTTTCCGATTTGCTCATGGACATTCCTGACGTCGAGCGCACAGTGCGCGGCCTTCGCGCGGCTGGTCACGACCTGACGGTGTTTCACTTGATGGATCCCGCCGAGCGCGACCTGCCGTCGAGCGGTGAGGCCGTCTTCGTCGATCCAGAGACGGACCTGGAGATCGCGGCGAGCGTCGCCGACGTGCGCGCCGCCTATCGTCAGACGGTGGACGAAGTGATCGACGAATGGCGGACTATGTTCTCGTCGATCGGCGCGAGCTACGAGCTGATTTTCACCGACGCACCCTTCGGCGTTCCGCTTCGGCGCGCTTTTGCCGCGCGGCAAGCGCTCCCATGACGTTCGATCGACTCGTGCCGTGAGTCTGCTGGCTCCCCTGTATCTCTTCTTGGGCGCGGCGGCCCTCGTGCCGCTCCTCATCCACCTGTTGCGCCGGCGGATCGGCACGCGCGTGGACTTTCCCGCGGCGCGGTATCTCGCGCGGGCGGAACAGGAGCACAGTCGCTCGCTTCGCCTGCGCAATCTGCTCTTGATGTTCCTTCGCATCGCCATTGTCCTCTTCGTTGCCGCGGCGGCCGCGCGTCCCGTGATGCGGCTCGGCGGCTCGGGCCACGGCCCAACGGCGCTGGCGATCGTTTTCGACAACTCACTCAGCACCACCGTGGTCGTTGACGGTCATCCGCTGCTGGAGCAATTCCGCGCCGCGGCGCGGGACATTCTCGATGCCGCGAATCCGTCGGATCGCCTCTGGCTCATTACGGCAGACGGACGAGTGCGCGGCGGCGCCAAGACGACCTTGCGCGAGGAGCTCGACCGCGTGGAGCCACTCGGCGGGGCGGGGAACCTTGCACTCGCCTTGGCGCGCGCCGGTGCATCGGTGCGATCGGCTGGCCTAGATTCGCGGCAGATCATTCTCTTCACAGACGGCCAGCGCTCGGCGTGGACGCAAACTACTGACGTGGGCGACGTGCAGGTGGTGTTGTCGTTGCCGAGCGGCACGGCACCGGTAAATCGAGCGGTGACGTCGGCCGACGCACGTCCCGAGCGCTGGACGCCGCGCGGCGCCGTTGTCTCGCGGCTGATGAGTAAAGACTCTACAACCTACCGCATGACGCTGGGCGGCCGCTCCTTGGCGCGCGGCACCGCCGGGCCTAACGAGGAAGTCGTGTTGCGCGCCGCGCCACCCGAACGAGGCTGGGTAGACGGGACGATCGAACTCGAGCCAGATGAGCTGCCCGGCGACAATGTGCGCCACTTCGCGGTCTGGATCGGTCCCGCGCCGGCCGTTGCCGTTTCACCCGGCGCCGGGCCGTTCGTGCGGAGCGCCATCGATGTCCTCAAGGGGAGCGGCCGCATCACGGACGGACGTGACATCGCTGTCGTGGCGGCGGACGAGCTCACGTCGCTGCCTGCCTTGATCATCGCGCCGAGTGACCCGGTGCGAATCGGCGCGGCGAACCGCGCCTTGGAGCGCGCTGCTGTGCCCTGGCGCTTCGGCGTGAGTCACCGCGGCGAGGCGAACGTTGCGCTCGTTCGTGCTCCGGCCGCTCCGGTGGGCGCGAGCGATTCCGCGTCCAACGGCGCCTTCGTCGACGTTTCCGCGAGTCTGCGCTACGATCTGTCCGCGCAAAGTGGCGCCGACGCCGACACCATCGCACGGATTGGCCGCGATCCGTGGATCGTCGCCGGCCCTCGTTATGCCATCGTCGCCTCTCCGCTCGATCCCGCGGCAACGACATTACCGGTTCGCGCCGCCTTCGTACCCTGGCTCGCTACCTTGCTCACGGAACGGCTCGTCGGTGAGCCGGGAGGCGTGATTGCGGCCACGCCCGGGCAGGCGCTGCCGCGTCCGCGCTGGGCCGACGCGATCGAAGACCAGACGGGTGCGCGCACGGCGTTAGGCAACGACCTCCAGGCGCCGCCCCACCCCGGCACGTTCTTCCTCGAGCGGGCGGGACGCCGTGTCGGAGCGCTGGTAGTGAATCCCGAGTCCAGTGAATCACTCCTGGAACGACTCCCCGTGACCGACCTGTCGAGGCGGATCCGCGCGCGCCAGGTGCTCGTGGCAGCCAACCGCACAGAGCTCGGCAGCCTCTCCTTTCGGTCGGCGGCCCGGCGGCCAATTGCCGAACCGATTCTCATCCTCGCGATGGCGCTCCTCGTGTTCGAAGCGCTTCTCGTGCGCAGCCGCCGCCGGCCCGCGCTCGCGGCCGCCTAACGACTTACCCGAACGATGGCTCTGGCTCCGCTCCTCGACGCGATCGAACGCTTACCCGCGTTTACGCGTCTGCTCAATACCCTGCCCGCACCGTTGGACCGCCGCACTGTCGGCGGCCTCCCCGGCTCTGCGGACGCGTCCGTCGTCGCGGCGCTCACGCGGCGTTTAGCCAATCGATTTTTCGTCGTGGCAACGGAAAGCGTTACCGAGGCCGAGCGATGGCTCGCTGATCTGGGCACGCTCGTAGACGAGACCCCGATTGCGTTGTATCCGCCCCGCGAAGGCTTCGGCGAAGCGGAGCCGCACATGGAGGTGGCTGGCGAGCGCGTGGAGACGCTCGAGCGCCTAACGCGCGGTGAGATTCACATTCTCATCACCACGGCGCGAGCCCTGCTCGAGCGGACGCGGATGCCCCGTGCGCTCCAGGAGCTGCGCGTGGAGCTTCGCAAGGGCAATTCGCATCGACTCGAGGATCTCGCCCAACATCTCGAGTCCATCGGCTTCGAGCGCGTACCGATGGTCGAGGACGTTGCCCAGTTCAGCATTCGCGGCGGCATCTTCGACGTCTATTCGTTTGGGATGCCGGAGCCCGTCCGCGCCGAGCTCTGGGGAGATGAGATTATCGACCTCCGCTACTTCGACATCAACACGCAACGTTCCTCGCGGGTGGTCGACCGGGCGCTCATTCTACCAGTGGATGGCCACGTCAAAGACGATGCGGTAACCGTCGAGCGACTTTCGATCACGAGCCTCTTTCCCCCCGACGCAGTGCTCTTCGTGCCGCGCGGATCGCACATCGAGCCCGAGCTCAAGCGCACGTGGGCAGATGCCCAACACCATATCGATCTGGCGCGGCGGCGTGGCGAAGACACTGCCTCGCGCGATGAGCTGTTCGTACCGCCTGATGAAGCCATGCGCTTCATTCAAGCATTCGGAACAGTCGTCGCCCTTACCGAAGGGGAGGACGAGCCGGAGATCGTCTTCCCGCTGCGGCCCCCCGAGGCGATCGACCGAGACATCAGACAGCTCAAGCGGCTCGTTCGGGACGATCTCACGACCATAATACTCTGCGACAACGAGGGACAGTGCGAGCGTCTCGATGAGCTACTCAGCGAAGGCGAGCGGGCTCCGTCACCCGCGCATCTATCGATCGGTGTTCTCGACGGCGGCTTCGTCGTGCCGTCCCGTGACATGCACGCCGGTCTCCGTATCCTCACCGATCACGAGATATTTCGGCGCGAGCGGCGCATTCGCAGAGCGCGCAAGTACGCAACAGGGATCGGTGTCGACACCCTCGCGATCAAACCCGGTGATTACGTCGTCCACCTCGAGCAAGGGGTCGGAATCTTTCGCGGCATCGAAACGATCTTTGTAGGGCAGAGCACTATCGAGGTGGCCGTAGTGGAGTACGAAGGCGGCGATAGGCTGAATGTGCCGCTCTATCGCATCGACCAGCTCGAGCGCTTTCGATCCTCCACGGACGTGAGTGAAGACGCACCGCCGCCTCGCCTGCACAGGTTGGGTGGCAAGCGTTGGGGTCAGCAGCGTGAAAAGACCCGAACGGCAATTCACGAGATGACGGTGGAGCTTCTCGACCTGTATGCGCGACGCAAAGTGGCGACGCGCGCGGCCCATGTGCCCGACACCGCCTGGCAGCGACAGCTCGAATCGGCCTTTCTCTTCGAGGATACGCCCGATCAGCGGAAGGCCACTGCCGAAGTGAAAACGGACATGGAGAGCGTGCGGCCGATGGATCGGCTGCTCGTTGGCGATGTCGGTTACGGAAAGACTGAAGTTGCGGTGCGCGCCGCGTTCAAGGCGGTGCAGTCGGAGCGACAGGTCGCTGTGCTCGTGCCCACCACGATCCTCGCCGACCAGCATGCGCGCACGTTCGGTGAGCGTCTCGCCGATTTTCCGATGCGCGTGGCGATGCTCAGTCGGTTCCAGTCGCCAAAGGAGCAGGCAGTCGTCCTCGCACAGCTTGCCGAAGGAACCATCGACATCGTGATCGGCACGCACCGGCTCCTCAGCCCGGACGTCGTGTTCAAGCGACTCGGTCTCATCATCGTGGACGAGGAGCATCGCTTCGGTGTGAAGCACAAGGAGCGTCTCAAGCAGCTCAAGCTCGAGACAGACGTGCTCACACTCACCGCGACGCCGATCCCGCGCACACTGCATCTGTCGCTCGCCGGTCTGCGCGACATGACCCTGATGCAAACGCCGCCTCGCGACCGTTCCCCGGTTCTGACGTACGTGGAGCCCTGGGACGACGGCCTGATCGACGAAGGCATTTCGCGCGAGCTCGATCGCGGAGGACAAGTGTTCTTCGTGCACAACCGCATCGAGACGATTCAGGGCGTGGCCGACCACATCCACCGTGTCCTTCCGCGCGCTCGCATCGCCGTTGCGCACGGGCAAATGCGCGAAAAGGAGCTCGAGGACGTCATGCACCGCTTCGTCAACGGCGCCGTGGACGTTCTCGTGTCGACGATGATCGTGGAGTCTGGCCTCGACGTGCCTAACGCGAACACGATGTTCGTGAACCGCGCTGACAACTTTGGTCTCGCGCAGCTGTATCAGCTACGTGGCCGTGTGGGCCGCTCCCATCGACGTGCCTACTGCTATCTCCTCGTACCGGACAACGTGGACGTGGACGCCGAGCGACGTCTTTCGATTCTCGAGCACCACACGGAGCTCGGTGCCGGATATCGCATCGCGCTCAAGGACCTGGAGCTCCGCGGCGCCGGCAATCTCTTGGGACCGGAGCAGTCCGGATTCGTTCACGCGGTGGGCTTCGATATGTACTTGCGGATGCTCGACGAAACGGTGCGTCATCTCGTGCAAGGCAATGGCGCGCCTAAGCTCGTGCCCGCGGACGTCTCCGTCGATCTCCCGAACTATCTGCCGGACGACTTCGTTCCGTCGCACGAAGGCAAGCTCGACGTCTACCGTCGTTTGTCGCGGATCGACGATCCACATGAGTTGGAGGCACTGCGAGCCGAGCTGCGCGACCGCTTCGGGCCGCTTCCCGCGCCCGCCGAGACGATGCTCGCCACGGCTCAGCTGCGGATCCTGGGTGGCAGCCTTGGAATCGAAGGCATACTCGTGCGGGGAGACGAGGCCCGTGTTAACTTCCGCGACACCGCTGCGCCCCGTATGAAGGGGCTCTCGGCGGCATTCCACGAAGTCCAATTCCAAGCAGAAGTCAGGCGGGCAGTTCCTCTCTCACTCAAGCTGACGCGACTTGGGGGCGCGCCGATGCTCGACGGTCTCGTCCGGGCATTGCGCAGTCTCGTCGCCTAACGCGTCTCCCGCCTTCCCAAGCTCACTCCTCCGCTCGTTTCGACCTCCTAAGATCACGGAGTTTTCTTCCTCATGCGTTCTCGTTCTCTGCTCGCCCTCGTTGCGATACCGTCCCTGCTCGGCCTCGCCGCCTGCGACGGGCTCAAGGAAGCGCTCACTGCGCACGTCGATGTCGCGGCGAAAGCGGCTAACCAGGAGCTCTCGGTCACCCGCCTCGCCGATCTGCTCGGCAATGCGAAGGTGCCGGTGCCCATCACCAAAGAGAACGCGGGTATCGTCGCCGATCTCTGGGTCAACTATCAGCTACTCGCGCACGCGGCCTCGATGGGCGATTCGCTCAACGACAAGAAGGCGATCGATCAGGCTGTGGAGCCGCTCACGAAGAACATGCGCCTGCGCAAGTTCACCGACACGCTCGTGAAGTCCTTCAAGGTGGATTCCGGCAGCGAGGCGACGTACAACCAGGCCGCCGGTGACCTCTACGCCGCGCGTCACATCCTGTTCGCGTTCCCGCCGGCAGCCACGCAGACACAGAAGGACTCGGTCCGCAAGAAGGCCGAGTCGGTGCTCGCGACGGTCAACAACGCGAACTTCGGCGCCATGGCCGAGAAGTACAGCAGCGATCCGAGCGCCAAGGGCAAGGGCGGTAATCTCGGCGTCTACGAGAAGGGGGCGATGGTTGCGCCGTTCGCGAACGGCGTTGCCGCGCTGAAGCCCGGCCAGATCGGGCCGTCGCTCGTGGAGTCCACCTACGGCTTCCACATTGTTCAGCGCCTTCCATTTGATCAGGTGGACAAGGGCGAGTACGCGCAGAAGTACTCTGGTGCCGGGGTCAACAAGGCCGACAGCGTCTACCTCGCCGGCATCGACAAGGGAGCGAATATCGAGGTCAAGACGAACGCTCCGGCCGCTGCCAAGAGCGCCGTGAGCGATCCGGTAAAGCACCAGAAAGACAACGCCGTCCTCGCCTCGTTCAAGGGCGGTGATCTCACCGTCTCCGAGTTCCTTGGTTGGGTGGAGACGATGCCGCCGCAGATGCAGGTGGCGCGTCAGCTTCCACAGTTGCCGGATTCGGTGGTGCGGCGGTTCGTGTCGTCGATCGCCGAGCGCGAGGTGATGCTGCAGAAGGCGGACAGCGCAAAGATCACCCTCAGCGCGGAAGACAAGACGCAGCTCTACACGCAATTCCAACAGCTGGTGCAAATGCTCTGGCAACAGCTCGGCGTCGATCCCAAAGCGCTGGCCGACAGCGCTAAGACCGCGCCCGAGCGTGAGCGTCTCGCCGCGAATCGCGTGGAGGCGTACGTCGATCGTATTCTTGGTGGCCAGGCGCAGCCGGTTCCGGTTCCGCAGCCGCTCGCGACGGTGCTCCAGGGGAAGTTCGATTCGTCGATCAACAGCGCGGGAGTGGATCGTTCCGTGGAGCGCGCGCAGAAGATTCGCGCTGCCGCCGATTCGGCGCGCACGCAGAATCAGCCGAAATCGCAGGTCCCGCTGCCGGGCGCCGTGCCGAACCAGACGCAACCGCCAACGACCAATCCGCCCGCTCCGGCTCCGCAGCCAACAAAGAAGCCGTAGCTGAATTTTCATCCTGAGGGAGCGCAGCCATTGTCATCCTGAGGGAGCGTAGCGACCGAAGGATCTGCTTGTTGCTCGAACGGTCCGCTTTTGTTGTTGCTCGAGAAATGGACCTCTCCGAGTGAAACGAGGGTATGGTGGGTTATGACACGAATTGGATTGCTTCTGGCTCTCGTTGCTGGTGCGACGCCTCTGGCGGCGCAGCAGCCGACTACGCCGCCGCCGACTTCGCCGCCGCCCGCGTCGCAGCAGCGAGCGTCGCTCGATCGCATCGTCGCCATCGTGGGCGATCAGCCGATCACGCAGTACGACCTCGAGCAGCGGATGCTTCAGGACCAGCAGCGCGGCTTCAAACCGCCAACTGATTCCGCCGCGCTTCACGCCTATCAGCTACAAACGCTCAACACGATGGTCGATGAAGAGCTGCTGCTGCAGAAGGCAAAGGAGCTCAAGATCGAAGTACCGGATAATGAAGTGAACAGCGCCGTGGACCGGCAGATTCGCGACATCAAAACGCGCTTCCCAACCGAGACGGAGTTTCGCACCGAGCTCGCTAGGGCGGGCCTGGGCACGCCGGAGGAGTATCGGCGCATGCTCGCCGACCAGATGCGTCGTGACGAGACGATGAAGCGCACGATGCAGAAGCTGCGCGAGGACAGCAAGATTATTCCCGCGAACGTCACAGAAGATGATGTGAAGGAGGCGTTCGAGCGCAGCCGTACGTCGCTGCCGCATCGGCCCGCGTCGGTCACGTTCCGTCAGATCGTCATCGCGCCGAAGCCCACTCCGGCCGCGAAAGAGATTGCCCGTGCGAAGGCCGAGTCCATCCTCGCCGAGATCAAGCGAGGTGGTGATTTCGCGCTACTCGCGAAGCGTGAATCGATGGACCCGGGAACGAAGGAGACCGGCGGCGACCTTGGTTGGGCCCGACGCGGCGCGTATGTCGCCGAGTTCGAGCGCTGGGTGTGGGGACTGCCGCCGGGCGAGCTGAGTCCGGTGTTCGAGAGTCCCTTTGGCTTTCACATCGTGCGCGTCGATCGTGCCGCCGCTGGTGAGGTGAAAGCGCGCCATATTCTCATACGTCCCAAGCTCGACTCAGCCGATCTCGCGCGCGCTCACGCTGAAGCCGATAGCGTGCTGAAAGCGTGGCGTGCCGGCGCGCCATTCGATTCGCTGGCCAAGAAGCACCACGACTACGGCGCGAAGGAAGAGACGAGCATTCTCGATCCCATGGCGCGCGACTCGCTGCCCGAGTCGTACCAGCGCGCGTTCACGGGCAAGGCGCCTAACGACATCACCATCTTCGAGATTCCCGATCCGCAGCGGGGGATTCCGAAAGTCGTCGTTGCGCAGTTGCTTACGGCGACGCCCGGTGGTGAGTATCAGCTCAAGGAGATGCGCGAGCTCGTTCGCACCCGGCTCGCCGACGAAGGCGGTGTTCGTCGCTACCTCGACAACCTGCGCAAACGCGCCTACGTCTCCATTCGCCTGGACGGTACGACAAACAGCACCACCGCTTCGGAGAAGTGAGCTCGACGATCAGCCGCACGAAGAGTGAGCCCGTCATTGCCGTTACGCTCGGCGACGTTCGGGGAATAGGTCCGGAGATAACTGCCAAGGCGCTCGCCGACGAACGTGTTCGTGCGAGCGCTCGTTTTTTGCTCGTCGGTCCGAGCGGCACCGACGTCGCCGTGGACGAGAGTGTCGGCGATTGGCGAAGAGGCGGCGACGCCGCACTCGCCGGGAAGTTCGCGGGACTCGCCATCGAGCGTGCCGTGAGCCTTGCTCGAGCGGGCGCGGTGCAGGGAATCGTCACGGCGCCGTTGGACAAAGCAGCGTTGCTCGCGGGCGGCTATGACTATCCCGGCCACACGGAGATGCTCGCCGCCCTCACCGGCTGCCACGTGGCGATGATGCTCGCCGCCACTCGGCCTAACGAGAGAATGCCCAACCCGCTGCGTGTCGTGCTTGCCACCACGCATCTCCCGCTGCGCGACGTCCCTCGTGCGCTCACCGCGGACACCATCGCCGAAGTCGCGCGCACCACACGTGTGGGATTGCGCGATTGGTTCGGCATCGCCGAGCCGCGCATCGCCCTCTGCGCGATGAACCCGCATGCGGGAGATAGCGGGCGCTTTGGTCACGAAGATGAGGAGATCCTCACGCCAGCCGCTCGCCGCGCCGGGATCGACGGCCCCTTTCCAGCCGATACCGTCTTCGTGCGCGCGATGCGCGGCGCCTTCGACGCGGTGATCGCGCCTTATCACGATGTCGGTATGACTGCGATCAAGGTCGCCTCGTTCGGCGGCGCGGTAAACGTCACGCTCGGTCTTCCCTTTCCGCGCTGCTCGCCCGATCACGGCACCGCGCTGGACATTGTCGGCCAAGGACTCGCCGACCCCTCGAGCATGATCGAGGCGATGATGTTGGCGGCGAACATTGCGAGCCGTATCACCGAATTGTCATCCTGAGTGGAGCCTAGGATCTGCTTTTGCGGCTCCAGAAAAGCAGATGCCTCGTTGCTCCGCTCCTCGGGACGACATCTGACATCAGCTTTCTTCGGCGCGAACGGCCGCGCGCCGGTCGCCGGCTGCATGCAGGTCGATTGCCAGCGACTCGATGCGGCGCCCGTCCATCTCGCGAACAGTGAATACTGCGTTGCCGGCTGTCACACGATCCCCCACGATGGGCAGCCTGCCGAGCGCTCCAAACACGAATCCGCCAATTGTCGTGTAGTCCTCGTCGGGGACGCTCAGTCCGAATCGCTCATTGAGCTCGCCGATGTGCGTGGAGCCGGCGACCACAACGATGTCCGGACCTTCGCGCTCGGGCGCATCGGGCGGCTCGTCGTACTCGTCGAGGATCTCACCGACAATTTCCTCGAGCAGATCTTCCATCGTGACCACGCCAGCCGTACCGCCATACTCATCGAGCACGATGGCCATGTGCTCCTTGAGGCGCTTGAAGTCGGCGAGCACTTCTTCCACTTCGCGCGATCCCGGAACGACATGCACCGGCCGCATGATCGTGCGTAAAGAAAACTCAGCGCGCGGGCGGCGAAGAATCGCGAGAAGATCCTTGGCAAGCACGAGACCGATGATATTGTCGATCGTCTCCTCGTACACCGGATAGCGCGAGCGCTGGGTCTCTTCGATGAGCTGCAACGTTTCGTCCAACGATGAGTCGAGCGACAGCGCGTCGATCTCCGTGCGTGGTGTCATCACTTCGCGTGCGTTCTTCTCGGAGAACTCGAACACTCCCTCGAGCATGTCCGCGTCCGCGCTTTCCAATACGCCGCCCTCCTCGCTCTGCTCCACGAGAATGCGCAGCTCCTCTGGCGAATGCACCGATTCCTCGAGCGATGCCGGACGCTGGCCGACCAGTCGGAGCACGAAGTTCGCCGAGCTGTTGAGAACGATCGTAAACGGTCGGACGATGGTCTCGAAGATCGTGAGCGGCGGTGCAAGGAACCGCGCGAATCGCTCGGGATGGGCCAGCGCGACACTTCGCGGCGCCAGCTCGCCGAACACCACGTGCAGGTACGTCACGACCGTGATCGCGAGTGCGGACGCGATGCCGACGCGCACGGCGAGGCGAAAGGTGATCGGTAGCGTGTCGAGCCAGCTACCGATGTGGGTGCCCAGGGTATCTTCCGCTAATGCGCCCAGCGCAAGACTCGCGACGGTGATGCCGAGTTGGCTCGCCGACAGGAGTCGCGGAAGATTCGTCGTCGCGCGCAGCGCGACTCTGGCGAGCTTGTCTCCCGCACGCGCCATCGCCTCGAGACGCGTTCGCCGTGATCGGACCAGCGCAAACTCGGCGGCAACGAAAAACGCGTTGAGCGCGAGGAGTACAACGATGGCGATCAGGCGCGTAAGCACAGACTGTAAGCTACCTTGGATGAATCAGCTATCGCCAGACGGTAGCTCGTAAACGCAGATCATCATGGCTCAATCCCCAGTCCACTTACACGAACACACGCACGACGACGACCATGCCGGCTGCGCACACGACCATGGTCTGCATGCGCCGCGGCCATCCGTAACGCGCGCGCTGCAGATTGCGCTCGGCCTAACGCTGGCGCTGATGGTCGCGGAAGCGATTGGCGGTTGGCTCTCGAATTCGTTGGCGCTGCTCGCCGACGCCGGTCACATGCTCACCGATGCCGGCGCGCTCGGCCTCTCGCTGTTCGTCGCATGGATGTGCCGTCAGCCGAGCAGCCCCGAGAAGACCTATGGCTACTGGCGCTGGGAGATCCTTGCCGCACTGCTGAACGGCGCCACGCTGCTGCTCATCTCCTTCTGGATCGTTTGGGAAGCTCTGGCCCGCTTTCGCACGCCCCAGCCGGTAGCGGGCGGTATGATGCTCGTCTTCGCGGTAGTTGGGCTGGTGGTGAATCTCATCGCCGTTTGGATTCTGCACGGCGTGAATCGCCACAGCCTCAACGTGCGCGGCGCGTATCTGCATGTGCTGGGCGATATGTTGGCCTCTGGTGGGACCGTGGTGGCGGCGGTGCTCGTGCGCATGACGGGATGGCTCATCGCGGATCCCATCGCTTCGCTCGTGAGCACGGTGCTCATCATCGGCAGTGCGTGGCGGCTGGTGCGCGAGGCAGTGGACGTCCTGCTGGAGGCGGCACCACCGCACATCGCGTTGGAAGCCGTGCGGGGACGCCTGCAGGCCATCCCTGGAGTGGAGTCCGTGCACGACCTCCACGTGTGGACGGTGACGTCCGGTGTGGTGGCGATGAGCGTCCATGCCATCGTCAGGCGCCCGGAGGAGCATCAGGACGTGCTCGAGCGCGCGCACGACCTGCTGCAGGAGATGGGCATCCAGCACGTGACCGTGCAGCTGGAGCGCCGTGAGATGTACGAGCGCGAGCTGCACCTGCATCCGTGACCTGAGTCGCTCGCGGCGCGTCGGTGGCAGAGAGAATCTGCCCCCATGGACACAACCATCAGACTGTTCCGCGTCGAGAAGTTACGTCGTGCCGTGCGCATCGTCCTCACCGACGGCCGCCGGCTCGACGGCGATGTGTTTCTCGCCGAGCGCACGCGCATACGCGCGGAGCCGCAAGAGCCGATCGACATGCTCAACGAGGACGTGCCGTTCTTCCCGTTCTTTCTCAACGAGCAGGAGCTCCTCCTGCTCGCGAAAGACCAGGTGACGCGCGTGGAGACGGCCGCTCCGGAGGGAGATCTCTCGGCGGAGATGCCCGATGGCGCCATGGCCGTTGAGATAACACTCATCGATGGCGCCACCATCAGCGGCTTCGTTCCCTTGGAGAAACGCGGCGAACAGACGCGCCTCCTCGATTTCCTCAACGGCTACATGAAACGGTTCATCCCCGTGTTTTGGGGCGAGCAGGTTTGTCTCGTGAATCGCTTCCTCATCGCCAGCGTGAGCCAACTGACCTGACATGCCTCAACTCGACCGTTTGCTTTCGGCCGTCATCAGCAACAAGGCGGATGCTCTCACGCTCGACGAAGGAGACCCGGCGAAGCTCGAGGTCCAAGGCGGCACCCGGCCGGTAACGAAGTCGCCGTTGACGGCGCAACAAGTCATTGGGCTGCTCAAGGAGATCGCGCCTCCCGACGCCGGTCGCCAACTCGACACCACCAAGTCGGCGACATTCACGTATACCTCCGCGGATGGGGCATTCTCCGTTCGCGCGGCGCAGGAAGCCGGTAAATGGCGCGCCCGTATTACGCCAGGAAGTGGCGTGCCGAGCACGGAAAGCGAGAATGGTTTCGACCCGCTGGCTGGGTTCCAGCCGTCGGCCGCGTTCCTGACGCCATCGGAGCCACCCGCGGTCATGGCGCGTCCTACGCCCGCGGCGGCACGGCCGGCCATGCCGACACCGCTGCCTAACGCGGCGATGCCTAACGTGCCGCGGTCGGTCCCGACGCCCGCCTCGATCCCCACGCAGCCCCGTCCCGTCGCGAGCATTGCAGCCGCGGCGGCTCCCGCTACTCCCGCCGCTCGGTCGGCGAGCGCTGCCGCGACCGCTGCCGCGGCCAACGCGGCGCTCGAGCATGTGCACGGCTTCGAGGGCAGCGAGAAGGCCCGCGAGACCATCGAGCAGCTCCTCCGGACCACTGTCGAGCGCGGCGCCTCCGATCTCCACCTGCGCTGCGGAGAGCCGCCGATCATTCGTCTGCATGGCGAGATGCACCGTCTCGAGGGCTGGGACGCGCTCGAGAACTCCCAGCTCGACAGCATGCTGCGCTCGATCATGCCGGAGCGGAATCGCCTCGAGTACGGAGACACCAACGACACCGACTACGCGCACGAGATTCCCGGTTGCGCGCGCTTTCGCGCCAACGCGCTCCGCGATCGAAAGGGCTGCGCGGCCGTGTTCCGGCAGATTCCGTCGCAGGTGGTGAATGTTGAGCAAATGCAGATCACCCAAGAGGTGCAGCAACTCTGCTATCTCACCAAGGGGCTCGTGCTCGTCACGGGGCCCACGGGGTCAGGCAAGTCGACGACGCTCTGCGCGCTGATCGACATGGTCAACCGGGTGCGCAACGACCATGTCATCACGATCGAGGACCCGATCGAGTTCGTGCACCCCAACAAGAACTGCATCATCACGCAGCGTCAGGTTGGCGTACACACCAAGTCGTTCAAGAGCGCACTGCGCGCCGCGCTTCGTGAAGATCCGGACATCGTGCTCGTCGGGGAGCTCCGCGATCTCGAAACGGTCTCGATCGCGATCGAGACGGCGGAGACGGGACACTTGGTGTTCGGTACGTTGCACACGACAACAGCTGCTGGGACCATCGACCGTATCATCGATCAATTTCCCGCCGATCGGCAGGAGCAGATTCGCATCATGCTCTCCGACTCGCTCAAGGGCGTGATCTCGCAGACGCTCTGCAAAAAGATCGGTGGCGGTCGTGTTGCGGCGCGCGAGATTCTGCTCTCGATTCCCGCGGTGGCGAATCTGATTCGCGAGGCGAAGACATTCCAGATTCACTCCATCATGCAGACTTCGCGTCGTCTGGGCATGGTGACGCTCAACGACGCGTTGATCGAGCACGTCGACGGCGGTCGTGTGGAGCCGAAAGAGGCGTACATGAAGGCCGTGGACAAGCTCAACTTCATGGCCATGCTCAAGCAGCGCGGACACGACGTGTCGTTTGCGGAAACGGATCTCTCGAGCCAAGGGCAGGCGAAGACCAACGAGACGCCGGCCGCGAAGCCCGCCGTCAAGGCGGCAGCCGGGAAGCGTTAGGCGTAGTGGGTGGCGAGTGATGTGATGCGTGGAGTGGGCATAGCCTTTTCGCGCGTCACTCTCCATCCAAAAAGCAACAGCGCGCGGGGTCCCGTCCGCGCGCTGCGAGAGTGATCAGGTGCGCCTACTGGTCGCGGACGCACAGCCCGCGTGAATGTCGGCGCTATGTTCTCGTGTCGGCTTGGTCGCTCTCTTCTGGCGATAGCTGATACGCACCCTCCTCGGATGTGCCTATAAGCTCGCCGCGAGGCTTCTCGTATTCGTCGCGCTCGGCGTAGCCGTAGCCGCCAAGCACCTCTCCTCCACGCATGTAATCGTGCCCGTAGCCTCGCCCGTGGGGATAATTCTCCAGCGAAGCTTCCTCATGCTCGTTCATGGGACACCTCCTGCGAAGGGCGTAACGGGACCATTCAATCGGATTGTGTACCCGTCTTGCTATTGACGCAAGTGTTACTTGCGCCCTCAGCCATGGGCCGACTCTTTCGCTTGTATCGATTCCGGATGGCCGATTATAGTTCAAGGCTATGCAAATCCGTAACATTGCCATCATTGCGCACGTCGACCACGGCAAGACGACGCTCGTCGATAAGATGCTCCGCCAGGCAGGTGCCTTTCGCGAGAACCAGGTCGTTCAGGAGCGCGTGATGGATTCGAACCCGCTCGAGCGCGAGCGCGGAATAACGATCCTGGCCAAGAACACTTCCGTTCGCTGGCACGGGACCAAGATCAATGTCGTCGACACCCCAGGGCACGCGGACTTCGGTGGTGAAGTCGAGCGTATTCTGCGCATGGTCGACGGCGTGTTGCTCGTTGTCGATGCGTTCGATGGACCAATGCCGCAGACGCGCTTTGTTCTTCGCAAAGCCTTGGCGCTCGGTCGCACGCCAATCGTCGTCATCAACAAGATCGATCGACCCGGCGCCGATCCGTTGCGTGTGCATGACGAGGTGCTCGATCTGTTCATCGAGCTCGAGGCGGAAGACGCGCAGCTCGACGCTCCCGTCATCTACGCATCCGCGCGTGAGGGCATCGCCACGGCAGATCTCGACGTGCCGGCGACTGACCTCACGCCACTCTTCGACGCCATCGTGAAGCACGTCCCGGCGCCGCCGAGTGATCCGGAGGGTGCGTTTCAGATGCTGGTGTCCACCATCGATCACTCGCCATATCTCGGACGGCTTGGCATCGGCCGCATCGAGCGCGGCACCGTGCACGTCGGGGACTCCGTGGCCGTTCTTCCGCTCGATACCAATCAGCCGACGGAAACCGCGCGCGTCACGAAGCTCTACGGCTTCGAGGGCCTCGAGCGCATCGAGCTCCAGCAAGCATCCGCCGGTGAGATCGTCGCGCTTGCGGGTTTGGAGGCCGTCGAGATCGGCCACACGCTTGCCGACATCGTCGCTCCCGAGCGACTCGAGGGAATCGCCGTGGAAGAGCCCACGATTTCCGTCGATTTCATCGTCAACAACTCACCCTTCGCCGGGAAGGAAGGGAAGTTCGTCACCTCGCGCCAGCTGCGGGAGCGACTGTTCCGGGAGCTCGAACGGAATGTCGCGCTGCGTGTCGAAGACACCGACTCTACGGACACCTGGTCGGTGTCCGGACGTGGCGAGCTACATCTCACCATTCTCATGGAGACGATGCGCCGCGAAGGATTTGAATTTCAGGTGTCGCGTCCGCGCGTGATCACGCGCGAGGGCATGAACGGGGAGCGTCTGGAGCCTTACGAGGAATTGATGATCGACGTGCCGGAAGACTTTCTCGGCGTCGTCATCGAGAAGCTCGGTCCGCGGCGCGGCGAGATGCTGGAGATGAAGAATCCCGGACAGGGATTGGTGCGATTGCGTTATCGCATTCCGGCGCGCGGATTATTTGGCTATCGCTCGGAGTTCCTCACCGACACGCGCGGAACGGGAATCATCCATCATCGCTTCCTGGATTACGGGCTGTGGGCCGGACCGCTGGCGGGTCGCACGCGCGGGTCCATGGTGTCGATGGAAAACGGCACGATTGTCGCGTTCGCGCTCGCGAATCTGCAGGAGCGATCCACGTTGTTCGTCGCGCCTGGTGACGTAGTGTACGAAGGGATGGTTATTGGCGAGAATGCGCGTCCTGGTGACATGGACGTCAATCCGACGCGAGAGAAGAAGCTGACGAACATGCGTTCGAAAGGAAGCGACGATCACATTCAACTCGAGCCGCCTCGGGAGTTGACTCTCGAAGCAGCCCTTGAGTATATCGAGGACGATGAGCTGATCGAGGTGACGCCGCAGTCCATTCGACTCCGCAAGCGCTCACTCAGCGCATCGGATCGGAAGAAGCTTTCACGAGAGGCGAAGCGCGAGCGCGAGCGCGCTTCCATTTAGAGTCCGTCGCGCATCGTCGTTACAAACCACTGCAAGGAGAACCGAGCAATGTCGGACATGTTCGAGTCGTCGAAGATGTCGCTGTCACCTCGAGGCGGCCGCGATGATGACGATCTCGACGATGAGCCGTTGGACGATGATCTCGAAGACGACGAAGACGATCTCGACGACGAAGTGGATTTTGACGACGACGACGACTTCGACGACGAGGATGATCTCGACGACGACGACGACGACGACGAGGACGATGAGGACGACGACGACGACCTCGATGACGACGACCTCGATGAGGATGACGAGGACGACGAGTTCGATGATGAGCTCGATGAGCTCGACGACGAACTTGGGGAAGACGAGGACGCGTGACGCGTGGCGCGTGATGACGGCAGATTGGTGTCGTGCTGAGCGGAGCGACGGATCTGCTGTTCGCGTTCTTTCGCGCCACTCGGCACGCGCTAGCCGCCCCACTTGAACTTCACATCTGTCGCGCTATACTTCGCGTTCCCCCAAAACGGGGGGAACTACGATTTCGCTGATTGACAATCGAATGTGAGAGAATCGTGCGGTGGCTCTCGTTGATCTGCTGCTCGCGTGGGCGGCAGGGAGAGAAACAAACACGAATTCTGTGATTCCGGATGCGATCATTGAGATCGTATTCGATGGTCGCGTTCGGTAGAGCTATTTCAACTCTCTTGGAGAGTTTGATCCTGGCTCAGGACGAACGCTGGCGGCGTGCTTAACACATGCAAGTCAAGGGGGCCCGCAAGGGCAACCGGCGAACGGGTGCGTAACACGTGAGCGACCTGCCTGAGTGTGGGGGATAGCCGGCCCAACGGCCGGGTAATACCGCATACGCTCATCGAGAGGCATCTCTTGGTGAGGAAACTTTCGAGGCACTCAGAGGGGCTCGCGGCCTATCAGCTAGTTGGCGGGGTCATGGCCCA
>JBJMNO010000009.1:0-236783 GCA_045804225.1 Gemmatimonadaceae bacterium
CTCGCAGACCCCAGGGTGGACGGGCGTTGCTTGGGAGCCAGTCTATGGTGGTGGGCTGAATCCCATCCCGGTGACCATGTTCCAAGCCATCGACCACTGGTACGTCAGCGCCAAGTAGCGCGTGTAAACTCGAGAACCTAACGACGCAAAGGTACAGCCGGATCGCCCGTGGGCGGTCCGGCTGTATTGCTCTCTACCACTGCGTATCGCGAACAGCCACACCGGCTCAAACTGGTGTTTTGCGCGGTAATCTTAGGGTTACCCGTGGTCGGATCCAGCGTCGTTTAGAATGGAGGGTCGTCCGTGTGGATCGATTCTCAAATACGTAACGGCGATTCTCTCGATTGACGAGGCCTCTCGGCAACAGTGCACTGATCAAACCCGGCATCATTAGAGTTTTAGAAAATTCACCAGAAATGAGGAAGACCGACATGCGCGCTTCTAAGCTTCCGTCGCGCCGCTCCACGCCGCTTTCTGCTGGTACCGACACGCTAAAGCATTGGCGGCGCACAGCGCCGCAGCTAGCTGCGGCGCTGTGCTGCGCGCTCGTTGGCCTTTTCCTTCTCGCTTGCAGCCCTGCAAAGTCGACGTCGATTCAGCAAGGGATGAAAGCCATCGAAGTCGCGCCGAAAAACGTGACGACCATTCCGGGCGCCATCATCAATTTCAACGCGAAGTTCTTGTCTTCGACCGGCAGCACTTCAACAGCTACGGGCGCTACCTGGTCGAGTTCGAATACTGCGATCGTTCATGTGTCGAACATCGGCGCAGCCACTACTAGCAGCATCGGAAACGCTTGGGTCTATGCCAAAGCCGGCGATCTGAGCGATTCAGCACGGGTGACTGTCGCCGCTGCCCCACCACCAGTATCTACGACGTGTACAAACGAGCCGGCCGGGTTGACTGCAGTTTCTGATCAGGGGTGGAATGCAGTCCCGCCGAATCTCGATGCGCTCGATGCCGCGGGATGGGGGGTCGATCGGGATCGCCAGAACCTCGCCATCGTCGCGGATCCCACGGCGCCCCGCTCCCCCAGCAACGTCATCCACGGCGTCTTCCCCGCCGGGAACCCGGGCGGCACGGCCCCCTTCCGCGTGGAGCGCCCCTTTGGGACGCAGCGCTACACGACGATCTTCGAATGCGTGTGGTTGATGCACAGCGCCAACTTCACCGATAATCACAATCTCGGGACGAAAGTCGCCTTCTATCGCGGGCCGGGCCAGAACAACTACTGGGCCTTTGATGGGGGCGTCGATTCGTACGACGGCTTCTATTTCTTCTTCGGTATACAGGGCGGCGGCGGCGACCGTGACATCCGCGCGAAGTGGTCGGCGAAGCCGCTCGGTGTGTGGCATAAGTACGAGGTTCTGACGATCAGCAACACGCCGGGGCAGAACAATGGCATTCTTCGGGTCTGGGCCGACGGCCAGCTGATCATGGACTACACCGACGTGGCGTTCTGGAGTGCCTCGCAGACCCCAGGGTGGACGGGCGTTGCTTGGGAGCCAGTCTATGGTGGTGGGCTGAATCCCATCCCGGTGACCATGTTCCAAGCCATCGACCACTGGTACGTCAGCGCCAAGTGACTTCAGCGTTGTCGCGGGCCAGGGGGTTCAGGCTGGAGCGCGGTTTTGAGCCCGACCTCGTACACGATGCTGTGCGCACCTGTGAAGCGTTTCGCGTAAAGGCGATCCACTACCGCGCAGTATTCCCGCGGCCATTCGGCATCATCGGTCACGACATACCGGATATGCAACTGTCGGATCACCGGGTCGAGATCCTCTGGTCCATGGACAACTCGGTAGTACGCATACGCCGGGTTAGGAACATCGGTGGCCAGCATGGCTGAGACCATGAGACGATCTCTAGGATTCGTGTTCGCCTGAAGCCAGCCGTGAACGTCGGTGAACCAGTTGTTGCGGTTCGCCACTGCATTCATCGCCGTGTACATGAGATCGAACGCGAGGAAGGCGCTGGTCGCCGCATACGCGACCCGGCGTGATGTCGGGCTGCTCTGCCCCATGGGCCGCGCCAGCCAATCGAGAAAAACGGCAGCGAAGCAGACGATGCCCGGCATGAGCAGATAGAAGTACCGAATGGGCTGGTACATCTGCGCAAAGAAAAACACTGCACCGACAAATAGCCACGTCGCGAAGAAGGAGACACCCCTGGTGCGCACCCACGGCAGAATGGCCACGCCGATCGTGGTGAATGTCAAGAGGATGGGTTCCTCTCGGAACAGCGCGATGATTGTTCTTCCCACCTGCACCGGGTCGATGCCGAACCGACCGATGCGAACCAGCGGATGCGAACCCGACTCGAAGTGAACGCCGTCGAGCTCGTATTTGAACGCGCCGAAAAAATCCGCCGGATGCGTGCGATAAAGCAGGTAGTAGCCCGCACCGGCGATGAGCGCACCAGTGAGACCCACGATTGACGCTGAGAGCCACGCGCGAGGCGAAGTCAACGGATTCCCGGATCGCGTCGAACTCATCATAACGAGATATGCGATCGGTGCCGCCATGAAGATCGCGTTGATCTTCGTCAGCAACAGCAATCCAAACAGGACGCCACCACCGACCAACGCAAGCATCCCCTCGAAGGTAAGTACCGTCGCGCACGCAAGAATCACACAGACCTCAAGCGACTCGATGAGTGCCTCGCGTGATTGCAGGATTCCCCATTCCGAGCACGCGAGAATCATCGCTGAAATCAACGCGATGCGCGGCTGGAGCGTGACACGACGTACCAAGACGTACAATAGCCAGACCGACAACGTACCAGCCAAGGCGCTTACGAGCCGTCCCGCAACAATTGTCGGCCCGAGTAGCCTGAAAAGCGGGATGGAGAGTAGGTGAAAGAGAGGTGAGAGGAAGAGGTGAGTGTGGCGATCGAGGAACCAGTCGCCGAATAGGACGTAGTTCTTGGTTGACCGAGTCCACAGCCCCTCATCGGCTTTGATGGCGGGAAAACTACCGAGCGCGATCACACGTGTAACGAAGGCGCCGCCGAAGACGATCGCGAGGAGCCACGCTGTCGAGATTCGTTGCTGCGGCTCGATGCGCGAGCCCTCAGCGAAGTGACCGTGGCTCCGCAACGGAACCGGCGCCTCAATCACGGTCATGATTGGAACTTTGACCCATGAGGCGGGAAATCCTTTAGGCGCCAGCGTTGCGGTGCGCTATGCAACCAGCTGAACCGGACGATGTGCCAGAAGGCGGCGATCCCATCCTTCCAGTTGATCTTCTTCCCTTCTGCATACGTCCGTCCCGAATAGCTGATCGGCACCTCGAAGATGCGTGCGTTCGCACGCGCGAGCCGTGCCGTGATCTCCGGCTCGAACCCGAACCGATCTGCCCTGAGCTGCGGTAGGAGACTGCGCGCGAGATCCCCGCGCATGGCTTTGTAGCACGTCTCCATGTCCGTGAGGTTCAGATTCGTCAGCATGTTGCTGAAGGTGGTGAGCAGCCTGTTACCCACCGAATGCCAGAAGTACAGCACGCGATGCGGCCCGCCCAGAAATCGCGAGCCGAAGCACGCATCGGCGCGACCGTCGATGATCGGCTCGAGGACGGCGGGCCAATCCGCGGGATCGTACTCGAGATCTGCATCTTGTACGATTACGATGTCGCCGGTGCTCATGGACAAGGCCTTGCGAATAGCAGCCCCTTTTCCTCGGTTCGCCGGCTGATGGTACAATCGGTCGATCTTACCTTCCTCTTTTAGGCGATCCAGAACCTTGCCCGACCCGTCCGTCGAGGCGTCATTCACGACGATTATTTCCTTTCGAAGAGGATTCGTGTGCACATAATCCAGAAGGACCTCGATCGTGCTGCGCTCATTGTACACGGGAATCAGCACCGAGAGCGTTACCACTCCTCGATCGAGGGGAGTGCGCACTGGACCGGTCGTCAGTCGAGAGTCGGCACCTGGTGCCTCTCGTGTCAGCAGCCGCGATTCCGTCGTTTGCAAGGATTCGAAAGAGATGGCCATGTCGAAGGCAGCGTCATTCGGGAGGAGAGTGATCGTCGTGGGGACCACATACGAGTGCAAAATCAGTTGCACTCGGGAACGGCAAGCAATGCCGATGACGATGCGATACTATGATACTTTCTCTCAACGAGTTAGAGCTTGGCTGACAGCACGATGACGAGAGCTCCGAGGGTGTGGATTGTTGCGCATCATACTGTAGCATGTGGGACGATCGCCACACACCCGGAAAGGCCCCGGCCAAGCACACCTTAGGGCTGACGATCGCAGCGTGCGCCTTTGGCTCCGTCGCGATCAGGGAGAAGCTGCGCAACGGCAGCCGCTCTACCGCCGCGCAAAGTCACCGAGGGGAACCGCGCGATGCAGGCGCGCGAGCGGCCGGTAACAGCAGGATGAAAATCAGCGTGGCATCGGCTTGCCCGTGGGACCGCCTGAAGTGCCGAAGACTAAAAACCAGGAGCTAGCGTTAGGCTTCCGTGATCGCGCAAGATGTCCCGCCAGACCCCAGCAGCGGCGCGCGATATTGGCTTGTCTGAGGTCGCCTTGCGTCGAATATTGTCATCGGCCGGCGCCACAACTGTCTTTCTGCCTTTACGAATCGTGAAACAGCTCGCACGCTTGCTGAGACATCGCCGAGGAGGTTCCGTCCTGTGCCTGCACGGCATTCGTGCTCCGCATTGGCCCACTGCGAGTGCGTCCTCCCTGGGCCTCGAACTCCTCGAGGCTTTGGTAAAGGCACTCACGCGCATGGCGGAGATCGTTTCCATCAGCGAGATCGTTACGCGCCAGGAAAGGCAGCTCTCAACGCGCGGTTTGGCAGCCATTACTTTCGATGACGCATATGCCTCGATCTCGGTTGCCGTACGCGAAATTTTTCAGCCGCGATCAGCACCCGTGACGGCGTTCGTGGTCAGTGGCGCTGCAGCAACCGGCGCACGATTCTGGTGGGATCGCGTCGAAGATGTCGCGCCATATGTGAGCGCGAGTCGCTGGCGAGCGTTCGAATCCGCCGTTGGCATTCCTGAGCAGTTCCGGGCCGCGCAATCGCCCGCTGAGGGTCCAATGCGTCCGTTGCGTCAATGGATACTCTATCGCCATCAAGGCAAGTGGCCTGCCGAACTTGACGCGGCTCTAGAGGAGTTAGAAAGGGAATCTGGTGTCTCCTCACGTCAGCGCTCCATGACCTACGCCGAAATGCGAGCACTTGCTGCGGAGAATGGATGCATGGAATTTGGTGTTCACACCGCAAACCACCCAGTGCTTCCACTCCTGTCTGACGAAGAAGCGACGAGGGAGATTGCGGACTGTCACCATGCGCTAAATGCCGAACTTCCGCGTGTACTACCTATTCTCGCAATACCATTCGGCCTGTTCGATCAACGCACGGCTAACATTGCGCGAACCGCCGGGATGCGAGCGTCGTTGTCTCTGGCCGGAACTCCCGTTTCTGATCGTGAGGCGACAAGAGGAATCCTGCCTCGAGTCTCAGTAGGCGGGAGTGCACAGCCGTGGCGTCTGCAGCTTAAGGTACTTGGCGTCGAACAGCGGGTCCGCGAGTGGCTGCGTCGGGACGCCTCCGCGTATCCACAGCTACCCTCAGCCACGAGCTGAGCGCGCACGGATCGAATGACCGTCGTTTGGTAGCTTCGACGTATCCGCCAAGAGCGAGCGGTAAAGGTCGAGCATGGAAGCGCCAATCACATTCCATGAAAAGCGCCGCTCCACCATCTCCCTCCCCGCCGTTCCAAGACGGACACGCAGGTCGCTGTCGTTTAGCACGCGTGAGATCGCGTCGGCAAACGCCTCTGGTTCATCAGCGATAAGAATGTTGACGCCGTCGACTGCGCCCAGCCCCTCACAACCGACCGACGTCGACACGACCGCCTTGGCCATCGACCAGGCATCGAGGATCTTGAGACGCGTTCCGCCGCCGACGCGGAGAGGTGCGATGAAGCACGCGCCCGCGGCCACATATGGTCGGATGTCATCAACATAACCGGTCAGGTGCACGCCGCTTTGGCCGTCGTACAGCTGCCGCTCTCGCTCCGTTGCACGCCCAACCCAGGTAACCGCCGACGCTTCGCCTCGAGCGCGCAGAATAGGCAAGATCTCCTTCATGAACCACGTCAGGGCATCACGGTTGGGATACCACGTCGTGCCGCCCACGAAGACACAGCCCTCTTGCGTTCCACGCTGCGGCCTAAAGTGCTCTGAGTCCACGCCATTCGGAATGGCAGTGAACCGTCCGCCAGGCGCAATCGCCGCCAGAATGTGGGCATCGTCTTCCGACACAGCCACGTTGAGCCTCACGCGCGGTATCCAATGACGTTCCTCCGTCGCGAGCAGCCTCGCTTGGTAGCAAAAGTACTCGCGCCGAATTACAGAGGATTCGCTATCAGCGCGCCGGCGCAACAGCTCCGATTCTGCATTGTGGTGTGTACAGATGACTGGCAATGTCAACAGGTTCGGAAGAAACCGAACCAGGTCCAGCGAGTCGACGTGCACCAGATCAAAGCGTTCCGACGAAAGCAGGTCGCGAAGCCGCTGCTCGAATTGCGATTCGTCGTGGACGAAGTATGTGTAGGCACGCCGGGTAATGATGCTGCGCAGATGATCCCAGACGAATCGGCGGCGGCTTCGCTGTTGGGGAATTGCGAACGTCTCGAAGGTTCCGAAGGGGCTCAACGCCGCCAGCCGTGCTTCTCGGCCGAGGTAGGCGGTGGCCTCGTCATGGCGATCGAAACACAAGCCCACGATATCGAATTCGCGAGCGAGCAGCCGCAGGACATTGTAGGTGCGAATCGCCGCGCCGTTGTGCGGCGGGAACGGAAGCCGATGTGCAAGAAACAGCAACCGTGGACGCTGCGATACGACCGTGCGGGGTACGGCGGTCGCGGAGTGCATTGATGTCGCCAAGATGCCAGCCTGCCTCACGGCGCTTCAGCCATAGTTTGCCCCGAAGACCGCAGTGGATGGCTCTGTCGACTGCGAGCTGTCGCAGCGCAGGCTTCGAACAGCATTGGACCAATCGCGCGTCGAAGTTCTCCGGCAACGCGTGCAGCGCCGAGATCGGTGAAGTGGGCATAGTCCTGGAAGAAGGCGCGCTCGCCATTGCGGCCTAAATCAGACGCCACATCCGCGATAACGACTGAAGAATCTCGCGCAACTTGCCGGGAGACGTTCCCCGCAGCTGAGTCAAATGCGACGAGCGTTGCGCCAGCGGATCGGGGATACATCCGTTCCCACATCGTGAGCACGGTTGGATCGACGGGTCCGGATCCCATGAAGCGATTTGCGTGCGTCATGAGGACCGGAACAGCGCCAGCGCTCCGAATAGATCCAACAATGCGACGGAGATCCGAATCGTACTGCAGCAACCGATCTTGAGGAATCGCCTCGAACTTCCAGCTCTGTGGATGCCTCTGCTCCTCTTTAGCGATGTCAAGGGCACGCAGTCGTGTGGAAATGAGAGCGGGAAGCAAGATCTTTGCTTGCTCCCAGAGTCGGCCTGCAGCACGCGGGTAAAGCGCCTTCACCCATGACGGTGACGGTGCGCCGGAAGCTCTCGGATGGATGGCGACCGGAGCATCATCATCCAGATACTGGACCGGTGTCGGGTACAGGGTGATGACGTCGGGGTGAAGCTTCGCAACGCGGAGGCGGATGTCCTGCTCGACAGTCGGAAGGGACATTCCCGGCAACGCGGCGTTCAGTACTTCGACGTGAAATCCGTTATCGGAGCAGAGCGCTCGAGCAGATTTATTCAATGAGTCCTCGAGCTGACGCGGATATTCATGGCTCGGGGACTCGTACAAGCCAAAGGTCTCCGATGCGCCAGCAGTGACGACGCGCAGGATACCCGATTCCTTTCGGAAACTGGCAGCGGGACCCCTCATTCCGAGTTGATTCATTACCCACTTTTGATAGCGGGCATTCGGCCTGCCGTGCGCACCATCAGGGCCGAGTGCAATCAAATCAGTTTGTGATGTGAATGGGGACAAGAGAGGAGTGCGAAAGCGTACCCAATCCTCGACTCGGCATGTAAGCTCGAAGATTGTCCCAAAGGTCACGACGAGCAACAGCGTGCGGACGGTGAGGGACGCTACGTTGAGGCGCGCACGTGCCGATGCAGGGTCCGTTGCCACGGATCGCGCCGCCAAGGAGCACCCGAGGTATTCGCCCGGTCGTGGAGTTCCGACAACCGTCATCAGAACTGGAAGTAAAGGAAGGGAGCCGTTCGAGTGCCCGCGATCAATGCGAGGCATGCCGCTGCCGCCGCCGTGAGGGCAAATCCTCGGCGCCAGCCAATTTCGTGACGCATTTCGAATGGATTCGGACCAATCATTGCCCACCACGCAGCAGCGCCGAGGAGGGGCACGGCGAGATAGATCTGATCGATCGAGGAGCCGCGCGTCGGAATGACCATGGTGGCGAGGAGCCGTGCTGCCATTCCAAAGTCTGTCGAGCGAAAGAAGACCCATCCGATGACGGCTGCCACAAACATTGAGAGTTGTCGCACGGCAACTGGCATACGGTCCCAGCGAAATCCGAACCTCCTATATAGACCGAGCAGGAGCCCGTGGTACGCTCCCCATGCGACAAAGACCCACGATGCTCCGTGCCACAGACCTCCGATGAGCATCGTCAGCATCAGGTTTCGATACGTCCTCGCCTCTCCACCTCGATTTCCACCGAAGGGGATATACAGGTAATCGCGCAAACAACTCGACAAGGAGATATGCCAACGGCGCCAGAAGTCGGAGGGATCAAGCGCCTTGTAGGGCGAGTTGAAATTCTGCGGGATGCGAAGCCCGAAGAGGTAGCCGAGGCCGACCGCCATGCTGCTGTAGCCCGAGAAATCGAAGTACAGCTGAAAGGAGTAACCGAACATCGCGAGCCATGCGCCGAGCGTCGACAGCGCATCGACATGGGCGAGCGCCGGATCGACGAAGCCAGCTATTGAATCGGCGATGAGTATCTTTTCAACCATGCCGATGCACAGAAAAGAGACGCCTCGCCCCAACCAGCGCGTCCGGTCCGATTGCCCGATGTTTTCGAGATCGCCTTCGATCTGCTTAAAGCGCACTATCGGACCAGCCACTAGCTGCGAGAACAACGAGACATAGCTTGCGAACTCGAAAAAATTCCTCGTCGGCGTCACTACGCCGCGGTAGCTGTCGACGATGTAGCTAATCGTATGGAAGGTGTAGAACGAGATGCCGATCGGTAGAATGATGTTTAGATGCGGAACTCGCACGTCTGTCCCGAACAATTGCAGCAGCTGCCTTGTCGTCTCCAGACCAAAATTAGCATACTTGAAAAAACCGAGGAGACAGAGATCGATGGTAATGGGAAGCACAAGGCAGATCGTCCGAGCCCGCCGATCGCTCCACCGGAGGAATCCGAGTCCGGCGGAAAAGCTCACGAAGGTAGAGAAGGCCATCAGCAGCGTGAACCGAGGATCCCAGTATCCGTAGAAGATGTACCCGCTGAGCGCGAGCCAAACGTGCCGTGCACGCGCCGATGGCAATGACCAAAAGACGCCGTAGCACACCGGCAGGAACACGAAAAGGAAGATGTAACTATTGAACAGCATGATTTCTCGCCTTCGGAGCTGCGTCTTCGCTCATCGCAGCCATATACAGATCACGGTAGGCACGAGCGACACGCGTGACACCATAAGTGTCCTCGACCCGTTTTCGTGCGGCGCGGCCCAGTTCCATGCGACCCTGCGGGTCGCGCATGAGACGTGCGATTGCCGACGTAAGCGCGTCGACCTGCCCGGAGGGCACAACAACCCGAGAAGCCGCCTCCGAGCCGACCACCTCACGGTTCGCTCCGACGTCGGTGACGATCGAAGGCACACCACACGACATCGCTTCGAGAAGGCTCATTGAGAGTCCTTCGCTCCTCGAAGGAAGAACGAAAACATCGAGCGCTCGGTACACGTTGGCAGGGTCGCTTCGCCACGGCAGGAGGCGTACACGCTCCAGCACCCCGAGTCGAGCAGCTTGTTCGCGAAGGTTCGCTTCCGCCGGCCCTTCACCGCAGATGACGAGATACACCGGATGCTCCGGATCCTCGACGGCGATCAGCTTAGCGAGACACGTGATCAGGTGATCGAACTGCTTCACCTGCGTCAAACGCCCAACGCTGCCGAATACGAGAGCGCCATTGGGAAGCGCGAATTCCTCGCGCACGCGCGCAAGGCCGCCGATGGGCGTGAACGAGATCGTGTCGACACCGTTTGGAATGGTATGCAATCGCGCAGTTGGAATGCGCAGTCGACGATGTAGATACGATTCGAGTTGGAACGACACAGGCACCACCACGTCGGTGAGAAGGGACGCGGCCGTATCCTGAACTCTGGTCGGGAGCGGATCATGGTGCTCCCGGCCATGCTCGGTGAAGATCACCCGACGCACACCGGCGAGCCGCGCGGCGACAGCGCCCTTGAACCAGACGCCGCTGTGAAGATGAACAACATCGGCCTGCGTCCGGCGCATGAGCCTCGCGAGCCCTGTGGGCGCAATCATAGATATGCCTCGCCACGGCCGAATCGCCAACACATGCTCGAAGTCCGCTTTTCGTTCGGCGCCGAGTCGACCGATATGTCCGCTCAGGGAAATCACCGATGTACGAACCTCTGAACCGCGAAGCTGTCGGGCGAGTGCAGCGACAACACTTTCGAGACCGCCGCCGTCGAAGGCCCATACGATGTGCGTCACACGGACTTGTGCAGTGACGCAGTGGTTGGGTAAGGGTTTCAGAGGCTGAGACCGCACACGCAGTGGAACGGCGCCGAATTTGTCGTTAACCAATGGCGACATCGTCTTAACTGTTTGTGCGACTCGCGTGAGTCCCGATCCAGGTGTCCACGGAGACCAACAGAAGCAATGAGGACGCCGGCAAGTGAGCAATCCGTTGCGAGAAGGAGTATTGAGCTAAGTCGCGCCCCGCGCGTCGCTTGCTGCGATGTGACGTTTTGACCGCCTGTCGTTGGCGTGCGTGGCATGTGGCGGCGAATCAGCACTGAAACTCGGAGTGTGGCGGCGACCCGACATATTGACGTCGCATTCGATGCTCAATGGCCGCGTACAAGCCCGCCATGTATGCGGCCAACGTGTAGACCACATCTAGCCACGCGAACGACAAGAATGTGGAGGTGATGATGAACCCGATCATTGCCAGACTAAGCGCGGGCGGCGCAAGGTAGAGAAATCGCTCCTCGCGTGTTCCTGACTCCCAGTACGCAGGAAGTCGCTTCTGAAGTCGTCTCATTGAAAACACGCCGCCAAATAGCAGCGCTGCCCACATCAACAAACCGCCAACACCAAGTTCCGAGCCCGCCTGCACCCAGGAGTTATGGGGAGCCGTGCAGCGAAGCGGCTGACCATCCACGTGATCGCGCGCTTTGTCCGAGATAACGCATTCAGCTTTTTCAAAGTTGTTGATACCGATTCCAAACACCGGGTAAGCCATCATGTAGCCAAGTCCACGCAAGGCGACCTCCTTACGTCCGTCCTTCGTTGTCCAGTTATAATCCTCCTCGGGACGCAGAACCGTGGACATTTGTCGCCAATACCCCGGCGGAGCGAATGCGAATATCGCCACCACCGCGGCGACCAAAACGGCAATCCGCTTCGAGATCGCGATGTGCCGAAGCGCAAAGAGAAATAGCACACCCACAACACCCATCCCGACAAGCGCGCCGCGAGAGCCGGTGCGTGCGATCGCTGCCGCAGTTGTGATGATCGTCGTGGCGCTGACGATTCTTCCGAATCGGCGCGATGTCTGAAGCGTCAGGGTTGCCAGCGGAAGACCAACCAGGAGGGCAAGGCCGGCATCATTGCTATCATACGAGAACATCGACGCGAGGCGCGAGTACCCGTCGTAGGAGTGCAATTTGAAAACGAATAACGACATGAAGCCGAGGGCTGCCACTGAAGCAACGTAGCCCCAGACGAAAACGAACAATTCACGCGCCGTGGGTGTGGCAGCCGCGACGAGAAAGGCTGCAAGTATGATTTTCGAATACTCCTCGATCAGATAATTTCCCGCTCCCCCCTGGGAGATCCCAAAGGGAACGGAGAGGCACGCGAATATGAAAAACCCGAAGAGTATTTTGCCCGGCCAATAGCGCATCACGGTCGAGAACGAGAGCAGCTTCGGCTGAAGAAGGACGCATATGAGTGCCACTCCAGTGGCGACGAATGCGGGTCGGAGTCTTCCGATTATTCCGAAGTACTCGTGCATACGGCTGATGTTCACCAGTATCAGGATGAACAGCGCCAGCCGAAGAGCATCAAGCCTCGGTACCAGCGCCTCCACGGCGGCGTGGGCCCGTGGAAGGCGGACTTGCCAGCCGCGCGAGGCCACACGACCAGGAACGTGATCGGTCGCATCAATCTGATACGCACCCGCCCTCATACTCGGGCGCGCACCGAGACTTGCGTCTCAGGCGTCGTTGGCACGCCGGCCGCTTGGCCTCGAACCGTGCTCGTGAACTCAGGCGCCATGGAGGCAACTGCCTCAGCCACCGTCATAAACCTCACGCGAGTGAGCGCATGGATCCTATCCAGCGTCTCTTCGAGCGTGGCGAGGATTCCTTGCGCTGCGGCGCGCGTCGGCGCGTACGGACTTGCTCCGCCGATTAACGACGGCGAATGAAAGAAGAAGTGCAGATATCCGGTGCCTCGCGCAATCAGTTGTCGCGCTAGCGCCACCATACTCCGAGTATCGTCGTTCTCCGGGTTGAGTATCACCTTCTCCAACAGGCGTAGGCGAGAGGTCGCGCCAACGATTCGCAACGGCCTCACGAGCCTTGAACTCATCGCGCGGTGCACGCGGTGCCAAAGCTCGAAGGGGGCACGCGTGTAGCCTAACGAGATCGGCATCTCGATCAGCCTGCCCTCGGCCGAACTACAGCGGCGCCCGTCGGCTCCAAGCCAGTGCATCGCCATTGGGGCATACTCATGCGAGGGCCCACCGTCGTAGCTGCGCCAGTCGACAAAAGGCGTCATACTGCTATCGACCTGGTAACCACAGCGCACCAGTGAAGCAGCGGCCTTCGACCCCAACCCGAAGCGGCCAGCCCGGAAAGTGGTCGGCGCCCTCCCTAATGCGCTGGCGAGCAGATCGGTCAGCCGGTTTATTTTCGCTTCGCGGAGCGCCGGTGTGAGATTCTCGGTCATTGTAAGCCATGGCTCGAAAGGCTCATCCAGGGGCGGAGTGTTCCACGGATGTAGGTGCGCCCCGATCTCGCTCCTTCCGGTAGCCATGATGTCGCGAAGAATTTCCGCCGCCCGTGCGTTGACTCCGACTTGATAGGTCGTGAAGTACGTCGGACGGACGCCGAGAGTCCCGAACCACCGATCCAGCCGCGGCAGTTCTCGGATGTTGCCGAGCGTTATGCCCGTCCGCGCAGGGACCCAGTTGTCTTCCTCGGTGTCTACCGACACAGTGACGATGGTTTCTTCAGTCCGCGCCGGGTACAAAAGCCCGCCGTCGCGACCTCGGACAACTGCAATTACAGACATTTCCGAAGATGAGAATCCGTCGCCTGTTAATTGGCGCGGAACGCGTTCGCGGTGCGAACAGTCGTCCGGCCGACCAGTGGCCGGTGTTACGACCCGGCACGGTGAGCGATGCATGCAAAGCCGAAGCCCGGTGGAGGGCCATTGCACCAGGGCGCTACCTCACTCGCATCCTACTGACTTCAAAGGTCTTCGGGCGTGCCCCTTCGGATCACCCGTCAAGTCGGATGTGCACGGCCACGCCACCGAGTGTTGCACAAGACCAACAGTCACCCGGGACTGCTCTGGAATTGCTCGATTGACGAGGGTCGCCGCAGTACGGACGACCATCCGATATTAGTGCAGCCGCTAAAAAAGTCCGGTAGTGGCGCACCACTCTGCAGTCTGCAAGTGAGCAGGTCGGTTTTAACGTCTGCCTTCAGTACGGTGATCGCATGAATGAGTTGGACAGCGCGGGGAGTCGGCCGCTGAGGATGTGGCAAGAGCGCCTTGAAAACCTGCGACGCATAGAGCGCGAGGTCGGCGTGAATGTCGAGGTGCCAACAGCGCAATTGGAGCCGGATGGCAACATCCTTTGGATGCTCGAGATTGAGGAATGGAGGTCCGCGCTTCACGTCATGGGAGGGAATGCAGCGCTCACATGCGCCATCGCAAACCATTTTGAGGAAGTCGTTTATCTGGACAGCCGTCCTTCTTTTGCGGAGCTCGCACGGCGCCGGCTCGCTGATGAAGGAGTCCTAAACGCCACGGTGCGCGTGGGGGATCCAAGAGCACTGCCATACGCGGATGCCAGCTTCGACTGGATCGCCGCACAGGATGCCCTCGATGCAATGCCGACCGATGACGCCACGACGCCGTGGGACACGATGAAGGGCATTCTCACCGAGTGCCGGCGGGTGCTGCGTCCAGGCGGGGGGCTGTACGTGCGTGCAGCCAATCGCCATGATCTCGGGACGTGGTTGCCCGCGATGAGCGCGCGGGGGCCACGCCAGGGAGCCAATGGAAATGTCCCGGGTGCGGCGGTTTCTGCACGATGGCTGAGAAACGCGCTTCGAGACGCTGGCTTCAGCGACGTGCGATTGTATTACGTCGAGCCGACGCGTGCACTTCCGATGGCGCTCATACCTGCGACGCGCAAGGCCGTAGCCGTTTATGAGTCGCGCGGACACCTCGCATCGGCTTCAGCTCGTTTCCGCCGCTTGATGGCAGGCGCCCGCTTGCACGCGAGCCTCTACAGCGCCCTGGTGGCGCTCGCGTACCTGTGAAATCGAAAGTTCTGCGTCTCCTCGAAGCTGCCGGGCTTCAGCTCGAGCAGCAACACTGGAGCGATCTGATCCTGTTGCATAACGGCGCCCGCATTCCGCCCTTGCTTGCCTTTCGCGGCGACTACGTTTGGAACTGGGGATTCAACCTTCTGATTATCGGACCCAGGGGCACGCCGACGCACTTCGCGAAGTGTCGGGCAGCGAGCCCGGAGGTACACAGAGCAACACAGCTGCGCGTCTCGCTGAGCCACGATCCTGCTTGCAGCGATGTAGTGCCGACGACGTGGGGCGCCGAGCACGAGGGTCTGCACATCGAGATCAGTCGCTATCTGCCCGGTCAGATGTACGACGCCATCCTTCCTCAGTTGGACGACCGAGCTTGGACGGAGTCGATGCGGCAGATTGCCGAAGCCGCGGATCGAGTCTCGCGTCGAGTGCCCGCTTCGCTCGGGACAAACGCAACGAGCGTTGGTGCGCGCGTTCATTTCCGATCCGAATCGGCGCGAGCCTTGGCCCGGCTCGCAGATCTTGGTTTTGAACGGACGGAGCTGGACCTTTTGGCGGATCTGTTCGACGCCGGTGGTAGCGTCGAGCTGCGAGCACAACATGGTGACCTCTGGGCCCGCAACATCGTGCGCTACGAGAAGCAATGGTGGCTGCTCGATTTCGACCTCTTCGGGCAGGTGCAGGTGCCGCTGTATGACACCTGCCATCTGGTTTCAACGAGTACTGACCAACGCGCAAGAAATCTGCGGCGGCCCGCGAAATCGTGGCTGGCGCGGCTGCGCGAAAACGATGTGCTCGCACAGCCCGGATTGGAAGTCATTCGCGCCATGGCGGCGCGAGAGGCTTTCACATCTGCGGAATTTGTCGCCGCGTACGTGTACTATCTCGTCGAATCGGCCACTCGGCACTATGATCGCGGTGCTCCCCGTGAGCACTGGGAGCCCGCGATAAGTGTTGTCCGCCTCGCGCTCGATTGTGAGCGGAACGGTCCCACTCTCATCGAGCTGCTGAGGGCAACGGATAGCGAGTCGATTGTCTCTCCGTCAGCCGGATAGAGGAAGAACGAGGAACCGAGCCTCACATCCGGCGAGCTGCCAGTCTCTCACGCGAAAGCTGAATCCATTTCGCGCTCCGACTGATCACAACGGCGAGGGCAGTTCTGCTCGGATGTGGATCCAGCTGCCACTCTTCGGCAACTGACGCAACGCTGCGGCTGAAGAATCTCTTGAAATCTGAAATCCCTCCGAGCTTGTCGTCGGTTGCTTCGTGCGATCCCGCGGTAACGCCGCCGAAGTCGAACCATGCCGCGCCGATGCGCTTGGCCCAGGCGATCAAGTCCCAAAGGAGCGGATAGCCGGGCGCCAAGCGGCAGTTCATGTCCCGCGCGGCAGCACCCAGGTAATACTCGACGTGATCGCCATGTGCTCTCGCCCATGCGAAGCCGACAAGCGCATCGGCGTCGCATGCGCCTTCGCGAAATACGCCCACAAGCCGAGATGCTTCCGGCAGCGTACGCGACAGCTCGATTACCCTCGACCAATCGACGGGCTGAACGTCCGCGCCCCTTCTCGCCATTGCACTCAGGAGCAGCGCGTTGAGCCGATCACCAAGTCGTGGATCACTTATTACCTGGAGCGTATATGGCTGTTTGGCGAGCTCCCGAACGTTGCGCCGCGCCGAAGAGCTCAGCGCTGCGAATAGCGCTTGCTCGTCCGGATTGAGATCCATCACGAGCGTTTGCTCATACATGCGGGACTCCGGCACGCGAGTGAAGCCACTGCGCTCGAGAAGTGACCGCAATCGATGTCGCGCATCCTCGTTGCGGCCGAACAGCTCGAGATTCACGCGAAGGATTCGCCGGTCCCTGTACGCCAATTGGCGGAGCGTGGCGATGCAGGCCTCCAAAGCCGCCGAGTCGGTCGCGACGTTCAGGCGATCTGCACGAAGAAGAAGATGGCCCGGAAGTGCCTGACTGCGCGAAACATCGATCGCGAATCCCGCGCGCGGTCGGCCGTAGGAATCGCGTGCAGCGACAAACCAGGAAGACGCTGCCAACCCTGCTCGAGCCCAGACGAGACGATGTGTCAACGGCAGAGGGACACCAGCCGCCATCAACTCGCTTTCCAAACGCTCACGCTCAGGCCCGCTGTGCCGAAGCACGGCGACGCTGTACGAGTGGCGGTCAGCCGTCTCCTCACCAAGCACCAAGTTGCTCGTCACGCTCCCTCTTGTGTGCGTGGCTGCAGGTTGTCATGTCGGCTTCGATCGCGCTGACGTGCCTGCCTTCGCCGCGCTGTGACTCGGTGATAGATCTCCCGTACCTGCCGTTGCAGTGAGCCAGGAAGAAGCGAAAAGCCGAGCAATAATGCGAGTCTCGGCTGCAGTGGCTGATGAAGGAGACTTTTCCAGACGTTGACCGTCGCGTCGATCGCCCGGCCCCCGTCCATTGCGGTGATTCCGACCCAGCGATAAGACTCCGCCAATCGCCGGCGAACGAGGCGCCGTGGAAGCGTGATACGACCGCCTCCCTTATCCACCCAGCGTAGCACCGTCGTTAGGTTATTGCGCGCAATGTGCGCCATGAGACTTGGAGCAGTGAGCTGATCCGCTGCACCGACCCGGTAGTTAATGCTCGAGGCATCAAGGAACGCGACTGGACCTTCGAATGTGGTCCGCAGATGAAACTCGTAGTCTTCGCCGGCTGGCCGGAGTTGTTCGTCGAAGCCTCCAACGCGCCGCAAGCGCTCGCGCCGAAGAAGAACTGTCGAGGTATGAACGAGATTGCCGAGAATCATCGGCGAGAAGAGATCGCCGATGTAGTAGGGTCTCTGGGCAATCACCGACGGTGCGCCGGGCCAAGAGCTGTCCAATCTGTACGACTCTGAGCAGAGGTCTTCGATGCGAAGCTGCTCGTGCGCGCTGTACATCTCCCTCAGAAAGGCGGAACTGACAGTCTCTCCCGACTCAGCCGTCGCGATCATGTCAGTCCAAACCATTCCCAACGATGGATGCCGCCGGAGAAGAGCAATTTGCGCCTCCAACTTCCAGGGCAAGAACGTGTCGTCGGAATCGAGCAGCGCGATGAATTCACCCCGCGCCTCACGAAGTCCGAGGTTTCGTGCTGCTGATACGCCGGCATTTTTCTGACGGAAGTAACGCACCTTTGCACCGTAGCCCGAGGCAACGGTTTCGGTGTCGTCGGTGGACCCGTCATCGGCGATGATGACCTCGACGTCGCCGTACGTCTGTCCGAGCACGCTCTCGATTGCGTGACCCAGCATGTACCCACGGTTGAATGTCGGAATGATGACGCTGACGAGACCAGGAGTACCGGTGTCAACGCCTATTTCGCGCTCGTGATTCATGTCCGGGCACGATGCAAGCGCAACACCCTGTCGCTGATGCCTTTTCGAAATCGAGGCGGAGGCGCGCAAATCACCGCGTGTACGTCACTTGGCAGCGTTCCAGAAACAAACGTACACTCGATCGCGGCGGGTCATGTCGCGCCGGTGCAACAGCATCGCTCGACATAGCACGACGCTCGCAAGCGCCACTCGTCGGCACCGCTCCTGTTGTCCCATCACAACACCTTGCAGCACCGACAGCCAGCACCTCGGCCTCATCGAATTACGTAAGTCGTTGGTGCAGAGCGACGTTAGCGGAGGCGGCAGCGTGCTTGCTTTTTGCAAACGCTCAACGCGACAGCATCCGTATCCCACGCACCTCGCAGGTCTTCGGGGTCGTCGGTGCACCTTCGTGCGATGAGCTTTTGATCAGGATCCGTCATAGTGGCCAGTATCTCTCACGACACCAAGACTCGACCGTGGCAGGCAGCCCTCCGAGGGCGCGCACCAACGATCTCCGTCGTCGCGACCGTGATGTCGCGCATAGTGCCCGCGACATGGCTCTCAGAGCTCGCAAAGCGTTGCAAGCAGCTCGATGCTGAACTGATCCTAGTGTCGGGCGTTGTGCCGAGTCCGGACATCGTACGGAATGATCACCACGAGGTTCGCCTCGTGATTGCAGAGCAGACAAACTCGCAACTGCACTTACGTGCGCTCGGCACTCAGGCTGCCCAAGGCGATATTGTGGTCTTCGTCAATGAGCGCGAGCTGATTGACGCTACTGCGCTCAACAGGCTGGTTCGCGCCGGACTTGGTCGTGGAGGCTTACAGCGTCGAAACTCCATCGAGGTCGAGGTCATTCCACCGACCGTCGGCGTTGCGTCAGTTCCGCCAGTGCGCCATGTGGCCAGCGGCAGGTCAGATCGCGAGCTCGGAGAAGAAATACGAGAATCGACGGTCTAACCGTCTGACGGCGGTTCGATGTCTTCAGCGCTCCCGCGATGACTCTCGATCGCTCGCTCCCTAGCCCGCGATTCCAAGGACTTGTGTCTCAAGATCGCCCACTTTTGTCGGTTGTCGTTCCCGTTCGGAATGCCGCTTCCTCCTTACCGAAGTCGCTGAAGGCGCTGTTGTCGAGCGACTTTCCGCGGCGGCATTGGGAGCTCATCGTCGTGGATGATGGCAGCGCCGACGCGTCGGTCAGCATCGCCGGCGCGTTCGCGGACACGATTGTCCGATTGCCAACTACGGAGTCGGACCGCGGGCTTGGCGCACCCTACTCGAGGAACCGCGGCTTTGAAATGTCGCGCGCGGAAATCGTGGTCTTTGTCGATCCCGACATCGAGGTGGCGACTGATGCACTTCGCCGGTTCTGGGAGTTGCTGACCAGAGAAGAAAAGATCGGCGCCGTCTCAGGCCGACTCGCCGACCCGCCGCACGAGGCAACGGCCATTCGCAAAATCGCCTTGCTGCGTCTGCTACACGACCACGAAAGCCTCGGTAACGACACGGCTGAATTTTTCCTTCGCTTGGGCGCGATTCGTTCCTCGCTGCTCTCAGAGCTGGAGCTCTTCAACGAATGGCAAGCCGGCTACCCAGCGGCGGAGATGGCAGAGGTGGCGGAGCGCATTCGCTTCCGAGGGTACAGCGTTGTGCAGCACCCCGAGATCAGAGGCAACTGCCTTCGGCCATGGACATTTCGTGATCTAATCGGCGATTCCTTACGCGATGCCGGGACGCCCTGGACCACTTCTCAAACTCCAACTCGAAGGTTTCCTCCGTCACGCGCGGCAACGCATCGGAATCGGCAGCGCATAAGCGAGTTGCTTTCCTGGATCGTTGTCGCCTGCGCAGCACTGGCACTCGCAACCGACGCGACCGCGCTTTGGCAGCGTGCGTTATTGGCCTCAATCACCGGCCTCATACTGTTGCGCCTAAGCTTCTATATACGCGTGACCCGAAGTCAGGGGGCCCTGGCCATCCCCGCAGCAGCACTGGATGTATTCGCACTGCAGGCATCGGGAATTGCACGCCTTCGTGCAAGCGTCCTCCGCGCGATCATCGGCCCACCGCGACCAGACGCGACGACAGAGGCATTCGCCGAGGTCGGAGTCGAGACGTGGCCGCCAGTTCCTGCGAGGCGGTATCCGCCTCGCAGTTCTTCTTCGGTCACAATAAACTGAGCGCATGTGCTAGCCGCGCCTAACAATTCTCGCGTCGCTTTCGTGGGGAACACTCTCGAGTCAGACGGGAGAGTTCCTTCGGTGCTGCACATTGTGTCGCCAGGGAGCTACGGTGGACTCGAGTCCGTCGTGAGCTTGCTCGCGACCCACCAAGCCGCTGCTGGTCACGACACGGCCGTTCTCGCCATTGTCGATGCGCCCGGAACGAGCCCGCAATTGGTGGAAAGACTCCGTCGCCACTCCGTCCTCACCCATCTGGTGAGCGTGCGGCGTCACGGCTTTGCCGAAGAGCGCGCAATCGTTCGAAGGATATGCGCCGACTTGCGGCCGGACGTCGTGCACACTCACGGCTATCGGCCAGATCTCCTCGATGCCGGCGTCGCACGCAGCCTCGGCATCCGGACGGTCACAACGGTGCATGGATTCACTGGCGCCAGTCGCAAGGTTCGTTTCTACGAGTGGGCGCAGCGGCGAGCGTTTCGTCGATTCGATTCGGTCGTTGCTGTCTCGCGACCCCTCGCCGACCAAATTCGCGGGGCAGGTGTCGACCCGGCGCGCGTGAGTGTCGTGCCCAATGTCGTGCCACCATCGAACGCGCCGGTGGCACGGTCCGCGGCACGCCGTCGCCTCGGCTTGCCGGACGATGCCTTCATATTTGGCTCTGTAGGTCGCATTGTGCGCGCCAAGGGATTCGATCTGCTCATCGACGCTTTGGCTCTTCCAGACATGCCGCCACAGACGCTTCTCGCCATTGTCGGAGACGGTCCCGACTGCGAGGCACTGAAGGCGCGTGCCGCCGCGCGCGGCGTTTCTGAACGCGTGATGTGGTGCGGCCGCGTCGAAGATGCAGGCCCGCTCTACACCGCTTTCGATGCGTTCGTTCTGGCCTCGCGCGCGGAAGGGTGTCCGATGTGCGTGCTCGAAGCAGTAAACGCCCACGTTCCGGTTATTGCGTCCGCTGTCGGCGGTATTCCGGACATGCTCTCGTCGGCCGAGGCGCTGCTCGTCCCAATTGGACACAGTGCGCCGATCGCGACCGCGATACGTGAGATCCAGACCAATCCCACCGAGGCACGTGCCCGCGCCGAACGCGCCAGCACACGAGTTTCGCGCGATCTATCGGTCGACCCGTGGATCTCCCGATACGCGGCGATTTATCGCGGCTGTTTGACTAGGTAGCCGCAAGGACTCGTTATGCTCCTGTCTATCCTCCTGCTCGCGTCGCCGATGTTCGTGGCCGTATATGCGTATGTCGTGTACCCACTCGTGCTGCGCGTCGCGGCTGTCGGACGTCCTTCGGCGACGAGGTATTCCGATCCAATGGAGTGGCCAGAGATCACGATCACCGTTCCGACTTACAACGAGGAGCGGAACATCGGCCGCGTTCTCGACGAGCTGCTTGCCCAGGACTACCCTGCAGACAGAAGGCACATCGTTGTGATTTCGGATGCGTCCACGGATCGCACCGACGAGATCGCGCGATCGTATGCTGCTCGTGATGTCAAGCTGATTCGCTTAACGATGCGGCGCGGCAAGTCGGCAGCCGAGAACGCCGCATCGGCTCACATTCGAGGCTCTGTGGTGGTCAATGTCGATGCGACGATCCGGCTCGTGCCAGGCGCATTGAAGGCGCTGATCCGACCTTTTGCCGATCCAACGATTGGTGTCGTGTCAGGCCGCGATGTGAGTGTGTCGCGTGGCGATGCTGACGAGGCGCTCGGCGAGCAGGGATATACGGGGTACGAGATGTGGATACGGGATCTGGAGACGCGTATCGGCTCGATTGTTGGAGCGAGCGGGTGTTTCTATGGCATTCGCTCCGCGATCTATGATGCGGGCTTTCCAGACCAGCTGAGCCGCGACTTTGCCTCGCCACTCATGGCGCGCGAACACGGCTACCGCGCCATCTCCGCGCCATCCGCGGTCTGTGAGGTGCTGCGCACACCCTCCCTCAGAACAGAACTAAGACGGAAGACGCGAACGATGGTTCGCGGCTTGGGAACACTCTGGTACAAGCGGCATTTGCTGAGCGTTGCGAAACATGGTTGGTTCGCGTTCTGCTTGGCGAGTCACAAGCTCGCGCGCTGGCTCGTCTTTGCACTCGTGCCCCTTGCTGCGGTCGGGATGGCACTCCTGGGGGCGATCGCACCGACCATCGCGGCAGGGCTCACCAGCCTGATTGCCGTCGGCGTCGCGTTAGGCATATTGGGCATACACTGGCCCGGCCGAAAGGCGCCGTTGCTGCTATCGGTCGCCGGATTCATTGTCGCGGTTTCGACTGCCGGGGTGCTCGCGTGGATTCACGCAGTTCGCGGAAGTCGCCTGGCCGTCTGGGAGCCGACGCGCCGGCCTACTTGAGTGTCTTTCGAGCGGAGCCCTTACCAGCCGCCGCGACGAAACACCATGACGGGGATTGTCATCACCATGATCTTCAAGTCCTCGAACACGCTGCGCCGTTGGAGATACTCGAGATCGTAACGAACTTTCCGCCGCACATCATCCAGACACGAATCGTAGGACTGGTTGATCTGGGCCAAGCCGGTAATGCCCGGACGCGTACGCTGGCGGCGAGAATATTCCGAGATCTCCGCGCTCAAGCGGAGAAAGATCGTCGGCCGCTCGGGGCGAGGGCCGACGATGTTCATGTCCCCCTTCAGGACGTTAATGAGTTGGGGGATCTCGTCGATTCGCGTTTTTCGGAGGACCCGGCCGAGCTTCGTGACGCGCGCATCGGCCTGGGTCGCCCAGATGGCGCCGCGAGCCTCGGCGTTTACGGCCATCGATCTAAACTTGTAGATCATGAAAGCGCGACCGCCAAGGTTTCGTATCCGGCGGTCATAAAGATGCTTCGGGTCGTCCTTCGCAGTCCGACGGCTGTCGAGGCCAACACGCGCCTGCATGTAGAAGATGGGACCGCGGGACGTGAGCTTGATGAGAACAGCGACGAAGACGAGGAGCGGTGACGTCAGCAGCAAAGCGACGGCAGCGACGATGACGTTGGCAATCCGCTGGGCCAATTCCGCTCGGCCATGCCTCTCCGATTGCCCCTCCGATTCTCTCTCGAGCTCGAGGTGCGGGCGCTCACGCTCGTCGCCTGCCACCACAGCGTGCCGTGCCGATCCCGTCGGCTGACTGAATGGAGTGGCGCTCTCGGCTTCGAGAGCGTCTGAAACCGGACTCGTTACAGATCGCATGACTGGTTAGTGGCGAACTCGACTCAGCGCCACTGCTGAGACTCCAACGAGGACCCCTGCAATCTGCAAGAAAGTCTGTGCACTAAACCGGTGCTGCTCGGGAATATCGAGCTCGTCGCCCGACCGCAGTGCCATTTGGTCTATCGTTAGGGACTGAGCAATGCCATCGCGCACAGCGGTGGCGGGCCAGAGCTCATGGTCGGCACGGCGTACAACCGCTCCCGAAGCATTGCCATTCGAGAGCAGCCCGCCAGCACGCATGATGGCATCGGCGACGGGCGTGTCGGTGGAGAGCTGGTAATACCCGGGTCGCGAGACCGCCCCCATGATGCCGATTCGGACGAGTGGCGTCACGCGAACTCGCGGACCCTTCACGTAGGTGGCAACCTGGTCCCGGACGCGCTCAGTCGCTTCTGACCAGAGAGCGCCCTCGAGGACCACCGCTCCGTAGCCGGGGAGTTCCAGCATCTTGCCCGAATGCACGGTGAACGTGTCAGCGAGAGTCAACTGCTCCTCGACTCGGACGAAAACCCGATCGCCGACAACGAAATCGCCTTCTTTCAGTCGCCGTTCGATGACATCCGCCTCGAGCGAGAGCGCGCGGCGTTCGTGGCCGTTTTGTGATGCACTCGCCTGTGCCTGCACCTCAGTGGCGCGAGCCTGCAGTGCGCTGCGCGTGGTACCGGGGTCTCGCCAACCAACTGGTGATTGACCCAGCGAGCTACTTGGCGAAAGGGCCGAGAAGATGGTCGCCGCTGCAACCGCAGTGACTGCGCGCCAGGAATTACCTGGCATCCGGAACAGAAATGTCATTTGCAAATGAGGTCATGCACGCCGCATGCTACTGGGAAAGTGCGCGCGGCGACGTCGTAACGCTTTGCATCCACCCATCTTATTGCCGAGCCATCACGTGCAACGACATCGCCGCAGCAGCGCGCTGTGGGCGCCTGTCAACAGTAACGGCGGGCCAGCGCCACATCGTGCGGTGACGCTCACCTCGCGGACGTAACACCGATTCTCTCCCCAATCAGCTCGCCGTCCGGCTCCGATCCATCCGAGTAGCCGTAAGAGTAGTACTGATAGTCGCCCTCGCCATTTGCGTCGTTCAGCACTGCACCGAGCGGTGTGATTGGCAGACGCTGGAGGAGCCGAAGCTGCGACGCCGCCAACTTCTTGTCGGTGAGCCCCGATCTCAGCACAATCAGGGCGTTGCCCGTCACGATGCTGAGCGCAAGGGAATCCATCCCTGCGCTCAGCGGCGCGCCATCGACGATGACCACGTCGTATGAATTGCGCAGCTCTCCGATGAGCTGTGGGAGCTTCCGCGACGTCAGAAGCTCCGGACCGCCAGCACGGGCCGTTCCGCGGGGCACGAGAGACAGGTTCGACGCCTGCAGATGGTGTAACACACTGCTCAAGTCGACCTCACCGGCCAGATAATCGGTAAGACCTGGCGACTGCGGACGATCGAAGGTGCTATGCAATGTGCCGCGGCGGATGTCGCCGTCGATCAGTATCGTTCGAAGACCAGCGCCGGAGAACGCGAGCGCGAGATTGCTTGCAATGAGTGACTTGCCCTCCTGCGGCGCAGGGCTCGTGACCGTCATCGTGATTGCGGTGTCCGGCGGCACCATGTGGGTGACGTGCAGCCTCAGCGCTCGGAAGGCTTCAGCCAATTGTGCGGCCTTCTTGAGTGACTCCGGCCCTCTCACCTTCGTGCTTGTCCTCGGCACGTACGTGATGACGTCCAGCCCGAGCTCTCGCGAAACTTGGTTCGCGTAGCGCAATCGCGGGTCGAAACGATCGAGCAAGATTGCCAGTCCGAGTGCGAGCCCAACGCTGGCGAGGGCGGCGATCAATGGAATGCGCGCGCCGGCGTTGCTGCTCGGTTGAACTGGAGCGACGGCACTGTCGAGGACACGAAGGTCCGGAATCGCGCTGGCTTCGGCGAGCCGCGCCTCCGCATAACGGCTTTGAAGCGTCGTGTACAAATTTTCCGAGACGACAACGTCCCGGCGCAATCGCATTTCTTCGATCGTCCGTGCGGGAATCTTCTCCAGTTCGCGAGACGCACCGCCAATTCGCTCCGACAAATCCTGTTCGCGCTGTCGTAGCTGCTCCAACGCGTCCCGCGCCAATGACGGTATCGTCTGGCGCTCGAGGGTATTCACGGCATCTTCGAGATCTCGCACCGTCTTGTGCTGATCGGTATAGAATTGCCGAGCAGACCGGAGTTGCGCCTCCTTGGTGGAAAGCTCCGTCAAGGCAAGGCGCAAGTTATCGGCATTCTGAAGAACCGACGGAACAGATTGCAGCGCGATGGGAGAAACCGCGCCGGATCCGCTCGCCCTTAGTATTCGCTCGAGCGCTTCGCGATCGCGACGAGCGTTGTCGTACTCGATTCGGTTCGTGAAGAAATTCGTGAGAACCGGATTGCGCGTCATCTCGACGCCTGCGGCGACCGGACCGCCCTCACTGGGAAGTGTGATCGTGTGAACGCGAAAGTCCTCAAGCGCCAATTCTGCTGCCCGCAATTGCCGCTCTGACACAGTCAACTGGTCGTGCAGAATCTCCGCGAGCTGGCTGAGATTGTCCTTCTTCAGCCGGGCAGCGGCCGATACGAATTCGTTCATCCATGTGTTCAGGATCGTCGCGAGCCGGCGAGGGGTTCCGCCTCGCAGCGTCACGCGCATCAGGTTCCCTTTTTCCGGAAGGGAAGCACTGAACCCGTTCGCGAGCTCGATGGACGCTTGCCGCGGCGTGACGACTTGAAAGCGGATCTTGCGGTTCGCACCTAGTGCTTCAGCTGTCGGTTTCCAGAGAAAGCCGAGCGCATGACCGATGGAATCCCCCAACGCGCCGCGTTCGAGTACGACCTGTTTTTCATCGGTGAGCACGTACCTGGACGCTGCCGCATTGGTCTGGAGGATGTAGTGTCCGGGGCGCATTGGATCCGCGAGCTTGAACCCCTGAAAGGCGGTGGAGTCCGAAGGCAGGTACAGCCAGAGATACAATCCGAGCTCGCGCACGACTGCATCAGAGATCGCGTAGCTTCGCATCAATTCGGTCCAGCCCGTCGAATTCATCAGCTCCTGGGCCCGAATCGGACCGTGATCGACCTCGCGGTCCGAAGTCGTCGAGATCCAGAGCGTGCCACGAGCTTCGTACTCGGGTCGGACGGTCCGGGAGACGAAGACGCCGAGCGTCAGCCCCGCGGCACTAATGGCGAGAATGAGCCATTTGTAGCGGCGTATCGAGGCCGTGATCCGCGACCAGGGAATGCCCTCGTCACCCTCGTCCGGTGCACCGAGGAGCAGACCGCCAGGCAGACGTGGCGTGGGCATTGAAGAGGGGAGGCGATTCGTTGGCAGCATAAGGTGTGTCGACGTTCAGCGGCGCCGCGCCGCAATCTCCTCAAGGTGCTTGCATTATGACGGCCATCGGACTCATGCCCAACGACGGTCGGAGGAAGCACTCTATCTTGCTAACAACCAACAACTAACCTGAGTAGGCGCTGCTTCTGGCGAGATGCTGCTCATCAGAGGCTGTTGCGTTGATGCAACACTCAACTGGCGGACCATCACTGCGAGTCCGCTGCGCGTGCGGAGTCAACGGCTGCGGGTAAAGTCCTCGCGTGACTCAGTACTGTCCCAGTGTGCCGGACCTCCGCGCATAGTGCAGTGCCGCGGCGACGCACAGCACTCCGCATGGCAAAAGCACGGCGACGTCGAGCGCGAGAATAGTGATGTCGTGACTGACGGCGCGTAACGGCATACCGAGCAGCGCGACCTGACGGGCCGCGCGCAAACCGTACGTGAGCGGCACGGCTCTCGAGAGCTCTTGCAGCCAGGCAGGGATTACGTGCGTCGGATAGTAGACGCCGCCAAGCAATGCCGATCCGGTAAGGACGCCGCCGAGCAGTGGGCCGGCTGTACGAAATCGGAGGAGGAGTGCCGCGCCAATGAGACCGAATGCGCCGTATGCGAGCACGAGCAGCAGCACGATTACCGCCAGAATCGGAAATCCGCCGAAGGTGATACGCGCCCCGAGCGCCGTTCCGGCTGCGATCATGACGAGAGCGCGCAGGAGTGCCCAGAGAATGCTGTACCCACTGAGGCCAGTGAACAGAACCGCGAGACGAGTGGGAGTTCCCAGAAACGCCTCGAGTGTTCCGCGACCGATCGCGCCGGCGAGTGCGTTTGGCAACGCGGACGTGCACGCGGCGATGAACGTGTAAGTCGTCGCGCCGATCAAGGTGAATGCGAAGTACTCGCGACTCTGTGAAGAGATGGTCGTGGCCATGACGGGCTGCAATGCAGTTGCGACGAAGTACAGCGGGACTACGGTGAGGAGCAGCGACGCCAGCGAGAACAGCATGTTCATGCGGTAACTCACTTCCGTCAGACACGCCGCTCGGACCAACGCTCCGATCTCACGCATTCGCTGGCACCATCATTTGCGCTCCTATGATCCGCCCTATCAAATCGGCGAGACTGGGCTCGACACGCTCGAGACGCGCAACGTCGACGCCATTATCGAGCAGCAGCCGTACGACGCGGGCCGTGTCCGCGGGATCTGCTGCGATAGCACAGTCGACCTGCGACCACCCGCCAGAGACATCCACGCTCGCGCTCAAGCGCCGCAGCAAACCGGTTGTCTCGAGCCAGTCGAAGCAGGGATGTTGTGGGTCTCGAACGACGAGGCGATAGCGTTCTTCAGCAAACCGTGCCTTGAGCTCGGCCGCGGTGCCTACCGCGAGCACGCGCCCTCGATCGAGCACGATCACACGATCGCAGAAGCCAAGCGCCTCTTCTGCGTTATGCGTCGCGAGAAGGATCGTCGCTCTCTGTCGCTCGATGAGCTCCTTGCGCAGGAAGACACGGAACTCCTGCGCGGAGATCGGATCGAGGGCGCGCGTCGGCTCATCCAGCAGAAGAACGCTGGGCTGTGACAAGAGCGCTCGCGCGATGAGCAAACGCTGACGCATACCGGACGAGAACGAGCCGACCATCTTCGTTCCGGTCATTGCGAGGCCGACCTGCTCGAGCAGGCTCGTCACGCGCTGCTCGACGGCGCGTGCCTCGACCCGATGCAGCACGGCAAAGAGCCGAAGGTTCTCGCGCGCCGAGAGGCGCCAATTGAGACTTCTTTCATCGGACGATACTGCCGCGAGAGCGGCTCTGACGCGGCCCGGCTCGAGCCAGATGTCGTTCCCACAGACGCTCGCGGTGCCATCGTCCGGCAACACCATCGTCGACAGCATCTTAAAGATGGTCGTCTTACCCGCGCCGTTAGGCCCGAGCACGCCGACGATCTCTCCAACGCGCACATCGAAGCTGACGTGATCGACGACCGTGGTGGCCGAACGGCGCGCCGCCCGGAGGATCTCGGTAAGCTTCGGACGGGCGGAGAACCGCTTGGTGAGACCGTCGATCTGCACGGCAGGAGGAGAGGACGCTGGCGCTTTGAAGGCCAGTTCAGGGTGCGTGGCCCGTGCGAGAGTCGCCATAACGTTACGCGAGAATCTCTGTGATGTACCGTCCGGAGCGACGCACCTGGCGGTAAGTCGACTCGGACCCTCCGCCCTCGGCGAGCCGCACCTTCTCATTGATAGCCGATACGAGATCGAGCGAGACGCACCACGGCCGAACCCGTGCGTGCCCCTCCCGATGCGGTTGCATTGCCAGACTCCAGAGCAGCTGATCGAGACGCGCCGAAGGACAGGCTGGCTCGGCCCGAGCGAGTATCCGTATGAAATGTCTGCCCAGTGGCCGACGGACGAACTCAGGAAGGGCCGGACAGAGCTGGTTCATCACCTCGGCGGGCGCCGTGAGCCCAGACAAGGCACGTCCTAGACAGAGCGTCCAGTAAGAACAGCTGGATGCCCCCCACCGAGTGGCCAGCCTCGCGAACTCGTTCCAATCGAGTACGCCTGTCGCGCTGAGCGTCGCGAGGTCCCGAAAGGCGTTCCAAGCACCCAATTTCAACATGTGCGACCACGCAAAATGAATTGCGACGTGAACCGCATGATGAGAGGGATGCATCACGAACGCCGGGACACTGCCCACCGTCACCTGGCGCGCCGCCGCCCAGATCTCCTGCTCGGTGTAGCCAAACGGATGACCCGGCGGCAAGAGCGAACGATGAATCTCCAGCCGGAGAGCGCTGTGCTCGAGATCCCGAAGCGGTGGAAGATGGTGGTGATTCTCGTAGGTGTCGTCGCCCGGTAGCTCGGGATCGGCACCCCAACCGAGGGTCAACATGATCGTGCGTGCTTCGCCTGAACGCTCCGGCTTTACGAGTAGATCGATGTCTCCCATGGGCCGGGCGACGAACGAGCCATACAGCGTATGTGCGAGCGCAGCGCCCTTCAGGAGCAGAACCTCGATGCCAGCGCGGTGCAACGCGGCAACGGCTTCCACCAAGCGATTCTTCAACCGACGCATGCGGCACTCGCGATCCAGTGCGAAAATCGCCAGCTGTCGCTCGAGGTGCAGGGGGATGCCAGAGGGCCCGTAGGACCGTACGGCATCGCGCAAAGCAATTAGCGCGTTCTCATCGGACGCCAATTGCAGTAGCCGGCGCCAGTCTGTGATTCCACGGAAGTCCAGCGAAGACCCTGAACGGGTTTCGCCGGCGAGTCGAAAGACGAGATTTGCCTCGGCGTCTGCCTCGATCGCGGGTGCCAGGCGATCCATCGCGAGTTCGGAGCTCGAGCTCATGATTTGGATGACGGGGAGGGATCGGATCGGAGGTGAGGGACGATGCCAGCTGCACATGCGGGTCTGGCAGCATCGGTGCCGACCTCGGAGGGGCGGCTGGCGTAAGCTCGTGAGATGTTGAGGCGAACGATGTTACAGGGCGCAGAGTCGACCGACGGGTGCAGCCCGTTTGAGCTGAAGCTGAATCACGTCAGCACAATGAGTGTTGCGGGCGCGCAACGAGTTCGCTGCGCTAGTGAACGAGCCGAATCGTGCAAGCCCGACGTTCAGCGCCGCTCGACCAGTTCCAAGGCGATCATCTCTTCCAGGAAGCTCATCACCGCCCGATCACACTGGATTGGATCAATATCCTCGTACTCCTCGAGCAGGGCTTCTCGAAGCTGGAGCACCGTTCGCGGTTCCTGGACCAGCCTCCAAATGCACGCCGCGACCTCGTTGAGCCCATAGTACTGACCGTCGCGCATGCTCAGGAGCACCGCCTCTGTCGCGACATCGCAGGACACTTGCTGTGGTGACGCCACGACGACGGTGTCCGGCGCCAAGTTCTGCACTCCGGCGAAGTTTGTCATTCTGCGCAGCTCCATTGAATGATCTGTTGCACCACCTCGCTGAGCCTTCTGGCATCGCGAGCAATGTGGAGCGTCCATGCTGGTACACCGGTGGCTACGACCGCCGCCATGGCGAGGTGCGACCTGGCGCCCTCGACGCCCACCAGTGAGTCCGCCAGCTTCGTGTGATGCGCCAGGGCGATCGTTGCCTCGGTCGGCGAGAGCCGTGTCCGGCACAATGTCCCCGCGGCCGACGCGCTCGCGACAGGTGCCAGGACGTACACGGTCGTGAGTGGACTCGACACCAACGCAAGCGCTTCCCTCGTGAACCCCGTTGCCGTCGTCTTCACGCCGGGGATGAGCGTATTACAAACATCGGTCAACGAGAGCGTCGCGGCCATGTCTGGCCAGAGGCGAACGCTGGCGACGCCGGGGCGGAGAGTCGCGGGTGGCCCGGGCCGAACGACAAGCAAATCGTCACCCACGAGACGAGCGCCGGCGGCGGTGAGTGCCGTTGCGAGCGTCGATTTGCCGTAAAACTTGGGGCCGATGAACGAAATTGCTTTCCCATCCACGGTCACCGCGCTGCCATGCAAGCAGAAAAAACCGGCGAGCTCCAGGGCCAGCGCCAGCGCCGGGCCGATGACGATACTGCGAACCAGTTCCAGGGCCGCAGTCTCATCCTGATACCAAACGATGTGGCGACCTCCGCGCGAGATATCGAACGTGCCGGCGTGTGAGTACTGAAGCTGGAGCCCCGTCTCGGTGCGCCAGAGCCGGTACTTCTCCTCCCGAATTGCCCTTTCGCCGATGAGGACAGCAGCGCGGTCGGGGGGCAGGCCCTGTTCGACGGAGAAGGTCCAATCGGCCATCAATGCCTGTGACGCCGGCCTGAGCTCGGGGAATTCCATCTCGGAGCGCAGGATGCCTCCGAATGCCATGTAGTCGTGACACGTAGCACGACTGATGGAGAGAGGCGCAAATTGGAGTGCGGGCGCGGAGGTCACCGGCGGGTGTTCGAAGAGTTAGCCGCCAAGCGGCGCGGGATTCTGACGGTCAGCTCTGAAGTCCGGCAGACGGGTGAACGACCGAATGCCGCTGCCGCCCAATATCGGCCGGCCGTGGCGCTCCAACCACGCATGCGCACGGAAACCGCCATCGGGCTGCTTCGCCACGCCGATACAGAACTGGGCGCCAAAGCCGAAGCATCGCAGCAGCAGTTGCGCCGCGACCGCCTGTGTCAGACAGGTCGCCCGCGGAATCCGCCGACTGGCTGCTTCGACGGCCCAGACGATCGTACCGATCGAAACGGTTCTCTTCCCGCCGTCCAAGTCGTTAGGCATCACGAGCCGGGAAATCCGACGAATGATCACGCGCGAGGGCAGAAGCCAGAGCGCGAGGCGAACGGTGAGCACGAGGGACCCGGCCAGCAGCAGCAGGGCGGATTCTTGCCGGGTCAGTCTCAGGATTCGGAATCGCACGGGAAGAGTTCCGAGTATGCCGCGGTGGCCTGTCAGACCGCGGAACCGCTACCCACCATCCAGCTCAGCAGCGGCTGAATGATGGGCGCAGTAACTGATGGCACGTCGAGGCTGACTAGGACGCCGTGGCGCAGACGATCGCCTGCCCTTGGAAGGTGAAGCCATCGTTGAGGCCGAGCGTCTTGTCGCAGTCTTGCGTGGCTGCTTCGAACGTGCCGAATCGTCGGATCTCGGGAGAGACCCATTTCCTTTTTGCTACCGCCATGCGCATCCTCCGTTGGAAGTGAAATTTGACCGCAACGCGTGCGGTCGCCGCGTGTGCCTCGAGCCGGCAGTGCGAGCGGTAGCGCCGTACCGTCCTCGTCTCGCGACACCCTTCTTGTAATCACGTCTTCGTCGGGAACGCGCATCTCAAGCCGCGGCCGGCGAAGGTGCAGCCCGCTCGGGGCGCGAGTGATCACTACGTCTCGCTGCTTCTTCCAGCCACAACGCGAGGACCGCGACGCGAAAGAGGAGCGCCGCCGTCTCACTGGTTCTGGGAGCTTCAGGCTCAGCGCGATACCGCTCGAGCATCGCCGAGAGAGCCTCGTCGTTCAGATATTGCGAAAGTTCGTGCTCGCGAGGCGTCGCGAAGACAGGCAGATCCGTACCGCGAAAGCGCTGGTGAAAGTTCGGGCTGAGATTTGCCTTCGTTCCGCGCCATTGCACTTGCGGCGGCAACACATCTTGCATCGCTCGTCGAAAGAGCAGACGCGGCCAACCTGCGCCGAATTTCTGGGACTCGGGAAGCCCGACGCAAAACGCGATGAGGCGCCGATCGAAGAACGGGTAGCGCGGCTCGATGCCGAACGCCGCTGCTGATTTGTCGGCGATTTCCAGCGTGAGCTGATACATCGGCTGCGACAATCCCTTGATGTGGGTGGCGCGCTCGCTGTCAGTGCCCGAACGCGCGTCCTCGCGCGCCGCAAGCTTGCGGTGGCGTGAGAGACCCCGTGCGAGCGAGGGCCGCAGGATGGCATCTTCCAATGCGCGGGCCCCCTTCCCGACATCCCTCTTCCCCAGAAATGAGAAGAAGGGACGAAGGCCCCACTGCGAAAGCAACTCGCGGCGGGACATGCCGAAACGCCGCGCCAGCTCGGTCGCCATTCGCACCCAGGAAAGCAGGCGCCCCTCCCGTGCGAACTGTGCCAAGGACGGCAGGACGAATTGCTGGAGCGCCAGCTCGGGCGCTTTCCCATGGTGCGCGCTGAAGGCTCTCACTTCGGCGTCCAACACGTCCCAATGGCCAGTCCGCGCGAGACTCGTGAGCCGCCCGAACCCGTGACTGACGGCGCTGTCGCCATCGAAGCCATCGAGCAGGACGCGCAGGCCGTTCGCTTGCGCGGCCTCGAAGAGGCCACAATGGAGATACAGATTCGGGGTGGAGTACGGCTCGTCGAGATGCCAGAGCATGCGGCGAACATCGCGCATTGGACTCAGCTCATCGCCGCGCACATAGTGTGGCTGGAGCCCTCCGAGCCGCGCGACCGAATCAATGAATTCGCGTTCGTCGATGAGCCGAAGGTCTTTCTCCGGGAGACCTGGAAAGATCAGGGAGAAAGTGTGTAGCGGCGGGCTGCTGGAGCCACGCAGCTTGCGGGACATGCACACGATCGACGACGAATCCAGGCCGCCGCTGAGCGTCGCCCCAACGAGGTGCGCGGAACGCAGTCTGGCCGCAACCGCTGTCGCGAATGTCTCGTGGAAAGCTTCGACGTACTGGTCATCGGTCGAGAACCGGACGTCGGGCGCCGAATCGGCACTCCAGTAACGTCGCACCACCATCTTTTCGCGCGAGAGGAGAAGCGCGTGCGCCGCGGGCAGACGCCTCACATCGCTGTACAACGTCCGCTCACGTTCTTCGTGGTGCCAGCCAACAAAGAGCGCAACCTGCTCTGGATCGATGTGGCGTCTCACCTCTTGCAAAACAAAGAGCGACTTGATCTCCGACGCGAAGGCGAAGCGTCGGCTGTCATAGTAGTAGTAGAAAGGTTTAACGCCCATTGGGTCGCGCGCGCAGAACAGCGTCCGTGCTCGACCATCCCAGACCGCGAAAGCGAAGTCTCCAATCAGTCGCTCGACACAATTTTCTCCCCAAGTCGCATATGATTCGAGAATCAACTCGCCGTCGCTCAGGAGCGAGGTCCGCGGTCGGAGAAGACGGATCAGCTCATCGCGATTGTCCAGCCTCGCATCGGCGACCAGCACCAGCTGTTCTTCGCGACGGATGATCGGTTGAACTTCTGCCAGTGATTCCGGGGTTGTTCGAAGCAGGCGGTGTGCGAGCGACTCGGAGGGGCCGGACCAGACGCCGAAGCCGTCGGGCCCGCGATGCTCCAGCGCAGCAGCCATCGACCTGATGTTTTCCGCTTGCGTCGGCCGACCGTCCAAATTGCACACACCGCAGATGGCGCTCACGCTCGGCGAGATTAAAGAATCCTTATGGTGGCGCGGAACTTCGAGATTGACGCACTGACAGGAAGAGTGTCGGCATGTCCAACGCAAAGGCGAAACCAGCGAGACCCAATTGCTATACGCTTTCAAGTCTTGGACTTGGAACAGATGTATTCCATGCGAGGCCCATGATTGGGGCGCTGTCGCAACACTGTTTGTAGGAGGCGGGCAGCGATGGACATCACGCCGTCTGCCAGTTCGTTTGCTCCGCTACCGCCTCGGAAGAACCCGAACCGTACCCATGGCGCGGCGCGGTCGTATACTTTGCCGAATGGATTCACTCCTGACCGGGTACGGCCTCTTTCTCGAGGGGTCCCGAATTGTGCTCTTCATTGCGGCGATCATCCTCGCCGTGATAGCGCTGTTCGATTGGCTGGTTCGCACGCGCCGTATCAGTCCTTTTAACGGGCTGGCCAGGTTCTTCCGACGCAGTGTCGATCCAATGATGACGCCGGTGGAGCGGATTGTCCTCCGAGCGGGTGGGCTGCCTTCAGCCGCGCCCTGGTGGGCGCTGGTCGCCCTCGTACTCGGCGGCGTTGGAGTGCTCGTTCTCCTGGACTTCATCGGAGGTTTGCTGCAACAGTTGGCGTTCGGTCTGAGAGACCCGCACGTTCTACCGATCATGCTGCTCGGCTGGGCGTTCAAGCTCGTGGAGCTCGCGCTCATGATTCGCGTGCTTTCCACCTGGCTGCCGATCTCTCCCTACTCTCGCTGGATTCGTTGGACGTACCCGCTCACGAACTGGATTCTCATTCCGCTTCGGCGCGTGATTCCACTGATGGGCAGAATCGATGTGTCGCCGATTGTCGCATACCTACTGCTTGCATGGATTCTTGAGCCGGTAGTACTTCGTCTGGTTCGTTCTGCCCTAGGCGAGTGACCGAGCAGCGACCCACCCTTCGACATGAGAGGCGAGGCATCGCTCGTAGACACTCGCGAGACGCCTTGCCGAAGTTGTCTCATCGAATCGGCCCGAAGGCTTCGGCGGCCAGCTTCTCCGATCAAGCGCGACCGTTCGGGATGTTCGATGAGAGCGAGGAGCGCTGCGGCATAGTTGTCGGGCGAATCGCCATCCAGCGAGCAGCCGATTTCCGGAGAGTTAACGATCTCCGAAAGACCACCCGCGCGACTGCAAACGACTGGTCGTGCAGCGGCCATCGCTTCAACCACGACCAGACCAAAAGGCTCTCGACGCGCGGGATGTAATAGCACGTCCATGCTCGCGAGCAGGTCAGGGATATCGCGACGAGGACCGAGAAATCGGACGCGGCCTCGAAATTCCGGATTCTGCGCGCGCTGCCGCATGGCCTGCGCGAACTCTGCTTCATTATGCCCAGTAGGTCCAACGTGCAGGAATGTCACATCGTCGCGCACCGCTAAAATCTGCTGAGCGGTCTCGAGCAAGAGATCAATGCCCTTGTGCTTCTGGATTTGCGCAATCGTACCGACAACGAAGTCTTCGGCGAGCAGGCCGAGCGTTGCGCGAATTGAATGACCCGCACTGTAGTTGTCCAACTCGACGGGATTGTAGAGCACCTCGCATTTCTCCCGAATGCGAGAGAAGCCCGTGATGCTGCTTTTGAGCGCCTCGGAGACAACGAGGACGCGCTTCGCGATGCGGTGATTCAGATTTCGCGCTGCGACGCGCTCCGCGTTGTGTACATGGAGGATGACGGGGATTCGTTGGAACCAAGCCGCGACGACGAGATCCTGATTCCACCCGAAGTGATTCAGGTGCAGGAGGCAATTTCGTTGTCGCGGAGAAGCGCGCATCGGCGCCGGACGGCACTCGCGCTGCGCATCGGCGTGCGCTGCGTGATCTCTCCGACGTCTCCGTGGATGACCTCCACCTGACGCTCGCGAAGCGCCTCGGTCAACGGGCCCTCGCCAATCGATAAGAAACAGGCGTGAAGCGGCTCCGATCCAGCCCCTCGACCATCCGCAGCAACACCATCGGCGAGCCAGTGTCGACGTTCAGATGGGGATAGAAGTAGAAAACGCGCTTCGGCGATGACGCCAAACCGGTTGCCATCAATCGGACCCAGTGACCGCAACGCCCACTTGGCGTCTGATGAGTACACGCTCACGCACGAGTCGTAAGGCGCTGGCTCGATCACCGGAGGGGATGACGAGCAACCACACGCTCGCGAGGTAGATGGCCAGCAGCGTCAGGTGATACGCAATCGCCAACCCGATGGAGGCTGGCGTGACGAAGAAGCGTGCAACCCCGACACCAATGGCCAATGCTACGATGCGGGCAACGGGACCCCAGTTGTACTGGACGCGCCAGAGGCGCTGCGACCAGATGTACACGAGAAGTTCACGCACGCCGAAGCTGAGCACCGTCGCAACCGCCGCACCCATCCCGTACCAACGAGGGATTAACACGACGTAGCCGACAAGGGCGGTAATCGCGCCCACCCAATTGGCGAGAGTGATGTATTGCGTTCGCTCGCGGAGCATGATGCCGACGTTGTGGAAGCCCGTCCAGCTCTGCAGGACGTACGCGATGACGACGACGGGGGCGATCGCTGCGGCCCCGTAGAATGGCGGCGTGGCCATCACTCGAATCACGTCTCCAACGAAGAGCGTGATGCCGACAGCCATCGTCATCAAGAGAACGTTGAAATACACGAAGGCGCGCGCGTACAGCGCATCGCGATCAGGCCGACGAGCAAGTGCGAATCGCTTTGGTTCCCAGTAGTTATTGAATGGCTCATAGCCAACCGCTGCGAGCAGAAATCCAAACTGGTACGCGAGCCCGTAGACACCAACCGCCGCTGTGTCAGCGGCGGAGCGAAGGAAGTAGCGATCGCCGAAAGTCGCGACGAACGTCGCGGCCTGCGTCGCGACGAATGGCAAGCCGAAGCGGAGGAGATCAGTGGCGGCGCTTCGGGAGACCCGCATGCCAACCGCCGACAGAAGCAGCCACGTTAGGGCCGTCGCAAAGACGACGTTCGTGAGCAAGGTGCTGAGCAGTATACCGGTTACCCCAATGCGGAGCTCCACTACGAAGACGATGTTCAGTGAAAGCTGAATGGCCAGGCGGGCGACATTCAGCCCGACGAACAGCATCGAGCGCTCGCCAAGTTGGAGAAACGCCAGCGGGACGACCAGAAAGCTGTTCAAGAAGAGACTGGCCGCGGCGATGCGGATGTAGCCTACGCTCGCGACATCGGCAACGCCGAAAACCCAGCCTGCGATCTGAGGTGCAAGCAAGAAGGTCGCACCAGACGCTATGCCATACGAAACCACGAGGACGACGAGCGCAGTGGACAATACTGCACGCTTACCCGCCTCACTCACCTGCTTGTGATAGTAGTGGAACACACCCGCAGCGAGCCGAGAGCCGGCAATGATCGAGATGACCTCCAACGTCGTCTCAATCAGTTGTAAGGCTCCGAAGTCGGATGTCGTCAACACGCGCGTGTAGATCGGCAGCATGATGAAGGCCACAGCCCGGCTCAGGAGGACTCCCACACCGTATACCAACGAGTGGCGGCCGATATGACGCATGCTGAATCCGCCGTTAGGCGTGGACGCGGCGCCCCGTGGCGTCGGTTGCGTGTCCGCCTGAGTCAAGGACGTCAATGTGGGCTGCACCGATGCGGATCTGCTACGCGTCACGCTGGCAACCATCGCTCGGTCACGCGCCGGCAATTGACGTTGCTGCAGCAGGAGACTCGTAATTTCTTGACATGGTGCGCCGACTTCTGAGCGCGAATTTGATTACAGCAACGCGCTGCTCGATGCGCCTGTCCTCTACCACCTTCACCATCGGCGACAACTTGTCCGACGCTCGACCGCTCCCGTCGCAGTCTAAGCGGATTCTGAAATAGTTCATGCACGGTCGTCGATTCCGAACGACGGAGTCAATCTCATGGCCTGCGGCATCGTGGCTCCTTGGTTCTTTGTGAAGCCGAAGCGATGCAAGCAGGGCGCCCCAAAATGCTTGCAGCGGGCGATCGGCAGCACGACCGTAACCGACGCATCAGCAATCATTTACATTTATTCGAATCGCTGAACAGAAATGCGCAGCCTCCTCTGGTGTGGCGGCGATGCCACACCCTGCTTGCCGCCTCTATGAGCGCCGGAGGAATGTCGGGCGGCGCCAAGCCGGTTCGCTGAGCGGTAGAAAACCGAAGTGAGCACCGCCCGTCTCGCCAAGAAGTAACGGATGCTCACAGGGGCAGCGTCGCCCGCGTGAGCATCACAAAGTTCACGCCGCCGTTGCTGGCGTGCTTTCCACCTCCGCAGTTGGTGTCACAAGAGAGATTTCAGTTCCTGTTTGCGTCGGTGTCGCAGCCGGCGCGGCTGGGCCACCGGGTTGTCGACGGATGAGCCGCGCGCCCTGCCACCCGCGCAACAACGGCTCATTGTCCACCAGGACGCGCTCGAGGTGTGCGTCGAGCACGTTCAATATCATGCGGGCGTTCTTCTCTTCGACGTCGAGGCCTTTGGTGGCGCTCGTGCGTCGCGTCCGACTCCTCTCCCGCTCGCCCATCGAGCTCGCGAGCTTCTCGACTGCCTCCTTGAACTCGTCAATGAAGTTCGACGACAGCCCTTGCTCGATGAGCATGTCGTGATGTTTCGCCGCTGCGTCGATCATGGCGTTCGCGCTTGCAATGAGGGCCTGGCCACGCACCCACTGCTTCGGCATCTGCAGCGCCGCGAACTCCGGAACCTTGCGCAGGTTCCCTCGTGCGATGACGGCGATGGGCTCCATCTGATGACGACGCAGTGACACACGAAGCTGGCGCTGCTTCGCTGTCTCCCCTTTCGCGCCCCGGTCTCCAAAGTCCTGATCGTAGGCGTGCGCGGTGAAGCTCTCTAACACCTTGGCCAGCCGGCGAAGCGCGCCGGTGAGATCGAGCAAAACGGCGAGCAAGGCGGCGTTCTCTAGGAGAAAATCATGCGCGCGCCGCAGCGCAGCGAGTACAGCGTTCTGACTTTGTCTCATTGTCTTCTTGTCTCTTGGTTCGACGCGGGAAATGAAAGCGGCCACCGTGCGCGTCCGTCGCGGTGGCCGAATGTGATCGCTCGTGAGCAGGCGACATGAGTAAGTCCTCAATGGACACGTGCAAGTCGCCGGTGGATGTCTGCGCCGAAGGGGGCGGCCGTGGACGCAGTAGCAAGGGTGTCGACATGGATGGTGAGTGAGGGTGGTGGTGAACGGTGCAGCGTGTGTGATGGATGGCGGCAGGCGGGAAGCGCCCGAGATCAGTCAGCAAATACTCGGCACCGAGCAGTAAGCTCTCGGCGGCCGTATGCGTGGCGTCCGTTTGCGTGTGCATTACATCGGGCTTGCGTGTCCACGAGCGTCGAGATGACGCAAGTCGTCGCGGCTGGCGTGGCAAATTCAGTGGTAAAGCGAGGCAACTCCGCGGGCAGCCTTGCACGAGACGCGAACGTCGCTGGATTCGGCCGGGACGTCGCGACATTGGAATCGGCGCGCAGGTGCAATCGAGCGGGACGCTCTTGTCGTGAGGCCGAATTCTTCTTCATCCATGCGGGACGCGTGCGCATTCCCACGCGCAGCCGGTTATATGTGCGCTCAAGGCGCGTGGATTCGGGCCGAACAGCGCTGCACGCGCGGACTACAGGTCGACGCGTGGTCGCGGCGAGCGTGCCTTCGCTCCGCAGGCGGCTGCCTCACCTTCGGCCGCGTCACCATCCGCGCGTGACGCTTCGGCAAGTGTCGGGGCGAAGAAACCGACCACGCGCCTCCCTATGCATCCGTTGGGAAAGGCTCAGCAGGCGCGCTGCACAGGGGAGGAACGGCGCGACGCAGGAAAGGCTTGGTACGCCGCGACCTTTCATTCGAGCCGCACGTCGTCGCATTCGCGCGGAACGAGCGCGGCTGCCGGAATCTTGGCCAGCACTTTCGGACGCGGAGTTCGCCCTCTCTATATATCCAGATTGAAAATTGGCCCATCTTGTCAAGAGGCAGTTTTTCACACCTCTCGCGCGTCCCGCCCGCACCTCGCGCGACGAGCGTCCAGACGGATTGCCGCCGAGCAGCGACTCATCGACGACTGACACCACGGCGATTACATAAGCGCGCATCGCGATTGAACTTCCGCGCCTTCGAGAGACGAGCGCGTCTGACGAGTTGCTGCTGCTGTCGTGCGTTCATGGCAACGGAATTCCCGGCAGAAGCAGGCTCCGAAGATCACAAAGCTGACGTCGTTGCCTAACGTGTGTTTTGGCGCCGCGCGAGGAGTGCGAGTCAATAGCTTCAGCAAAACTTTTACAATCATGGCCTCGAATGTCCTCTTTGGGATACAGTTTTGCGATCTGACGGACCTCGCGGCTTCATCATCGGACGCGATGCTATCGTGGACGCCGACCGCCAATGAATGATGCTCGGTCCCCGAGGCTAACCATCACGAGCGCCGGCGCCGTGCACCTTCGTGTCCATGTGCAGCCACGCGCGTCGCGGAACGAAATCGTGGGATTGCACGGAGACGCCCTCAAGGTTCGTCTCCAGGCACCGCCAGTTGACGACGCCGCAAACGAAGCGTTGGTCCAGCTCATTGCGACCGCGCTTGGCCTTCCGCGCGGAGCGGTACGGATCATCGCCGGCGCACGAGCGCGCTCGAAGGTGGTCGAGGTCGTCGGCGCATCGCCTGAGCAGATCGCACAACTGGCGACCAAGTCATCGTCTCGATAGACTCACGCGCCATGATGGACGACACGGTGACGACGATCTTGCTCGTCGGCAGCGATGCTGCATTGCTCGAAGGACTCGCTCAAACGCTCGCCGCGCGCGGGTACGCGACGACTGTCGCCTCGAGTCTTCAGGAAGCGCGAGAGGGCGCGGCGACGAGGACGCCATTGGTGGCGGTCATCGAGCGCGACCTCGCGGCATCCGCACCGGGACTTGTCCTCGGTATTCCATTGGTGCGCGGCGGAGCGCTTTTGGCTTTTCATCAGCGCCCGGAAGACCGAGCGATCTTGGCGGCGCCGGTTCAGCGGGCGTTGTTAGCGGATCTGGCCTTGCCGCTCGAGCGCAATCGCCTGTTGGCGCTTGTGCAGCATGTGGAAGAACGCGTGCGAGCCACCGGTCGTCAGGCACAGGACATCGCATCGCGACGCGAGCAAAATCCGCCCTGACGCGATAGGGCCGGCCGCATCGGACGTGATGTCCGTTGCCTGGTCAGTGCTCCGATGCTAGCATACGAAGTACAATCGATCTCGTGGCGATTTTCGGCAACTTGCGGCCACGTTAAACAATTCGCTAAAGCGCCTGCCCGGCGCATCGCGTTTGGGCCTTTTTCTTTTTCGCATCATGCCTGATAACGAGCTTCATCCGTATCTCCAAGCCCTAGCGGACCGCGTCCTCGTCTACGACGGCGCGATGGGGACGAACATTCAGTTGCACCATCCCACTGCCGAGGACTTCGGCGGGAAAGCGCTCGAGGGATGCAACGACCACCTCGTCCTCACCCGACCCGACATCATTCAGGGTATTCACGAGTCATTTCTCGCCGTCGGATGTGACGTCGTCGAGACCTGCACGTTTCAATCGACGCCGCGCCGGCTGAAGGAGTGGGGCCTTTTCGAGAAGACGCGCGAGCTGAACGTTCAGGCGGCACGCCTGGCGCGCGCCGCCTGTGACAAGTTCTCCACTCCCGAGCGGCCGCGCTTCGTCGCCGGCTCCATCGGTCCGACGGGCATGCTCCCGTCGAGTAGCGACCCGGTGTTGTCGAACATCACCTTTGCCGAGCTCGCGGATAACTATTACGAACAGGCGAAGTATCTCGTCGAAGGTGGCGTCGACGTGCTTCTCGTCGAGACGGCGCAAGACATTCTCGAGGTGAAGGCGGCGATCACGGGCTTCGAGCGTTTGTTCGCCGAGATCGGTCGCCGTGTTCCAGTACAGGCGCAGGTCACGCTCGATACGAGCGGCCGCATGCTCCTCGGAACGGACATCGCCAGCTCGCTCACCACTCTCGAGGCGCTCCCGATCGACGTGATCGGGCTCAATTGCTCAACGGGTCCCGAGCACATGCGGGAGCCGATCCGATACCTAACGAGCAACGCGTCGCGTCCGATTTCGTGTATTCCCAATGCAGGACTGCCATTGAACACAGGCACTGGCGACGCGGTCTATCCGCTCGAGCCGGAGCCGATGGCCGACATGCTCGGCGAGTTCGTGTCGGAGTTCGGAGTGCGGATCGTTGGTGGCTGTTGCGGCACACGGCCGGAGCATCTCAAGGCGATAGTAGACCGCGTGAATGTCATCCCGAGCGGAGCGAGGGATCTGCTTTTGGCAGAGGACAAGCAGATCCCTCGTCGCTTCGCTCCTCGGGATGACAGGCTACACCATGCGGCGCGCGTCAGCTCGGCGATGCGGGCGACAGATCTGCATCAGGATCCCCCGCCCCTTCTCATCGGCGAGCGGGTCAACTCGCAGGGCTCGCGCAAGGTTAAGCGTTTGCTCCTTGCGGACGATTACGAGGGCATCGTGGACGTGGCGCGAGAGCAGGTGGACTCCGGCGCACACGTGCTCGACGTCTGCGTCGCGCTCACTGAACGCGCGGACGAAGCCGAGCAAATGTCCAAGGTGGTGAAGCTGCTGTCGATGAGCGTCGAGACGCCGATCATGATCGACTCGACGGAAGCGAACGTCCTCGAGGCAGCGCTCGAGCACATCCCGGGTCGCGCGATCATCAACTCCATCAACATGGAGAATGGCCGGAAGCGCATCGATACCGTCGTGCCGTTGGCAAAGAAGCATGGCGCGGCGCTCGTCGCGCTGACGATCGATGAGATCGGGATGGCGAAGACGCGCGAGCGAAAGGTCGAGATCGCACGGAAGATCTACGACATCGTCGTTGGCGAATATGAAATGCAGGCGGAAGATCTCATCTACGACGATCTGACATTCACGCTCGCGACCGGCGATCCGGAGATGGCCGACTCGGCGGTCGAAACGATCGAAGGCATCCGCGGGATCAAGCGCGAGCTGCCGGGCGTCTTCACGTCGTTAGGCGTCTCGAATGTGAGCTTCGGCCTCGCACCCGAAGCGCGTGCTGTCGTCAACTCGGTGTTCCTGCATCACTGTGTCGAGGCAGGACTCGACATGGCGATCGTCAACCCGGCGCACGTGAAGCCGTACGCCGAGATCGACGCTGCGGACCGCGCACTCGCCGATGACCTGATCTTCAATCGTCGTCCGGATGCGCTTCAGAGAGTGATCGAGGGGCTAGGAGCCAAGGCCGTCGGTATAGGGAAGGAAGCGACAACCGAAGACCCAACTGCCGAGCTCTCGCCCGATCAGCGCGTGCACTACATGGTCGTCCACCGGAAGAAGGACGGCATCGAGGACGCGCTCGACGCGGCAGGCGTTCGTGCGCAGCCAGTGCGTGTGTTGAACGAGGTGTTGCTGCCGGCGATGAAGGAGGTCGGCGACAAGTTCGGCGCTGGTGAGTTGATCCTGCCGTTCGTGCTGCAATCCGCCGAAGTGATGAAACGCGCCGTGAAGCATCTCGAGCAGTTCCTCGAGAAGGCCGAGGGCTACACGAAGGGCCGAGTGGTGTTGGCGACGGTATACGGCGACGTGCACGACATCGGCAAGTCGCTCGTGAACACCATTCTCTCCAACAACGGCTACACGGTCTACGACCTCGGCAAGCAGGTCCCTGTCAACACGATCATCGAGAAGACGATCGAGGTGAATGCCGATGCGATTGGCTTGTCCGCGCTACTCGTTTCGACGTCGAAGCAGATGCCGCTGTGCGTGCAGGAGCTGCACAAGCGCGGCATGGACATCCCGGTCCTGATCGGTGGTGCGGCGATCAATCGACGCTTCGGACGACGCGCACTGTTCGTCGATGGCGAGCACCCATATGAGCCGGGCGTCTTCTATTGCAAGGACGCGTTCGAAGGGCTGGAGACAATGGATATCCTCCAGTCGGACGACGCGTCGCGACGCGCGACGTTCGTCGCCAAAGTACTGGACGACGCGCGCAATGACGTCTTCCTGCGCACGACAGTAGGCAAGGACATTGCCGCCGGGAATATCGCGGGTGCCAAGAGCGCTGTCGCGCAGAATCATCCGGTGCCGCGCGCGCCATTCTTCGGGGTGCGGACGTTGCGCGAAGCGGACATTCCGCTGGACGAAATATTCGGGCTACTGGATCTCGACGAGCTGTATCGGCTGCAGTGGGGCGGCCGCGGATCGGGACCACAGTACGAGGCGACAGTCAAAAGCGAGTTCCAGCCCGCGCTCGCGCGGCTAACGAAGGAAGCGAAGCGCGACGGTTGGCTCCAGCCGCGCGCCGTGTATGGCTTCTTCCCTGCCCAGTCGCAAGGCAACGACCTGATCGTGTACGACCCCGGCGCTTACGAGAAGGACGCAACGACACGGGAGATCGCGCGGTTCCACTTTCCGCGGCAAGAAGGACGCGAGCAGCTATGTCTCGCCGATTATTTCCGCGCGACCGACTCGAGCGACGTGGATGTCGTCGCTTTACAGGTCGTGACGGTGGGGGACGCGGCCAGTGAGAAGTTTCAAGAGTTACAAACCGCGGGCGAGTACACCGAGGCGTTCTACGTTCATGGACTCGCGGTGGAATCAGCCGAGGCACTCGCGGAATGGATGCATCGCCGCGTGCGCCGCGAGCTGGGGATTCCGGGCGGTCGCGGCAAGCGCTACTCATGGGGTTATCCCGCCTGTCCCGACCTGGACGATCACGCCACCGTGTTCAAGCTACTGCCGGCGGAATCGGAGCTCGGCATGACACTGACGACCGCCTTCCAGCTCATCCCCGAGCAGAGTACCGCGGCGCTCATCGTGCATCATCCAGAGGCGAAATACTACGCGGTGCGTGGTCAGGCTGGCGACAGTGGCACGCCTGAGCGCCGAGAGCTCGTGTCGAGTCAATGACGAGCCATAGCCCGCTTGAGCGGCTAGTCGATCCCGATCGCATCGTGCTGTTCGACGGCGCGATGGGGACGATGCTGTACCAGAAGGGCGTCTTCATCAATCAGTGCTACGACGAGTTGAGCATTCGTGCACCGGAAATGGTTCGCGAGATTCATCGTCTGTACGTCAAGGCGGGCGCCGAAGTGCTCGAAACGAATAGCTTCGGGGCGAATCGCATCAAATTGACGCCGTACGGGCTCGACGGACAGGTCCATGCGTTGAACCGCGCCGCGGCAGCGGTCGCGCGCGAGGTTGCCGACGAGGCGAGCCATCCAGTGCTCGTCGCCGGCGCCGTCGGACCGTTAGGCGTGCGGCTCGAGCCTTACGGGCCAACCAGCGAGCAGGACGCGCGGGCGGTGTTCCGCGAGCAGATGGCCGCACTCAAGGAAGGTGGAGCGGATCTCTTCATCCTCGAGACGTTTGGCGACCTGCACGAGATCAAGGAAGCGATCCGCGCGGCGCGCGAAGTCGATCCGAAGATGCCGGTCGTGGCGCAAATGACGATCGGTGCCGATCATCGGACGTCCTACGGGGCCTCCGCGGAAGACGTCGCCCGCGCACTCGATGGATGGGGAGCTGACGTCATCGGCCTGAACTGCTCGGTCGGCCCGCAGATCATTCTCGAATGCATCGAGAAGATGGCGCCGGTAACGCGCAAGAAGCTGAGCGCGCAGCCTAACGCGGGAATGCCGCGCGACGTCGGCGGACGGAGCATGTACATGGCAAGCCCTGAGTACATGGCCACTTATGCACGCCATCTCATTCAGGCCGGCGCGAAGGTCGTTGGCGGCTGTTGCGGTACGACGCCCGAGCACATTCGCGCGATCTGTGAAGGGATACGACCGCTAAACCCGAGGTTAGGGGTAGAGGGTAGAGGGCAGAGGGTTGATCCCGGAAAAGACGCTATGGGGATAGCGGAGTCCCCATCCGCCGGTACCTCACGCGCGGCCCGCAGCCCTCAACCCTCTACGCCGTTCGCTGAGCGATCTCGCTTCGCCGGCCGGATCGCTGCGGGCGAGTTCGTCACCTCGGTGGAGATCGTGCCCCCGCGCGGCGTGGATGCAGGGCGGATGATCACCGACGTCCACAAGCTCAAAGTTGCTGGCGTCGACGCCGTGAACGTGCCCGACGGACCGCGGGCGCAGAGCCGGATGGGTGCACTCCTCACGAGTGTCCTCATCGAGCAGCAGGTCGGCATCGAGACGGTGACGCACTACGCTTGTCGCGACCGCAATCTGCTCGGCATGCTCAGCGACTTGTTAGGCGCCGCGGCGATCGGATTGCGCAATCTGCTGATCATTACGGGGGACCCACCGAAGATGGGTCCCTATCCCGACGCAACGGCCGTTTTCGACATCGACTCGATCGGACTCACGAATCTCGTCCGCAATCTCAACCGAGGGCTCGATCCCGGAGCCAACGCGATCGGGACACCCACACGATTCGCGATCGGCGTGGGCGTGAATCCGGCGGCGCTCGACGCGGCGCACGAGCTGCGGCGCTTCGAGTGGAAGGTAGAGGCCGGCGCTGAGTTCGCGATTACCCAACCGGTATTCGACGCGGCGCAGCTGGAGAAATTCCTCGATTCCATTGAGCACGTGCGCATTCCCGTAATTGCCGGGATCTGGCCGCTCGTCTCACTGCGAAACGCCGAATTCTTGGCGAACGAGGTACCCGGCGTTTCAGTCCCGGCCGAGGTGATCGCTCGCATGCGCCGGGCGAGCGACCGCTCAAAAGAGCACGGGACGGCGGAAGGAATTGCGATCGCCCGAGAGATGCTGGAGCGTGTGCGAGGAGTCGTACAAGGAGTGCAGGTATCCGCTCCCTTTGGCAAAGTAGAACTGGCGCTTCAGGTATTCGAGGGATTGAGCAGGCTGGCGCCTAACGAGCTGGCGGGTAGAGGGTAGAGGGTAGAGGGATGTGTGGCGCGTGACGCGTGAACGGCGAAGAGCAGATCCTTCGTTTCGCTCAGGATGACAACTCGGTGTCATCGCGCTCCGCGCCACGCGCCATGCATCCCGCGCCCCGCGCCCCGCACCCCGCGCCAGACGCCAAGCCAAGCACCCGCGTCCCCTTTCTGCAGCTTGTCCCGGGGGTGATATTCGAGCCATGCGCGCAATACTTCTCGTCGACCACGGGTCGGTGCGGCCCGAGGCGAATCATATGCTCGACTGCGTCGCCAATCTGATGCAGACAATGGTTGGGTCGGACGTGCTCGTGCGCGCGGCCCATATGGAGCTCGCGGAGCCACTCATCCCCGAAGGCGTCGATGCGTGTGTGGCGGCTGGGGCCACGGAGCTGATCGTCTTCCCGTACATGCTCTCGCCGGGGAAACACTCGACACGTGACATTCCGCGCATCGTTGGCGAGGCGACGCGTCGTCATCCCGACCTGCGAGTTCGGGTTACCCCTGCATTTGGCGTCCATGCGAAGCTGGCCGAGGTGATCGCCGAGCGCGCAGGCGTCGAGATCGTAGCAGCGGCGGGTGACTGCGCGCGATGCTGGAACCCAGACGGCGAAGTGGGCCGTTGCGGCGATGCGTGCTGTGCGCGCGCGACGGCCCGGGACAGCGTAGGGATCGAGGGAGCTACCGCGCGCGCTTAGTCTACCGCGACGCAGTGCTTCGCGCGCTCATAGGCGATCGCTTCGCCGGTGAGACGGAATGTGCGCTCTTCGCGCCAGCTCCACCAGTCGGGCCGCGAGAATCCCGCGTAGCGCCAGTGCAGGTTCGCCGCTTCGTCGTATGCGTCGGCAATCGTTGCTCGGCCCCAACCCTTCGTGAAGTTCCCTTCGAGGTGAACAGCCGCGCTGTCCGTTGCGTGAATGAGACGCGCGAAAGTGCCGGCGTTCGAGCTGTCGCTGAAGGCCGCGTTCGTGAGCACCATCGGAACGAGGCCCCATAGCTCGGGGTTGGCGGTCGCCGTGAAGCTCAACGTGAATGAGCGACGCGCGAGATCGACGATCTCAGGCTCGATCGCGCCAACGCTGTCTGCCTCCACCACTCGCCGCATCTCATAGCGCGCTTCGTCTGGCGTTAGGCGTGCCATCATCGCGTGGACGCTCTCGTGGAGCAACGTGCTGCCGTCGGTGGAGTCGCTGACGTAAATCACCCCGTCACCCTCTTCGATCGCGAATGCGGCGATCGCTTCGCCGAGGCGGCTGCCACCGCGGCGGAACTGAATGCGATTGGTGGTTTCGTCGGAGCGACCGAGCACGCGGGAGAGAATGGCGCGTCCGAGCAACGTGCTTTGGTCGAGATCCGTAGCCAGCTGTGTGCAAAGAAAGGCATCGCCGGGGAGAGCATCGACACGCGGCGGTGACTGAGTGACGAGCGGCATCTGTGCGGAAGCGCTCGTCGCCGCAATGAGCAGCACGAGCGCGCCAGTGGCGAGGGATTTCATTGTCCTACCGCGATCGGCGCCGGGTTCTTTCCCACGCTCGGCCCGTCGGGAGGGAGGACGGGTGTGACGTGAGCCACGGACGCGATGAGGCGTACACGACGCGGGGAGCGTCGCGGTGTACAGCAAAGCAACAATGGGACCGCACGCCCGGAGGACGGCCAGGCGCGCCTGCATGGTGCCTAACGACTTGTGCGCATGCGCTTTATTGCTTTTGTTGGCGTCACGCGCTCCACGCGACCATCCACGCGTTTTGCGAAGTGATGACGCATGCTGCAAGTGCCTTCGGAGTGCCCGGGTTTACTGTCCGAGTTGGCTACACGCTCGGTCGGGCTCGAAAGCGTCGTCGCGGATTAACGCGGACACTTGAACGGCGACTTACGCGAATCGCTCCGTGCGCAGCACGTCTGCCCTACCGCAACGCGCCCGGACGATCATTCTTAGTAACGACCTCGGGATGCGCCTCTCGCGCCAACGGCAATAGCAGATCCTTCGCGTCGCTCAGGATGACAATCGTGTGCAGTTCGAGCATGCAGTTCGCCCGGCGATGGAAAGCGAATCGGTGACGCCCCTCGCCGCTCGTTTGGCTCGTGCATAGTGTTCATCAGGTACGGAGCGATCCGGTTCCGTGCGCCACGCGAGTAATGACTATGGCAATCGACACAACGGCGGCCCGTCCGCCCCTTACGGCGCTCTCCGACGAAGAGACGATGTTCCGCGACGCCGTCGCGGGCTTCGCGGCGGAGGAAGTGCGACCACGCGTACAGCAGATGGAGCGGGAGGGGAAGATCGACCCCTCCCTCATCACGAAGTTCTTCGAGATGGGACTGATGGGCGTCGAGGTGCCCGAGTCGTTAGGCGGCGCCGATGGGACACTCATGATGGTCGCCCTGGCCGTCGAGGAGATCAGCAAGATCGACCCCGCCGCCGCGATCATCATGGACGTGCAGAACACGCTCGTGAACTACCCGATTCGCGCGTACGGAAGCGACTACATCAAATCCACTTACTTGCCGCAGCTGACGGGTGAAAAGGTGGGGGCGTACGCGCTCTCCGAGCCTTCGTCCGGCTCCGATGCCTTCGGGATGCAGACGCGCGCGGAAAGGCGGGGCGAAGGATGGATCCTCACCGGCCGCAAGCTCTGGATCACGAATGGCGCGGAAGCGCAGATCTATGTCGTCTTTGCCAACGCGAATCCCGCCGCCGGCTACAAGGGCATCACGGCCTTTGTGGTCGAGCGTGGGTTTCCAGGCTTCAGCGTTGGGAAGAAGGAGGACAAGCTCGGCATCCGCGCATCGAGCACGACGGAGCTGATTCTCGACGCCGTCGAGGTGCCTAACGACAACGTGCTCGGACCTGTCGGCCAAGGTTACAAGATCGCCATCGACACCCTGAACGGCGGGCGCGTAGGAATCGGCGCCCAGATGATCGGCGTCGCCCAAGGCGCGCTCCAGGCCGCGGTTGAGTACACGAAGGAGCGACGCCAATTCGGAAAAGCGATCTCGGACTTTCAGGCTGTGCAGTTCCAGCTCGCGCAAGCCCGCGCGGAGCTCGAGGGAGCACGTCTGCTCGTCTACAACGCTGCTCGGCTCAAGGACGCGGGTCAGGACATCGCAATGGAAGGCGCGATGGCGAAGCTTATTTCGTCGCAAGTTGCCGAGCGGGTGACGTCGCTCTCGCTGGAGTTGCACGGGGGGTACGGCTACACGAAGGATTACCCGGTCGAGAAGTTCTATCGCGACGCCAAGATCGGCACGATCTACGAAGGCACGTCGAACATGCAGCTGCAGACGATCGCTAAAGGGATGTTGAAGTGAAGGAAGGTGCTAGGGATTAGGGCTAGGGACTAGCCTCTCCTTCCGCCTACGCCTAGACCCTAGCCCTTAGACCTCCGCCCCTCGTCCCTAGCCCCTCGGTCCTTTCAGCCCCTGTTCTCTTGAACTCCATTCGCGTTCACAAAACCGGCGGGCCCGAAGTCCTTCGTATTGAAGAGCTGCCAGATCCGGCGCCCGGACCGGGAGAGCTGCTCGTCAACATCGAAGCGATTGGCGTCAACTTCCTCGAGATATACCAGCGCGAGGGACTGTACACGGTGCAACGACCGTTCACGCCGGGGAGCGAGGCGGCGGGGACTGTTCGCGCGTTAGGCAGCGGCGTAACGGAGTTTCGCGTCGGCGACCGCGTCGTGTCGCAGGGAATGCGTGGAGCATATGCTTCGCGAGCGATTGTCCAGGCCGATCGGGCGGTAAAGATCCCGGAGGGCATCACGACAAAGGTCGCCGCGGCGGCTTTCCTTCAGGGTCTGACTGCCCATTATCTCGCCACGTCCACTTATCCGCTGCGTCAGGCTGATAGCTGTTTGGTCCACGCCGCGGCGGGGGGCGTTGGTCTCCTGCTCTGCCAAATCGCGAAGATGCGCGGTGCATTCGTCATCGCCACGGCGTCGACGCCGGAGAAGCTCGAGCTGGCCCGCGGCGCCGGCGCTGACGAGACGATCAATTACACGTCACGCGATTTCGCAGCCGACGCAAAGCGTCTCACCGGCGATGTCGGCGTCGCGGTGGTGTACGACTCGGTTGGCCGCACGACGTTCGAAGGCTCGTTGAACGCGCTGCGGCGGCGTGGGATGCTCGCACTGTTCGGGCAGTCGAGCGGGCCGGTGCCACCGTTCGATCCGCAGATACTCAACCGTAAAGGCTCTCTCTTTTTCACGCGGCCAACGCTCAACGACTATGTGGCGACGCGGGAAGAGCTCGTGCAGCGATCGAGCGAGCTTTTCGACTGGATAAAGAGCGGAGCGCTCAACGTGCGTATCGGTGCCGAATTTCCACTCGTGCGAGCCGCCGACGCGCACCGCGCGCTGGCGAGTCGCAAGACGACCGGTAAGATCGTGTTGCTGCCATAAGATTCGAAAACGACGAGCCGGATACGGCTATTCATAACGAGGATGAGATGGCCATACGGAAACACAGTGCCAGCGCGTTGCTTCTTGTGTGCCTGGCAGCATCGACTGCCGGCGCGCAGCAAGGCGCAGCTCCCCAGCAGACCAGCGATCCCACGAGCGCACTCGCGGCAAAGATCCAACAGGTGATGGACCGTCCGGAGTTCAAGCACGCGTTCTTTGGGGTTGCCTTTTATTCGTTAGGCGATAGCAAGATGATCTGGTCATATAACGCGGACAAGCTCTTCGTCTCGGCTTCCACCACGAAGCTGCTTACCGAGGGCACGGCGCTGCAGCTCCTCGGTGCGGACTATCGCTTCCGTACGCGCGTGTATCGCACCGGCAGGTTGAACGGTAGCACTGTCGAGGGCGATCTCGTCCTGGTCGGCAGCGGCGATCCAAATCTCTCGGGACGCATCGAGGCGGGCGACAAGCTCGCGTTCGCGAACGTCGATCACGCATACGATGCGAGCCCCGATACGCGCGCCGTTCCCGGAGATCCACTCGCGGTGATTCGGGAGCTGGCGAGTCAGGTGGCCGCGAAAGGCATCAAGCGAGTGTCCGGGCGCGTCCTCGTCGATGTATCGCTTTTCAAGGAAGGTGCGCGGGAGCTCGGAACATTCACTGTCATCTCACCGATCATCGTCAACGACAATCTCGTTGACCTCATGATTGGCCCCGGCCCCCAAGCGGGAGCGCCGACCACGGTGCAGATCACGCCCGCGTCGCCATATGTGAAGTTCGTGAATAAATCCACGACGGCCGCAGCGGGGAGCAAGCCGACCATCACCTGGTCATCAGATGTCACCGATCCCGATGGGGCGCACACGGTCACGATCTCGGGAAGCTTTCCCGCCGACAAGCCGCCAATTCTTTTCAGCTATGCAGTGCCCGAGCCCAGCCGCTTCGCTGAGGTTGTTTTCGCGGATGCGTTGCGCGCGCAGGGCGTAAGCGTGAATCTCGCAACGGCCGCGGCGCAGCACGAATATCGAGGCACACCAGCCGCGTATACCGCGGAGAATGTCGTCGCCGAGCACGTGTCCCCTCCGCTCACCGAAGAGGTGAAAGTCACGCTCAAGGTGAGTCAGAACCTCCACGCGAGCACAACGCCGTTCATCCTAAAATCGATTCTTGCCCGCACCGACAGCACGAAGACCGGCTTCGATCTCGAGCGTGAATTTCTGCAGCGCGCTGGACTCGACCTTGGCGGTGCACAGCAGAGCGACGGCGCAGGCGGCGACGCACGCTTCTCGCCCAACTTCATGGTGCACTATCTCGAGTACATGTCGAAGCAAGCGAGCTTCAATCGATTCCTCGAAGCGTTGCCGATACTGGGGCGAGATGGCACGCTATGGGACATCCAGACGACGTCGCCAGCCGCAGGTCACGTCTTCGCAAAGACCGGGACGCTCGGTGGTGATGATGCACTCAATCGTAAGATGTTGGTATCTGCAAAGGGGCTAGCAGGCTATTTGACGACGCCAGGCGGAAAGGGCTACGCCCTGGCACTCTACGTCAACAATGTGTCGGTTGATCCCGACGACGTCACTCGCATCGTGGGTCAGGCGTTAGGCGAGATCGCCGGCATCGGCTATCAAACGTTGCCCTAGGATGAACGGACTCGAACCAGTCATCGGTTTCGAGTAGCTGGGAAGGATCGTCATTCCACCGCGAGCGCCGTGCGTGCATTGCACGGCGCTCCGTGCGTCAAGATCCCAGTCGATCCCCTCCCCTTCACTCCTGGTGTGCCATGTTGTCTCGACGGCTCTGCACGCTCGCGCTCGGTGTTGTTTCGGTGATGTCCGCTTTCGGCGCGCGCGGCGCGGTGGCGCAACGCTCGCCACGCCAGCAGGAGCTCGACGAGATCAGCGCGCGCGGACGGGCGCTCGCCGGGTATCAGAGGGCAGCTTGGGCGGCGAGCATGCAGCTCATGGCAACCAACCCGGATCCCGAGAAGGTGCAGCGGTACGTCGCATATCACGCTGATAGCGGCTGGGTGGTCGCATTCGGCCGCGCGAGCGCGGATCGCGACACGTTTTATGTGAGTCATATCGCGATTCCCGCGGCCGTGAACGGTCAGCGGGTGGATTCGCTTTTCGAGTTTCAGCAGTTCGCCGATTTTGGTCCGGACACCGATTTCCTCGCGCGTGCCACGCGGGCAATGGATCTCGCCGTGATAGCGTTCGGTGCCACGCCACGCGCCTATTCCGCGGCAGCGCTGCCTAACGCGAACGGCGAATGGTTCATCTATCTCATTCCCTCCGCAAACGCCGCGAGCGTTTGGCCGCTCGGCGACGACATTCGTTACCGTGTGTCCGCGGACGGACGCCGCATTCTCGATGCGCATCGGATGCACAAAGGCATGGTCGCGGATCGCGTCGTTGATAGCGATGGTAAGCGCCTCACGGCGACTGGTCCTGGCAAGGCGCTACATGACCTCCCCGAGGACACTGACGTCTTTCACGTGCTCATGGGCCGGCCGGTGAAGCCAGAGATCGTGGTGACGCCGCACAACCAGTACATCATCGGCGTTGACGGATCGGTGAAGCTGCAGACCAAGGAAACGGTCGTCGGGAGCAACGTCACGCAACGATAGCTCGAGCGCGCTATGGAACGGACGCCCGGCTACCCAAACCGCGCGTCCCGAGGTATCGATTCGAGCCATGCCAACTGCCGAAACGGTTCGCCTCCAGGAAGACGCGAGACGCGATCTCAATTGGAAGCGCTGGGGGCCGTATCTCTCGGAGCGGCAGTGGGGCACGGTGCGCGAGGACTACTCGGCAAGCGGCGACGTCTGGGACAGCTTCACCCACGACATGGCGCGCAGCCGAGCCTATAGGTGGGGCGAGGATGGCTTGTTGGGGATCACCGATCGCGACTGCCGCCTCTGCTTCGCTCTTGCCCTCTGGAACGGCCGTGATCCCATCCTCAAGGAGCGACTGTTCGGTCTCAATGGCCACGAGGGCAATCACAGCGAGGACGTAAAGGAGTGCTACTACTACCTCGACAGCACTCCAACGCACTCGTACATGAAGGCCCTCTACAAGTACCCGCAAACCGAGTATCCGTACGTGGATCTCGTCGCCGAGAACCGCCGGCGAACGCGGCTCGATCCTGAGTACGAGCTGGCCGACACGAACGTGTTCGATGAGGATCGCTACTTCGACATCATGGTCGAATACGCGAAAGGGTCTCCGAACGACATTCTGATTCGGATCACCGCGACGAATCACGGTCCGGATGAAGCGCCCCTCGCGCTGTTGCCGACGCTCTGGTTCCGGAACTACTGGTCATGGGGCCGAAGCGAGGATCCCGCGCCGCGGATCTTTGCCGAGGGCGCACGGACACTCGTCGCGGAGCATCCCGCGCTCGGCGTCTTCCGATTGCAGATGGCCCGGAACGGCTTCGGGCTGCACCGGGCGCCGCCAGAGATGATCTTCACGGAAAACGAGACCAATCGCCGCCGGCTCTGGGACGTCGACAATCACTCGCCGTACGTGAAGGATGCCTTTCACCGGTACGTAGTGAGCCGCGACGTCGATGCGGTGAATCCGCGCCGCGTGGGCACCAAGGCGGCATTTCTCTTCAAGTGGCTAGTGGCCTCCGGCGAGACCGTGCGCGTGGAGCTCCGATTATCGTCCGACGAGGAGGCGCCGGCCGATTCCTTCGGCGAGGAGTTCGACGCGACTTTTCGCCTGCGTGAGCGCGAAGCCGATGAGTTCTATCGCGGGCTGATCGTCGGCGCGACGACCGAGGAGGCACGCGTCGCGCGCCAAGCGTACGCCGGGCTGCTCTGGACCAAGCAGTACTACAACTATGTGGTCCGCGAATGGCTCGAGGGCGATCCCGCGTCGCCGCCGCCGCCGGCCGTGCGCTGGCAAGGACGCAACGTCGATTGGCAGCACATCCACAACGGGGACATCATCTCGATGCCCGACAAGTGGGAGTACCCCTGGTACGCGGCCTGGGATCTCGCCTTTCAGATGATTCCATTCGCGCGCGTCGACCAGCAATTCGCGAAGGAGCAGCTCATACTGCTACTGCGCGAGTGGTACGCGCACCCGAACGGCCAGCTGCCCGCCTACGAGTTCGCCTTTTCCGACGTGAACCCACCCGTACATGCATGGGCCGCATGGCGCGTGTACAAGATGACCGGTGTGAAGGGCGCGCGGGATCACGTCTTCCTCGAGCGCATTTTTCACAAGCTCCTCATCAACTTCTCGTGGTGGGTAAACAGGAAAGATCCAGACGGCAATCACCTCTTCAGCGGCGGATTTCTCGGGCTGGACAACATCGGCGTCTTCGATCGCAACAAGCCGCTACCTGGCGGTCAATACCTAGAGCAGGCGGACGGCACGGCGTGGATGGCTTTCTATTGTTCGACGATGCTGTCCATCACGCTGGAGCTGGCGACGATCGACAGCGCGTACGAAGACATCGCGACGACCTTCTTCGAGCACTTCGTCTCGATTGCCGACGCCATCAACTCCCTTGGCGGGACCGGTTTGTGGGACGAGCAAGACGGATTCTATTACGACCAGCTGTGCGTCGACGGGCAGAAGACGCCGCTCCGAATACGCTCGATCGTCGGCCTCGTGCCGCTCTTTGCGTGCGAGTGCATCGACCAGAGCACCATCGACCAGCTGCCTGGCTTCAAGAAGCGGATGCAGTGGTTTCTCAACAACCGACATGATCTTGCAGCGCATATCTCGTACATGCGCGAGCGCGAGGATTCACGCCACTCGCGACGGCTGCTGGCGATGCCCGCGCGTCACCGACTCGTGCGCATGCTTCGGTACGTGCTCGACGAAAACGAGTTCCTTTCGCCGTACGGGATTCGGTCGCTATCTCGGGTGCATCGCGATCAGCCCTTCACGCTGCGCATCGGGGAGGACGAGTACACGGTGCGATACTCTCCCGGCGAATCGGAGACGCACATTTTTGGAGGGAACTCGAACTGGCGCGGGCCGATCTGGTTTCCAATCAATTATCTCGTCATCGAGGCGCTCGAGCGCTATCACCACTTCTACGGCGATACGCTCACGGTCGAATACCCGACCGGATCGGGACACATGGCGACGCTCGGCGAAGTCGCCCAGGAGCTGGCGATGCGGCTCAATAAGCTCTTTTTGCCGAACGAACAAGGCCATCGGCCATCACACGGCGGCGATCCTCGTTATGCGCGAAGTCCGCACTGGCGCGACCTGGTGCTCTTCTACGAGCACTTCCATGGCGAGAGCGGCCGCGGACTGGGCGCGAGCCACCAAACTGGTTGGACGGCGCTCGTCACGCGCTGCTTGGAGAAAGCAGCGACCCGACCAAGTGTCTCGAGGCCATCGGAGCAAATCGGGGCGTTCATCGACTAGCTCTTTCTCCGAATTATCAGTCCATAGTCCATAGCTGACAGGAATCAAGGAACGAAGCGTTTCATATGAACTGTTCGTTCCTCATTTACTGATAGCTATGGACTTCTACCTGATAGCAGCCTCTATCAACTTTGGACTGATAGCTTCAACGATATGGCTCGAGAATGGCTTGTTGCCGATGGCCTCGGTGGTTATGCGATGGGCAGTGCGACGGGTATCCGGTCGCGCCGATATCATGCCTACCTGATCGTCGCGGCGCCGCGCGATGAACGGCGATTCGCGCTCGTCAACGACATCGAGCTCTGGCTCGACACGGGACGCGAAAGCGTTGCCCTGAGCAGCCACCGGTACGCGCCTAACGTAGTGCATCCCGATGGCGCTAGCCGAATGGTCGGATTCGAAGCGGAACCGTGGCCCACATGGCGCTTCGACGTCGGCGAGGGGCTGACCGTCATCCAGGAGCTGTTCGCGCCGCGCACGACGGAGCGCGCGGCGATGATTCTGCGCTGGCGGGTCGTCAGCACCGACAATGGCGCGCAATCGCTGCGCCTGCGCGCGCGACCGCTACTGTCCGGGCGTGATTTTCATTCACTGCACCACCAAAACGCCGATTTCCACTTCCTGCCCGAACAGCTGAGTGGGCAGAGCTGGCTGTGGCGTCCATACGAAGGCGTCCCGCCGATCCTGCTTCACGCGAACGCATCATATAGGCACGACCCACTTTGGTTTCAGAACTTCGCATATCTCGACGAACGTGAGCGCGGTTTGGACGATGTCGAGGATTTGGCATCTCCAGGCGAGCTGTCCTGGGACATTGGCGGCGCGTCGCCAGACGCGCTCCTCATGCTGACCGTCCCCGAGGAGTGGGGCGGCTACGAATCACGCGGCAACATCACGGCCGAGTGCCAGGCGCTCGCAAACAACGAGCGCGCTCGAGCGGGTGCGTTCAAATCTCGACTGCAACACTCCGCCGACGCGTACCTCGTTAGGCGCGCCGGCCGCGAGACGATCATCGCCGGTTATCCATGGTTCACGGACTGGGGGCGTGACACGTTCATCGCGCTGCGTGGGCTCTGCTTGGATGGCGGCCGGCTCGACCAGGCCGAGCGGATTCTTCTCTCGTGGAGCGATACGCTCTCCGAGGGCATGATGCCGAACATGTATCCGTCCTCTGGCAGCGAGCCCCGCTACAACTCGGTGGACGCCTCGCTCTGGTTCATCATCGCCGCCCAGGCCTTTCTCGACTCCAGTGCGCGGCGGGGACGATGGCTCGAGCCGGCCATCTCGAAGCGTTTGACAGACGCCGCGCAGGAAATTCTCGAGTCGTACGCGCGCGGCACTCGATACCGGATTCACATGGATGGCGACGCTCTGCTCGCCGCTGGAGAGCCCGGCATGGCGCTCACCTGGATGGATGCGCTCGTCCACGACGTGCCGGTGACTCCGCGCATCGGCAAGCCCGTGGAGATCCAGGCTCTCTGGGTGAACGCGCTCGTGATCGGCTCACGATGGAACGAGCGTTGGGGCGACCTCGCCGACGCCGCGTCAGAGAGCTTCGCGGAGCGATTCTGGAATGCGGAAGGCGGATTCTTGTACGATGTTGTCGATGTCGACCATCACCCTGGCCGCGTCGATGCCAAACTGCGTCCGAACCAGATCATGGCCGTCGGTGGATTGCGAATCGCCCTGCTCGCAGGAGAGCAGGCGAAACGGGTCGTCGATATTGTGGAGAAGGAGCTCTGGACGCCGTTGGGCATGCGAACGCTTGGACGTCAGGAAACGGACTATCTCATGTCCTGCACCGGTTCGGCCTCGGCGCGCGACCGGGCATATCACAACGGGCCGGCATGGCCGTGGCTCATGGGCCCGTTCGTCGATGCCTGGGTGCGCTCACGAGCGGCTGGAGGCGGACCCTTCGCCGCGAAGGCCGCCAAAGCTGACGCGAGGAAGCGGTTTCTCGGCGGCCTCGCTCGGCACCTCGACGAAGCAGGGATTGGCCACGTCTCGGAGCTCGCCGATAGCGAGGAGCCTTGGACGCCGCGAGGCTGCCCTTTTCAAGGCTGGTCGGTGGGAGAGATGCTTCGACTCCTTGCGGACTAGGCGTTTCGCACACAGCCTGAGGGAGACCGCACGCGTTACGTGGAAGACCCGAGCTTTTTGGAGAGTGTGAATGGCTGAGAAGTCGAGAGCGCGCCCGGAGTCGGCGGCATCGGTGAGCAGCGCCGCCGCACCCGCGGACGATCGACGGAAGCGGGTGGCGCTTCGCCGATTGGTCGACGAGATGCTCGCGGAGATCCGCGCCGCAGCGAACGAGGAAAATTGGACCGCCGACGCGCGCGCGCAGGCGGAGTCGGACCTGGCGCGCATCATGGAACAGGTACGTCGTGAGGCAATGCGCGCCGAGCCCAAACCGAAGGCCAAGCGCGCGAAGCCCCGTTGAGCGTCTGCTAATTAGCGGACGCTAACGTGCGACAGGCCCGATTGGTTCTCGATCGTCCAGATGGCGACGCCGCCGCTCGGAAACATGAACTGCTCGGACTTGAACGACTGTCCCGCAAGCGGATGCGCGACGAGGAATGTGCTCCGTCCGTCGGCAAAGAATCCGAGACGCTGGATCGGAAACTCCGTCTTCGCGAGCGCGCCAACGTCACCGAGACGCCAGAGCTGATCGCCACGCGAGATGTACACGGTGACTCGATCCCAGCTGTTGTTCTCGATCACCACGCTCGTTGGCGAATCGCCAAACGAGGCGGCGCGTGTGCCGACGCCGTTCGCTGATGCGCACGCCGTCATTGTTGCGGCGCCAAGAACCATCGATGCTGCCACGAGGTGCCTGCTGATCTGTGCGCGCAGGCGAGCGCATTGCACGGTAACCATGGTCATCATCCCCCTCCCCCGAACCGCCGTCCCCGCCACGCACCCTGCGCTCGTGAGACCTGCATTCGTCTCCTAATGCGGAGAGCGTGCCAGTGGATCGGCGAGCCTCCGGTAGACCATCCTGGCTCAAAGGGAACCACCGACTTCAGCATACACCACGAGTGCAAACGAGCACTGCGACGCGACACGGACCGTTTGGCGTGATCAGGCTCACATCGAGATTCGCAAAGGCATAACTGCCGAGAGCATGACGGAGCACGCGCACGACGAGTAACGGCAATGCATTGCCCGAGTGACATTTCGAGGTTGCGAAACGCAGCAACCCGAGTCAAAAAAGCATGTCCGCGCCTCCCGTCGAATCCACGCAGAAGACCACTCACGTCGCCTATGGGCGGCTGGTCCTGACAATCATTCTCGCGTTGTATGCGATCCCACTCGCACGACACCCGGAGGCTGGCAGCTTTCTCGACAGTGTCGATATCGCCATTCACGAGACCGGACATCTCGTGTTCGGATTTTTGGGCGAAGTGATCCAATTCGCCGGCGGCACTCTGTTCCAGCTCATCGTTCCGGCCGTCTTCGTTTGCTACTTCGTGCGCCGTCGGGATCGCCACGCCGCAACGATCCCACTCTGGTGGGTCGCGCAGAATCTCTGGAACATTTCCGTGTACGTGCGTGACGCGCGCGTGCAGGAGCTTCCACTCGTCGGCGGCGGAGAGCACGACTGGGCGTTTCTTCTCGGGCACTTTCATCTCCTCGCGCACGATCAAGGCATTGGCCGCGGCGTACACGCGCTCGGCACGCTCGTCTGTCTCATCGCGATCGTGAGTGGAATCGCCTTTTCGTTGCAGACGCCCGATGAAGGCACGCTCGAGGCCGAGCAGCGTCGATTCTTCAATTGGATACTGGAGCGACGACGGGTTGGATAAGAAGCGCCTCGAAATCGATGGAGTCGTGATCGTCATTACCAAGTCGCCTGTTGCCGACTGGACAACATCGAACGGCCCATTAGCCTTCGGTCGAGACGCGCGCCTTGAGGCGCGACCCGCGGCACTCGCCGCGTTGACGCGTCGAGAATCCTTCTTCCGGAGCTGACGAGATGGGCAAAGGCGATAAGCGTTCACGAAAAGGCAAGATTTACCGCGGCAGCTACGGCAAGACGCGCCCGGGCAAGGTGAAAAAGAAGGCGCGCAAGGCCGCGAAGCGCAGCGCCTAGGCCGTGTTCGGCAGCTGAAGCAACTCCAGACGACATTGGGCGGCAGGCGCTGTAGCGCCTCCGCCCATCTTCTAGGTACCCCATCGTGAATCTGCTCGAACCCGCTCGTGAACGCTGGACGAGTTTGGCGCTCGCTGTCCTTCGTGTGGCCGCCGCGCTGGTCTTCATGCAGCACGGCAGTCAGAAGCTCTTTCACTTTCCACCGAGCGGCGCGCCGGGACCAGTCGCGCCGCTGGTGTTGATGTCACAGACGGGACTGGCGGGCGTGCTCGAATTTTTTGGCGGCATGCTGCTGCTGCTCGGCCTGTTCACGCGCCCGGTTGCATTCATCCTCTCGGGCGAGATGGCAGTCGCCTACTTCCAGGTGCACGCACCACGCGGATTTCTCCCAATCGTGAATCGCGGCGAGCTGCCAGTGGTGCTCTGTTTCGTGTTCTTGTATTTCGCCTTCGCCGGTGGCGGCGCTTTCAGTGTCGATGGAGTGCTGCGTGGACGGCGGGCGACCGATCCCTCGTTGCGTCCGGGGTGATGGATGCCGACACGACCGTACATTCTCTCAGAAACCACCTGGAAGACTGTCGACGCCACGCCGTACGAGCTGGCAATTCTGCCGTGGGGCGCCACAGAAGCGCATAACTATCATCTGCCCTACGCCACAGATACGATCGCCGCGGTTCGTGTCGCCGCGGCAGCGGCACAACGTGCCTGGACGGCCGGTGCACGCGTTCTCGTGCTACCGGCGATTCCGTTTGGAGTGCAAACGACGCAGCTCGACATCAAGGGTTGCGTCAACATGAATCCAAGCACGCAGCTCGCGCTCCTGGCGGACGTAGCCGGTTCATTGGAGCGTCAGAACATCAATAAGCTCTGCATCCTGAATGGCCACGGCGCCAACGATTTTCGACAATTCATTCGAGAGCTGCAGCCGCGCACACGCGTCTTCCTCACGACGGTGAATTGGTACAAGGTGGTCGACCCGAAAGGCCATTTCGAGGATCTCGGCGACCACGCCGGTGAGCTCGAGACGAGTGTGATGATGCATCTCGCGCCCGAAGCCGTGTTGCCGCTGAGCGAAGCTGGCGAGGGACGCGAGCGGCGCTTCCGAATCGGTGCCTTACGAGAAGGCTGGGCCTGGGCACCACGCGATTGGAAGCAGATCACCTCCGATACCGGCGTCGGCAATCCGAAGCGCTCCACTGCCGAGAAAGGCCGCAGCTACCTCGAGATCGTCGTGCAGCAGCTGTCGCAGTTCTTCATCGAGCTGGCGAAGGCCGACCTGGCGAAGCTGTACGAGTAGGGGCACTCACTCGCCGCTGGGAAAGGTCTCCGGGACTTCGCCCACGTTCACCGGCATATGCAGTGGCGACAGCGCGTGCGTTTCGTCCACGAAGACGAAGGCATCGTAACGGCGAGGCATGAGCGTTGGAACGTAGTTTCCCCAGCGTTCGTGATTGGGGTCGTAAACGACTCCGATCGCCCGGTGTGCGATCGGCTCATCCAGCTCGGCAATCCCGCCGTCGTCCGCGTCGGCGAAGACAATGAGGCCAGCACCCTGGCCTGATCCCTCCAGTGCGCGGTGCATCACGTCTTCCCAGCTCCCCGTGCGCGCGTCGGGCATGGACATCCTTTCCATTCGCGCACCCCATTCCTCGCCCGCGATCACCGTACCGTGATGCGAACCGAAGCCGACGAGCACGACGCCATCCTCGTCGTGTGCCTGCCTCACGAGTTGGCCGACGTTCACCATCCCGGCGCTGGCCATGTTCGTGAAGCGCGCATCACCGATGTGCGTGTTGTGCTCCCAGACGATCGCCTTCGCGTCAGTATTGAGCTGCTGGTGATGCGCCATGAGTCGGTCTAGCGTGTCCACCATGTGGTGATCGCGCACGTTCCACGACTGCGAGCCGCCCCGCACCATGGTGCGGTAGTACAGCTCGGCGTTCTTCGCGACAAAGGCGTTTTGCTCCGCGTTGAAGTAGGCCTCACGGCCATCCTGCACGTACTCCGGAGCGCGGCCACGCAGCGTGCGCAATACCGAGACCGCCTCGTCCTCGCAGGACGTGGGGACGAGATAGGTCGCGCGCGCATATTCCTGCTCGTCCTCGCCATAGGGCTCGAAGCATCGATAGGCGCGTCGCGCGCCGGCGGCGAGACCCGGATCGATGCGCTCGAGGTACTCGACTACGGCACGCATTGAATCCCATAACGAGTACACATCGAGGCCGTAGAATCCGATCTTGCGATCGTCGGGAACGCGACGCTGGTCGTTGTAGCGCCGCAGCCACTCTATGAGCTCGCCGATCTCGCGATTGGCCCACATCCACGTTGGCCAGCGTTCGAACGCGTGCAGCACCTCCCCGGCACTCGACCCAGACTCTGGAAAATTCTTGACATACCGATTGACCCGGTAACAATCCGGCCAGTCGCCTTCGACGCCGATGAAGGAGAAACCCTTCTCGCGGATGAGGCGCTTGGTGAGCTCGGCACGCCACGTGTAATACTCGGAGGTGCCGTGCGATGCCTCGCCGAGGAGCACGTAGCGCGCATCGCCGATGCGCTCGAGCAGCGGATCGAGATCACTGGCGTCGCGAAGCGGCCGCATCTGCCGGCGCGCTTCCGCGGCAATCGCCGCCACCTTGCCGCTATCGTCCGAGGATTTTTCGCGCGATCCGAACATTGCTGTCCGTCCCATAAAGGAATCACCACTCGTCGACTGCAAATTGGAGGCGCGTTCGCACTAGCCGAGCACGGTTTTCCGGGCCATCGTCTGGATCTCACCCAAGCGCGACGTTGTCCTGTCGCCTAACGATCGCCAACTTCAGATCCGATACCATGCGCATCAGTTCCGTATTGTCCGTCCTCGCGGTCGTAACCGCGTGCAGCGTACGCCCCGAGCCACTCGCGAAACAGCAAGGCGCCTCTCAGCAGTACGACGTCGTCATCACCAACGGGAAAATCGTCGACGGCACCGGCAATCCGTGGTTTTATGGCGACGTCGCGATTAGCGGTGACCACATTGCGCGCGTGGCACCCGCAGGGACCATCACCGAAACGGCAAAACAGAAGATCGATGCACACGGTCTCGTCGTTGCGCCCGGTGTCATCGACATTCAAGCGCAGTCGTATCCGGAGCTACTCTCCGGCGACAGCCGTGTCGTGAGCATGATCACGCAGGGCGTGACAACCATGATCCTTGGCGAAGGCGACACGCCGGCTCCTGCCAACGACAAGATCATCCAATCGTCGGCGGCGATTGCGATGGACACGTCGCTTCAGCGGGAGTTGCGAGCCTTCAGCGGCCAGCGCGGCTTCGACGCCTTCCTGCGCGCCATGGAGAAGCACACCGCCTCGGTGAACTTTGGGTCCTTCGTTGGGGCCGGTACGGTCCGCGCCTACGCGAAGGGAATGGCCGAGGGGCCAGCGAACGCCGCCGAGCTCGATACGATGCGTCGCGTAGTACGTGACGCGATGCTCGACGGCGCATTCGGCGTGGGAAGCGCGCTGATCTATCCGCCCGGCAACTATGCGAGTACCACGGAGCTCATCGAGGAAGCCAAAGCAATGGCGCCCCTCGGCGGCGTCTATATCACCCACATGCGCTCCGAAGGTGACCGGCTCGTGGAAGCGGTGGACGAAGCGATCCGCATCGGCAAGGAAGGTGGCGTTCCGGTGGAGATCTACCACCTGAAGGCGGCGGGCGTCCGCAACTGGCCGAAGGCGACCCAAGTCGTAGCGAAGATCGATTCCGCGCGCGCCGCGGGGCAGGACGTCGCTGCGGATCAGTATCCATATGTCGCGGGGCAGAACAATCTCTCGTCATGCATTCCGCCCTGGGCGCATGCCGACGGCAAGCTTCTCGACCGCCTGCACGACGCAACGACGAGGGCGAAGATCAAAGCCGAGATGACCAGCGAGCATGCGGGCTTCGAGAGCCTCTGCATGGCGGCGACCCCTGGCGGGGTGGAAGTCGTCGGTTTCGACGTCGATTCCCTGAAGAAATACGAGGGTCAGCGGCTCACCCAGGTCGCGAAGGCGATGCACAAGGACTGGGCGGACGCGTTAATGGACCTAACGATCGCCGAGCAGAACAAGCTCAGTCAGGTGATCTTCGTCGCGTCGGATTCGAACGTCGCGATGCAGGTCAGGAAGCCCTGGATGAAGTTCGGAACGGACGCGGAAGCATTTGACCCGGACAGTGCGAAGATCGCAACCCATCCCCGCGCGTACGGGACCTACCCACGGATTCTCGGTCGTTTCGTGCGCGATCAGCGAATCCTGACGTTGGAAGATGCCGTACGAAAAATGACCGGGGCGGTGGCGGAGCGGCTGAGTGTTCGCGATCGCGGCGAGCTCCGTGAGGGGATGTACGCGGATGTGATGCTTTTCGACCCGAACACGATCATCGACAAGGCGACGTACGAGAAGCCGCATCAGCTCTCTGTCGGTGTCAAATACGTGTTCGTAAACGGTGTAGCGGTGGTGAGTGACGGAAAGGTGACGGGCGCGAAGCCGGGGAAGATCGTGCGAGGACCGGCGTGGCGCGGCGAGTGAGCAACCGAGGAAGTAGCGAGACCACGTATCAGCGAGACTGTGAGCGCTACCACTTTATCTGAGCCCTTTGCCCGATCGCTGGCACCCTCACTGCTGTCGCCGAGTGAGAGGACGACGTTGTTGTGGGTGTGTGGGGCGTTGTTTCCCCGGCTCGAGGCTGCAGGCGGTGACGAGCCGGGACTCTTCGGGGCGGACGCCGTGTCGTTAGGCGTTCCGGGCGCGTTGGAGGAGGCACTCGCCGCGGTGCCGGCGGAGCAGGTGCAGGACTTTCGACTCCTGCTCCGCGCGCTCGATCATCCGTTGTTCGTACTGGGCATCGCGGGAAAAGCCAAGCCCTTTCGGGCGCTGCGCGCGGAGGAACGGGAGCGCGTGCTGCTCGCAATGGCAACGAGCTCGGTGCCATTGGCGAGGAAAGGCTTTCAGGCAGTCAAGCGGCTCGCCGCGTTTCTTTTCTATGCGCTCATGGACGAGCACCGGACCAACCCGACGTGGCACGGCATCGGATACGCGGCCATGCCTAACGGGGCAGCGCGGGAGGCGGCGCTCAAGCTGACGAACATCGACGCTCCGGTTCAGCTGGAGGCCGACGTTTGCATCGTTGGCTCGGGCGCCGGCGGTGGCGTGGTTGCGTCTGAGCTGTCGCGAGCGGGGCTCCGAGTCATCGTGCTCGAGCAAGGTCCCGGCGATCAGGCACCACAGTTCGACCAGCGCGAGATCGTGGGCATGCAGCGCCTGTACCTCGATCGCGCCACGACGTCCACGCGGGACCTCGGCGTCGCCATCCTCGCGGGGGGCTGCCTTGGAGGAGGAACGGCGGTCAACTGGCAGACCTCCCTGCAGCTTCCCGACAGGATTCGCGACGAATGGGCGTCGGTGTCCGGCCTGCCGTTCTTCGCCGACGACCGGTTTACCCGCGCGGCAGAAGCCGTTTGCGAGCGGCTCAACGTCAGCACGGTCGAGAGCGAGATCAACGCGAACAACGAGGCGCTGCGCCGCGGCTGCGTGTCGTTAGGCTGGTCGTGGCACCACGTCGCGCGAAATGCCCGTGGCTGCGATCCTACCCAGTGTGGCGCCTGCGTTTACGGCTGCCGGCACGGCGGCAAGCAGAGCACGGCGGTGACCTTTCTCGCCGATGCCCAGAGGGCCGGCGACGTGACCATCGTGCCGAATTGCCGGGTGACGAAGATCGTTCGGGAGCGAAATCGCGTCACCGGCGTGCAGGCGGTGGCGCGCGACGCGGGCTCGTCGATGGGAACGGAATTCCAAATCGCCGTCCGCGCGAAGACGGTCGTCGTCTCCGCTGGAGGCCTCGAGACGCCGGCACTCCTGACGCGGTCAGGGCTGCGCCATGCCGCGTTAGGCAGAAACCTTTACCTCCACCCCACCAGCGCCGTGGCTGGTGTGTACGCCGACACCGTACGCACCTGGGAAGGCCCACCTCAAACAGTGATGTCGGACGAGCACGCCGCGCTCGAAGGAAATTACGGCGTACGGCTCGAAGTCGCGCCCGCCCACCCTGGATTGCTGGCGCTCGCTCTTCCGTGGTATGGTGCGCGCGACCATCGCCAGCGGATGCAAAAGGCCGCGCACGTTAGTACCACGATCGTGCTCGCCCGCGACGCCCAAGGCGGACGGGTACGCGTTAGGCGCGAAGGTCGCGCGGCAATCGAGTATCGACCCGGCGTGCGCGAGCTCATGCACCTCAAACGAGGTATCGCCGCCGGCGTCCGCGCTCACGTCGCTGCGGGCGCGGAGGAGGTCATGACTTTGCACTCGCGGCCGCATGTCCTTCACACCAGAGGCGCGACCGATGCCGCAATCGACGACTTCTGCACCCGCATCATGTCCAGCGCGATAGACCGCAATTGGTCCACTCTGTTCAGCGCGCACCAGATGGGAAGCTGTAGGATGGGCCGGGATCCTCGGACCTCAGTCTGCGACGAGCGCGGCGCCGTTCGCGGTGTCGATGGACTCTTCGTCGCCGACGCGAGTCTCTTCCCTGCCTCATCCGGCGTGAATCCCATGATTACCGTCATGACGGTGGCAAAGATCATTGGCGAGGGGCTAGCCTCAAAGGACCCCTAAGAGCGAAGCGAAGGGCTCCTCAGGATGACACTTGAGACATGGAACGTCATCCTGAGCGAAGCGAAGGATCTGGTTTTTGGAAAGAGAATCAGAAGAGGTCGAGGCATGCGCGCGATGCTGTTGGAACGTGTCGTCAGGGAGAGCAAGCAGAGCGCGTTGAGAGAATGCGAAATCCCGATGCCAGTAGCGCGCGAGGGTCAGTTGCGCATTCGAGTGCGCGCCTGCGCCGTCTGTCGCACTGATCTCCATATCATCGATGGTGAGCTGACGCGGCCAAAGCTGCCACTCGTGCTCGGCCACGAGATCGTCGGTATCGTCGAGGAGGCGCCCAACCCGTCACGGTTTCGCGAAGGCGACCGTGTGGGAGTGCCCTGGTTAGGCTGGACCTGTGGGGTCTGTGTGTACTGCACCACGGGGCGAGAGAATCTCTGTGACCGCGCTCGCTTCACTGGTTACGACATCGATGGTGGCTACGCCGAGTGTTGTGTTGCGGATGCTCGGTACACCTTCCCCATCATCGGGAATTACGACGATGCGCACGCCGCTCCCTTACTCTGCGCCGGGCTGATCGGCTTTCGCGCGCTCAAGCTCGCCGGCGATCCAACGGTGGCAAAGCGACTCGGGATCTACGGTTTCGGGGCGGCGGCGCATCTCGTCACACAGGTCGCGATAGCGCGAGGCCAGCGAGTATTTGCCTTCACTCGGCCCGATGACGCAGCCTCACAAGCGTTCGCGTTGGCCATGGGTGCCCAATGGGCAGGTTCGACGGACGAACGCCCTGAGCCACTGGATGCGGCGATCATCTTCGCTCCCGTCGGATCGCTGGTCCCGGCCGCGCTGCGTTCCACCGCCAAAGGCGGGATTGTTGTCTGCGCCGGCATTCATATGAGCGATATTCCGGGGTTCGCTTACGACGATTTGTGGGGCGAGCGAACGATCCGCTCGGTGGCGAATCTCACTCGTCGGGATGGCGAGGAATTTCTCGCGTTGGCACCGAGGGTGCCTGTCCGAACGGAGGTCGAGCGATATCCGCTCGAGCGCGCGAACGAGGCGCTGGATGCGCTGCGCTCTGGTCGCGTGAAGGGCGCGGCCGTGCTCATCCCGTAGTCGATTTTCGCTCGCTTCATCCTTCAGCTCGGAATTCACGTGCACGTTCAATACGTCGCCCTGTGCGACCAGGTCATCCTCGGCAACGACGGCCGACCATCGCTCATCGGCGTCTTCAATGATCTGCAGGTGGCGGCGGTCCCATTCACGCTGCCGCGCGTTGCTTTTGCGGCGCGCATTCTTTTCACGAGGGAGGAGGCAGGCCGGCCGCACGCGGTGGAGGTGCTGATGACCGACCCTGCTGGAAAGGAGATCGGTCGGCCGGGCGGTGAGGTCACACTGCCGCCGATGCCTGCCGAGCTGGATTCGGTTGCGGTGGATTTGCCTCTCCAGTTCGACCTCTTCAACGTCGCCACCGCAGGCCGCTATACGTTCCTGTTGCACGTCGACGGCGCGGCAACGGCGGCGGTGCAGCTCAGCGTACGGCTGGGGGGTAGAGGGTAGAGGGTTGCGGGTGGTGAATGGCGCCCGGAGGCTCATTCACGCGCCACCCGGCACCCTCCAAGCGCCGCCTTTGCTCCACTCGGAGAGATCCGGGCAATCCGTGTAACGGGGTAATCCCCACCATTGGCCAACAGTCGCGATCTCCATTCGGTGTGCCTCTTCCGCATTGAGAGCTCGACCGGACAGACCAAGGGGCTCGGATTGCCGGAGAACCCGGATCGGTTCGTCGTGACGGGATGCTCTGCGTGCGACGAGCCGTGCAAAACTTTGTGAAGGACCCCACTCCGCCGCGCGCGCCGGAATCGAATGTTGCGCCGTTCACAACTCATTCGATCACGGTCGGGCGAGATTATGCCATTGCGCCACTCGGAGAGATCCGGCTACTCCGGGTAATCCCCACTGATTGGCTAACACTATCGCGATCTTCATTCGGTGATTCGCCGAATTGAGAGCTCGACCTGACACAGCAAAGGGGCTCGGATTACCCGGAGGAGCCGGATCGGTTCGTCATGGCGAGAGGCATCGCGCACCACGAGCCCGTATTGCTTTGTGAACGACGTCGGCCTGCCAGGGCGCACCGGACTCGAGTCGTGTGCAGTTCACAACTCATTCGATCACGGTCGGGCGAGATTATGCCATTGCTCCACTCGGAGAGATCCGGCTACTCCGGGTAATCCCCACTGATTGGCTAGCAGCATCGCGATCTTCATTGGGTGATTCGCCGCATTTGAGAGCTCGACCAGAGAGACCAAGGGACTCGGATTGCCCGGATTACCCGGATCGATTCGTCCTGGCGAGACGCATCGCGTGCGCCGAGCCTTTATTGCTTTGTGAACGACGTATGCCTGCCAGGGCGCACCGGACTCGAGTCGTGTGCAGTTCACAACTCATTCGATGACCGCCGGGCGACATCATTCCTTTGATGCACTCGGAGAGATCCGGGTAATCCGGGCAATCCGGGTAATCCCCACTGACTGGCTAGGACCCTCGCGATCTTCATTCGGTGATTCGCCGCATTTGAGAGCTCGACCAGACAGACCAAGGGACTCGGATTGCCCGGAGAACCCGGATCGGTTCGTCATGGCGAGAGGCATCGCGTACGACGAGCGGTTTAAAGCTTTGTGAACGACCTCGGTCGGCCCCGCGTCGCGATTCGACTCTGACGCAACAAGACCATCGTGCGGCGCATTCCCAAAATTTCGCGATGATCCTTTAAAAAAAGATCGTCCGTCGCTCCCTCACGCTGTTTCGGGAGTTTTCGAGCCCTTCGCATTACAAACAGCGCACCGGTGGGATGCTGAGGAGGGCCGATGACCCATCCGAGGGAGGACGTCATCGGTCTGAACTCGATGACGGCCTGGTGACGTGGTAAGCGCCACGCGCTACGCGCCACTCCCCACCTATCCCTCGCCCAGCGCCTAATCGGCCTGCGACGACCTCGGTCCGGGCGGCAAGAGCGAATACGTCGCGACCACGGCTTCGCTGCGCTCGAGCAGCTGCTTCGCGACGTCGGGCGCGCGCCGTTGCGCGAGGGCGGCGAGACGGGCCAGATAGTCCATCAGTGCATTCGCGCGTAAGCCACCGACGCCATCCCGCCAGAGAGTGATGTTGCGCCACGCACCGCGCCACGTGCGATTCGTGAGGACCTTGATCTGGCCATGCTCGTCAAGAACGAGCGCACCGTGCAGGTTGCGGATCGCGAGCGTTTCGGCGTCCTCTATGGAGCGTCCCGTGAGCGCCCAGTGCTCCATGCGTGCCTGGCGCAATGGCAGGCGCTCGCTGGGGATCGGCGCAAGCTCGAGCACCTGACGCATGGTCACGATCGCCGAGGCAAGTGCCGCGACGCGCGTCTCCTCGGCGGCGGTGAGCTCGGTGGAGTATCGCTGCATCTCGTTACATCGGGCAACGAGGTCCGCGAGTGCGGCCGGAGTTGGGACTTCAGTAGGATTGGGCATCAAAAAACTGCAGAGACGCGGCTACACTATGCGAGCCAGCGAGAATGGTGCCGTGCGACCGAGAACAGTAACGATTGCGGAGAATCATGTCGTGACGTGCATCACATGGCGCCACACGAGTTTCCGTCGTTCGTGCCTAACGAACAGCGGCCCTCAAGCCACGAGAATTTCTTTTCGAGCCTTCATCGGCCCTCTCATTCGGGAGCTACAGCGATGACGCGGTCAGATCAAGCCGTCCAAGTGTGGCAGGCGCTGATCAGCGCCGCGTTCTATCGCCAGACCCTGACATACACCTTACTGGCGGAACGGATCGGTTTGGACGCGAATTCTCTCGCGGTGGCGCTGGGGATGGTGAATCGCTACTGCACGATGAAGCAGCTACCGCCGCTGGCGGTGCTCGTTGTTCGATCCGACGCGGGCACGCCGGCGACGGACCTGACGTGGACGACGGACGTGGATTTCGCGCGTGAAGCCGTTTACCAGCTCGAGTGGTTCAAGCTGAAGCCACCCTCGGCGAATGATTTCGCGCTGGTGGAGAGTATGGGATTTGGGGAATCCTGACTCCCGGTACTGTTTCGGACTGTTTAGCAGCTGGATCGCGGACTAACACAGACAAGTACGAGGCGACAACGCGGTGCCCTCCGTGCGCAGAACGGCGGCGCCGCCGCAACGAGCGCGGACGATCATTCTTTGTTACGACCTCGGGCGGCTCCTCGCAGTACTGGCGAAAGCAGATCCTTCGCCTTCGCTCAGGATGACAGGGAGGATTTGGCCGCCGGTGTACAGTTCCAAAGAATTCGTCCGGGCTCGCGGGGCGTAGAATCGGAGTCGCTGTGCAGCCGTCCGCGCTCCATCTGTTCGCAGCAATAAGAGCTTACGATTTCTTGCGCGTGCGTTGATCCACTTCACCGGTGCGTGAATCGAGCGCGGCCTGAGTTGAATCGAGCGACGTCATGCCTCGCCCGATAACGCGGCGTCCGCTGGTCGAGCTCGAGCTGGACGATCCACCGGATGCGCTACGCGAGCTGCCGGTGCCTCCTGACGCGCTGCGGGAGCTTCCCGTGCGAGACGACCCCGAAGCGCTCCGCGCACTGCTGCTGCCGCCACTCTTTCCTTTGCTGCTCGAGCTGCCGGAAGCACCACTCGCGCTCCGCGATCCTTTGCTGGAGCTGCCCTTCCCCCCACTCGCGCTCATACCACCGTTGCTCCGTTTCGGCATTCCGACCCTCCGGTAGAAGATGTTGATTTCGCGCGCACGCTGCGTGCCGCGCCGATATGCACAAATGGCGGGGCCGCGGCGATGCCCGTTAGCTTCCGGGTCACTTCGATCACTTCTTATCTCGATGTCTTTTCGATCGGTCATCGCATTTCTTCTCACGTCATCGATGGTCGCCAATGCGCAGGTACGGCCGCCGAGCGCGGAACGTCCGCCGTCCGCGCCGATCTCGGCGCCGCGGGAGCCCGGCAGCGAGCTCACGATAACGCTCCTCACGATGGGGGTCGGCGAGGAAGTGTGGGAGCAATTCGGGCACAACGCGCTTTGGTTCCACGTCGATCGCCCCGGGTCGGTGGGCGGCCCCGTCGACGTCGTTTACAACTGGGGGATCTTCGACTCGCGCCAGCCGTATTTCATCCCGCACTTCCTGCAAGGGCGGATGCTGTACTCGATGGGCGGCTACCCCTATGAGCAAACGCTCATCGATTACCGCGCCCGAGACCGCGCCGTGTGGGCTCAGGAGCTCGATCTCACGAACGCGCAGAAAGTGGCGCTGCGCGATTTCGTCCTCTGGAACTCTCGTCCGGAAAACGCGAACTACCGCTACGACTACTACCGCGATAACTGCTCCACGCGTGTGCGCGATGCACTCGATCGTGTTCTCGGCGGCGTGATCCGCGCGACCTTCTCGGGACGAAAGACCGAGTACACCTACCGCTCCGAGACGCTACGTCTCACGCAGAGCCAGGCCTTGCTCGCATCGGGAATCGACGTTGGGCTCGGCCGCCCCGCGGATCGGCAGCTCACGGCGTTCGAGGAGATGTTCCTTCCTATGCGGCTCCGCGACTACATCCGCGAGCTCCGCGTGGATGACGGCAAAGGTGGAACGCGGCCGCTGGTGAAGAGCGAGCGCATGCTATTACCGACGTTGACCCATCAGGAGCCGGCCGCACCACCGCACTGGATGCCGACATTCGTGATTCTCGGGCTCGTGCTCGCGGTGCTGTTCGCTGTCGTCGGATGGCGTGCGGCTCGGGGACACGCATCGGCGAGATTCACCGCGGGGACGCTGTTCGCGATCTGGTCCTTCGGCGCAGGCTTTCTGGGCATCCTCCTTACCCTCCTCTGGACGATCACGGATCACACCTTCGCCCACCGGAACGAGAATCTGCTGGTCTTCAACCCGCTGTGGCTGGTGCTCGCCGTGCTCGCGCCGATGACGGCGGTGAAGGGTCGGCTCTCACGAGTAACGCGTTGGCTGACCTTCACGCTCGTTGCTCTCGCGACCGTCGCCTTCCTGTTGCACGTCACAGGATTGTCGCGCGAGTCGAACGGCGAAGTGCTGGCATTTGCCCTTCCCCCAATGCTCGCCTTGGCGTGGGCCGTGCATCGGGGGACAGCGCGTCGCCTGCCAGCGGAGACGTGATGGCGGACGCGCGCATTCCGAGCGATCCAATTCTTCGCGCACGACGGCAAACAGCAGGACGTGTCGGCTTCGCGATGGGATGTATTGCGGCCGTGGTGGCGGCGATCATCAATTTCGTTCGTGCGCCACGTCCGCTGTCCGGCGGAATCGCATTGCTGATCGTGTTGGTCGCCGCACTCAATATCCCGCTCGGCATAGCGATCGGACTCTTGGGCGAGCGGCTGTCGAGAAGGGCGGAGCGTTAACGCGGAGAGGGAGATGGGATTCGAACAGTATCATGAGCCAGCGAACGAGCTTCCGGACACGACGCGCACTTTCGCGCGCATGATCACCTCACTCACGGAGGAAGCCGAGGCGATCAGTTGGTACGAACAGCGCATCGCCTTGGAGAAGGACAAGGTAGCGCGGGCCATCATGCGCAATGCGCAGAAGGAGGAGTTCAAGCACTTCGGGATGGACCTCGAGTTCCTACTCCGTCGCACGCCACTTTGGCGCAAGATTCTTCAAGACATCCTCTTCAAGCCGGGGGACATCGTGGAGCACGGAGAAGAGGCGGAAGAGGAAGAGGACTGACGCGTCGCGGCAGCTACGATGGTTGCTCGGCCACGGGCGTCGTTGGGCAACCCGATCGATGCACAACGCGCTTGGTGTGAATGCGGACGTCTGCGTCATCGTACGACTCCACGGGCTCACCGCATTTCACGCAGCGCGGAAAGAACGTGTGGATCGAGCGGGCGATTGTCTCGAGTATGGGGTCGTCGTAGCGCACGAGCTTACGCGTTGGGCAGGGCGCGATGAGAGGCTGTGGCGAGCGGCTTCCAAGATACGTCTCTGAGGCCAGTTGGTCACGCGGAGATTATCTTCCTCTCTCCCGCACCTGCCGTGACGATGTTCGCCGTTCTCCCCCTCCTTTTTCTCCTCCAAAACCCAACCACGCTCGAGCAGGCGCAGCCGCGGCCCGCCGGGGCGGCCGCTGTCTATGACGGACGCGCGAACCGCACGGTTGTGAGCGCGCCGAAGGCGGAAGGACGTGAGGGCGAAATCAGGATCGACGGATCCCTCGACGAGCCGGCCTGGCGCGACGCCGCCTTGCTCACGGGGTTCTCGCTCTACGCGCCCATCGATCAGCGTCCGGCGCCGGACTCCACGGAAGTCCACGTCTGGTATTCGTCGACGGCGATCTACTTCGGCGTGCGTGCCTTCGAGCCGCACGGCGGAGAGGCGGGTGTGCACGCGACGCTCGCCGACCGTGACCGCATCAGCGGTGATGACAATGTCGAAATTCACCTCGACACCTTCCACGACCAGCGCCGCGCTTTCGTTTTCATCGTCAACCCGTTAGGCGTACAAGCGGACGGTATGAAGAGCGAAGCAGGTGGCTTCATCCCGGGCTCGAACGTCATGCCGGGACAGAACGATCTGAGCGCGGACTTCTTGTGGCAATCGAAGGGACATGTCACCCCCTGGGGATTCGAGGTCGAGATCCGCATACCGTTCAAGTCACTCCGCTACGCGGCGAAGGACGTACAAGACTGGGGACTGCAGATCCAGCGCAACGTGCAGCACTCCGGTTATCAAGAAACGTGGACGGCGGCTCGGAAGGCGTCCGCGTCATTCATTGGACAGGAGGGCACGCTTGCCGGCCTCACGGGGATGCACCACGGCGAAGTGCTCGAGCTCAACCCAGAGCTCACGTCAACCACCGCCGGCACTCCACGACAACTCCCGGGCGGCGTGCCGGGCGCCTGGGGCTACGAGCGCACCGACGCGTTAGGCGGCAACGTGAAATGGGGAATGACCAGCAACTTCGTCCTCAACGGGACCGTCAAGCCGGATTTTTCGCAGGTCGAGGCGGACGCTACGCAGATCGCTACCGACTTGCGCTTCGCGTTGTTCTATCCGGAAAAGCGGCCCTTCTTCGTCGAGGGAAGCGATCAGTTCAACGTTCCCAACACACTCGTCTACACGCGACAAATCGTCCACCCCACCGCGGCTGCGAAGGTGACTGGAAAGATCGGCGGAACCGATCTCGCGTTGCTCTCGGCGGTGGATGACCAGCAGATCTCGCGTACGCCGGGCGAGAATCCAATCGCGACGATCCTCCGCGTTAGGCGCGACTTCGCCGGCCAATCGACAGCTGGTCTTCTCGTGAGCGATCGTGAGGAAGGCACGTCCTTCAATCGGCTGGCGGGTGGCGATCTGCGAATCGTGTTCGGTCGATTGTACTTCGCGCAATTCCAGCTCGTTGGCAGCAGCACGCGGCTCGGTGACTCCACCCGCGCCGCGCCGATGTGGGAGGCAGTGCTCGACCGTACGGGACGCGCTTTTGGCTTTCATTACAACATCATCGGCATTCAGCACGACTTTGCGGCGTGGAATGGCTTCGTTCCGCGCACGGGCTACGTGCAGCCAAGCGTATCGAACCGCTTCACCCTTTACGGACGCCCCGGCTCGGTCTTCGAGCGCTACAACGTCTTCGTGACAACCAACGCGCTCTGGCGCTACGACGATTTCTTTTCGGCCAAGAGCCTACTCGAGGACAAGTTCTCGGCGAGCAACGAGTTTCTGCTGCATGGCGGCTGGTCGCTGAATCTCAGCCCGACACTTGCTTCCTTTGCCTTCGATCGCGCGCAATACATCGGACTCCAGACTATCGCGCCACCCGGCAGCGGAACCACTGGCTACGCCCCGTTCGTTCCCTCGGATCGCATAACGACGTTCGTTCTTGGCGGGCGGGTGAACACGCCGATCTATCAGCGCTTCGACGCGTCGGTGAGCACCTCGACCGGCCACGACGTGGATTTCAGCGAAACATCGCGCGTGCGGCGCCTGGATGCCGGCGCCAGCGTGAACTGGCGGCCGACGGACAAGCTGCGCGTCAACGGATCGTACGTGAGCTCGATGCTCACACGCCGCGCCAACGATCAGATGACGACCTACATTCGCATTCCGCGAGTGAAGGTCGAGTATCAGCTCGCCCGGCCTGTGTTCGTCCGCTTCGTGGGCCAATACGCGGCGAGCACCGGAGACTCGCTGGTACGAGATCCCCGCACGGGACTGCCCCTCTACACCGTAGGCCCGTTAGGCGCGACAACGGTTCCGCGCTCGCCGTCAACCGCCTTCCGGGTGGACTGGCTCTTCTCCTACCGCCCGACGCCGGGAACCGTTTTCTTCGCCGGATATGGGAGCAGCCTCACCGAAGACGATCCCCTCGCCTTCTCGCGATTGCGCCGCGTGACTGACGCGTTTTTCGTGAAGGCGAGTTATTTGTTGAGGATGTGAAGAGATTGCGAAAAACAGAGAAGCAGATCCTTCGTCGCTGCGCTCCTCAGGATGACACGCGAATGTCATCCTGAGCGAAGCGAAGGATCAGGGTGACAGGTGAATGTCATCCTGAGCGAAGCGAAGGATCAGGGTGACAAGTGAATGTCATCCTGAGCGAAGCGAAGGATCTGCTTTTGAAGTTCCCCTCTTCTGAACGAACAACCCATGTCACCGACTCTCGATCGGCTCTACGAGCACATGTGGTGGGCGCATGACGCGCTGGTGGCCGAGGCGCGGCGTGAGCCGCTCGATGCCGAAACAATGAAGCTCTTCGCACACATCGTCGCGGCCGAGCATCTTTGGTTGAACCGCATCGATGCGTCGCCGCAACGCGTCGCCGTCTGGCCCAGCCTGTCGCTGGACGCCATTGCTCAGCTCGAGGATGGAAATCGTCGTCGGTTTCGCGACCTCTTGCGTCGCCCCGATGACACCAAGAGTCAGCGGGTGCGGTACCGAAATAGCGCCGGCAATGAGTTCGACAACGACGTCGAAGAGATCCTCACCCACGTGGCGCTGCACGGGCACTACCATCGCGGACAGATCGCGCGCACGATGCGTGCGGCCGGACGCGAGCCCGTCTATACCGACTATATCGGGTACGTCCGCAAAGGACGTTGAGCGTTAGCCGAGCGGCCAGCGCTCGTTGCGCTCACGATCGGTGAGTGCCGGTCTTGCGGCGGATGATCGATCGCCCATCGAGCGCTCGGTACCGCTCGATTCGCGGCGGCCGTTGCGTGCGCCCTCATCTTTTTGCTGGGCGCCCGGCCGGGATCGATCCGGCGCGTTCTCTCGGCCCGTCTGCATGCGATCATCCATGGCGACTTTGCTCCTCGCATCGTGAATGGGGCCGAAGAGCTCCGCAGGCGACATGCCGCGCGACAGAAAGCGCCGCGATTTTTCGCGACGGTCCTATGCCCAGAGCCTGACGCCGCCGATGATCCCTGCCGTGTTGGAGACGATGCTCACGTCCCGCGGCAGCTCGAGATCGAGAAGGCGAGCGTTGCCGCCGCCGATATACAGATGATCGAAATTCGTGAGGTTGCGCAACGAGTCGATCGCTTCAACGACGTGTCGCTGCCAGACCACGTTCCCGTCGCGATTCCGCGCTGCCTCGCCTAACTCCTCTTCATATGTTTTGTCTTTGCGAAACATGTGGTGCGCAAGCTCGAGATGAGGACCGAGCCGGCCGTTCACGAAGATGGAGGAGCCGAAGCCAGTGCCGAGCGTGATCACCATCTCAACACCCTTGCCTTTCACTGCCGCGAGACCCTGTACATCGGCGTCATTCTCCACGCGCACGGGCTTGTGCAGTCTGCGCTCGAGCGCACGCTCGAGATTGAATTTGCGGAAACGTTCCGTCCCGAGATTCGGCGCGGTGAGCACGACGCCGTTGCGCACGACGCCAGGGAATCCGACCGACACCCGGTTGAAGCGCGGCAGCGTGGGAACGAGCGACGCGATGAGCGAGACAATCTGCTGCGGAGTGGGGCGCTTCGGCGTGTCGACACGAACGCGTTCGTGAAGCATGCGCCCCCGGTCATCGAGCACGGAGGCTTTTATATGCGAGCCGCCGATGTCGATTGCGAGCGTCTTGGGACCCGAACGTGACCCTCTCTTGCCGACGACCTTAGAAAGCAGAGATCGTTTCTTGGTGGCCGTCTTTTTCGCGCGCGGCATTCGTTCGTTTCGCTGGTTGAGTTGCTCGATTGTAAACCAGACGAAGCGCGGCCGGGAGGGCGCTCACGATGGCCATCGTGGCGTGCACAGCTAGAAAGCGTGAGCGCGGACTATGAGTCCTTCAGGCGCCCCGGACCACTGACAAAGGCCTCTGCATCTGCTGCTCGACGCTCCGCTCCGGTGCGGCGGCGAGCTTCCGCAGTGCGCGCACGACATCCGTCGCGAAGATCTGCCCAGCGCCGCGCTCGATCTCCTCCACGGCACCCCACGGTGAGAAAGGCGGCCGATTGGGACTCGGCATCTGCAGGGTCTCGAACGCATCGGCGACCGCGAGCACCTTCACCGCCAACGAGCCCCGCACGAGATCTACCGGCCAGTCGGCACCGACATGCTCGTGATAGTGGCTGTACTCACCAACGAGATCGAGCGCCGCGCGCATCGAGTTGGCGATTGGCAGCTGCCGGACATCGCCCGGGAATTGTTCGAAGAGTCGCAGCAGCCGTGGGTCCTGCGGCCCCAGCTCATGGAGGAGTGCCGCGACACGAAGGTCTTCCAGCTCCTCACTGCGCATCCCCAGCTCGCGCCCGAGCGTCACGGCACGCTCGGCTACGCGAAAGCTATGACCGGTATTGTGTCGCTCGCTGGACTCGAGATGGAACGTCATCAGCTCGAGCATCGTCATGTACGCGCCCTTGAGGTCTTCCAATCGCGCGCGTCGCTGATCGGCCAGCGTACCCACAACATAGCCGGTGAGGATGAGAAATCCTGCCCACGGAATCATCGTGAACAGTAGCCGCGGATTCACTCCGATCTCGATCGCGGCCGAGCCATTCAGTCCAACGAGCGCCTCGAAGAAGGCGACGAGGACGACGATGAAGACAGAGGACCACACCGCGCTCCGCCTTCCGAGATAGAAGCCCGCGGCGATAACGGGGAGGTAGTAGAAGTTGAGAAAGGCGATCTTTTCGTCGATGAACCAGTGGATCGCCAGCATCGAGCTCACGAGCAACAATACCAGCACGAGCTCGAAATGCTCGAAAACGAACCAGCGGGCGCTGTCGAGCGCCGACTGTCGGGTAACGGGTATCTCGCGCGAGTGACGCATCAACAGAGTGACGCGCGGAGGCGTGGGGGTGCAACAGAAAGAGGGCGTAGGGACTAGGGGTGAGGGACTAGGGCTCGAGGCTGGGAACTGAGGGCTTTTTGCCGCTTATTCTTCTGGTGCATTCCCAGGCCCTAGTCCCTAGCCTCTAGCCCCTCTTGAAGTCCTACGACGCCGCGTATTTCAACCGCTGGTACCGCGACCCGCGCACGCGGGTGACGTCGGACCGCGTGCTCGATCGAAAGGTGCATCTTGCCCTATCCGCGGCGGAATACATGCTCGGCCGGCACGTGCGTACGGTGCTGGACGTAGGATGCGGTGAGGCCCGATGGCTCATTGCGCTCAAGCGTATTCGCCCCGGCGTGGCGTATACGGGGGTCGAATCGAGCGACTATGCCGTGCGCACCTTCGGTGCAACGCGAAACATCAGGCCTGGAAGCTTCGGAACGCTGCGCACCCTCAAGCTCCGCGGCCCGTTCGATCTCATCATTTGCGCCGACATGCTGCAGTACGTGCCGAAAGCGGACCTGCAGCCGGGACTGCGCGAGATACGCCGTTTGTTAGGCGGCGTGGCCTACATCGAAGCCTATGCCCGCGAAGACGACATGGTCGGCGATATGGACGGGTGGATCCATCGTTCCGCCGCCACCCTTCGCCGTGAGTTCAAGGCCGCGGGCTTGACGCAATGCGGGATGTACTGCTTCATCGACATGAACAAGATCGACGCCGTGAACGCGTTGGAAGTCTGCTGAGCGAACACTTCAGCCTCCATCGTCATGCTTTCGGATCTCCGGCTCGCCGCGCGCTCGCTGGCACGCACACCCGTGTTCCTGACGACGACCGTGCTGTCGCTCGCGTTAGGCATCGGCGCGAGCGGAGCGGCCTTCAGTGTGCTCGACGCCGTGCGCTTTCGGTCGCTGCCATTCCCCAACGGTGAGCGGCTCGTCGTCATCCAGGAAGTGCCCTCGTCGTCCGCGGGTGCCGCGGGCTGTGCGACCGGCTGTGAGCCGTCATACGAGACGTTTGCGCAGGTGCTGCGCGATCATCCATTCCGCTCGCTCGATGCCGTTGGCGCATTCACATCTGGCGGCAAAGGGCTGGTGCTTGGTGACGAGATCGTGCCGGTCCTCGGTGGTGTCGTCTCGCCTAACGTCTTTGGCCTCCTCCACGCAAAGCCACTCCTTGGCCGCACTTTCACTCCGGAAGAAGACCGGCTTGGCGGACCACTCACCGTAGTCTTGGGATATGGCTTGTGGACGTCGCACTTCGCCTCCGATCCGAGCATTCTCGGCAAAGTGGTGAAGCTCAGCGACTCACGATACACGGTGGTTGGCGTCATGCCGGCTGGGTTCGAGTTCGAGGCGGGCGCGCAATTCTGGCTCCCCGAAGTACCGACACTCGACCCGAGTACGCGTCCTTCGATTCGTACTCTCAATGTCGTGGGCAGACTCGTGCCCGGTGCGACCATCGAAATGCTCCGTGGCGAGCTTTCTACTGTCGCGCCGGCAGCCCAGGCGACAGCGCGCGGACAGTCGCGGTCCACCAAGCTCGTTGCCGAACCACTCCGCGAGCGCTACGTGGCGTCCACGCAATCGCACGACGTCATCTTTGCCTCGGTCGTTGCGTGCGTCCTCCTCATTGCCGTCGTGAATGTGGCGACGCTGCTGCTCGTGCGCACCATGCAGCAAGAGCGCGAGCTGGCCGTTCGCATGGCACTCGGCGGAAGCCTCGCGGACCTTATGAAATTCCTCGCCGTTCAGCAGGTCATGGTAGTGGCAGCCGGCGCGATGCTCGGTCTCGCCTTCGCCGGCTGGATGCTACACGCACTGCGTTCCTTGGCCGTGCTCGACTCGATTCGCCCCATCGGCATGGAGTATCGCCTCGACGGCAGTGTCGCCGCCTTCGCCATTGGGCTCGCACTGTTGATCGCGCTCTGCCTAGGCGTCGTGCCGCTGCGGGTGGTGCGGGCGATGGACGTGCAGCGCGTGTTGCGTGATAGCACGACTGGCGGCGCGGCGCGCCACAGCCTCACGCAACGCGCATTCGTCGTGGTCGAGACGATCTGTGCCACCGTGCTGCTCGTCGGCGCGGCATTGATGACGACCACGGTGTTGCGCCTAACGCGTACGGACGTCGGCTTTGCCGCCGATCGCCTCGTCCAAGGCACACCCAGCTTTCCGCATCCGTGGCGAGTGAAGCAAACATACCTTCCCGTGGAGCGACGGATTCTGGCGGAGCTCGGCGAGCTGCCCGGCGGCGCCGCGGCAACGATGCGTGCGTCGAATCCACTGGGCTTGCGTGGAGCGCCGGGCGAGATCTATCTCGCCGGCGAGGCCTCACCGCTGCCGCCCGCACTGACCCCCGCGAGCGTCATCGCGGTGAGTCCCGGCTACTTCGGCACGTTAGGCATTCGATTTCAGGGTGGCCGCGAGTTCGACGACGCCGACCGCGACGGCACTGTCCCCGTGACAATCGTGAACGACTGGGCGGCCCGGCACTGGTGGCCAACGAGCAGCGCGATCGGACAGCGCTTTCGTATCGACAGCGCCGCCAGCCAAGGCGTTATGGTCACCGTCGTCGGCGTCGTTCGGAACAACAAGGCGGCGCAGCCCAACGTGTTGCTCGCTACCGACGGGCCGGAAGTGTACCGGCCATTCGAGCAGGCGCCTTCGGCTTTCCCCACTTTCGTCGTGCGTGCAACGGATGGCCTTGCAGCGCAGGCGTTGCTTCGACCCGCTCGTCAGGCACTCATCCGCTCCGTGCCGGACCGTCCTCTCTTCACCGGTCTGGTCGCCGAGCAGATCGATCGCCAGCTCGCGGGGGTTCGCACGAACGCGCTACAGATTCTCGGGTTTGCACTGATCGGCCTCATGCTGGCCTTGATCGGCGTGCATGGGGTGCTCGCGTACGCGGTGAGCCGACGCACACGCGAGATCGGCATTCGCGGAGCTCTCGGCGCAACCCGCACCGCCCTTCGCGTCATGATTCTTCGCGACGCCTTGCTCCTCGTGGCGATCGGACTGGCGATTGGCCTACCAGTCGCAGCGATGGCTGCGCCATTCATTGGCGAGCTGCTGCATGGCACGAACGTCTCCGACCCACGGGTCTACTCGGCGGTCGCGATCGTCGTGCTCGTGACGTCGCTCATCGCGAGCTGGATTCCGGCCCGGCGGGCGTCGAGTGTCGACCCGCTAACGGCTCTGCGTAGTAGTTAGGTCCACCGGATCATCCCACGCCTCAGGCGTTGTGCGCCTTGTGCCACTCGGCCAGCACCTGCGCTTCACGTTCCGCGGCCAGCCCCGCCTTTAGCGTTTCCTGACGTTCCGGCGACTGTTGATGGTAATAGTCGAGCGTGTCACGCGTTGTGACGGCAAGTGGCCGGAACGTGATGCCTAACGCTAGCTCCGGCGAGATGTCGAAACGGGCGAAGCCCAGATTTTTTCCACGCGCCGGTTGCCAAACCGGCATCTCTCGGTACGGTCGTACGTCACGAGCGACGAGAAAATCGGTATCGACCCACGTGAAGGTTGCCTCGGACGTCGTGGCGGCTTTGATGCCATGGAGGAACTCGGCGAAAGAGCGTGGGTTCTTCGGACCCACTGCATTGAAGATGCCGGGCGCGTTCTGCTCACAGAGCCGGATCATCCACTCCGAGAGATCGCGTGCGTCGATGATTTGCACTGGATCGGTCCCGTCACCAGGCGCGAGGACTTCCCCGCCTCGCTCGATGCGGACGGGCCAATAGGTGAAGCGATCGGTGAGATCCCCCGGACCGATGATCAGGCCAGGCCTAACGATCGTGGTGCGACCGGGGAAATACTTCAGCGCTTCTTTTTCGGCGAGGGCTTTGACGAGACCATAGGGCATCGGCTTGCTGCGATCCCAGTTCGCCGTCTCCTCCGTGAAGACCGGCGCCTCCGACGTCATGGGCACGCGGCTCAGATCCGAGTACACCGATCGCGTCGAGACGAAGACGTATTGCTTGACGTTGTTCTTGAGCAGATCCGCGGTGAGAGTCACCCAGTGCGGATTCGTCTGCACAGAATTGTCGATCACCGCATCCCACCGACGCCCCTCGAGCGATTTGAGGTCGCCATTACGATCGCCAATGAGCTTCTCGACGGTCGGAAAAAGCTTGGGGTTGGTCTTGCCACGATTGAAGAGCGTGACGGTATGGCCTCGATCGAGTGCGTATTGCACTTGGTACGGACCAATGAACCCGGTGCCACCAAGGATGAGCATGCGGAGCGGACGCTGGGCTTTGTCGCGCGGGGGTGACGTGAACTCGACGCGATCGTTTGGCGCGATCTGCGACGGGTGGGCGCATGATTCGGATGAGAGGCCAAGGCCGATCGCGCCACCAGCAATCGCCGAGGTACGAAGAAAATCACGTCGGGAGGTCATGATAGCGTGAAATGGGTCTGTCATCCTGAGCGCAGCGAAGGATCCGCTTCTCGCGGGCGCTCGGTACTTGGTCGTCGGTGATCGGTGAAGTGCTACACGTGCACACTGAACACCGAGCACCTGTACGTCTGAGCATGGCTCGACGTTGCGCTGGAGTCAATCGCGTAAGGCTTGCGCTAACGCTGCGCGCGGCCCATGCTCGTGATCAACCAATCCCTCCCCGAATCACTCTGATGCGAATTCGAGCTCTCCTCCTTTTGCTCGCCGCGGCCGGCGCGCTTCCCGCGCAGCAGCCCGCCCCCGACAACACCCAGCGCTACGTCAAGACCAACGCGATGATCCCCACGCGCGACGGCGTCCGGCTGAATTCGGACATTTATGCGCCGAAGGATCAGCAGGGACCGCTGCCGATCATCTTCTCCCGCACGCCGTACGGCATCGACGGAGCCGCCGGCGCCCTCAACACTGCGTACCGCGAGCTCGCCGACGACGGCTACATCTTCGTGTTCCAGGATATCCGCGGCCGGTTCAAGAGCGAAGGGCAGTTCGTTATGCAGCGTCCCGCCCGGAGCGTCGCTGAACGCAAGAATCCCAAAGCGATCGACGAAGCCACCGACGCCTACGACACGATCGACTGGGTCCTGAAGAATGTGCCCAACAACAACGGTCGCGTCGGCATGCTCGGCGTATCGTACACCGGCTGGACGACGGCGATGGCGCTCACCGATCCGCACCCGGCACTCAAGGCTGCGTCCCCACAGGCTTCGCCGTCCGACATGTGGCTCGGCGACGATTTCCATCATAACGGTGCGTTCCGCCTGAGCTACGGATTCGAGTACGCGGCGATGATGGAAGCGGGCAAGGACGTCGAGAACTTCAACTTCGACAAGTACGACACCTACGAGTGGTACCTCGCGTTAGGTCCGCTGTCGAACGTCAACGCGAAGTATCTCCACGGCAAGATACCAACGTGGAACGACTACGTCGCGCATCCGAATTACGATCTCTTCTGGCAGCGTCAGACACTGATTCCCGCTCTCACGCAGGTGACGGTGCCGACGCTGAACGTCGCCGGATGGTGGGACCAGGAAGATTTCTACGGCCCGGTTCAGATCTACCTGCGCCTCGAGAAGTTCGACACGCAGAACAAGAACTTCCTCGTCGTCGGTCCGTGGAATCACGGCGGTTGGAACGCGCCGTTAGGCCAGAAGCTCGGCAACATCGACTTCGGCAGCCCGACGTCGAAGTATTTTCGCGACAGCATTCAGGCACCGTTCTTCGCGTTCTACCTCAAGGATCGCGGCAACCTGAAGCAGCCCGAAGCGATCACCTTCGAGGGCGGTGCGAACCAGTGGCGCCGTTATGACAGCTGGCCCCCCAAAACGAACGTCGCCGCGCGCTCACTCTTTTTCCGCGACAGCGGCGGTCTCTCGTTCGATGCACCGGTCGTGCAGCAGGGCGCGCCGAACTTCGACTCCTACGTCGCCGATCCCGCGCATCCCGTTCCTTATCGCCAGCGTCCCATTCAGGCGACGTACGACCCGCGCGGCTCGGGATGGTACACGTGGCTCACCGAAGACCAGCGATTCGTACGCGATCGTCCGGACGTGCTCACCTGGTCGACGAAGCCGCTCACGGACGACGTGACCATCGCCGGCGACATCACCGCCGACCTGTTCGCGGCAACGACCGGCAGCGACGCGGACTGGATCGTGAAGCTGATCGACGTCTATCCCGAGGACATGCCTAACGACCCGAAGATGGGCGGGTACGAGTTCATGGTCGCGAACGAGGTCCTTCGCGGCCGCTACCGCACCAGCTTCGAGCACCCGCAGCCGATCACGCCGAACCAGACCACGGAGTTCAAGTACAGCCTGCACAGCCAGAGCTACCGGTTCCAGAAGGGACACCGGATCATGGTGCAGGTGCAGAGCACCTGGTTCCCGATCATCGACCGCAACCCGCAGAAATACGTCCCGAACATCTTCGAGGCGAAGGCTTCGGACTACACGGCGGCGAGGGTGAAGGTGTACCGCACCCCCCAAGCAGCGTCGCATCTCGTACTGCCAGTCGTGAGCGACATGAAGCCGGTGCCGTGACCGGGCGCGGGCGACAACACGGCTGTCATCCTGAGCGCAAGCGCCTGCCCTCGAGGAGCGCCAGCGACGAAGGGAAGGATCTGCTGTTTTCGCCGTTCGCGTCTCCCTCATTCGCCGCCTCGAGAGCGCGACCATTCAAGCCGGTAAAGCTCGAATTACCCGGAGGACCCGGATCGGCTCGTCCTGGGGTAAGAGATCACGCGTCCAAACGCCATCCTAACGATGGGGTGCGCCGGACTTGTCTGGTGTGCCGTTTACAAAAGCGATTGATGGCGGCTGGGCGACGCGGTGCTCCTGCTCCACGTGGAGAGATCCGAGTTCATCCGGGTGATCCCCAAGACTTGGCTTGGACCGTCGCGATCTCGATGGCGGGCGTGACCTCGCCTCTCCTACGGCCGTTCGGGAAGGGACCGGATCGGCGAACAGCAGATCCTTCCCTTCGTCGCTGGCGCTCCTCGAGGGCAGGCGCTTGCGCTCAGGATGACAATCGGCCCTCATCCCGCGTCCCAACCCGCAAACCAGCAACCTGCCGCCTACAACCGTTCACCTCAAAAGCATCATCAACTCATCCGCATACTGCTCCGCGGCCTCGGGGGCGTGGAGCAGGAAAAGCGATGGCTCGACCAGCTCCAGCTCGAGCAGCACGTATTCATCTGCCCCCGTCTCCGCGAGATCCACCCGCGCATATAGCAAGTCGTTAGGCGAGATGCCGATCGTATCGGCGGCGGCGGCGAGCACGCGATAGGCATGCCGGCGCGCCGCGGTGCTCGCCATGGCGGCAGCAACCTTCGGCATGGTGTCGCCCTCGATCAGCGCCGAGCGGCGTCGAACAGAGTGGGTGAACCGGCCACGCGCGTAGAGCAGCGACAGCTCTCCGCGCTCAGCCAGCGCCGAGAGGTGTGGCTGCACCATCACGTCGCGCTGCTCCAGCAGCCGCTCGAGATGAAGCTGGCCTGTCGCGCGCTGCTCCATGGTGAACCGCCGCGTCTCGTGCGCGGAAGCCGATACCGCGGGCTTCACAACCGTTTCAGTCCAACCGTGCGCGCGGGCGATGAGGTCGAGATCGAGTCGCGAGCCCTTGTCGGCGAACACCGTGTCGATCACCGCCACGTGACGCTTCGAAAGCTCGTCGAGATAGCGCTTGTGCGAGTTCCATCGCACGACGCGCGCGTCGTTGTACAGTGGCGTCCTCGCACCCACGCGTTCCACCCAGGCCAGATAGTCGTCGCGGCGTAAGTGGTAGTCCCACGTGGAGCGAATGACAACGGCGGCGGCCTTCGACCACGCCGCCGCCGCATCGTCCCATGACGCTCCTCGCACACGCGCTCCACGCTGCTCGAGTGCGCGTGCGAAGAGCTGATCGTCCTCGGTCAGCTCGGGGCGCGCGGCGTACGTCGCGAAGAGGATGAGTGGGTGCTCATCGCTCATCGTTCCGCTTCGGCGCGCCGGCCGCTTTCGTGCCAACCGCTTGGACCGCGGCCTTGAGCGACTTGTTCGGGTAGGGCGGTGGCGGGGGCACTGGGATCGGGTGCGCTTTGATCTCCCCTTGCAGGTACGCGATGGCCGCGTCGAGCTGCGCATCCTGACCATTGAACGTTGCGTGCGGCTCGTTGTCCACGACGATGTCGGGATCGACGCCATGGCCTTCGATCAGCCACTGCCGCTCGGGCCCATATACGCCCGTCTCCGCCGCCGTCGCGATGCCGCGATCGACGAGGATGTTGCTCGACGACAGCCAGATCTCGCCGCCCCAAGTTCTCGTTCCAATCACCTTGCCGAGGCCAAGTCGGCGAAACCCTTCGCTGAACGCTTCGCCGTCAGACGCCGTATTCTCATCCGTTAGAACGACCACGTGTCCACGAAAAGCGTACTGCATGTTCCAGGTTGGGTTGCCGGTGCGCGACTGGAAATAGAACCACGCCTTCCGCATCAACCGTTCGAGCAGCCAACTGTCGATGTTGCCGCCGTTGTTGTGCCGAACGTCCACGATGAGGCCGTCGCGGTTGAACGCCGGATAGAAGTCGCGCGCCCACTGCGCGATGTCGCCATTCCCCATCGCGCGAAGATGCACGTAGCCAATTTTGCTGTCGCTCTTCTTCTCCACCGCGAGACGGCGCGTGTACTCCCATTCGGAGTAGCGCAGGCCGTTCTCCCGGCCCTGCGAGATTGGCGTGACGACGACTTCCCGATCGCCGCCCGCTTTCGGCTTCACCTTCAGCAACACCTGACGGTCGGCCTGATCGCGCAGCAAGGCGCCGATGTCGCTGACGCTGAGCGTGGGCACGCCATTCACCGCCTCGATGACATCGCCTTCACTCACGTTGACGCCAAAGCGGGCAAGTGGCGCCATGTCACGCGGCGAGTCCGGATCCGACTCATAGATGTGGTCCACGCGATAGCCGCCCGCTCGGTCGTCGCGCGTTAGGCGAGCGCCCAGGGAAGCCGGAGCGACGGCGTCGGTGCCGCGGCGAATGTCGCCGCCATAGACGAAGATGTGCAGCGCCGACAGCTCACCAACCATCTGCGATAAGATATCGCTCAACTCCGCCCGATCCGTAACCCGCTCGACGAGTGGCGCGTAATGCTGTCGCATCGCCGGCCAGTCGATGCCGTTCATGCCTTTGTCGTAGAAGTAGTCGCGCTCCAGCCGCCAGGCGTCGGCGAACTCCTGACGCCATTCATCGCGCGGCTCGAAGTGCAGCACCCAATCCTTCAGGTTGACCTGCGCCTTCGAGAGGTCGCCCGGCGCTTTCGCGCCGGCATCCACCACGAAGATGTCGTTGCCGCGACGCACGAGAATCTTCTTGCCATCTAAGGAGAGCTCATAGCCGCGGACGTCGGGCATGAACGTCTCCGGCTTCGGATCCTTGTTCTCGATGGGGAAGCTCATGAGCTGCGGACGCGAGGTGAAGCCAGCATCGCGCGACAAAAAGTAGAGGCGCTTGCCGTCGGTAGTGAGCGAGAAGTAGTTGCCCGCTGGAATCGGCACCTCGATGATGCGCCGCTCGATGCCATCGAGCGCGACCGTTAGCCGAGGCGACGGCGGAACACCCTGGCGCGCCGACGGGGGCTTGATGCTATCCGGCGCCGGCGCCTTTGCCGTGCTGTCGGTGCGGACGGCGACCGGCCTGCCGCTGCCAAGCTCGTCGTCCGGCTGGAACGGGTTGCGCTCGTTAGGTGAGAGCGCCAGCGCGTACACCATCGTCTGCTTGTCGAAGAACGGCTCGGGAGCCCGCGCGCCCCAGGGACTGCCGACCAGTGACTGCAGGTTGCGATCGGAGAGGAAATAGAGCCACTTGCCGTCCGGGCTCCACGACGGGCTGTCGCTGTCGTAGCGATCGGACGTCACCGCCGTCGCCTTCTTGCTTTCGACCGAATACAGATAGATCTGATCGAAAAGGTTCGGAGCGGCTGCGGCATAGGCGAGCCACTTCCCGTCTGGCGACCAGGTCACTCCACCGAAGCCACCTTCATTGTTCACAGCCAGACGCGTGTTCTGCTTCGTTTGCGTGTCGTACAGCCAGAGCTGCTGATCCTTGTCGGTATGCGCGATGTATCGACCGTCAGCCGACGGAATGCCGTCCCAGCGCAGGACCTTCGCGTCGTTCGTGAGCTGCGTCCCGGTGCCGATGCCGTTGGCCGGCACGCGCCAGAACTCCACTTCCCCGCTCTGGTCGGTGAGCGTGAGCAGGCTCTTGCCGTCGGGCATGAAGCGGCCGTTGCGCACACGGATCTTCTTGTCGCGCACCGCTTCCACCAGCCGCCCCTGCTGCACGGGCGCTACAAAGAGCTGGCCGCGCGCCGTGAGCACGACGCGATCGCCGTTGGGCGACAAATGGACGTCGGAGATCCACTCCACCGGATTCTGGATCCACTTCTCGCGCGTCTGCTCGAAGTCCGAGACGAGCGTGATCGGGATTTGCGAATCGTTGCCGGTCGCAACGTCGTAAACCCGGAGGTCGGCGCCGAGCTGATAGGCAATCTTGCCTTCACCTAACGACGGAGACTGGACGTCGAAGGTGGAGTGATGGGTGAGCTGCTTGAGATCCTTGCCGTTCTCGTCCATCGACCAGAGATTCATCGTCCCGTCGCGATCGCTGGCGAAGTAGACGCGACCCTTCCAGACCATCGGCGAGCGGCTCGTCCCCTCGTAGTCCGCCGTGAGCGGCTGCGCGTGCTCGGCGTTCAGCGCGAACCGCCAGATGTTCTGCGCGGTACCGCCGCGATAACGCTTCGTATTGCTTCCCTGCCAGGCAAAGCGCGTGAAGTAGAGCGTGTTGTTATCGAAGGAGCCATCGCTCGCTTGTGCGAGTGGCAAGAGTGCCGCGGTGTTCGTGTGCGGATCGACGGCTGCGAGCTGGGTGTTGGGCAGCGTCGAGAAATGCCGCGTCGCGTAAACAACCTTGCCGTCAGGCGTCCAGCCAGCAACGATGGCGTTCCCACCCTCGAATGTCCGTCGCGTTGGCGGTCCGCCGCCTAACGGCATCGTGTAGACCTCGGTCGGCCCTTCATACGACGCCGAGAAGGCGACCGTCTGCCCATCGGGAGAGATGGCGGCGTGGGACTCTTCGCCGGCGTTCGAGGTCAGGCGCTGCGCAACGCCGCCGGTGATTGGCACGCGCCAGAGGTCCCCCTCGGCTGTGAACACGAGCGTACTCCCGGAGACGGCGGGAAAACGATAGTAGCCAAGTTGAGGCTGCTGCGATCCAGCGGTCGCGGTAACGGCGACGAGCAGAGCGGTGCTGCCGAGAAGACGGAATGACGACATGGTGACAGCCTGGGGATGGTCGAATGGGTACGGACGCGCACGAGCTTATGGAGTGCCCCGGCCTGCGGCAAGGAATTGTGACGGAGCGGCCGATTCGTGACTCGAAATTTGCCTGATGTAACGATGGGCTAATTGGCCCCCGGCTTGCAGCCCCCGAAGATTCGAGGACCGAGCCGCTCGGAGTGCCGCCATGAGTGCGTTACCTGTCAAGAAACTTCTGTTGATTGCTGTCGTAGCCGTCGCTCTCGCGCCATTAGGCCAGGCTCGAGCGCAGCAGCCTGACGCCAAGTCGCACACTTTTCCCCACCGGGACCCGCAGGTGGCGACGATCCTCGGCGTGCTCGTTCCCGGTGGCGGTCAGATCTACGCGACCCGATACGGCAAGGGCCTCGTTCTCCTCGGCGGCGCCGCGGTCGGAATCGGGCTGGCGATCGATGCCAACCAGAACGCATGTCCGCACGGAGGAACATGCGGTTACGACGCGGTGAAAGCGGGCGGCATCATAGGGGCCGCGATTCTTTGGGGCATCGGTTGGTGGACCGCGGCGGCCGATGCCCGGCTCTATAACACGCAGATGCTGAGAGGCGTGTCATTCGCACCGTATCTGGATCGCCGCAACGGACAGATGGTCGCGGGGCTATCGCTGACGAGATAGTGCAGCTTCGCTCCGCTACTCCTCGCGAATGGCCGTGTTGATGTCCACGCGCATCGCACGGCGCGCCGGCAAGAGACACGCGAGCGTGGCGACGATAAGTAGCAACACTGCGACGCCCACGAGTACCACTGGATCGCGCGGAGACGTGTCGTAAAGCAGCGGCTGCACAACCCCGCCCGCGACGACGGCGATAACGGCTCCAATCAGTCCGCCGATCGCGACCACACGCAGTCCGTCTCGGAGTACGAGCGAACCCACGTCCGCGGCGCGCGCGCCGAGCGCCATGCGAACACCGATCTCTCGCGTACGCTGACCAACGTCATACGAGATCACGCCGTACACACCGACGGCGGCGAGCAGCAGCGCGAGCACACCGAATACCCCGAGCATTGCCGCGCCGAGGCGGAACGGCAGCGTCTCCTGCCTAACGATCGCCTGATCCTTTACGAGGTGCACGTCGGCGAACGGCAGCTCCGGTGCGGCGGTCTGCATGCCGTGACGCACCGCTTCGGCGGCGCGCCCGGGATCGCCCGCGGCGCGCGCCACGATGAGCCGCGCACTGAGCCATGTCCGAGCCTGCGCGAGAGGAAGGTAGACGAAGTTGCTCGAATCCTCGAAGATGCTCTGGCGACGCACGTTCTCGACAACGCCCACCACGGTGGCGCAGGGCAAGCTGTCGGCGCCAATGCGTAAACAGCGTCCGACTGGATTCTCGCGGCCCCACGCGCGCCGCGCGAGAATCTCGTTGACCATGATGACGCGCGGCGCCGCCTCGCGGTCGCGGTCGGAAAAGTCGCGGCCTCCGAGCACGGATGCGCCGAGCGTGCGGAAGTAGTTAGGCGTGACGATGTTGTACATCGTCGTGTAATGGTGCACGGAGTCCCGACCCATCACGCCGACCTCCGTGCCGTACGAGGGACCGAAAGGAATCGTCGTCGCGATCGCAGCCGACGCGATGCCCGGCGCGCCGGCGACCTGTTCGAGCGCGCGCGTGAACACCGCGTCTGCTTCTGTCGCAGGGCGCCCAATGGAGCGGAGGTTCATCGAGCCGACGAGAACGCGGTCGACCTCGACGCCCATGCGCAGCGCGTTGATCGCCAGCAGGCTGCGACCAAACAGCCCAGCACCTAACAAGAGCACGAGACTCAGCGCCGCCTGCACCGCGAGCAACGCGCTCTGCGCACGCGTCCGGCGTGCGCCCCCGCGGTTGCCGCCCGCGCTGATTGTCGAAAAGACCTCGGCGCGACTCGACTGCAGCGCGGGAACGAGGCCAGTGAAAACACCCACGAGCAACGCCACGACGGCGGTGAATGCCAGCACCCGTGGATCCAGTACGCTGCCCGTGAGGGAAAGCCCACCAAGCAATAGACGCCGTGCGAGCACGCCACCCCAGTTCGCGACGAGGATCGCCGCCACCCCACCCAGCACCGCGAGCAATACGCTCTCCGTCAAGAGCTGCTCGATCAGACGTCTCCGCGTGACACCGAGTGCGAGACGCACCGCCATTTCTCGGCGGCGACGAATTCCGCGCGCGAGCAGCAGATTCGCAACGTTTGCGCAGGCGATGAGCAGCACGACGAGTGACATCGTGGCGAGCAGTGTGGCGACGGACGCACCCGCGCCTTGCTCCTCACTGCGCGCCGCCATGATCGGCCGCGCGTGAAAGCTCCATCCTGTTTGCGTGAAGAACACATTGGGCGCCGCCTCGCGTGCCAAACGCATCGCGTCGGTCGCCGCGGCGGTGAGTGGGACGCCGGGTTTGATGCGCGCGTAAATGCGCAACCAGGTGGCGATCGATTGCGTCGTCCACTGCTTGCCAAGAAACTGCATTGCGCCGCCCGACGAGATTGGCAGCCAGACGTCGGGCGCCGCATATCCGAGTCCGGTGAAATCCCGAGGCGCGACGCCGATCACCGTGAACTGCCGGTCCCCCAACTGGAGCGTCGTACCGAGTGCGGATGCACTGCCGGAGAATTGCCGCTGCCAGAAGGCGTGACTGATCACTGCGACCGGGGCGCCAATGGGTGCGACGTCTTCGTCCTCGCGAAAGAAGCGCCCGCGTGCCGCCTTGACGCCGAGCAGCGGGAAGTAGCTCGCGCTCACGAGCAACCCGTCGAGATTCGCGGCGCGTTCACCACGTCCGAACGGGACACTGAGGTCCGCGACAGCCGCAACTTGCGAGAAGGCGGCGCTGTGGTCGCGGATGGCGGTGAACACCGGGAAATTCGAAGTGCGCTGCCCGAATCCCTCCGTCGCCGTTCCGGCGACGAGAGTCACGATCTCGTTAGGCGCGCGCACATGCGCTGGCGGCCGGAACATCAGCTCGTCGACGATGCCGAACATTGTTGCGTTCGCGCCGATGCCGAGCGCGAAGGCCAGAAGCACCGTGATCGTGAACCCCGGCGCGCGCCGAAGTTGCCGCATCGCGTACGACAGGTCGGAGCGAATGGCCTCGAATCGATGACGCATGGTGCCTCTGCTCTGTGGAGTGCGTCTCGCGACGATGATGCGTCGCGCGAGAATGGGAGGAAGCGACCGCAAGACCTCACCTGCCACCCACACCCGCGCGGCGCGCTCGCCGCGACGCGAGATCTCGCGCGTGTATTCGTCGCGCAACTCGTCGAGGAGCGGGCCGACGTCGTCCGCGGGCGCGACGAGCCGGAGAAGTGTCTCTGCCCATCGCGGCGCTCTGCCTGCGTCGATCATTGCGCCGGGTCCGTAGCGAGGTTGCCGAGCATGTTGCGCAGCGACGTCACGGATTCCCGAATTGCGCGCGCGCCGGCGGGTGTGAGCTCCGCACACCGCCGAGATCGGCCGCCCTGCCGCGGCTCGGGCGGCACAACGGTGAAGCGGATGAGTCCTTTGTCGGCGAGGCGGGCAAGCGTGGCGTACCCGGATCCGACCGACACCCGCCGGCCGGTGCGTCGCTGAATCTCGTCGCGGATGGCGATACCTAACGCTTCGCCGCCGAGGTGTTGGATGGCGAGAAGGGAGAAGAGCTCGAGCTCACCGAGGTCGCGAGTGGTCATGGCGACAATACTCGCGTGGAGCGAATATATATGTCAAGCCTGGTCGCTCCCGTTCCTAGCGAGTTGGCGGCCGCAATGTTACATCAGTGCAACGTGCAGCTGGCACCGCCTCGACGCGAACGATGACAGATACTGATTCCCGCATAACCATCCACATGGCGGCGAGCCTCGATGGCTTCATCGCGCGAAAGGATGGGAGCGTCGATTGGCTCGAAACCGCGGACGAATTCGCGGGCGGCGCAACTATGGAACCAGGATTCATCGCCGAGTTCTTGAAGACCATCGACTGCTACGTGATGGGTTCACGAACCTACGAGACGGCAATGAACTTCGAAGCCAAGGGGTTCGGCTGGGCGTATGGCGACAAGCCGACATTCGTGCTCACCCATCGAAGCTTACCCAAGATTCGTGACACCATCGAGTTCTACGCGGGCGATCTCGCGGAGTTGGTGAATGGGCGCCTGCGGCCTTCGTTCGGCAGCATCTGGTTTGTGGGAGGAGGCGAACTGTGTGGCGAATGCCTCCGCAGGGGGTTCGCCGATGAGCTGCGCTATTCGATTCTCCCTGTCCTGATCGGTGAGGGCATCCGATTTGTCGAGCAGCTCGACAAGGACGTGCCGCTCCATCTTGCTGAGGTCAAAGGTTACAAGAACGGAATGGTCGAGCTGCACTATGAAGTGCGGCGCGCCGAGACACCGCCTAACGCGGCTGTGCAACAGACCGCGCGCGCCGTCGGTTGATGTGCTCCGTTGGCAGTCGTAGTATGACAAATACTGTGCGATTCCTCCTCGCTCTCGCGCTTTTGTGCTCTCGCTCTGTCTTTGCTCAAGCGAGAGTCGTGAGCGCTCCGCCCAATCCCTCTCTCCTGTTTCTCACGAGTGGGTGGGCGCGTTCGTCCATTCTTGGCGACCTCCGCGAGATGAGAACTGGTCGCGACTACCTCGAGCTTCGCGTGTGGGGCGGCTTCGGTTTGACGACGAACACGCAAGGTGTCGTGCTGCGTCGCAACGAGGGTCGATGGTCGGCGTTCCTCGCACGCGTTCTGCGCTGTGAGATTCAAATCTCCAAATCAGTTGCCGATACGGCCTCTCGCTCCACGAGGCAGAGCTATCTGGCCGAAGCACGCCGCAAGTGTGGAACACCGCTCGCCGACGTCGGCCCCGGTGCACGTATTCTCACGACGGACTCACTGGTCGTCGATCGCCTGGACCTTGCTGATTCGGCAATCGCCAACGCTTGGACCGCTGCGGAGCGCGCAGGCGTCTCCGACTTACCGGGCCGCGTCAACCGCGATCGAACCATCGACGACGCTTTCATGTATGTCGTGGAGCTCCGGCGCGGCAATGAGTATCGCGCGTCGATAATCGAGCATCTCGAGCGCCCAGAAACCAAAGCAGATCAGCAGGTCGAGGAAGTGTACGCCGCGGTGAATCGTATTCTGGCGCCCGACCTGCGCCTAATGCCTTAGGACCAACGATGCAGCGATGACTTAGCCTACGCTCACTATTGGGAACGCACCGTCGCCTCGGGACGCTTGGGCGAGAACCCGATCTTCCCCTCTGCTTGCTGCAGCAGCGCCTGCGGGTCGTAGACCGTCCCGGACTTCACGACGATCCGCACCTTGCGGGTATTCCGAATGTCCGTGAGTGGATTGCCATCGATGACGAAGAGATCCGCGAGCTTCCCTGCCTCGATCGTGCCGAGCTTGTCGGACACGCCGAGTGCACGCGCGCCATTGATGGTCGCAATTTTGAGGGCCGCGGCGTTGGGGATGCCCGCGAGCACCAAGGTGTGCAGCTCACGATGCGACGAGAAGCCGGCAATGAACTCGCCAGCACTCGGGTTGTCGGTGCCTAACGTGAGCAGCCCGCCGGCGTCATAGAACGCCTTCGTGGTCCGACGCATCGCCCAGTACAAGGAATCCCACGCCGGCACCGTGTGACGGGGCGGCTTGGTCTTCACCCAAGCCTGCACCTCGGGTGTGAAGAACTTCCGCTCGTCGATCCAGTAGTCGAAGCCTTCCTGCAGCGTCGAGAAGTACACGGGTGCCGTGATCGTTGGATCGAACATCACATGGTGCGAGATGAAGAGCGCGACGATGTCCTTGAATTGCTTGGACGACGTATCGACCATCGACCACGACGGGTATGCGGGCTTGTTTGGATCGAGCTGGTCGCCGCCCAGGATGTTCTCTACCCGGTCGATGCCAAGGACAATGGCGTCGCGCGCGTTCGTGCTGTTGCGGAAGCCAGACTCGAGGTGCCCAGTGACCGTGAGACCATGTTGGTGCGCGCGGGCGACAAGCTCCGCGAGATGCTCCGGCGCGATCACTTTGGCCTTGAAGGCGCGAACTCCCTGCGCGGCCCAATAATCGACATCGCGGTCGATGTCGGCGGCCGTCGCATTCTGGTTCCATCCTCGGCGAGCGGTGCCGAAATATGGTCCCGAGTTGTAGATCCGTGGACCGATTTGCTCGCCGTTGTCGATGCGCTTCCGCGCGGCCATCATGCTGTCCGGCTCGTATTCGCCGGCAGGAAACGTGGACGTGACGCCGTTCGCCAGGAAGATGAGCGGGTTGTATGTCCACTCATCGCTGCGCAGACCATTTGTGCCGAGGGTCATGTTGTAGTGCGCGTGCACGTCGAAGATGCCGGGCAGCACATATTGATCGTCGCGAAGCTGGATGACACGGGCGCCTTGCGCTTCGTCGGCCGTGATCGGCCGATTTACGGCGAGCAGACGCCCGGCAACGATGAGAATTCCCTGATTCCGCACCACGGTGTCGCTGGTCGCCGTGAAGAGCCAACCGCCGCGAATCACAACAGGATTCCGCCGAAGGGCGGTGATGCGAGCGGCATTTTCTGACGTGTTCTGCGCCGCCGCGAGCGGCGCGAATATCGTGGCAACTCCTAGGAGAACGAGCAGGCGACGAATGATATGTACCACTTGCATCTCCACTTGGCGGTTCGGGTTGCTATTTGGTGCACGAACGCTCATGAGTTATGGGCGAGCTCGTTCGTGCAGTGGTGGGCAATCGGGGTTAGGCACGACAGGAGGTGGACATGAAGGAGCAAGCTACGAGCAGCCAAACGCTTCACCGATGGTACGCGCGTCCCGTCCTCTTCGTTGCCGACGTCCAACGCGCACTTGACTTCTATGTCGATATGCTCGGCTTCGAGAAGCGCTGGCATGAAGGCAACGGTACGGGCACGGTTTGCCAGGTCGATCGCGGTGAATGCGAGATCATCCTCTGCGAGGACGAAACGCGCAAGGACAAGGGGCGTCTATTCATCGAGCTTACCGCGGAGGGGCTGAAGGATCTTCGACGCGAGCTCGCCGGCCGTGCCGTTCCCACCAAGGAGACCTGGTGGGGGTACGACTCCGTCCAAGTCGACGATCCCGACGGCAACGAGCTGCTCTTTCCCGTACCCGACTGAACGCGCGAGATCCGAGAGCAGCAGCGCGTTAGGCAGCGTATCCAGGACAACCACGCCATGTCTCGACTCACCGCCGCCCTCATCGCTCTCGCGCTCACCACTTTCTCGGCCTGTAAGCCTGAGGAAAGACCGGCACCTGTGCGTCAGGCGGCCGTGCCGCTCGACATTGTGCCTCTTCCAACCATCGCGGTAACCGATACCGGTCACATACCAGATCGTCGATTGTCTGTGGCGGCACGCGCGGCATGTGATACGATCGCGCGACTGTTCCGCGAGGTCGCGAAAGCTGACAAAGCTACCTCGAGCACATTCACCGCACCGCGCGACACCACCAGTACGTACCTCGATCGGAGCGGTGCCGTCCCGCCGCTGGCGGAGCCGGCGTGCCTCGTAGCGTGGAAAGACACGGTCTCGCGCGACGCGCCGCTGGAACTAGTGCACAATCGCCTCGAGCAGACGGGTTGGACGCAGCGCGGGAATCTCTTCACGGCCGATGGCCCCGACAGCGGATCACTCGCATTCAGTCGCGGGAGTGCCGCCTGCATCATCGAGGGCCTTTGGGACGGAGACGACGATTCCGACAGCACCTACGTGCCAAAGCCGGGCTTCAGGATCAGCGCGACGTGTCTTCGCGATCGACCAGACCCGTCAAGCTGACGCGACCGTCACTCGCGGCCGCTATTTCTGCAAGCGATGAGTGTAATTTCCGGTGACGGGCTGGTGCCCTGGCCACTCGTTCTCGACGTTGCGTTACCAGCCGGCAATACGCATTCACTCAATGAGCCCTCTATGAGCAGCTGGATGAAACTCGCCAACTTCGCATCTGGTCTCGAAGCCGATATGGCCGTCGAAACCTTGCGCTCGCAAGGCATTCCCGCGCAAAGCCGAGGCAACGACATCACCGGCGTGGTGGGCCCGGGCTTTCAGGGAAAAACAGCGCGTGGTGTCGATGTGGTCGTGCCGAGCACCGTCATCAAGCAAGCGCGCGATATTCTCGGTCTCGACGAATCGAGCACCTAACGGGTCCAGTCGCCGTCCGGTCCGAGATGCTGAGCGCGGATCATAAGGCGCGGCTGCGCCGCTCGCTCGACACCTTTCTCGAGGAAAACGCGCCGAGCGCCGCCGATCTTCGCCACGCAGCCAAAGCGCTCGGCGTCATTCCGATCACCGATGATCGACAACGTGATTTCGGAATCAGGCTGTCCGATGGCAAGATCGTCTCGTTCAACAGACACGAGCCGTTCGACCTGCACGTCGTCGCCGTTCCGAACGCGGAGCTCGCGGTGCTGGGACACGCCTGGACGAAGTTTCCCGAGCTCGTGGCATTCGTGCCAACTCGGCCGGCGGATGCTACCGATTGTCCGGCCTGTAGCGGCTCCGGAGTCAGCAAACACGAAGAGCTGTCTTCGGGCCTGTCTTGCTACTGCGGTGGCCTCGGCTGGGTATTTCGGGACGGCTGGTCCACGAAAGGCTGAACGCGCCAGTGCCTAACGGCCGCATGGGGTATCTCGCACTAGCGTTGGCGACGATTATCGTCGGGCTGGCCGTACACCTGCACGGAGCCGCACTTGGCAGCGCGACGCGTGACGTGGTCGGCGATGCCCTGTGGGCAATGATGATCACGTGGTGGATTGGGGCGATCGTACCCCGCACACCGCTTTTTGGGCGCGCTGCACTCTCGTATGGAATCTGCGTCGCTGTCGAATTGACCCAGCTGTACCACTCACCATCACTGGACGCAATTCGCGCAACGTTCGTTGGCCATCTCGTGCTCGGCAGTGGCTTCGATCCGCGAGACCTGGCAGCATATACCCTCGGCGTGGGGACGAGCGTACTCCTCGAGTCTGCGATGCGCACCTACCGCCCAGCGACGTCATAGGCGCACGACTCTGTGCGCTCTACCCGCCACCTACAACCCCTCCACCCGCCAATGGTCGACCGCCGCAAAGTCATCGTCCACATCGCGACCAGCGCTGACGGTTACATCGCTCGACCGGACGGCGATCTCGAGTGGCTCACGTCGCGCCCTGCTCCGCCCGGGTTCTACGGCATGAATGCCTTCATGAAGACGATCGATGCGACGGTGCTCGGACGCAAGACATACGAGGAGAGCTTGCGGCTCGGTGCGACGTTTGGCGCGGGGACGACGTACGTCTTCTCCCGCCAAGCGCCGCCAGCCACCCAACCGTTAGGCGTGGAATTCGTGAACGGCGACGTCGCCACATTCGTTAGGCGACTTCGCGAGCGGCCCGGTAAGCACATCTGGCTGATGGGCGGCGGCGAGATCATTGCCGCCTTTCTCGACGCGCAGGCGATCGACGAGTTCGTCATCAGCGTCGTGCCGGTCTTCATCGGGGACGGCATTCCGCTCATCGCGCGAAGCCACCGTCACGTAGCGATGGAGCTTCACAGTATCGAGCGCTTCGAAGACGGTCTCGCCCAGCTGCACTACCTTCTCGAAAGCAAGCTCTGAGTCCTTGTTTTTCGGTATTTGTTCGGCATGCATCCTGCTGAATCATGCTTCCACCAAGCATCACGGAGGCAAATGTGGCGAAGAAGAACCGCGATCTGAACGAACAGCAGAATACATCGGCACAAAAGGATCCTGACCAGTGGGTCACGGGCGACGAGAGCATCACGGGTCCTCAAGCGTCCTACCTGCACACCCTCGCGCAGGAAGCCGGCGAGCCTGTCGATGATTCCCTCACCAAGGCAGAAGCCTCGAAGAAGATCGACGAGCTCCAGGAGAAGACTGGGCGCGGCCGCGATCATTAGCATTCGCTCGTAAGGAGAGCGTATCGCAAGGATTGGCGTCACAAGGCGGCGACGAGCAAGTTGAGGGCATGCTACGGCACTGCACTTTCGCGCCGCCAAATGAGCCGAGGTTTCACGCCAATACTCCAGCGTGACGATCAGGAACAGACCGATCTTCGTCGAGGCGTGTGTCGATTCCGTCGCGTCCGCGATGGCCGCCGAGCGTGGTGGCGCGCATCGACTGGAGCTGTGCGACGCGCTATTCGACGGTGGCACGACACCGAGCGCGGGGATGATCGCCGCCTGCAAGGAGGCGGTATCGATCCCCGTTTTCGTGATGATTCGCCCGCGCGGCGGCGGCTTCGTGTACACGAACGCCGAGCGTGACGTGATGCGGCGTGACGTCCTCATCGCGCGCGAGCTCGGCGCGGACGGTCTGGTGATCGGCGGCCTGCTGCCTAACGGTCCGGTAGATCGCGTACTCGTTGGGCTCATGGTCGAAGGCGCGGGAGGGCTGCCGGTCACCTTTCATCGCGCGTTCGATTTGACGCCGGATCTCTTGGCGGCATTGGAGTCACTCATCGAGGCCGGCGTGCAGCGCGTGCTTACGGCCGGCGGAGCGGCAACCGCCGCGGAAGGCGCCGCGGCGCTCGCCACACTGGTACGGCACGCCGGATCGCGCCTAACGGTCATGGCCGGAGGCGGCGTTCGTGAGCAGAACGTGCGCGAGATTGTGTCTGTCTCTGGAGTACGAGAGGTTCATGTCCGGCTCACACGGCTCACGGTGGGCGAGGAGCCGCCGGTGCGTCGTGACTTGCGCGTGCGAAGGTCGTTGCCGGAAGATGAGGCAGCGTGGGAGGAGACGGACGAACAGCGCGTCCGAAGCTTCGTCGCCGCAGTCACATGAGCGACCGCGTGTTGGGTCGTCTCAAAGTATTGTATCGCGGTGAGCCGATCGGCATGACCTCCGTCATCGAGCGGACCTACGATGAAGACGAGAGCGCTGGCGTCTCCCCTCAGCGCCTCGAGGTGTCGGGCTTCGAGCCATTGCCGGGCTACGACAGCGTTGCGTCGATCGTGCAGCGCGCGCACAGTACCGCGCGAACGTTGGGCTATCTCGGGCCGGCGGCCAATGCGCAGTCCAAAGTGGCGGGCGACGCCGCGTGGGCAGCACTCGAGGCCCTGTGTGCTGAGCTCGAATTGTACGACGATGAGGGCCGCCTCGTTCCGGCTCGGATCGACATGATGAACGAATGGATGTCGAAGGGCGAGCGGCACTTCGACCTGTTTGGTTACCTTCGTACCTAGGCTAACGTGTTACAACTCGCCTCAACCCTAACGACGATGGCAGATCATGATTGACGCCGAGTATTTCCGGAAGCGGCTGGCGAAGGACGTGGACGCAACCGGCGAGGTCGGCGTCGTGGAGGTGCGATTGCTCAGCGGTCAGTTCCATCGCGTGCACAGCGTGTTGGCCGTCGAGGACGGCTATGTCGTGCTCGAGTCGTACGAGCATCGCGGCAACGAGATCATCGGCAAAGAGAACTGGCAGGAGCAGACATTCGGCAGCAACTCCTCCAATCAGATGAGTCGCGCCGTCGTTCCGTACGAGAGCATTCTCGACGTCGTGGTGGTACTAGGCCGTGCGGGCTCCCAAGCGCGGATTGGTTTCGGCACGCGCGAATAGGCCGGTGACATGAGCAGAGGTAGAACTCTCATTCTCGCACTGTTGGCGCTGACTGCGGCAACAAGAACGGCGTCGTCGCAGAACCAGGCCAGCTGGACGGAACCGTTCCCGCCATTTCGCATCGCCGGCAATCTCTATTACGTCGGAAGCCGAGGGCTCGCGAACTATCTCATCGCCACGTCGCAGGGACACATCCTCATCAACAGCGATCTGGAGGCGAACGTCCCGCTCATTCGCGCGAGCATCGAGCAGCTCGGCTTCAAGTTCAGCGACGTGAAGGTTCTGTTGATCAGCCATGCGCACTGGGATCACGATGCAGGAAGCGCCAGGCTGAAGGAGCTCACGGGCGCGAAGTACATGGTCATGGATGCAGACGTGCCCGTCGTCGAATCCGGCGGCAAGGCCGATTTTCAGTACGGGAACGATCCGGCGACACGGTACACGCCGACTCACGTCGACCGTGTTCTGCACGATGGCGACGAAGTGAAGCTCGGCGACGCCGTGTTGGTGGCGCATTTGACACCGGGCCACACGAAAGGCTGCACGACGTGGACACTGAAGGTTCGCGAGGGACAGAAGACCTATAGTGCCGTGATCATCGGCAGCCCGAACGTGAATCCCGGCTACAAGCTCGTCGACAACGCTAAGTATCCGACGATCGCGCAGGACTATGAAAAGGGGTTTCGTGTTCTGAAGTCACTCAACTGCCAGATCTTTTTGGGCGCGCACGGCGGCTATTTCGATATGGAGGCCAAGTATGCGAGGATGCGCGCAGGTCAGGCCGATGCGTTCGTGGATCCTGCCGGCTGCGCGGCGTTCGTGACAGAGAAGGAGCAGGAGTTCCAGTCGGAATTGGCCAAGCAGGCGGCCGGTCAGGCCCATCCGGGCACTCCGCACTAATTGGTGGCCGGCGGCGAGGTTTGGGAGCTGTCTGGACGCGAATGACGCGAACGCGAGCGAATCGCACCTTGCGCACCCGAACATCAATCGCGCGTGCATTTCATACCTTCTCCCGATCCGCGGGTATTGCTCTCGTATGGGAAACCCATAGCTTGGAACGCCACAACATAGGCGAAGGTTTCAGATCGCGATACAGCAGCGACAGTCGGCGGCGCCCTTAGGGATCGCCCGCCTTGGCGGGGCGATGTATCTCATCATCATCGCGCTTGGCCTGTTCAACGAGGTATTCGTTCGCCAGCGACTAACCGTCGATGATGCGCTAACGACCGCGGCGAACATCCAAGCACACGAGCTACTCTGGCGTATCAGCGTCGCCACCGAGCTGGTCTCGCTCATTTGCGTCACGGTGCTGATGCTCACCTGGCTCGCGGTGCTACGGCCTGTCAACCGCGATCTGACCTGGCTGGCGATCTTCTTCGCGCTCACCGCGCATGCGGTCGAGATGGTGAGCCTCACTGACACGGTCAACACGCTCTTTCCACTGGCGAACACACCCTATCTGCGCGTATTCACGGTGGAGCAGCTCGCTGGGCTCGCCCGCCTCACGATTCGGGCGCAAAGTCATGCTTATGGAGTTGGCCTTCTGTTCTCCGGTTGCTTCTTCCTCATCGCGGGGCCGTTGATCTTTCGCTCAGGCTATCTGCCGCGACTGATCGGAGTGCTCTATACGATCGCGGGCGTGGGATACATCGTTCACACCTTCGTGCTCATCCTCGCGCCAGCCATGGCTAATCGAACACTCATCATCGCCGGCGGGCCGATCCTCATCGGTGAGGCTTCGCTCAGCCTGTACCTGTTGATCAAGGGTGTCGATGTTGCTGGTTGGAACCGCCGACAACTTCAGCTCGCGCAAGCCGAATTACACTGAGGCGCCAAGAGTTCCAACGCACGACATGCTGACCCTCAACTCGCGAATCCGCTCGACTACGATCCGTAATCCGTAAGCCGAGCCTAACGACTACTGACCGTCACCGGGCCGTACACCGCGTCGCGAAAGCCCTTGTGGAGCCGGCCGTCGAACGGCATGAGCTGCACGAAGAGCACTGCCGCGAGGTCGTTCGCGGGATCAACCCAGAATAACGTGCTCGCCGCGCCATCCCAGAAAAACTCACCCACGGTGCCGTTGTTCTCCTCGGGCGAAGCAGGCGGCCGCACGCGCACGGCGAAGTCGATCCCGAAGCCAACCTGACCCTTGCTTGGCAGCCACGATCGCGACGTCACGCTGTCGGACAGATGACTCGTCGCCATGAGGCGAACCGTCTCCGGCTTCAGAATGCGCGCGCCATCGAGCGTGCCGCCCGCGAGCAGCATGCGCGCGAAGCGCATGTAATCGTCGATCGTGCTCGTTAGGCCGTATGTTCCCGGCGTCAGCGGCCATGCGCGCACGTTGAACGAATGCGCTTGCTCATCCGGCACGCGCGTCAGGTGGCCTGAATCGTCGTGCACGTACATCGCCGCGAAGCGCGGGAGGTCCGCCGCGGGGACGACGTACCGCGTGTCGTGCATACGGAGCGGATCGAGCACGTGCTGCCTGAGGTACTGGGCGAACGGCTGGCCGGAGAGCCGTTCGACGAGCAGCGCCTGAATGTCGACCGATATACCGTACTCCCATTTCTCGCCGGGATGAAACCAGAGCGGCACGGCGCCGAGCTTCGCGGCGAGCTGGGTGAGCGTGTTCTCACGGTTGCCTGGATCGGCGGCGCGGAGCAGCGGTCCGACGCCGGGATTGTCGGGCGACGTCGCGAACCCCGCCGTATGGCGCGTGAGGTCGCGGATCGTCATCGCCCGATGCGGAGACTCGAGGATTGGCTTGCCTAACGACTCGAGGCCCGCGTAGACCTTGACGTTCGCGAGCTCGGGGATGTAGCGCGCGACAGGGTCGTCGAGCTGGAACTTGCCAGCCTCGTACTGCTGCATGAGCGCGACCCCGACAGTCGGCTTGGTCATCGAGTAGATCTGCACGATGGCGTCACGCGTCATCGGCCGCTTTGCTTCGCGGTCGGCATAGCCGAAGGCGCCAAAATAGGCCTCGGAGCCCTTCTCCCAGACCAGCGCCGAGATGCCGGCAACGCGTCCAGACTCGACGAAGGAGCGAAGCGTGGAGTCGATGCGCCGTCGCGTGTCGTCTCGGATCAACCGTTGCTGGCTCCCCGCCGGTGCAATGGTGCTGCTCGTATGTGTGCAGCTCGCGGTCACCATGGCGAGCGCGAATGCAGCGATACGACGACTCATTGTGGGCCTCGATGGACTGGGGTGCGCCGTGGGAGAATGCCGAGCGGTGTGCGCCGTCGCAAGCACGCCGCCGTTGGATTAGCGTTAGCGAGCGGCGTCAATCCTCTCATCCTGTCCGTGCCCCGACCATTTCTCACCGCAGAGTGGCGCAACTTGGTGATGCTCAACTTCACCGTGGAGCCGTCGCTTCTCGAGCCACAGGTGCCACGGGGAACCGTGTTGGACACCTGGCGCGGCTCCGCATTCGTCAGCCTCGTCGGTTTTCTCTTCGCCAACACGCGGATCCTCGGCGTCCCCGTGCCCGCGCATCGCACTTTCGAGGAAGTCAATTTGCGCTTCTATGTTCGCCGAGCGTTGCCTGACGAGGAGCGGCGCGGAGTGACCTTCATTCGCGAGCTTGTCCCACGCCGAGCGATCGCTTTGACCGCGCGACTCGCTTACAACGAACCGTATCTCGCAATACCCATGCGGCACCACTTCGGACCGCTGCGGCCGGATGGTGTGCCGGACCGCGTCGAATACGCGTGGGGTGGCCGCCGCGGCTGGACGCGGTTGGCGTGTTCAGTGAGCTCGTCGGCTCGTGAGGCAGCCCCGGACACTGAGGAGGAATTCATCACCGAGCACTATTGGGGCTACACGCGACAGCGCAACGGAGGTACCGTGGAGTATCGCGTCGAGCATCCGCGATGGCAGGTTTGGGACGTCGACGCGTCGTTGGTCGAAGGCGATTTCGGGCCTATCTACGGGAGCGAATTCGCATCGGTCCTTCGCAAGCCGCCTGCGTCAGCCTTTCTCGCGGATGGCTCTCGGGTAACCGTGTACGCGCCCACGAGGCTCACATTCCCGGATTGAACCCGTTTCTGGAACCGCCGCGGCCTAACGAACGTTAGTGCTAGAGCCTTGCTTACGGCGATAGCAGGCTTCAGTCACTCTCAGTTGCGGACTCGCCGCCCCGCGGTACTATGAAGACGCAGCCCGCAGACACGCTGCCCACCAACTCTCAGCGCAGCACTCAGGAGTCCGAGGAATGGAAAACTTTCTCCAGGACGTCCGCGTTACTCTCCGTAATTTTCGCCGTTCGCCGGGATTCCCCCTCACGGCCATCGCGACACTCGCCCTCGGCATTGGCGCGACCACGGCAATCTTCACTGCACTGAGCGCGGTCCTTCTCAAGCCGCTTCCGTATCCGCACCCGGAAGATCTCTACAGCCTGCGAACGGCCCTCACGGACGGCCGTGTCACCACCGGACTCCTCTCCGGCGGAGAGCTCTATCGGCTCAATGATCCGAAGTTGTCCATCGAACGCGCGGCGGGATTCCAGTCGTTCGACGCCACATTGCTCGCGGCCGATGGCACACCGTCGCACGTGCAGGTCCAGGCGGTGACCGAAGGGTTCTTCGAGCTCTTCGCGCTCCCGATGACGATGGGTGGCTTTACACATGACGACTTCACGCCACTGCCGCCTCCGCCGCCCAACGCACCGCCCCAGCAACAAGGAGCACCGCCCGCGATCGTGATCTCGACGCGTTTCTGGAAGGACTTCTACAAGGGCGACCCCGCCGTCGTCGGCAAACCGATCCACTTCGCCGAATTCAACTCGACCATTTCCGGCGTTGCACCCCGCGACTTCGATATGCCGCATGGCGCCGACATCTGGCTCGCGCAACGCACGCCGTCCACTGACGTCAACCATGGGCAGGAGGGTTTCCTGCGCCTGCGACATGGAGCGACCATCGAGCGCGCGAAGGGCCAGATGGCAACCGTTATGGGCGGCCTCGCCAGTGACTTCCCTGCGTCGGACCGCAACAGAGTCTACGTCCCGCGACCACTCGTCGACTCCATCGTCGGCGACCTCGGTCCGATCCTCATCATCGTCATGTCGGCGACGGGATTGCTGCTGCTCCTTGCGTGCGTCAATGTCGCCAACCTGCTGCTGGCGCGCGGCGCGGCGCGAGCACGCGAGATGGCCGTGCGCGCCGCCCTCGGCGCGGGCTGGGGACGATTGGTTCGCCAGCTTCTTACGGAATCGATCGTGCTAGCGACGGTCGGTACCATCGTCGGACTCGCTGTCGGCGCGCTTGGTCTGCGCGCGCTGCTCGCCCTCGGCGCCTCCAAGCTGCCGCGGCTCGACAGCGTTTCGTTCGACGGACGCATCCTGCTCTTCTCGCTCGTGGTGCTTCTCGTCACGGGGGCAATCATCGGACTCGCGCCAGCCGTTAGGCTCCTGCGCAGCGATATGAAAACGCTCATGAACGACAGCTCACGTTCGGCGAGCGCCGGTCGCGGTACGGCGCGCTGGCTCATGGCCATGACTGTTGCCGAAGTTGCGCTGGCGATCATGTTGGTGGCGGGCGCCGGCTGGCTGGTGCGAGGGTTCGCGAATCTGCGGAACAGCGACGCGGGGTTCGTCACGGACAAGCGGTTGCTGTTCGATGTCACCTTCCTCGGACCGCAATATCAGACGCCCGCCGCGGTGAGTCAGGCACAGCTCGATCTCCTCTCGGCAGTGCGGGGTGTTCGCGGTGTCGTGAACGCCGGGCTCGTGTTCTCATATCCGCTGCGCGGCACGCTGGAGAGCTCGCTGCTTGCGGAATTCCATGGTCAGCCCTTCGATCCCGCGAATGCCGCCGGCACGCGCCAGCGCTTCGTGAGCCAAGGGCTCTTCACGGCGATGGGAACTCCCATCATCAAGGGACGCGATTTCGGATCGGGAGATCTTCCGAAGACGCTGCCCGTCGCGATCGTCAACCGGGTCTTCGTCGAACGCTATCTCAAGGGACGTGATCCGATCGGCGTGCAGTTCTCCGCCGGCTATCCGGCGCCCGACCCGAAGAACGAAGTGACGATCGTCGGCGTGGTGGGCGACGTTAGGCAGAAATCGCTCGCTGACCCAGCGGAGCCGGCGTTTTATCAACCACTCACACAGTTTCCCATCCAGCGCGCGACTGCCGTTGTGTCTGTGTCGCAAACGGACGTCGCCGGCACCGAGCACGCGATTCGCGCCGAGGTGAAGAAGATCAATCCGACGATGGCGCTGGATTTCGAGCTCGCGTCGGACCTCGTCGGCGGTACGCTGCGGCGACAAGAGCTGGGGATGGCGCTGATGCTCATCTTCGGCGGCATCGCCATCGTGCTGGCGGCCGTCGGGATCTACGGCGTGGTGTCGTACGCCGGCTCGCTGCGACGCGACGAGATGGCGACGCGGCTCGCGCTTGGCGCCTCACCGCAGTCCGTCTTTCTGCTCGTCATGAGACAGGGCGTGACGCTCGGTCTGGTCGGCGCGGCGATCGGTCTGGGCCTGGCGTATTTCTCCGGACAGCTCATCTCGAATCGGGTGTACGCGATCCGAGCCTCTGATCCGTTGATTTTAGGGATTGCGACTCTGCTCATCACCGGAATCACATTACTGGCGACCACGATTCCGGCTGCTCGGGCCGCACGATTGAATCCCGCGAACGCCCTACAGTCGAAGTAGATCAGGGCGAGGGTGGCGATACGGGATGCACATCACTGACGCGAATGGAAATCTCGTCGTCGGCGATCTGCGCTGCCCCGTCATAGTCGATCGAGGTCGGAAACCCTTTCGCGGCGTCGTACTGCGCGCGGATCGTTTCGGCATGCTGATCGACCGCGTTCTGCACGAATGTGAAGAGGTCTTCGATCGTTCCGCCGTACAAGTCCTTGTCGAGGGGCGCAAGAGTCTGCAGGTCGAGCACGCCTGCCACTTTGTCGTTCAGCACGAACACGTAGCGCGGATGAACGTTCCCGCAGAAGCAACTGCTCTGGATCGTGTACGCGTACGTGTGGAGGTTCTGTTGATGCCACAGTTGTTGTGCTGATTCGAGGTCGGTGATGGTCTTGCGCGTGGGGCTCACGGCGTCGCTGCACGACATCGCGGCGACGAGGAGTGCGAGGGGGGCAAGTCGCGTTGGTTTCATGTCAGCCTAACCGAGAGCAGGGGCGTAAGCGTCACCGCAGTCAGCGATACGTGCAGGCACCCAACGACAGCAGCGACTCACACACAACTCAGTTGCCGCGTCCACGCCACAACACATGAGCGCCCACTCGGGAGTCTAAGAGCCGATCCTCCATTCATAACAGGGCGCCGCCGAACCGCATGCCATCTCTCTCGATCGCGTGGCCGCTCCTCAGACATTTCGATCGTTCCGCTGCAACGCGCGCGCTTTCCGCGAGCGCTGAGAGCTCCTCCGGCAATTCGAAATGCGATCCGCTCGAACGCGGCGTGAACTGATGGACGTTGGCACCTGCCGCGCACTCGCGCACGCTTTCCTTCCGAGTTCGGCTCCAATTCGCCGCTTCAAACGCGCTCCGCTGGAACAAGAGTCCGTCCGCCGGTTGAAATTTCTGGCCGCGAGCTCTCGATCCATGCCGCGAGATCGCGCACGCCGACCGCAACATCGAAAACGTCGCCCGCCACAACGCGTCGTTGACCGGCGCAACGCGCACAGGGACCGCAGGTTCTGAAGTGCGATCGATCGGAACGCGCAGTCGCTCCTCGAGCTTCAAAACGACGCCGCAAGATTGCAGAGACGCATCGCTCGAACGTGCAGCCGCATCGCGAGCACGCGCATGCGCACCTTTGAATTCGCACTCGCACCGCTGCGATGCGCACGCTTACCGATAATCGCAAACGCGCACCGCAGAGACGCGCAAGCGCACCCTCAATCGCACACGCGTACCGCGACGATGAAGAATGGCATCGCGACAACGCGCACGCGCATCGGCATTACGCGCAGTCGCATCTCCACGCGCAAAGCCTTGCCGCCACAACGGGCAGGCGCAACGCCACAATGCGCACGCACTTCGCTACGGCGCGGAGGCGCATCGGCCATTCGCAAACGCGCACCGCTGATTTCTCACTCGCCCCGCTCATTTCTCACCTTGCACCCGCGATTCCTCACTTGCACCGCTGATTCCTCACTCGCCACCGCCCATTCCTCACGAAGAATGACAATGCTGACAACGCTCCCGCTCCTCGCGCGACCGCCCCTGCGGATCTGCAGGGTGACCGTCGTGCAGAGTAGAAGCACTCGTATCTATAGAAGGGGTGGCGTGCTTGGTGCAGCCGCGTCTGTCGTTGGATGCAGATTTTCGGATGCCGCGACACTTGTCTGCGAGCTAGCTCACCAGCTACCTAACACTGGTCCGCCAGCCAGAGCATTTGATCTCATGTTCCTGCATTCGTTCCCCAAGCGTTCTCCCACACCGGCGGCGCACCGCCGCTTTCGACTCGTCGCGGGACTGATCGCCCTCGCCGGCGCAGCCGTTCTCGCGTTGCAGTACACTCCACGCCATCTCCTCTCCCAGGCGAAGATCGACACGCTTTGGGGCATCCTCGCGGGTATGGCGGTGATGACGGTCTTCGCCGAGTATCAGTGGTCACGCCCCATTCGTCGCGATCGGGCAGACTCACGTTAGGCGCTGACAGATCATCGACAGTGTATCGTTACGCCGCCGAGGCATCGATGCGTGGTCTCTTGGTCCGAACGCGCGGACACGAATCGAGTCCGCAATTCCACGATGCCGTCATCGCGACCCTGACTCCTCACTCGTGAGTGAGATGAGCTGTCACTATCCTCAGCGCGAAGCAGTCACTACAAACCTATGCTTCAACTTGGCTCGATCGTGATTCACTGCCACGAGTTCGATCGAATGTTGGGCTTCTGGCAGCATGCGCTCGAATACGAGCCCCGTGAGCCCCCGCGAGGTGGATGGGTCGTGCTACGAGACCCAAAGCAGCAAGGGCCGAATATTTCTTTGCAAGCGCGAGAGCAGCGCCCCTCGCGACGTAGCTGGATCCACCTTGACCTCTATGCCGATGACGCGCAACGTGAGGCTGATCGACTCCTCACGCTCGGCGCTTCCCGTTACCCGTGGCGTTATCCTCCCGCTGCTGATTATATCGTGCTTGCGGACCCGGACGGCAATCTCTTCTGCGTCGTGCAGCGCCCATCCACTTCGCCGTCGCGTTAGGCGCTGGTCATTTTCCGACCATCTTCGTCGAGGTACTCGTGGACCGACGTGAATTCCTGGCGACGAGCGCCGTCGCGGCGGTGTCGCCAATTCCCAGTCTTGACGCACTCACGCAGTCCGCAGCACGGCAGTACATCGAGCTGCGGCGCTATCACCTTTTGCCGGGTCCGAAGCAGCGCGGGTTCACAACCTTCGTCGGTGACGTCGCGATCCCGGCAATGAATCGTGCGGGCGTGGGCAAAGTCGGCGCGTTCACCATCGTGTACGGCGAGAACGCACCATCGCTGCTTCTCGTCATGACGCACCAGAGTCTCGATACCGTGGTGTCGCTTCGTGACCGCCTAGCCGGGGACGCCGAGTATGCGCGCGCCGGTGCCGCGATCCTCGAGGCGCCGTTGGCGGACCCGCCGTTCATTCGCGTCGAAAGCTCCCTGCTGCGGGCGTTCGAGGCGATGCCGACGCTGGAGCCGTCCGCGGCGGCCGGCACGGCAACGCCGCGCATTTACGAGCTGCGAACGTACGAAAGCCACAGCGACCGCGCGGCGCTCAACAAGCTCAAGATGTTCAACGCGGGCGAGGTACCGATCTTTCGTCGCGCGGGCCTCACGCCGGTGTTCTTTGGTGAGACATTGATCGGTACGAAGATGCCGAGCTTGACGTATATGCTGACGTTCTCGGACATGGCGGCGCGCGATCGGTCGTGGAGTGCATTCTCCAAGGATCCCGAGTGGAAGACTCTGTCGGGTGATCCGCAGTATCGCGACAATGTGTCGGCCATCTCCGACATCATCTTGCAACCAACGCCGTACTCGCAGATCTGAGCCGCGACCAACGATGACAAGACACGCAGTGAGAGCTCTCGCGCGACTCGTGTGCCTAACGGGTCTCGCGATCGCAGCGCTCGTGACTCTGCCCGGTGCCGCGCTCGCGCGCGTCGTGCGCGTCGTCATCGATCGACGCCAATCCATTGCCGACGGCGCCGCGTTCGGTAATGCTGGCGCATACGAACGCCTCGTGGGACGGATCTTCTTCGCGTTCGATCCGTCGAACCCGCATGACCGGCAGATCGTGGATCTCTCCCTCGCGCCGCGGAACGCTGCCGGCGAGGTGGAGGCGTGGGCCGAGTTCGTGCTGTTGCGGCCCGTCGATCCGGCGCGCGGGAGCGGCATCACGCTAGTCGACGTGGTGAATCGTGGAGGCATGACGGTGGGCGTCTTCCATCTCGATGCACAACGCGGTGCCGCTCCGACAACGGCGGGATTCTATGGTGACGCCCTCCTTCTGCGCCGAGGACTCGCCGTGATGATGATCGGGTGGCAATGGGACATTCTCCCCGACTCGCCAGGATTGCACTTCCACCCGCCAGTTGCCGGCGACAGTACGCATCCAATTACTGGCCTCGTGCGTAGCGACATCACTGTGGACGCCCCGACGCACGTGATCCCGTTAGGCCATCGCGTCGGTACGTCGCAAGCACTTGGCTATCCGGTAGCCAATCCTGACGACGCCGGCAACGTACTCACGGTACGAAACGGGCCCCTCGCGCCGCGCATCATGGTGCCGCGCGCCGCCTGGCGATTCGCGCGTGACAGCGCCGGCCAAGTCGTGAACGACGCGTACAACGTCTACATGCCTAACGGCTTCACGCCGGGCAAGATCTATGAAGTGGTTTATCGCGCGGCGAATCCGGTCGTCGTTGGCACTGGACTCGCCGCGGTGCGCGACGTGATCTCTTGGCTCAAGCATGACTCCACGAGCCTCGTTCCAACGCGTTACGGAATTGCCTACGGCGTGTCGCAAACCGGTCGGTTCCTCCGGCATTTTCTTTATCAAGGCTTCAACGTGGACGAGCGGGGGCGCACCGCGTATGACGGCGTGTTCGCGCACACGGCGGGCGCGGGGCGCGGCAGCTTCAACCACCGCTTCGCGCAGCCGTCGCGCGACGCACAGCCCTACTCCACCTTCTTCTATCCCACCGACATCCCGCCATTCACGGGCATCGGTGCGCGCGCCGCGACGTTCGGGCCGGCACCCAAAATCTTTTACGTCGACGGCGGCTACGAGTATTGGGGCCGCGCCGCGTCGCTCGCGCACACGACGCCCGACGGCACCCGCGACGTCCCGTTCCTCTCTTTCGAGCGGCGCTACGTCGTCAACTCGGCCCAGCACTCGAGTCCTGGTGCGTTTCCGCCTGTGCAGCGCATCGACAGTGGGCCTGCCTGGCGTGGCTCGCCGCTCGACCAGCGGCTCGCGCTTCGCGCTCTGCTCATCGCGCTCGTCGACTGGGTGAAGGACAATCGCACACCGCCGCCGTCTACTCATCCCACGCTCGCAACCGCCACACTCGTTAAGCCAAGCATGTTGCGCCGACCTGCGATTCCTGGTGTGGCGCTCGTTGCCCAACCGTACACGCCACGCCGGCTCGACTTCGGGCCACGATGGCACGAGGGGATCGTCGACCGCGAGCCACCAGCTGTCGGCCGGCCGTTCACGGTTCTCGTCCCACGGGTGGACTCGTTAGGGAACGACATCGGCGGCATTCGGAGCGTGGAGCTCCGCGTCCCACTCGCGACATATTTTCCCTGGCAGCTCCGCACCGGCATGCCCGCCGCGACAGACCAGCTCGTGAGCTTCGCCGGCACCTTCGTACCGCTGCCGCGCACCGAGGCCGAGCGCGCGCAACGCCACGATCCGCGGCCGAGCATCGAGCAATTGTATGGTGCGCGTGAGGCGTTCCTCACACGCGTCGATGCGGCAGCACACGATCTCGTCGGTGCGAGGTTCATGCTGCCCGAGGACACGACTGCCGCGCATACAAGGATGAGCGCGACGTGGGACTGGATCGCGAAGCAGTGATCTGTCCAGTCGCGAAGGATCTGCTCTGCGGCCTCTTGCTACCCTCGAAAGCTCCGCTCGAGGGCCAGCAGCGCTCTGCTGAACGCGGATGGCGGGGATGCCAGCGCGGAAACTTCGCGGATAGAAGAGCGACAAGAGCAAGGGGAATACGAATTCTACCTGATCTAGCGAATTGTACGAATCGTTCGTGTGAGGGCGCGGCTCCCTGCGGAACGAGCCCGAACGATGGCTTTGGGAACGGCCTCGGGAAGATTCGCGCACCACTGCAACAGCAGATCCTTCGCTGCGCTCAGGATGACATGCGGGCTTCACTGCACCGGTGTGCAGCTCCCAAAGAAATCATCCCGGCTCGTTGGGAGCGGACCTCTATGCCGAGGGGAGAGATCGGTTCAATTCGCAAGATCAGGTAAAATTCGTATTCCCCTTGCTCTTATCGCTCTTTTATCAGCTTGAACAGCAGATCCATCGTCGCGTCGCTCCTCAGGATGACAAGGAAGCTTTGACGCGAAAGCCTAAACTAGGATGACGCATGGTGCGACAGATGACGTGGTGGCTAGGCTAACGTGAACGAAGACTCGCCAGAGCAGACTTTTGGTTGGGGCATGCGTGCACTGATCGCAGTGATCGGCGCCGCCGCTTTTGGTGCGGGCCTCACGGTAACGGCGACTGAGCTGCAAGGTCTCAGGCGAGGCGCTGCTCTACTCCCTTCGTTGCTCATCATGGGTGTTGCCTGCCTGGCGCTTCTCGGCGGAGCACTGCTGCTTCGCGGCGCCTATCGCGGGCGTATCGAGTTGCGACGCACCGCGGGGCGTGACTGACAATCGACCGAGTGTAAGTCGCCTAACGACCTCTGGATACGGAGCTAGATAGCTCTCGGCGACTTGCGCGAGGCGGCTCCGGGCTCTACGCTAGCGTCTTCCCTCTCACATTCGACTCCGCCTCCATGAATCGACGCCGGATTCCGCACCTCGTACTCCTTTCTGCCCTCGCCGCCTGCGCCTCTCGCAACGCCCAGAGCGCCGCTCCCGGCACCGGCCCCGGCCAAACTGGATCGTTCGACGTCGTCATCGAGAACGGGCGCATCATCGACGGCACCGGCGCGGCGTGGTTCTACGGCGACGTAGGGCTCGTTGGCGACCGCATCGCTCGCATCGCCCCCCGCGGCGGCCTTCGCTCTGCGAGTGCCAAGCAGCGGATCGACGCGAGTGGGCAGGTCGTTGCGCCGGGCTTCATCGACATCCAGAGCGGCTCGTATGGCAACTTCCTCGGCAATGGCGACGGACGCTCCGTCAGCAAGATCACCCAAGGCATCACCACCGAGATCATGGGCGAAGGCGGCACGCCCGCGCCACTCAACCCCGCCACGCCACAGAGCGGCGGCTTTGCGTTAGGCAGCCGAGGGGCGGATAGCACATTCACCGGCGCGCACGGATTTGCGGCGTGGCTCGATGCCATGGGGCGGCACGGCTCGTCGCCTAACGTTGGCTCGTTCGTTGGCGCGGCAACGATTCGCGTCTACGCAAAGGGCGAAGCGCAAGGCACCCCGACGCCGGCGGAGCTCGACACCATGCGCGCCGTTACGCGTCGAGCGATGGAGGACGGCGCCTTTGGCATCGGCTCCGCGCTCATCTATCCGCCGGGGAACTATGCAACGACCGGTGAGCTGGTGGAGATGGCGAAGGCGATGTCACCGTTTGGCGGTGTGTACATCACCCACATGCGCTCCGAAGCCGACCAATTTCTCGAAGCAATCGACGAAGCGATGCGCATCGGGCGCGAGGGCGGTGTCCCTGTGGAGATCTACCACCTCAAAGCCGCCGGTAAGCGCAACTGGTCCAAGGAAGCGCAAGCGATCGCCAAGATCGACTCGGCGCGACGCGCTGGTCTCGACATACAAGCGGACATGTACGCGTACACCGCGGGAGGAACTGGGTTGTCGGCGTGCACTCCGCCGTGGGCCTCCGAGAATGGCAAGCTCATTGAGAACTTGCAGAGCCCCGAGGTACGCGCTCGCATTCGTACCGAGATGCTGAGCGATCAAACGTCGTGGGAGAATCTCTGCTTCCTCGCGACACCCGAGAACGTGCTCTTGTTGGGCCTTCGTCAGCCGCAAGACGCGCAGTACATGGGCAAGCGGCTCTCCGACGTTGCGAAGGCGATGGGTAAAGATTGGCCAGACGCCGTGATGGATCTGCTCATCGCCGAAAAGCAGCGCATCGGCACCGTGTACTTCCTCATGAGCGAGGAGAACGTCAAGCTTCAGCTCCAGCAACCGTGGATGAAGTTCGGCACGGACGCCGGTGGCACGGATCCCGACAGCTCGAAGGGCACGCTCACGCACCCGCGGGCGTACGGCAATTTCCCGAAGATTATGGGACAGTACGTGCGAGACGAGCATGTCATTCCGCTAGAGGACGCAGTGCGCAAGGCGACGTCCGCCGTGTCCACGCGGCTTGGACTGGAGCAGCGCGGCATCCTACGGGAGACATTCTATGCCGACATCGTCGTCTTCGACCCCGCGACGATCGCCGAGCATGCGACGTACGACAACCCGCATCAGCTGTCCACAGGGGTATCGTGGGTGTTGGTGAACGGCGTGCCAATCGTCGCTGGCGGAAAAGCGACCGGCGCAAAGCCGGGTCGTGTGTTGCGCGGCCGCGGTTGGAATCAGACGGCGCCGTAAGGGCCACACAGGACCACGTGCGCCTAACGCGGGCTGCCGCCGTCGTGCTCGCATTCCAGCTTTGGGGGTGCGAGCACGCCTCGTCTCATGACACAGGCGACTCCGCTCGCGCGCAGGCGAGCGTGCCCGCGTATTTGCAGCCAATCTTCCACTCGATCGATTCCTTGCTGCCCGGCGTGCAGCGAGATTCACTGCGCCGTCTCGCGCTCGATAGCGGCTTCACCTTTCGCGCCTGGCACCTCGACGAGGAGGTGAAGCCGTTGGAGCCCGGTTGGATACGCTCGCCAGTTGGCGATTCCGTTATCGCGCACGGTGAGAAGTCGTACATGACGAGCCTCATCGTGCTCGACCTCTACCAACAACATCTCCGAAGCGAGCCGCTCGATCTTGCCGGCGCGCTACGGCGTGTGTCGCCCGAGTACGTGCAGCAGGTCGTGCCTCACACCATCTCGATCGATTCGGTTCTGCTCGACCGGGACATGGACGGCAATGGCGTTCCCGATCATTTCGTGCGGGAAGTGCGGCGACAAGCGATGAGGCTCCCTCCCCCGGTAAACGACAGCGCCGCTGCCACTGACGCCGATACGGTCGTCACGGCGTCATATAAGCTCGTGCTCTACCTCAACGCGGCGGCTACCACCTCGAGCATTCCCGCCTGGTCTGCGTCCTTTGATGAACGCAATGACGGTGAGCTGCTTCGCGCGATTGCTCTTAGCGATGCCGGGACACTGCTCGTGATTGGCCTGTACGGCGCGGACGCGAGCGAAAGCGTGATACTGCTAGTGCGACAGGGGCAAGCACAGGAGATCTTGCGTCACCAGATCGACGACGGAGAGGGCGACTTCAAGTTGCGCGATGCCGATGGGCGGGTCGCCATCGACGTCACCGGCGACGCGCAGTTAGGCGGTCGCACGGTGAGCCCGACAATTCAATGCGCGGCACCGCAGTCGTGGCCTGGGTCGACGCTGATATTCAACGACACGACGAAGCAGTTCGTCGTCGAGCGGTCGATCTGCATTCCTCGAACGGAGCGCTGAGCAGCGCGCTTCAGTCGCTCCGCAGGGCTTCGATGGGATCCACGTTGCTGGCGCGGCGCGCGGGCATGTAGCTGGCCAGCATGCCGATTCCCACCATCGCGAGAGACATCGCCAAGAACACCACAGGATCTACCGCCTTCACATCATATAGAAGAGTACCGAGCAGCCTCGTTGATGCGAGCGCCGCAACCGCGCCGATCACCACACCGACGAGCACCACCTTGGTGCCCTCCGACACGACCTGCCGACGCACCGCGCCCGCCGTGGCACCGAGTGCCATGCGTACGCCAATCTCACGCGTGCGCTGCGCCACGACGTAGGAGAGTACGCCGTACAGCCCCACGGCGCCGAGAATGAGTGCGAGCACCGATACGACGCCTAACGTGAGCATCGTGAACGAGAGCTGGATTATCGAGCGACGCGCCAGAAACTCGAGCGTGTACTCACGGTATACGGGCGCTTCGGGCGCGAACTCATGCACGATGGCGCGTACTTCCCGTTTGAGCATTTCGGCGCGCGGCGATTTCACGACGTACGCCGGCGAGCCCATCCCCCACGCGCCGGCGGTCGGACCGGTGAGCGGGAGGTAGAGCACCGCTTCGCCGGCATCGCGCCAGTCGTTCTGCTTCACATCCTCGACAACGCCCACGACGGTGAACGTCAGAGAATCCTGTCTGCCGAAGCGCGGCCGGATCGTGCGACCGAGCGGATCCGCATTGGGCCAGAGCTTGTTAGCGGCGGAACGGCTGACGAGGACGTTGGAGTTCGGAGTCACCGCCTCGTCATTCGTGAATACCCGTCCTTTGAGCAGCCGGATTCCCATCGCGCGGAAATAATCGCCGCCGGTGAAGTTCATGCCGAGCAACGTGCCCCCACTCTCGCTCGGCATCCCTTCCGCCGTGACGCGGACGCCGGCTGTAGCCTCGTCGAGCGGAATGTTGTTCACCACGCCAACCGCGGTCACGCCAGGCAGCGCCCGCAGCCTGTTCATGACATTCAGGTGCATTCTGCCTAACGACGGTCCGTCGCGAAGGCCCGGCTGATCCGGAGCGAATTGGAACGTGTAGATGTCCTTGATGTCGTAGCCGGGATTCACATGGCGGAGCCGCTGAAAGCTTTCCACCAGCAATGCAGATCCAATGATCAGGACGAGAGCCAGCGCTGTCTGGGCGACGACGAGGAGATCGCGTCCCCACTTGCGAGGTCCCGTGGATCCTCGGCCGCCCTCACGGAGTGCTGTGAGGTCCGGCGACGAGGCGCGGAGTGCCGGCGCGGCGCCGCACGCGAGCGCCACGACGAGCACGAGCAGAAACGTCACGCCGAGCGTCGGCAGATCGAGTCCCACTTCGGCGAGTCGCGGAATGCCATCGGGCGCAGCACGCAGAAAGAGCGGAAGCGTCACCGTGCTGAGCCCCACCGCAATCACTCCCGCGGCAATCGCAACGACGAACGCTTCCGCCATCTGAAAGCGCACGAGCTGGGCTCGCGACGCGCCGATCGCGCGCCGCACGGTGATGTCGCGACGACGCGACTCGGCGCGCACCATGAACAAGTTTGCAACGTTGGCGCAGGCGATGAGCAGCACCACCGTCACTGCGCCCAGCAACACCCAGAGTGAGGTCTTGAGCGTGGAACCGAGCATGCGCTCCAACATGGGCGTCACGACAGCGTGGTATTTCTCGATGATGCGCACGTAGGCAGGTGATCCACCGAACCGAGACGGCAGCTGCTTCGCGATGCCTGTGAGCTCCGCGGTCAGCTGCTCCGGCGTGACACCGTCCTTCATGCGTGCAACCACCGGAGATCCCCAGTTGCCAGGCCGCACTTGGTCGAGACGGATGTCGGTCGATATCCACAGCATGGTCTTGTCGCTGGGGAAGTGAAAACCCCGCGGCATCACGCCGATGATCTTCCTCATCGTGTCAGAGACGAAGAACGACTTCCCGATCACCGACGGATCGCGACCGAACCAGGTGTTCCAGAGCTCGTCGCTGATGACGACGGCATGGTCGTGGTCTTCGGGAACAGGGACACGTCCGAGCTGCGGCCGCACGCCGAGCACGGAGTACATCTCGTTCGACGGCCAGGCCATCGGAATGCGTTCCACTCGATTGTCCGTGCGGAAGGTCGACGTACCACCGTTGAAGAGGAAAATCCCGTCGATCAGCTTCGAGCGCTCCTTGAACTGCAAGTAGAAGTCGCTGCCAAGGTCGAATTGCTCCGGTAAATCCGAGCCCGGCGCCGTTCCAAGCAGCGTCACGATTCGATCAGGCTTCGAAAAGGGAAGCGGCTCGAGCATCACGGTATTGACGACGCCGAACATGCCCGCCGTGGCACCGATCGCGAGAGCGAGCGTGCCGATCGTAGTGACGAGGAATCCCGGCGTGCGAAGCAGTGCGCGCGCTGCATGACGGAGATCGCGGCGGGTGTCCTCGAGCCACGCGAGGCGCTGTCCATGATAGAAGTTGTCCTCGGCGACGCCGACATTGCCGAAGTTGCGCCGCGCCGCGCGTTCGGCGTCGGCGCGAGACATCCCTTGCGCCTCGAGACGTTCGATTTCCATCTGGAGATGCGAGCGGATCTCGTCCTCGAAGTCGCGTTGCGAGCGTCGACCGAACATCAGGCGTTCTCCGTTGTAGGTTCGGGTTCCATCACGCGGGCGATGGAGTCGACGAGTCGGTTCCACCGGCTGGCTTCGATGGTGAGATTCTTTCGGCCGAGTGCGGTGAGGGAGTAGAAGCGCGCGCGGCGATTGTTGTCCGAGGTGCCCCACGATCCCTTGATCCACTCGCGCTGCTCGAGACGTTGGAGCGCGGGATACAGCGAGCCGTGATCGACGAGGAGAGTGTGCCCAGATCGCGACTGGATGGCCAAGGCGATGCCATGGCCGTGGTGGGCGCCGAGCGCAAGGATGCGCAGGACGAGGAGATCGAGCGTGCCCTGAAGGAGGGCTTGAGATTCGTTTCTAGTCGACATTCTACCAGACGATGTCGTCGTTCTGGTAGAATGTCAACTAGAGGAGCCCAGCGCGCCCCATTTAGCGCGCGATGCGGAGGCCTGCCATCAGCACGACATCATTCCCGGTGCGGCTGGCGCCTTCGCCCAACAAGGGCTTGAAACCACTCACGTAATCTCGCGCCTCGAGTCGCACGTGAACGCGGCGGACGCCCAGCTCTGCTCCGGCGCTCGCGTAGGCCGACAAGTTGTGCGTCGCGTCCACGTCGAGCTTCCGATAGTTGTAGCTCCGACCACCAGCTCCCACCCCCGCGAAGGGACTCAAGCTCATCGTGCTGCCGGCCATCCATTTCGGCGCACGCGCCTCGGCACCAATGTCGTAGGTGAAGACGTCGAGCTTGGGGTCGCCGGAGGTCGCTACGTCACGGCTGCGCGCCCAACCAACCGTGGATGTGATGGCGAAGACCGGACTTGCGACGTAGTTGATCTGCAGGGCGCTCAGGTTACCGCGCTTGATCGCGTCCCGCTGCGTGCCGGTGGGGAGAAGCGCACCACTCGGCGTCACGATCTCCCAACGGGTTGGCTTATCGGTGGAGGTCTGGGCCAGGGTCTCTTGTGCGGACAGGCGGCTCGCGGCGATGATCGAGGAGCTGACGGCAGCGGCGATGACTACGGACTGGATTCTCATTTGGCGTCTCAGTTGAGGTGTGACGCCAATCTGCGGAACTACACCCAGAGCCCGCGTCGACCGAAAGGTGCAGAGGGGGGTGTAGGGGTTGTGAGTTGCGGGTTGTGGGCATGCCGACTTGCCACTGACCACGCGCCACGCCCGGCCGCTACAACAGCTTCAATTCCGCCGCGCGGGCCAATGCTTCCGTGCGATGGCCCACTCCCATCTTGCCGTAGGCGTTGGCGATGTGGCGCTTCACCGTCGCTCCGCTGATGGAGAGATGATCGGCAATCTCCTGGTTCCGAAGCCCGGCCGCGATGAGCCGCAGGATCTCCTGCTCTCGGGTCGTAAGGGGCTGGAGCAAGCCAGAGCCGCTTCCGACAGGAGGGGCGACCGCGGGACGGGGCGCGTCGAACGCTACGAGGACGCGCCGCGCGTATTCGCCCGCCAGCCCGCGGGAGACCGCATGCCTCAGAAGGTCGCGCGCCTTGCTGCCTTCGTCGAGAAAGACGCGCAAATATCCCTCCGTCTCGGCGATGGCGAGGGCCTGCGCCAACGAATCTTGTGCGCCCCGCGGATTGCCTAACGCCTGCTGCGCGAGAGCGGACAACATCAGTATCTCGGGAACGCTTCCCATTCTCCCGCCGGTCTCCGCGGCAATCTTCAAACGCTCGAGCAGTCGCGCGGCGTCGCTCGCCGAGCGTTCACCGCCGCGCGTGCCGTGCCGAGCGATGAGCACTCTCGCCAGCGTGACGTGCTCGAACTCGCGGAGGTAGGTGAGATCGTCGTCGACGGAAAGCTTCGCTTTCGTCACCCAATCCATGGCGTCATCGAGCCTTCCCTGCGCGAGGCGAATGCGCGTCGCGAGCGCTGGGATCGGACGAACGCGCGGGACAGGATCTCTCCGCTCGTGACGCACCGCCTCTTCGAGCAGCTGCAGCGCGCGGTCGTACTCTCCCTGCGCTGCACAGACGCGCGCCATCGCGGTGCCCCATCGCAGCCTGTTGCCCATCACCGGTCGTTGCACAGAAGGCGCGATGGCGTCGAGATGTTTCACGGCACTCGCGAGGTCGTTCCACTCGCCACGCACTTCGCTCAACCCGAGATGCAATTCGTCCGTCTCGGCGGCGGCGGAATTCGCCGTTTCGCGTGCCAGGCGCAATCCCCCTTCATATATGGCTGCGGCTTCGCGAAGACGCCCCTGGCCCACGCGTATGTCGCCGAGCACGAAGGTGCCGCGAATCGCGTCGAGATCATGTCCGGTCGCTCGCATCGCGTCGAGCGCTTGCGAGAATGTGCGATAGGCAGGCTCCAGCTCTCCGCGTCCCCAAAGCGCGAGGGCCACGAGTGCCAATCCCGTGGCGCGCCCGGCGTGATCGCCCTCCGGTATCTGCGCGAGATTCCTCTTCGCGTGCTCGAGGCTTCCCGGAGTATCGCCGAGCGCTTGAGAGAGGTAGATGCGGGCGGACGCGAGCTCGGCGGACAGCGACTCGAACCGCTGTTCGTCGCTGGCGACCATAGCCGACGTTTCGGGTTCGGCGAGGAGACGTTCGACGTCGCGCAGCCGCGGCTCGGCAGCTTCCAACTCCCCGCTGTTCAGCAGGGCCCATCCGTACGCCATGCTGAGAACGGGTCGGCTGCTCACGACATCGTTAGGCAGCGTCTTTACGTGCGTGAGCCATGTTCCCGATTCGTAGCTCCTGTTCTTTTCGGGCCAGTACCGCTCCAGGAGAGCGGCAGCGCGCTCGAGATCATTGGCGGCGAATGCGTGACGTACGGCATCCGCGATCGAGCCGCGCTGCTCATACCATACGCTCGCTCGATGATGACAGGCGCGTACATTCTCGGTATTCTTGTTGAGCTTCTGCAAAACATCGGCGAACAGATGATGGTAGCGATACCATTCACGCCGATCGTCGAGGGCGACGACGAAGAGATTTCTGCGTTCGAGATCTTCCAGCAGCGCCTGCGATCCCGAACCGGCCGTAACCGCATCGCATACTGCGCCACTCATGCGGTCGAGAATGGCCGTTGCCAGCATGAATTCACGCACTTGTCGTGACTCGGCCTGCAGCACCTCTTCCACGAGGTAATCCGCGATGTAGCGATTGTCGCCCGAGAAGCCATCGAGGAAGCCGCGAACGTCGTCGCGGCCTTTCATCGAAAGCGCGGCGAGCTTGAGTCCCGTGATCCAGCCCTCGGTCTGTCGCTCCAACTTCGCGGTGTCTTTGGCGGAGAGACCGAGCGCCATGACCTCATTGAGGAAGCCGGATGCTTCGTGGAGAGTGAAGCGCAGATCGGCGACGCGCAGCTCCGCCAGCTCTCCACGCGCACGCAGTTTCGACAGCGGCAGTTCAGGCTCGGAGCGGCTGTCGATGACGACGTGCATCCGTGGAGGAAGGTGGTCCAGCAGAAACGTCAAGGAGCTGTGAATCGCCGGCGCATCGATGACGTGATAGTCGTCGAGGACCACGACGAAGTCGTGATCCATCATGTCGATCTCGTTGATCAACGTCGTGAGGATGGTCTCGATGGCTGGCATTCGAGACGATCGGAGCAGCGACATCGCCTGCGTGCCGACGGCAGGGTGAATGTTCTGCAGTGCTCTGATGAAGTAGGCCCAGAATAGGGAGGGCTCGTTGTCACTCGGATCGAGCGACACCCAGCCCACGGCATTCACTCCCCGAGGCGGACTGGCGAGCCATTCAGCGAGCAGCGTCGTCTTGCCGAAACCGGCCGGCGCCACCACCAGTGTGAGCTTTCGTGCCGCGCCCTCCCGGAGTGCCTCGATCAGACGAGGACGCGCGATGAGAGCGGAGCGCGCCCGCGGGACATAGAGCTTGGTCTCGAGGAGGGGCTTCGCGTCGTTAGGTCTTTCAATTTTCGGCGACTTCTCCGACGATTCGACGAGGCTAAGCGCTCGGCTCATACTGCCCGGCAGGTGGGATTCAACGTTACGACAGGCTTCTATGGTGCAGGTGTGAGCGAGTCCGCACAAGAGAGACTGGCGGACGGGTGCGTGACGCGTGACCGCGCGAACAGCCACAACGCGACCCGCAACCAGCGACCCACCACCGTCTGGCCCAACGGCGCGCCGTGATGCAAAATCATACTCGATTGCGTCGCGGTTCTTCACCTCCCCTCACAGTAGTCATAATGCGCTACCGCCAACCACTCCTCAGCGCCGCCCTCCTGGTAATTGCCGGTGTACCTAACGTTGCGCGTGCCCAGCAGATCATCGGCATGCGCGACACCCGCGCACTTCGCGCCGACAGCGTGTTCCAAGCCTTCGACCGAACCGACTCGCCCGGCTGTGCCCTGGGCGTCTATCAGGACGGCAAAATCCTGTACGCGCGCGGCTACGGGATGGAGAGCCTCGAGCACGGCGTTGCAATGTCGCCACGATCGGTGCTCGACGTTGGATCGATCTCGAAGCAGTTCACGGCGATGGCCATGCTCATGCTCCAGAAAGAGGGCAAGCTCTCGCTGGAAGATCCGATCCGGAAATACATCCCGGAGCTGCCGCCGTACGCGGACAAGATCACACTGCGCCGAGCGTTGAGTCAGACGAGCGGTCTTCGCGACCTGTACATCCTGATGGCGCAGACGGGTCGCACCTTCCAAGGCGACAGCATCGACGCGCTGCGGGTGATCACGCGGTCCGTCGAGCCGAACTACGAGCCCGGGTCGCGCTATCTCTACACCAATACCGGTTGGATCCTGGCGGCGCAGATCGTCTACCGCCTCACGGGGAAGCCGCTCGCCCAGTTCGTGGACGAGCGCATCTTCTCGCCGTTAGGCATGCACGACACCCGCATCCTCGCCGACGCGACGACGATCATCCCGAATGGCGCCGAAGGGTACGCGCCAAAGCCCGGCGGCGGATTTCGCGTGGCTCGCTCGTCGTACGACGGTGCCATTATGGGAGCCGGCGCGGTGCACACGTCTGTGGAGGATTTCGGGCGTTGGCTCAACAACTATGACGAAGCCACCGTCGGGGGAAGCGACATCATCGAGATCATGACGACGCCGACGAAGCTGAATGACGGCACGCCGGCCAAGTCGGGACCGAACATGGCGTATGCCGTGGGACTCACGGTGGGGACGATGCGCGGACTGCGCGTGGTAGCGCACGGTGGGAGTTGGGCCGGCTATCGCGGGCACTTTCTGCGCTTCCCCGACCAGCACTTCGCCGTCTCGACATTCTGCAACCTCACGACGTCAGGACCGGACTCGCTCGCGCGCAAGGTTGCGGGCATCTACCTCGCCGATCGCATGCAGCCCGACAGCGCCACGATGTGGACGCTCGCTCTTGCCGGCGCCCCGCGCAGTGAAGTTGCCGCGACGAATCTGCGCTCGCTGGTTGGCGTGTGGCGCAACATCGAACGCGGCGAGGTGCGTCGCACTCGGCTCTTCGGCGACACGTTGATGGAAGTGGGAGGCGGCGAGCGCAATCGCATCGTGCCCATCGAGGGCGGTCGCTTCCGCGCCGGGTCCGGCACGGAGCTCCGCTTCGATGGCGACGCAACGGCACCGTCGCGCATGGTCGTCATCACCCCTGGCGACTCGGTGACGTTCACGCGCGCCGACACGGTCTCGCTCACGCCGGCGAAGCTCGCCGAGTACGCGGGGAACTATCGCAGCGAGGAAGTGGACGCGACCCACACGTGGAAGGTGGAGAAGGGCCAGCTCGTCGTGTATGCGAACGATCGGCGCCTTGGCGTCGTCGAGCCGGCATTCAAAGACGGCTTCACGCGCGGCGGCAGCGAGATCGACGTCGTGCGTGACGCCAAGGGACGCATCACCGGCTACGTTCTCGAGTCGGGGCGCGTTAGGCACCTCAAGTTCACGCGCGTGCCATGATCGCGGCGATCCAGCCGCGGCTACTTCGCCGCGGTTGGGAAGGCGGGCAGCTTGCCGATGTCGCGCGCGTCATGTTGAATGATGACCGTCGCGTGAAGATTCCCGGCCATTTGCTTGAAGCGATCGAGTGACGCGAGCGTCTGCGCGCGATCGGTATTGAAGGTCGGCACACCGTTCGCGTCGTAGTTCTCGTGAAAGTGCGCGAGATCTCCGGTGATGAGCACCGGACCCATGTCCTTGAGCCTAACGAGTAGGCTGTGGTGTCCCGGTGTATGGCCGGGCGTGCTGAGGACGACGACCGTGCCGTCGCCAAACACATCCTTGTCGCCCACGAGCGGCTCGACCTTGCCGCCACCGGTGAGCCAGTTGGCAAATGGGGCGGGGTTGATTCCCGCGGCGGGCTTCGGGTCACTCAACACATCCCAGTCGCCTTTGCCAATGAGCAGCGTCGCGTGCGGGAATGCAGTCACCTGCCCCGTGTGATCTCCATGATAGTGGCTGATGCCGACGTACTTGATTTGGTCGGGCGTGAGCTTGAGCTGCGCGAGCAAATCGACGAGACTCGTCTTTGGTGCGTTGGCACCCGCGCTCATCGGATTGCCCGTATCCCACACCATGTAGTCGTCGCCGTGCTTGATCACGTAGCAGCTGAATGTCAGCTGCACCTTCAAGCCGCTGAATGCGTAGGTGTCGGACATCCGGCCGCCGACGTCCGTGGCGGCTGGACTGGTGCCACAGTCGAGACGAGTGAGCGACAGGACGGGCGCGCTTTGCGCGCGCGCCTCGGATGCGGCGAACGCAATGGAGACGCAAGCGGCGGCGCTGAGCGAGAACATCGTCAACGTGCGTTTCATGGATTGGCAGTTGTGAGCTGGGATTTGCGCGCGGAGTGAATCACGAACATGCTTGATGCCGTTCCGGACCGCAAACCGCCGCGTGGCTTCAATGCGTTCACAGGCACCGTGATTCGTACGATCTGGGTAATAGCCATTCTTCGCCTTCTGAGCGTAAGCGCCCAGCTTCCAGCGCAGGCGCCAGCGTCGGATTCGCTTCCGCAAGAGCGGCAAACGGCGCGCGCCTGGTTCCGGAATGCGCGATTCGGGATGTTCATCCATTGGGGCGTGTACAGCCAGCTCGGTCAAGGCGAATGGGTGATGCAGAATCGCGGCATCACCATCGATAGCTACGAGTGGCTCGCCTCCAGTTTCAATCCGATCAAGTTCGACGCGCGTGAGTGGGTCTCGCTCGCCAAGCACGCCGGCGTTCGCTACATCACCATCACGTCGCGACACCACGACGGGTTCTCGATGTTCGCTACGCGGGCGACGCGATACAACATCGTGGACTGGACGCCCTTTCATCGCGATCCGCTGAAAGAGTTGGCCGACGAGTGCGCCAAGCAGGGCATCAAGCTGTTCTTCTATTACTCGCAGCTCGACTGGCATCACCCGGACTATTGGCCGCGCGGAGGTACGGGGCTCGCAACCGGCCGCGCGGAGGGTGGTGAGTGGTCGCGCTATCTCGACTTCATGGATCAACAGCTCACGGAGCTGTTGACCAACTACGGTCCAATTGGCGGGATCTGGTTCGATGGCATGTGGGACAAGCCTAACGCGGACTGGCGACTCGACCGCACCTACGCGTTAATCCACAGATTGCAGCCGGCGGCGCTCATCGTCCCCAATCACCACGAGGCGCCGCTCCCCGGCGAGGACGTACAGACCTTCGAGCAAGATCTCCCGGGTGCGAACACGGCGGGCTTCAACACGACGGAGGTCGGCGCGCTCCCGCTCGAGACGTCGCTCACGATGAACGACTCGTGGGGATTCAATATCACCGATCACAAGTTCAAGTCCACTCGCCAGCTGATTGGCTATCTGGTGCGGGCCGCCGGCCGAGATGCCAACCTTCTGCTCAACATCGGACCGCGTCCCGACGGTACCATTCAGCCCGAAGCCGCGGCACGGCTCGACTCGTTAGGGGCTTGGCTCCGTGTGTACGGCTCGTCGATCTACGGCACGCGCGGCGGCCCTATCGCGCCGCGCCCGTGGGGCGTCACGACCCAACGCGGCGACTCGGTGTTCGTGCACGTGCTGGACTGGCCAGATCGGGTGCTGTCGATTCCTTCGATCGGCTCGCGCGTGCTCTCCGCCTCGATGCTCGGAACGGGAGCAAGCGTGTCAGTAAGCCAGACCGACAGCAGCGTGATGTTGAGTCTTCCGTCATCAGCGGCCGCCGAGCCGGATCGAGTCATTGTCTTGCGTACGCTGTCCCGAGCGCCGTAGCCACTCCCTCATACCCTTCGTCATGCGCCCTCTCGCCTACGTCTATCCGTACACACTGATCTTTTGGGTGGTGTTCATCTGGGCATTCGTTCGCGAGGCCGGTGTCATCGGTCGCGCGCAAAAGGCCGCCTCATCGGGCGGAGCGCCGGATGACAAAGGCTCCCTTCGCCTCGTTGTGGTGACGCAGGCTCTCGCCTTTATGGCCGCGTTCTGGCTCGCGTGGGTCGCAAAAGGGCGTTACACAAATCCATATGCTGCTTTCTGGGTGGGCATCATCATGCTCATCGCGGGCGCGGTGTTGCGGCGTCTGTGCTTTCGCGCACTGGGCGCCTCGTTCACCGGTGAAGTGCGCGTCCGTCCTGACCAGCGTGTGATCGTGGCAGGTCCCTATCACTGGGTGCGACATCCGTCCTATACCGCCGGTATTCTCATGATCACCGGCGTCGCGACAGCCCTTGGCAGCTGGATCGGGACTCTCGTCGCGTTCTCACTCGCCGTCGTCGGCTACGCCTATCGTGTGCGCGTGGAGGAACGAGCGCTGTCGGCGACGTTAGGCGAAGCCTATCGCAGCTATGCCGCGACCACGAAACGGTTCATTCCGTTCGTGATCTGACGACGCGGGTCGCGAGGTTGTTCGGGACGAGTGGCTAGAAGACGTCGAGCGATGACGGCAACGATCGCCGCCGACGTCACGAACGCGAGGCGCATCCCGTGCGCTCCTTTGCAGGACGCCTGCCCTGGTCTGCGCAACCACATCTCCGGCCGGAGCGCCGCGCTCTGCTCTGGTCGATGCGACGAAAAACGTAAGGGGCCGCGGGCGCCATTTCATCAGGGCAACGCCGGGGCTCATCCCGCCCAAACGCCCGGTCGCGCACGAGCTCTGGCGCTCGACGGGTAGGTGCACTACCCATAATGGGAAGATCATCTACCCGTCGGTCCTCTTCCTCATCATGACGCCAGCACGCAAAAGCGCCGCGCCCCAAGACGAGCTGCTCAAAGGCACGCTCGACATGCTCATCCTCAAATCGCTGAGCGTGCAATCCATGCATGCCTACGCGATCGTTCGCCACATCGAACGCCTTTCCGGCGGCGTCTTCAACGTCGAGCATGGATCGCTGTATCCCGCGCTCGAGCGCTTGCAGCGCAACGGACAAGTGGTCGGCAAATGGGGAACGTCTCCGACGGGACGCCGAGCACGCTACTACAGCATGACGGCGGCGGGCCGGCGTCACCTTGGCGAAAAGGTCTCGGCGTTCGACCGCGTCCTCGCCGGCATTCAGGGCGTTCTCGAGGGCACCTAACGCCAACATGTCCTTGCTCTCGGCCATTCGCTATCGTCTGCGCCCGCTGCTGCGGCCGGACGCCCATGCCCGCGAGCTGCGCGAGGAGATGGAGCTTCACCTCGCCCTCGACACGATGGACCAGGCTCGCGGCGGCGCGTCGCCGAACGACGCGCCATGGGCTGCGCGCCGTCGCTTTGGCAACATCACTCGCTATACCGAGGAGACTCGTGAGATGAACGGCTTGGGATTCTTCGATATGCTCCGACAGGACGTGCGCTTTGCCGTCCGCACCTTCAGGCATTCCAAGGCGTTTACCGCGATCGCCATCGCGACTATCGCGTTAGGCATCGGTGCCACGGCCGCGATCTTCAGTGTCGTGGACGCCGTGATTCTCAAACCGCTTCCGTTCCGAGACGCGGACCGGATCGTGATGGTGTGGATGGACAACCGGCGGCTGGGTGTACACGAGGATCTGCACTCGTATCCCAACCTGGCTGACCTCAAGGCGCAGAATCGCTCGCTGCAGTACCTCGCGCCATTCCGCCAGAGCAGTGTGAATCTCACCGGGAATGGTGAGCCGCAACGCGTCGTCGCCGGTGTCCTTCCGGCCGAGGCGCTCGCCGCGCTCGGCGCGCGTCCAGTCGTGGGTCAACTGTATACGGCCGCGAACGAGCTCCAGGGAAATGAGCTGGTCGCGCTCATCAGTCATGGGCTGTGGACGTCCAACTTCGGCGCGGATCCGAAGGTCGTCGGCAAGTCCATCGAGGTGAACGGCCGCAAGCGCACGATCGTCGGCGTGCTGCCGCCGCACTTTGACTTCCCTAACGAGCACACGGAGCTCTGGTTGCCGCTCGTCATCCCGGACGCGGCGAAGACGGCGCGCAGCTCGTACGGGTATTCCGCCATCGGCCAGCTGCAGCCGGGCGTCTCCGTCCAGCACGCGCGATCGGATCTGGGTGCCGTCGCAAAGCGACTCGAGGAGCAGTATCCCTCGAACCGCGACTATGGGGTCACGGTGACGCCGCTTCCCGAGCAAGTCGTTGGTCCAACGCTTCGCACAACGCTCTGGATCATGCTTGGCGCGGTCGCGGCGGTGCTCCTCATCGCGTGCGCCAACGTTGCCAACCTGCTCTTGTCGCGCGCGGCGGTGCGCGAGCGCGAGGTCACGGTGCGTATGGCGTTAGGCGCCAGCCGCCGCCGGCTCGTTAGGCAGCTCTTGACGGAGAGCGTGTTGCTCTCGGCGATTGGCGGCGTCGTGGGGCTCGGTCTGGCATTCGGTCTCTTGCGTCTGCTACCCGCGCTCGCTCCGGCCGATCTCCCGCGCATGGAGAACGTCGGCGTCAACGGCATGGTGCTGGCCGTGACGTCGGTCGTGAGCCTGTTGACGGGAATGTTGTTCGGTCTCGTACCTGCATTGCAGTCGTCGCGCTCCCATCTCGGCGCGACGTTGCGCGATGGCGGCCGCGGTGGGACAGCGGGCCGAGGCGGATTGCGGTTGCGCCGCGGCATCGTCGCGGCACAGATCGCAGTCGTCGTCGTGTTGCTCACGGGAGCGGGCCTGCTCCTTCGAACCTTCATCACGCTCCAGCGTGTGGATCTCGGCTTCGCGACGAACAATATGTTGACGTTCAACGTTCAGCTCGCGGGAGCGAAGTATTCCCAGCCAGTGCAGGACGTGACATTCTTCGAGACGCTGCTCACGCGACTCCGCGCGCTGCCTGGCGTTCAAGGTGCTGGCTCGATCTCGACGATGATGTTGAGCTCGACCCCGAACTCGGCGGGCATCGCCGCCGACGGACGCGAAACGCGACAGGACGACAACGAAGTGACCGTCGACGCGATCAGCCGCGGCTTTTTCGCGACGGTCGGTGCGCGGCTGGTATCGGGACGAGACTTCACGCTCGCCGATCGCGATAGCGCGCCGCCGGTAGCCATGGTGAATCAGCACATGGTGAAGCGCTACTGGCCTACCGGTGGAGCAGTGGGCAAGCGATTCCGCTTTGGCTCGTCAGGGCAGTCTGCCGACTCCACGCGAAATCCGTGGATTACCGTCGTCGGCGTCGTCGCGGACATGCGTCGTACGGGGGTCGATCAGCCAGTTCGCGACGAGGCGTTCTTTCCGTATCGACAAAATGTGGACAACGGACAGCTAGTCGTGGTGCGGACGTCGAACGATCCGATGTCGATCATCCCTCTCGTCAAAGAGACGCTGCGCAGTATCGATCGGGACCAGCCGATCTCGAATCTCCGCACCATGGAACAGATGCTTGCCGGGCTCGTGGCGCAGCGCCGCTTCAGCATGACGCTGGTTGGCGCCTTCGCCGCGCTGGCCTTGATCCTGGCACTCATCGGCGCGTACGGCGTGACGTCGTATCTCGTATCGCAGCGCTCGAAGGAAATTGGCGTTCGGCTCGCCCTCGGGGCCGAGCCGTCGCGAGTGTCGAGGCTCGTCGTACGCGAGGGAATGCAGGTCGCCGTCGTAGGCGTCCTGGCGGGAGTGGTGATCGCTCTCGTCACCACTCGGCTTGCGTCGAGCCTTCTCTATGACGTCTCGCCACGCGACCCGCTGACGATCGGGCTCGTGGCGGTCACACTGCTCGGCGTCTCCGCCTTGGCCAACTATCTACCCGCGCGTCGAGCGGCGCGCGTGGATCCCCTGACGGCGCTGCGGCAGGACTGAGGACAATCAAACAGAAGCTCCTTCGCTTCGCTCAGGATGACATTCCGGGCGTTCCTTTCCATTTTCCTCGCTCGCCGCGGCCGGAGGGTCAATCGATGAGGAGCGATTCGTCAGATTAGTACAATTCGTATCACAGTTGCTCTTGCGCAGTTTTCGCGATCGAAGCTCGACTATGCGGTAGAACTTTGCCTCGAGCCCAAAGTGGAGGAGCAACCCCACCTCCAGGTCCGTCGCTCGCAAGTAATTCTGAAGCTGTCGACCCCAAGCAGGATGGACGTTGGCCGAGGCTTTCGCCTCTACGATCACCTTTTCGTCCACCATCATATCAAGAACCTGCACCGCGAGCGGCTCGCCCTTGTAATGGACGACGACACGGGCTTCACGCTCGACGCGGTGTCCACGGGAGCGTAGCTCTTTCTCGAGTGCCGACTTGTATATGTGCTCGAGGAAGCCAAAGTCGAGCGTGTTATACACGTCGTAGAAGGCGCCGATGATGGAGTGACTGAGCGGTCCTTGGAGCAACTCGATGTGTGGCATAGAAGGAATTTGCTAGCGGCCGCTCACTCCCTCTCACCGCGCTAGCGCTCCCAAGATCAAAAGAGCGCAAAACCAACGCGGGGATACGAATTTTACGAATAAACGGATTTCACGAATCGTCCCTTCGTTCGGGCCATACTGGGGACAAACGGGCACGTGCCGTCCTCTGTTAGCCTAGCCCTGAAGCATTGACGTTGCATCGCGGCAATAAGCGAACAAATTCAATGATCGGGCTCACGCCTCCATGGATCGGTGAGCCTATACGCTGGCCGGCACCTAACGCTGCCTAACGTTTTGGTGATCGCTCTCAACCCCCTGCACTCATGAGTCGATTCACGAGCATCCTCGGAACCGTGGGCAACACGCCCTCGGTCAAGATCAATCGCCTCGCGCCCGCGGGCATCGATCTCTACGTCAAGATCGAAGCCTTCAATCCACTTGGCTCGGTGAAAGACCGCCTCGCGCTTGGCGTCATCGAAGATGCAGAGCGGCAGGGGACGCTGAAGCCTGGCCAAACCGTGATCGAGGCGACGAGCGGCAATACCGGTATCGGCCTCGCCATGGTCTGCGCGGCGAAGGGGTACCCGCTGGTGGTGACCATGGCGGAATCGTTCAGCGTGGAGCGGCGGCGATTGATGCGCTTCCTTGGCGCAAAGGTCATCATCACGCCAGCGCCGGCGGGTGGCACGGGCATGGTGCAGAAGGCCATCGAGCTGGCCGAGGAGCATGGATGGTTCATGACGCGGCAGTTCGAGAATGAAGCGAACGCCGACATGCACTCGCGCACGACCGCAAAAGAGATCATCACCGACTTCGCCGGTCAGCGTCTCGACTATTGGGTCACCGGCTTCGGCACCGGCGGAACGCTCAAGGGCGTTGGACGCGTGCTGAGGAAGGAGCGACCGGAGACGAAAATCGTGCTCGCCGAGCCGGCGGATGCGCCGATGGTCACGAGTCACACGAAGCAGGAACGGAATGCCGACGGTTCCCCATCCTCGCGCCATCCATCGTGGAAGCCGCATCCAATCCAGGGATGGAGTCCGGACTTCATTCCCAAGCTCACCGGCGATGCCGTAGAAGCCGGCTATGTAGATCGTGTCATCACGGTTGCCGGCGCGGACGCGATGCGCTCCAGCCGCGCGCTCGCGCAGAAAGAGGGGATACTCGTCGGTACGTCGGCGGGAGCGACGTTCACGGCAGCGCTGGAGCTCTGCAAGGATGCACCGAAAGGCACGACGATTCTGTGCATGCTTCCGGACACGGGCGAGCGGTACCTGAGCACGCCGCTGTTCGCCGACATCCCGGCCGATATGACGGAAGAGGAGCGTTCGATCGCGCGCTCGACGTCCCTCTTCGCCGATTCTCCGGCGGCCGCGGCGGCGGCACCTGCGACCGCGGCGGCAGCCGCACGGTAACACCGGCTCGAATGGAATCCCCCGCCTAACGCGCGGGGCCAGCGCGCGGCCGGCGACCGGTCCTCACGGCCGCGCCCGTCACGATCTGACATCAGAGTGAAACTCGGCCCTGCACTAGACCGTCCAGTGCAGGCCGGCGGCTCGTCGTTTCGACCCTCGGTTCCGCCGCAATGCGTCGCTGCCATTTCACTCACAAGGTCAGGCCGTATATCGTTCCTTCGACTCGTGATGCTCCGCCTTCGCGCAATCTTTCGCCGACGCTCGCTCGACGACGACATGCAGGCGGAGATGCGGCAGCACCTCGAGCGCACGACGGAACGACTCATCGCGCGCGGAATGCCTCCCGCCGACGCGAGGCTCGCCGCCTTACGAGAGTTCGGGAACGTTACCGTGCTGCAGGAGGAAAGCCGCGACGCCCGCGGCGCGCGCTGGATGGATGAGCTGTCTGGCGATTTGCGATTCGCAGGCCGGTATTTCGGGCGCCACAAGGCGACGGTCGCCATCATCGTCACGGTCATCGCGCTCGCCACCGGCGCGAACATGATGATCTTCTCGATCTTTCAGTCGGAGTTCGTGCGTCCGGCGCCCACGGTTCCCGACAATCCCGCTCATGTGCGCATATGGGCGCAGGAACGTGCGACGCGCACGGCCCGGTTTGAGCAACGGGGCTTTTCGTACGCCGAGCTCTCGGCCCTCGCGGAACATCGTGACATCCTTCGCGACGTCGCCGCATGGACGAAAGATGATGTCGTGCTGCAAGCTGGCGATAGCACGGGTGCACGTGCCGTGTCCGCGCAGTTCGTCACGCCCAATTACTTCGCCGTCCTGGGCGTTGGGCTCGTCGCCGGCCAGGGCATGATTCGTCAGGCAGCGGACGAGCCGGACATGAGCGCCGTGATGTCGTATGAGCTCGCGACGCAATTGTACGGAACCGCGGCGAAGGCCATCGGCCTAACGATTCGCGTCAACGAGGTGCCATTGCATGTCGTTGGCGTGACACCGCCGAGGTTCCAGGGTGCTGTGCGTCACATGGATGGATCCGCATTGTGGATTCCCCTGAGCGCCCGCACGGACATCGATCGTGTTTCGGCGCGATGGCTCGCCGACGAACCAGCGCTTTCGCTCTTTGGCCGGCTCGCGCCTCACGCCTCGCATGAGCGCGCGACGGCGCTGGCGCGACAGGTGATCGCGAGCACACTGCCCGACTCCGCATCGCGCATCGGCATGACGAGGACGGCCGATGTGCGTGGGATGCAGGATCTGCCGCCGGGTGAGGGAACGTCCGAGCTGTTGATCGCGTTTACGGCCATCGCGATGATCGGCCTCTTGATCCTTCTCGTTGCCTGGATGAACGTGAGCTCGTTGATGGTCGCCGCTGCCGTCGGCCGCCGGCACGAGATCGCGGTGCGCTTGTCGTTAGGTGCGTCGCGTACGCGACTCATCCGTCAGCTCGTCACGGAATCCACTGTCCTGGCGCTCGCGGGTGGCACGATCGGTCTCGTTCTCGCCTGGTGGGAGCTGACGTACATGGCAAAAACCGAAATCGACGCCGTGGAGATTCTGCCGGATCTCAGCACCTTTGCGTTTACCCTGGGAATTGCGCTGGCGACCGGCATCTTGTTTGGTCTGTCGCCCGCCCTGCATGCAACTCGTGACGGCGTCGCCACGGCACTGCGCGACTCGAAGGCCGGCTCGGCTGGCCGCTCCCGTCTCCAGCGGAATTTCGTCGCCGTACAAATCATGCTGTCGCAGCCGCTCCTCGTGCTGATTGGTGTGATGCTCGCGCTGCTGACGGCGGACTACCGGCCACTCTCTCCCGAGATGAGTCGCCACGTGATCGATATTCAGTTCCGGCCACTCGAGCGTACCGGCCTTCCGCCGGCGCAGCGTCGTGAGGCCGTGGACGCGCTGGTGCCTCGCATTGGAGAGAGGCCGGAAGTGTTCGGTGCCGTGCCGGCGAGCGAAGGCTTTGCCGTGCGTGGCGTCGTCGCGCCCGAACGTCGCGAAAGCCTAACGAGCGACACGTCGAAGACGATCGTGAACGTGGAGGGGGCGGCGCCCGGTTGGTTCTCGTTGGTGGACGTTCCGATTGTGCTTGGACGCGATGTGTCGTCCGCTGATACCGCGGCGACTGATTATCCCGTCGTGATCGGAAGCGATCTCGCACGTGCACTGTGGGGTGATGCATACCCTATCGGTCGCGCGCTCGCGTCGCCGCCGCTACCGGGGCTTGAACAGGACTCGATCACGATGAGCGTCGTTGGCGTCTACGACGCGGGCAAGCGACTGCCAGGTATGTCGTGGAATGGATACGCGGCCCGCGGCAACATGAACAATACCGTGACCCGTGTCTTCACGGCGCGTGGCAAGCGGTGGCGACACGATGAAGTGCTCGTCCGCACCCGTGGTCCCGCCGAGCCACTTCTGCCGGAGCTGCAACGGTACATCCGGCACGCGGCGCCGTCGCTGCCCGTATCGTCGATCCGAACGCTCGCCCAGCAGGACGACAGCGCGTACCATGAGACGCTTCGCACCGCGCTGCTCGCCGGCGCGGGTGGGGCGCTGGCGCTGCTGCTTGCATCGTTAGGCTTGTACGGCGTCGTGTCACTCGCGGTGCAGCAGCGAACGCGCGAGATCGGCATCCGCATCGCCGTCGGTGCGGCTCCCACGCAGGTCGCGCGGATGTTCCTCGCCTCTGGCGTGCGCGTGAGCATGGCGGCGTTGCTCTTCGGGTTGCCGCTGAGCATTGCGGCACTGCGGATTGGGTTGTCGCAGGGCATCATTCTCGCGCCGGACGTGAATGTGTGGCCGATCGGTGTCGGGATTGCGCTCACGCTGCTCGCTGTCGCTTCAGCCGCGACTTGGCTTCCGGCGCGCCGCGCCGCGCGAGTCGACCCGTCCACGACGCTTCGGGTAGACTAGTTTGGGCCAATGGTCGCATAGCCGCGATGCGATGCGCAAAATGACTTTCACATCATGCGGAAGCGGCTCGGGAAGGTCGCGGGAATCGGTAGCCTCGCGGCAGCGTACCTGATTGCCGCCAAACTTGGCTTGGCATTCGACGCGGTCGCTGGCTTTGCGACCCTCGTATGGCCGCCTACCGGGATCGCGATCGCCGCGCTCGTATTGCGCGGGCCGGGACTGTGGCCAGGCATTCTGATCGGTGCTTTCGTCGCCAATCTGCTCGCTGGCGGATCGGTCCCGGTCGCAGTCGGCATTGCCATCGGAAACACGCTCGAGGCCGTGGCCGGAGCCTGGCTGCTGCGACGAATTCCGAGCTTCAGTAGTGCACTCGAGACCGTTCAGAGCGCGATCGGCATCATCGCCGTCTCGATGTGCAGCACCCTCATCAGTGCGAGTGTCGGAGTGACGAGCCTGTTCATCGGGCACGTCATCGTTCAGTCCGGGATCAGGGGCGCGTGGCGCTCATGGTGGATCGGGGACATGGTCGGCGCGTTATTGATCACACCGATCATTCTCGTGTGGGCCAGCGCACCGCGGGCGCGCTTCCGTGCGTCGCGAACGGAGCTGGTGACACTTGCCATGGCCGTGATCGTCATAAGCGTGATGACGTTCTTTGGAGATCACGTTCCCGTGTTGGCGACGCCCTTTCATCAAACGGACGTGCTCTATGCGGTGCTGATCTGGGCGGCGCTGCGCTTTGGCCAGCGCGGCGCGACGACGGTGACCCTGAGCGTATCGGCAATGGCCATTGCCGCAACAACTCTCGGACATGGACCATTCGTCGAGGCACAGCTGAGCCAGAGCCTTCTGTCGCTGCAGACGTTCATGGCGATCATCGCGGTAACGCTTCTCGTGCTCGGGGCAACGATTTGCGAGCGGCGCATTGCCTATGGCGAGGCAGAGCGGGCACACATCGAGGCGCAAAGCGCCAATCTCGCGAAATCCGAGTTTCTCGCCGTGATGAGCCATGAGCTCCGTACACCGCTCAACGCGATCGCCGGCTACGCGCAGCTCCTCGAGACCGACGTTTATGGTTCGCTAAACGCGAAGCAGACCGACGCCGTGGGCCGCATTCGTTCGAACGAGCAGAATCTTTTGAGCATAATCGACGAGGTATTGGGGTTCGTCAGCGCGGAAAAGGGCGAGGTAGCTGTCGAGGGGAAGGATGTCGCCGTTGCCGACGCATTCGACGCTGTGGAGCCGCTGATTCAGCCAGAGGTACGCCGAAAGCATTTCGTGCTGACCCGCGCGCTCGACGCGCCGACGCTCGCGGTTCACGCGGATCCCAGGAGCCTGCAAACGATTCTCCTGAGCCTTCTTTCGAACGCGTCGAAGTACACTCAAGACGGCGGGACGATCACGTTAGGCGCCGACCGCAGCGGCTCGAGCGTTCGGATCTGGGTGCGCGACACCGGCGTCGGAATCCCTCAGGAGGAGATGCAACGCGTGTTCGAGCCCTTCTTTCAGGCCGAGCGTGGCAAGACACGCCGATACTCCGGCGTGGGACTCGGCCTAACGATTGCCCGCGATCTCGCGCACCGCATGGAGGGCGACGTGACGATTGCGAGCACGCTCGGAACCGGGACGACGGCGACGGTGGTGCTTCCCGCAGCCTGAGCGTTGCTGTTGCGGATGGGCGCACACGCGCCGCATTTTGAGAGCAGCCTTCGCAACGGAGACCGCGTGGATCGTGGCGAGAGGATTCTCTATCACCAGCTCCATCCCGTAAAGCTGATCACCGATGTCGCAACCGCGATTGCGGCGACTGCACTGTTTTGGATGCATCGTCCGCTCTCTGCGGTGCTTGTCGGGCTGGTGCCGCCGGTAGTGGTAACGGCCGCGCTCCTGCAGTGGGGAAATTTGGAGCGGTATCGAGCGTCGGCGTTCGGCCGCTACGTGAGCCGTTTTATGACGCGATGGGTGGAGCTGGCGCGTCTGGCTGGGCTCGTCCCACTCTGGGGCGGCGCCTGGCTGCGGCGACCTGTTATTATCGTTCTCGGAGTGGTGTGGATCGTGGGTTGCTGGCTGTGGGGCCTGCGCGTGCCGCACTCGGCTAACGCCACTGTTTAGCACATTATGACGCTGGCATGATTGACCGATTTGTTACTACGGTTCGTGCACTTGCCTCGGTATCGCCGTCCCAGCTTGGTGAGCGCGACGGCCGCGAGCTGGTCGCTGACTGCGCCGACGCGCTGCGGCTGGAGCTCGACTGCCCGCAACAGGATTTCACGGCGGGGCAACGCGCTAGCCTTCGGGCGCTCGATGCCGCTCTTGCCGGTGGTTCTGCCGAGGATGTGCGCAGCGCGGCCGCGGAAACGTGCGCAGCGCTCGGCATCATGACGTCCCATTAGGTCGTGCGAGCGCTGGACGATCTCTTTCTCTGCGCTGCTGGCACGATATCGAGGATCGCCGGCCAATGACCACCGAGGAGCAGGCCCATGCCCTAGCTGTGATCGAGCGGTGGCTTCGTGGTCAGCTGAACCATGACTTTCCCCGCACTAACGATCGGTCGTTGGGCGACTCGAGCACCGAGGGAAGCCAGATCTCACTCGAGCTGTGATCCATAATCTTTGCAACCTCTGACACAACCTCCTAGGAGCAGCGTCTCTCCCGGGACGCCAGCGATCGTCGCGCCGAAGACACTTCACTCGATTCATGACCGACCAATCAAAAGAGAGCACACAACCTGCTTTTGCCGCGCAAAGCCTCGGCGCGTCGCTCACCGTCGGCAGCCTACGCGATAGTGTCGCTTGGTATCGCGATGCTCTGGGCTTCATGGTCGATCGCGAGCACGCGCGCGACGGGCAGCTCTTTGCCGTCTCACTCAGAGCCGGCGACGTCCGTATCCTCCTGACACAGGACAATGGCGCCAAGGGCGGCGATCGCGTTAAGGGCGAAGGGTTCTCGCTTCAGTTCACGACGCTGCAGGACGTCGACGCACTGGCAGCCCGGGCGAAGCGCGCCGGCGCGACATTCGACACCGAGCCGAGTGACTTCCGAGGCGCGCGCATGTTCCGTCTGCGCGATCCAGACGGATTCCGGCTCGTCATCTCGTCGCCGATGAACGCCTAACGCGGCGACGAGACCGTTAGGCACGACCGTTAATGCTTGCGCTTCCTGAGTAGGCCGTTCGGTCCGCGCTGTTTGTAATCAGCGCGGTGGCCGCGATGCCCGAGCACTCCATGCAAGTTCCCGGAGTTGTCGCTCGGCCCGTCGTCACGGCCGCGCCGGACAGTGTCGAACAATCTCGTGTGCTCGCTGGCAAGCTCACCCTCGTCGTGCTGTTGTCGGTCTTCGACCAGACGGCGCTTGCCCTCGAACGCCGCCTCGCGTCGCTCCCGCTCGACCCGTATGGCGACCTCGATCTCGCGTGGGCCTGACCTGAGCTGCTTGACGATTTTCGTCTTGGTCTTGCGGCCGTGGTCGCCCTCGGCGTGTCGCGTCTGTCGCTGTCGGCGTTTACCCATGTGATGCCTCCGCGGGCGTAGTGTCGAAGTACGCGTGGATGACGCGTTCCTCGTCGGCGGTGGGAAGGCGGCCGCGATGGCGCGTGGCGTCGGCCAGGGCGCTCTCCGGCACATAGTCCACCATGACCCGGGCGCTTTTCGCGTCGATACGCATCGACTCGACCGGTACGAGCATCCAACGATCTTCCTTGCCCGTGAGCGTGTCGCGATCGATCCGCACCTCCACGTAGCGTGCCGCCATTGCTGACGTGTCGATGATGAGGTCCTCGACGACGCCGACATGACGTCCGTCGAGCAGCGTCACCACCCAATCGCGCACATCGGGCACTGGATCAACAACCATGTAATCGCCACCGATCTCACCTAAGTGAATCAACGACCCTGGTACGAGAGGTCGGGGATAGCCTCGCTTCGGTTCGATCCGAATCAGATGCGCGCTTGCCGTTCGTAGTGCTCGTTGAGGCCACATGCCGACACCCGACGCTTGAGGAGACATTCGAATGATCTGCTCCGTGCGATGGTCGGCGCCGTCGGACAAAAGGGAACGCTGGCTTCTTTCGCGCGATCGGGCGCTGTAGGTAGATTCGCGAATCGAACCCAGCTACACGCGTCGAACACGCACCCGAGCTCGATCGGTACCGATGTCTACTCTCAGATGGCCGCTCCAGAGAGCGGTAAGGCGCGCACTCTCGATCACGCCGGTTGTGATTTCCATGGCGTGCGCAGGCAATTCGAACGTCGGGCGTGCGACGTCGGCGCAACGACTGTCCTTCATTCAATCCGACTCGACGGTTGCCAAGCGCGAAGCTGGTCCGCACAATGGCGGCGGCACGACGACGGCATACCCCTTCTTCGCAAACGAACCCGGTCTCGCGCTCATCTTCCGCAAGCGGGCGTTGCATCCCGGTTCGGCAATTGGCTATCACCGGAACGACGTCGACGAGATTTATTATGTGCTCTCGGGCCACGGCGAGCTGGTGTTGAATGGAGAGCGGCAGGTCGTCGGACCTGGTACCGCCATCCTCACCCGCGCCGGCAGCTCGCACGGACTCAAGCAGCTGGGCAGCGACGATCTCGTGATTCTCATCAACTATCTGCACGCAACGGCCGAATAGCCTAACGCGTCTTCCACAGGTCCCAAATGAACTTCCGCGTCGTCGTGGCCTTGATTGCGTCGCTTCTGTGCGGCGCCTTGTCGCCTCTGCACGGTCAACGACCCACAATTGCCCTGGGAGTGCGGCCGTTTGTCGCCGTGGACACGCCGGTTGTCGCGCTGACGCATGCCCGTGTGGTCGACGGGACGGGCGCCGCGGCGCGCGATGATCAAACGCTGATTATCCGCGACGGCACGATTGCGGCCCTCGGCGACGCGCGCTCTGTCACGATACCAGCCGGCGCGCAGGTGCTCGACCTCACTGGGAAAACGCTCATCCCCGGTCTGGTGATGGTTCACGAGCATCTCTTTTATCCCACTGGCCCAGGCGTCTACGGGAACTTGGCCGAGAGCTTCACGCGGCTGTATTTGGCTGGCGGAGTGACGTCGATGCGCACCGGCGGGAACATGAACGGCTTCGGCGACATCGGCATCAAGCGCGATATCGACGCTGGCCGGAAACCCGGTCCATGGCTCGATGCGTCGGCGCCTTACCTCGAGGGTCCGGGTCTCGGGCTCGACCAGGTGCACGAGCTGACGGGCCCCGACGACGCGCGCAGGATGGTGGACTTCTGGGCAGAAGCGGGCGCGACGTCGTTCAAGTCGTACATGCACATCACCCGCGCCGAGCTGGCCGCGGCAATCGAGGAGGCGCACAAACGCGGATTCAAGGTAACGGGCCACCTCTGCTCGGTCACGTACCGCGAGGCCGCCGCGTTAGGCATCGACAATCTCGAGCACGGCTTCTTCGCGGCAACGGATTTCGTGGCTGGAAAGAAGCCTGACGAGTGTCCGGGTCAGGGTGCTGGCCAGACCGCCCTCGCCGCTGTCGACCCGAATGGCGATGCCGTGAAGTCGCTGATCGCGGAGCTCGTGAAGCGACATGTTGCGCTGACGTCTACGTTGACGGTCTTCGAGACCTTCGTGCCGGGCCGTCCCCTACCGCCTGGGCTCGACGTGCTCGAGCCGCAGCTTCGTGCCCAATTCGAGCAGCGTCATGCGACGGTAGCAAGCAGCCCGCGCTCTCCCTATATGACCCTGTACCCAAAGGCGGCGGCGCTGGAGCTGGCGTTCGCGCGAGCGGGCGGACTTCTGCTCGTGGGAACCGATCCCACCGGCGGCGGCGGCGTCATCCCGGGATACTCCAATCAGCACGCACTCGAGCTGCTCGTCGAGAGCGGGTTCACCCCGCTGGAGGCCATTCGCATTGGCACCCTGAATGGCGCGACCTACCTTGGCCGCGCGCAGCAGGTGGGCTCGATTGCGTTAGGCAAGCAGGCGGACCTGGTGGTCGTGACGGGCGATCCGTCGCGGCGGATCTCGGACGTACGGAACGTGCAGCTGGTCTTCAAGCAGGGCGTCGGGTATGACCCGGCGAAGCTGATCGAATCCGTGAAGGGGAAGGTCGGACTGTTCTAGCCGGGCATTGCCTAACAATGGACGTAGTGGTGACTTGCTCCGGCGCCGACTTTCGCTCCGACATGGCCCGCGTGGAGGCCTTCCTCCGCTCGCTCGACCCAGCCGGCGGGGGACGAACGCGTCCTGCTGCTTAACTGCCGCGGGCTGGGCTCCGTGGGCGAAAAGCAGATCCTTCGTCGCTGCGCTCCTCAGGATGACAAGAAAGAGGAACGCTCCTCAGGATGACATCTACTTGTCATCCTGAGCGAAGCGAAGGATCTGCTCTTGCGACTCCGAGAGTGCTCCACATCACAATTCGGGCTCGCGCATGCGCCTAACGAGGCGTTAGAGATCACGAAAGACCTCACGAAAGCGAACGCGACCACGCATTTGTCCCGGTTTTCGTGACGCGCGTAACAGCGGTGCCCGTTACCCGCTGATATCTAGCGCGGCACCTCAACGAGGAAGTCCGTCATGGCAATCTGGAAGGAACCCACCACCACTAAAAAGGAAGCGCCGATCATGACTCCTGAACCCGCCCTGCAGAAAGATGCCGATCTCCCCGTGGACATCGTACCGTCCACGACTCGGCGTACGGCGCCGCGTGAGGCGAAGGAGTCCATTATCGCCGCTGACATCACGATCACCGGTAAGATCGACGGCACGGGACACGTTCGCATCGCCGGCCGATTCGAGGGTGACGTCCATATTCAGGGTGATCTGACCATCGACTCCGGCGCCAAGCTCACCGGAGCCGTGCGTGCAAACTGCGTCACCATTGGTGGCGAGGTCGAAGGCAATATCGAGAGCGCAGCCAGCGTCGAGATGCTCAATACGGGTGTCCTCAACGGCGATCTCAAAGCCGGCACGCTCACCGTGGCGTCGGGCTCGCGTATGCGCGGCCGAGTGGAGTTCGGCTGGGGTGACGAGCGCGATCAGCTCCCGGTGACCACGTCTTCGTCGTCGAAGTCCTCGCTCTCGTTGGGCGCGCGTCACGCCTCGTGACAACGGTTCGGAGGACTCCGGCTGGAGCAACGCGCACCTGCCCGCACTGTCGGGCCGTGATCCTGCAAAGCACGAGCGTTTGTCCTTCCTGCCGGAAGCACCTGCGATTCGCTCCAGGTGCGGGTGGGGGGCTTACAACCCCCACCTTTTCCCCGCTCCGCGTAGAGGGTGAGATTCATCACCCGAACGTCGGCGAAGCGTGGGAATACGCGGTGGTGGTAACGATCGCCAACGATCGCGGCGAGGAAGTCTCTCGTCAGGTCGTGGGCGTGGGAGCGATCCCGCCAGGCGAGCAGCGTAAGTTCACGTTCGCCGTGGAGGTCTTTGCCCCAACGGCCGCCGCCGTCGAGCCGGAGGTCGAGGCAAGGCGTTAGGCAGGAGAACGGATCCGGCGCCCAATGCCGGCGACATGACGCGCCCCTTGCCTGTACGGTCCGGGTGCTGAATGTTCTAGTCGGGCGCCGGACACTACAGCCCGACGCGCGTCCTTCTCCTGGCGGGTGGCTGCGGCCACTCACGACTATGACAACTCTCTCGGCACGCACCGCATTACCGGTGTTGATGCTCGCGGGACTCGCGAGCGCTTGCGCCTCTGGCCACAGCAGCGCCGTCGCTCCACCGCCCGCACCGCCCACCGTGACGTCGACGGACGTCGAGCACAACCCGGGCACCTCGATCGAGAAGCTGCTCGAGGCAAAGGTGCCGGGTGTGTCGGTCGTGCGCACGGCGGACGGCGGCATCGCGATCGAGATTCGCGGTATGGGCTCGTCCCTTAGCGGCAACCCGCCGCTCTACGTCATCGACGATGCACCGGTGGAGGCCGGACCGCACGGTGCCCTGATGGGACTCAACCCCTACGACATCGAGACGATCAAGGTGTTGAAGAACCCAGCCGACATTGCCATCTACGGCCTGCGCGGCGCCAACGGCGTCATTCTCATCACGACGAAACGGCCGAGCAGGCCGGAGGAGCAGTCGTGACGATGGTCGTTGCCTAACGGGAGGGTACGTCCTCCGCTCTCGCGGGATCATAGCGGATAAGGGCAATTGGCTACGCACGTCGTTCTCGTTCATCCCGAGATCCACTGGAACACCGGCAATGCCGGCCGAACCTGTCTCGCGGCGGGCGCCAGTTTGCACCTCATCGAGCCACTTGGCTTTTCCCTGGACCAGCGCGAGCTGAAGCGCGCTGGCCTCGACTACTGGGAGCACGTCGACCTGCACGTGTGGCCAAGCTGGGATGCATTCGAGCATGAGCTGCCGAAGCTCGGCCAGCCCTTCTTCTTCTCGACGAAAGCCACGCGTCTCCTCTGGGACGCGCCCCTCGGCGCGAGCGAAGAGGTCGTCCTGGTCTTTGGGCGCGAAACGGGTGGGCTGCCGGCCGAGCTGCATCAACGCTATCGTGAGCGCTTCGTGAAAATGCCAATCCTGTCGCCGCGCGTGCGGTCGCTGAATCTCTCGACGAGTGTGGCGATTGCATTGTATGAAGTATTGCGTCAGCGACGCTTGGCGATCGGACATCCAGGTGATTGAGTGAAGCTCCATTGCCTCACATGCGCTTTGGTTGTGGCGTGCGCGCACGCCGATCGTTCGTCCGGCGACTGGCCTGTCACCGGTGGCGATGCCGGCAACACCCGCTACTCGCCGCTCTCGCGGATCGATCGCGCTAACGTTGCGGGCCTGCGAGTGGCATGGACGTACCACACCGGCGACATGCCGGCGAATGGTCACTCCGAGATCCAAGCGACACCCATCGTCGTAGGCGGTGTGCTGTACGCAACGACGCCGGCGTTGAAGGTCATCGCACTCAAGGCCGACAGCGGCACCCTGCTCTGGCGCTTCGACCCCTTCTCTCATGGGGAGCGAGCGTCCCACGTCAATCGTGGCGTCGTCTATTGGGCACGCGGCAACGAGCGACGGATCTTCTTCACGGCGGGACGGCGACTCTTTGCACTCGACGCGGCCAACGGGACGCCAATCACGAGCTTTGGCGATCACGGCTCCGTGGATCTGGCAAGGGGGCTCGGACGCGACATCGGCGACGCATACCTCGTCGCGACGAGCCCCGGCGTGGTCTATGATGATTTACTTATCCAAGGCACGCGCGTCGGCGAGGAAGAAGGGTCCGCGCCCGGAGACCTCCGCGCCTTCGACGTTCACACAGGCGCAATTCGTTGGACGTTTCATACGATCCCGCGCCCCGGCGAGCTCGGTTACGATACATGGCCACCGGACGCCTGGAAAACAGTGGGCGGGGCCAATTCCTGGGCCGGCATGTCCGTCGACGTCAGGCACGGCATCGTGTACGTCCCCACGGGCTCCGCGACGCCCGACTTCTACGGCGGAAATCGCGCGGGCGAGAATCTGTTCGCCAACACGCTGCTCGCGCTCGACGCAAAGACCGGGCGACGGATCTGGCATTACCAAACGGTCCATCACGACATCTGGGATCGCGACCTGCCCGCGGCGCCACATCTCGTGCGCCTAACGCGCGACGGGCGCGGCGTCGATGCGGTTGCCCAGATCACGAAGAGCGGATTCGTCTTCGTTTTCGACCGTACCTCTGGACAACCGCTTTTTCCGATCGAGGAGCGGGCCGTGCCAGCCTCCGATCTCGTCGGCGAGCAGACGTGGCCCACGCAACCCATTCCACAGCTCCCCGCTCCCTTCGCGCGACAAGTGATGCGCGAAATGGACTTGGCAAATCTGTCGCCGAGCACGCACGCAGCTGCACTCGCACGCTTTCGCACACTACGCTCCGGCGATTTATTCACACCGCCCAGCCGCAGCGGAAGCATCGTGCTCCCGGGGTTCGACGGCGGCGGTGAGTGGGGTGGCGCCGCCGTCGATACGTCCACCGGCGTGCTCTACGTGAATGGGAGCGACGTTCCATGGATCGCGGCCATGCGCGAGCGAGCGGTACTGCCCGCGCCGAACGCGGACTCGCGATCGGGAGCCATCGTGTATGCCGCGACATGCGCGAGTTGTCATGGCGCCGACAAACGCGGTCGTGACCGTGCTCCGTCACTCCTTGGCCTCGGCGCGCGCGTCTCCGCCAGCGACGTTTATCGCCTGCTCAACAACGGGCGCGGGTTCATGCCCTCGTTCGCTGCCTTGCCAGATGACGAGAAGCGCGCGGTGACCGCCTATCTGCTCGGGAAGGACGTCTCGCCGCCGCCGAGCGAGCGACACGCGACAACCTTGGCGCCTTACGAGTTCGTAGGTTACGAACGATGGCGTGACTCGGCTGGCTTTCCCGCGATCGCACCACCGTGGGGCACGCTCAGCGCGATCGATCTCAACACGGGACGGTACCGCTGGCGAATCCCGCTCGGACAGCACCCCGCTCTCACTCCCAATGGCACTCCGACTGGTAGCGAGCAGTATGGCGGACCCATTGTCACCGCCGGCGGCTTGGTGTTCATCGCGGCCACACAAGACGCGAAATTCCGCGCCTTCGACAAGGCGACTGGCAAATTACTTTGGGAGACCTCGCTGCCGGCCGCTGGATTCGCGACGCCGAGCACGTACGCGGTGCGGGGAAAGCAGTACGTCGTCATCGCGGCGGGCGGCGGGAAGCTCGGAACGACATCCGGCGACGCGTACGTCGCCTATTCATTGCCTTGAGCAGATGACCGAAGCCACCGAACACAAACAAAGCGACACGCGCATCAATGCGAATGACACGCCCTATCGTGACATTGGCGCGGTGGGATCCGAAGAACGTGTTTCACCACGTGCTGTCGATTCGGTTGCCTGACCCGAACTGCCATGAGCAGAAGGTATAGGCACAACTCGCGAGCCCGGCGGTTCAGCTGTAGTGTATTCCCACATGCCTCATTCGGAAGATTCGACAGGCCCACAGCTTCATCGCCGATTTGGCCTGCTGAGCGCCACCGCGCTCAACATGACCAATATGATGGGAGTGGGGCCCTTCATAACGATCCCGCTCCTGATGTCCGCGTTAGGCGGCCCGCAGGCGATGCTCGGGTGGATCGTTGCCCTCGTCATCGTCATCTGCGACGGCATGGTATGGAGCGAGCTAGGCGCGGCGATGCCCGGCTCGGGCGGATCGTTCCACTACCTTCGTGAGGCCTTCGGCCGTGAGCGCTTCGGGCGCCTCATGGCATTTCTCTTCGTGTGGCAGTTCGTGTTGAGCGGCCCGCTGGAGATTGCGTCCGGCTATATCGGCTTCGCCGAGTATGCGGGCTACATCTGGAAAGGAATGACGCGACCGGCGGCGATTGGGCTCGTCACCGTCGTCGGCGCGATCAACATCGCCCTGCTCTATCGACGCATTCACTCCGTGGAGAAGATCACGGTCTCGCTGTGGGTCGGTACGATGGTGACGGTGATCGCCGTGATCGTCACCGGCGCGGCTCACTTCAATCCTCACATCGCTTTCGACTTCCCACCGGGCGCGTTCAACTTCTCGTTAGGCTTCTTCCTCGGCCTCGGCGCCGCGGCGCGCATCGGGATCTACGACTATCTCGGTTACTACGACGTCTGCTACATCGGCGACGAAGTGCAGAATCCCGGACGCGTGATTCCGCGCTCTATTCTCATCAGCACTGCCGCCGTCGCCGTGATCTATCTCGGTATCAACCTCTCCGTCATCGGCGTCGTGCCATGGCGTCAGTTCGTACCGGCGAGCGACCATCCGCAGGCGAGCTTTGTCGTTTCGATCTTCATGGAGTACATGTACGGTCCTCGCGTGGCGACGATCTTCACGCTTCTGGTGCTCTGGACGGCGTTCGGCTCCGTCTTCGCCTTGCTCCTCGGCTACTCACGCATTCCCTTTGCGGCGGCGGAAAGCGGATATTTCTTCCGCATCTTCGGCCGCCTCCATCCAACCAAGGGATTTCCATACGTCTCGCTTCTCACGCTTGGCGTGATCTCCATCCTTGCGGGCTTCTTCTCGTTAGGAACCGTGATCGATGCCCTGATCGTCACTCGCATCCTCGTCCAGTTCATGGGGCAGGTGGTTGGGTTGATGCTCCTGCGACGGCAGGCTCCTGAGATGCCGCGCCCGTATCGCATGTGGCTCTATCCGGTGCCGGCTTTCGTCGCGCTACTGGGCTGGATCTTCGTCTTTGCGACGACCGATCTCCGGGTCATACTTTTTGGGACCGGCGTTCTCGCGCTCGGCTGTCTGACATTCATGATCTGGTCGTGGCGCACGGAGCGATGGCCCTTTGTCGCTCGGGAAATCGTGATATGAAAAGAGCACAATCCTTTCGTGAGCTACTCCGACAGTGGGATGAGCGCCACGCCGTGAAAGAGACGTGAGCAGTACGGCGGGCCAGTCACCGGCGCCTAACGAGCTGCGCACACCTCGCCTCATACTTCGCCGGTGGCGCGCGACGGACGCAATTGCGATGGAGCCCGTTCTTGCGGCGAATGCGGCGCACCTCACTCCATGGATCCCGCGCCGAGTGGCCGAGCACGCGGACGTTGAACGGCTCGCGACACGTCTCGCGGAGTTCTCGGCCGCGTTCGACGCCCATCGCGAATGGCGGTACGGTCTATTCGAGGAAGGCACAAGCGCGCTACTTGGCGAGGTAAGTGTCTTCCCACGAAATGCGAGTGGACGCGTCGCGCTCGAGACGGCCAACGAGGCCGAGATCGGCTACTGGCTGCGCGAGGATTTCACCGGCCGCGGCCTGGCGACTGAAGCCGCTCGGGCAGCGGTCGATCTCGCCCTCGCGCTGCCGGGCATCGCGCGCCTAACGATCCGCTGCAACGAGCGTAACGCGCCGAGTGCGGCCATACCGCGGCGACTCGGCTTCCGTCTCGCGGAAACGGCCGGCGATGGCACACAGACCTGGGAATATCGGCCAAGCGACGCGAAGTCCTCTCAGCACGTTGCCCCCGGCGCCGCCAAGTGATACACTCGAATGGACAGCCGAGAGGAGTGCGCCAATGAGTACCGCGACTCGCGACGACACTGCGCTCCAGCGTCCGACCCTTGCTGAAGTCGACTTCTTCGGTCTGACGCATCCTGGCCTCGTGCGTAAGACGAACGCCGATCACTTCCTTGTCGCCAGCCTGCATCGCACGCTGCACGTGCACGCGACGAGTCTCAACGACGGACTCGGCCCGCAAGAGACCGAGTCGCGCGGATTCCTCTTGCTCGTCGCCGATGGTGTCGGCGCCCTGGCCGGTGCCGCCGATGGAAGTGCGCGAGCCGTGGCCTCCGTTGCGCAGCATTTGTTGCATGCCACGGAGCTCTGCTCGCAGATGGCGGTGGCGAATCAGAACGACGCGATCGCCATGCTGCGTGACGCGGTGATCGGCGCGCACCGAGCGTTGCTGAAGATGACGGAAGAGGAGGGCGCCCAGAGTGCATCCACCCTCACGATGTTCGCGTCGTTCTGGCCGCGCGCGTTCGTCGTGCACGTCGGCGACAGCAGGGTGTATCGCTACCGGGACGGCGCCCTCGAGCGCCTAACGACCGACCAGACCTTCGCGCAGATGATGGTGCAGGCGGGGGCGATGACGCCGGCGGGCGCCGAGGCGTCGCATCTCAAGCACGTGCTCTGGAGCGCGCTCGGGAGTCAGGAGGTCGTACCCGAGGTGCACGTCACCGACGTGACGCGCCGCGGCGTCATCCTCCTCTGCACGGATGGCCTCACGACGCACGTCAACGACGACGAGATCAAATCGCACCTCGCGTCGGGCCTGTCCGCCGAACAGTGCTGCCGCTCACTCGTGAATCTCGCGCTCGAGCGCGGCGGCCGCGACAACGTCACCGCCGTCGTTGCGCGGGTGAGGAGCGCTGGCGACACCCCTCCTCGTTAATAGATCGAGGCGATGGTGAATCGAGTGGCCGCCTTTGTATCGTTCGGCGATCGCCGCGTGGGCATCTCCTGTCCACGCTGCGGCTTCGTGCCATGGAAGGGGCAGCAATGGATGTGCGGTCCGGATGGTTGCGGCTTTGCGTTCGACACATTCGAGACGCACGCGCACTGTCCCCAGTGCGAGGCGCAGTTTGCTTGGACGTGGTGCCCTCATTGTAATGAAGGGAGTCCGCACGCTGCCTGGTATCAGCACGCCGCGGCGAATTAGGCGCTATTTGAGAGCACCGGAGCATTGACGAATGCCCGGGCTCGCGTTTGGTTGGAGCCGCCTCGACCAACTCCCTTCCCTAATTCATGCCACCGAAAGAGCTCACCATACGCGGCCTGATTCTCGGCGCGCTCATCACCACGATCTTCACCGCGGCCAACGTCTACCTCGGCCTCAAAGTCGGGCTCACCTTCGCATCGTCGATCCCCGCAGCCGTGATCTCCATGGCGATTCTCAGTGCGGTGAAAGACTCTTCGATCCTCGAGAACAACATCGTCCAGACCGTGGCGTCCGCGGCCGGCACACTCTCGGCGATCATTTTCGTGCTGCCGGGTCTCGTCATCGTTGGCTGGTGGACCGGCTTCCCCTTCTGGCAATCGTTCTTCATTTGCCTGAGCGGGGGTGTGCTCGGCGTTCTGTTCACGATCCCCCTGCGACGCGCGCTCGTCACCACGTCGGATCTTCCGTACCCGGAGGGCGTCGCCGCGGCTGAAGTGCTGAAAGTTGGATCAGGAACGCGCGGCGAGACGAAGGACGAGTCGGGTGAAGCGCGCGAAGGACTGGTGGCCGTGATCCTCGGATCCGTGGCGTCGGCGGGGTTCGCCATTGTGTCAGCAACGGGCGTTGCCGCCGGTGGGCTCACGGGGTTCTATCGCATTGGCTCGAGGGCCTCGAGCGGTTATGACTTCGGTTGGTCGCTCGCGCTGCTTGGGGCGGGACATCTCGTGGGATTGTCCGTCGGTATCGCGATGCTGGTTGGGCAAGTGATCTCCTGGTTGATCGCCCTACCGATCCTCACCGCCATGCAGCCGGGTACAGCGGGCGAAGCACTCGGCGTTCATACGATTGCGATCTGGCGCACCCAGGTTCGCTTTCTCGGCGCTGGCGTCATCGCGATTGCCGCCATTTATACCCTCGCGACGCTCGCGCGACCAGTGGTAGGTGGTCTCGTGAGCACGCTCGCCGCGTCGCGCGCGGCGAAGACAGCCGACGATCGCGACCGCGACATCGCGCCGTCGTGGATTTATGCGCTGAGCGCGATCTGCCTCATCATCGCGGCATGGCTCGCCTACACCTTCGCGAAGTCGACGGTGCTAGCGCCTAACGCGGTTCGGCTCACGTTGATCGCCGTTCCGTTCGTGCTCATCATCGGCTTCGTCATCGCCGGCGTGTGCGGTTACATGGCGGGACTCATCGGTGCCTCCAACAGTCCGATCTCCGGTGTCGGCATCCTCTCCATTGTCATCTGCGCGTCGGTGCTCACCCTCGCGGTGACGCCGACAGCGGAGACGCGCCAGCCGCTTGTCGCATTCGCGTTGTTCACGACCGCCATTGTCTTCGCCTGTGCGACCATCTCCAATGACAATCTGCAGGACTTGAAGACGGGTCAACTCGTTGGCGCGTCGCCGATGCGCCAGCAGATTGCGCTCATCGTCGGCGTCGCGGCGGGCGCGGCGGTGATTCCATTCGTTCTGAACCTGCTCGCGAAGGCGTACGGCTTCGCCGGCGCGCCCAACGTGAACGTCGTGGCGGCGAATCCGTTGCCGGCACCGCAAGCGACGCTCATCGCCGCGCTGGCCCAGGGGGTCATCGGCGGCAGCCTCGAGTGGCGCATGCTCGGCATTGGCGCCCTCGTCGGCGTAGCGCTCATTCTCATCGACGCCGCGTTAGGCGCGATGAACAAGCTTCGCATTCCGCCCCTTGCCGTCGGCATCGGTATTTATCTGCCGATGTCGGCCACTTTCGCCGTGATCATCGGGGCGGTGATCTCGCACTGGTACAACGGCCGCATCCGCACGGCACCCGACCCGGGTCGTGGAGAGCGGTTAGGCACGCTGGTGGCCTCTGGCCTCATCGTCGGCGAGAGCATATGGGGCGTCATCAACGCTGGTCTCATCGTCGCCTTCTCGAAGGATGCGCCCATCGCGCTCGTGCCCGGAGACTTCGCGCTCGCGCCCTGGCTGGGCGTGCTCGGCTTCGTTGGTATTGTCGTGTGGCTGTATGGGTGGATGCTGCGGCGGTCGCGCGCAGTGGCGTAACGCGGACCAGTAGCTACGCGGAGCATCGGCCTTGGCTGCATGCGGCTCTCCACGGCCGCCGACCGCGACGATGAGCGCTCGGTCGCGGTCATTCATGCCGCACTCGACGCCGGCGCCACTCTGCTCGATACGGCGCGGTCGTACTGCCACAACGAGTCTGACCTTGGACATAACGAGCGTGTCATTGCGCGCGCCCTCGCCAACTGGAGCGGCGATCGCTCCAGATTAACCGTCGCAACGAAGGGCGGCATGCGGCGGCCGAAGGGTGCCTGGGTTCCCGATGGCCGGGCCAAGCATCTCCTAGAATCGTGCGATGCCAGTCGAGAGGCGCTGGGCGTCGACGCCATCGACCTGTATCAGTTGCACGTGGTGGATCCGCGAACGCCGCTCGAAACGAGTGTGCGCGCGCTCGCCCGGCTGCAGCAAGTAGGCAAGGTTCGCGACATCGGGCTGTGCAACGTGACAGTCAACCAAATTCGCGCGGCGCAGGCGATCGTGCCCATCGCGACGGTCCAAGTGAGTTTCTCACCATTCGATGATGAGAACTTGCGTAACGGCGTCGCCGAGTATTGCGCCGAGCAGGGCATTCGCCTTATCGCCTACAGACCGCTTGGCGGTGATCGCGTAAAGCGGCTCGCCCGCGACGAGACACTTGCACGCATCGCGAAGCATTACGGGGTGACCGAACCGGAGGTAGCGCTCGCGTGGCTCATGAGCTTCGCGGCTGACATCGTACCGATTCCCGGCGCGACGCGCGTGGAGACCGCGGCCTCGCTCGGACGCGTGCGAGCATTGACACTTGCCACCGAAGACCGTGCACTCCTCGACGCGCGTTTTTCCGGGCGGCTGCTGCGAGTGCCGCGTGCCGAGCGGCGTCCGCGCAACACGGCCGATGGCGAGGTGGTCTTGGTGATGGGCATGCCGGGCGCGGGAAAGACGAGCGTCGCCGAAGGGATGGTGGCGTCGGGATTCGACCGTCTCAATCGCGACGCGCAAGGCGGCTCCCTGGCGGATTTACTCACGTCACTGGACGATCTGCTCGCCTCTGGCCGGCATCGCGTCGTGCTCGACAACACGTATGCCACGCGCAAGTCCCGCAATGAAGTCATCGAGGCGGCGTGGGCGCGCGGCGTCCCCGTGCGATGCATCTGCCTTACGACGAGTGTTGCCGATGCGCAAATCAACAGCATTCGCCGCATGCTCGAGGTGCATGGCAGCCTGCCGTCGCCTAACGACATAAGGCGTCTCGGTAAGACCGATCCGCGCTATTTGCTTCCGGACGCCCAATTCCGGTACGAGCGCATCGTCGAGCCGCCATCGCTGGATGAGGGATTCACCGCGATCGAATGTCGCGACTTCACGCGAGCTCCCGACCTCGGCGAAGCGACCGCGGTCATTCTCGACTTCGACGATCTCGTGAACGGGCCCGCTCCGCCACTACGCCCGGAGGACGTTCACGTCGATGCAGGCCGCCTTGAAGCGCTCCAGCGTCTGCGGCGAGAGGGACACCTTCTCTTCGTCCACGCGTGGCGACCGCAGATCGAGCGCGGTGAGACTACCCGCGAGGAGGTCGACGTCTGCTTCGCGCGGCTGCGTGAGCTGCTGGGCAATCTCGACGCCTCTTGCTGTCCGCACGACGCCGGTCCACCCATCTGCTGGTGTCGGAAACCGATTCCCGGCACCGTTCTGGAGTTCGCCTTTCGGCGGCGGATAGCCCTCACGCGTTCTCTCGTGATGGGCTCTTCGGCGGCTGACCGCCTCATGGCAGAAAGGATTGGAGCCCGCTTCGTCGGATCCTGAGCGAGCTCCTCGTCGTCCTGAGGAGCGAAGAGACGAAGGATGACGAAAAGAGGAAAATTGAGTTAAACTTTTTCCTCCTTTTGGCCGTCTAAAGGAACATGGCTTCCGATCGGCCCCTCGACCGGCGCGCGGAGGTGCTCCAGGGCACCCTCGAGATGCTGGCGCTCAAAATCCTCTCCGCTCAGCCCATGCATGGCTGGGGTCTCTCCCTGAGACTCCGCGAGATCTCGCGCGACGTCTTCGACGTCAACCAGGGATCGCTCTACCCAGCCCTCCAGCGCATGCTGCGCCGCGGGTGGATTCGCGCGGAGTGGCGCGCGAGCGAGCACAATCGCCGCGCGCGGTACTACGCCATCACGCGCGAGGGGCAGAAGCAGCTCGAGACCGAGATTGCGGACTGGGAACGAACGTCGGGCGCCGTGAACCGAGTGCTCCGCTACGCCTTGCAAGGGGGATGAGATGGCATGGTACCACGAGTTGTTGTCATCGCTCGGCGCGCTGGCCGGCCGAGGGCGTCAGGAGCGCGAGATGACTGAAGAGGTCCGCTTCCATATCGATATGGAGACGCGACGGTTGATCGAAGCTGGGCTGTCGCCCGACGAAGCACGCGGGCGAGCTGTCCGCGACTTTGGCGGCGTCGAACGCCACAAGGAGGAGGTGCGCGACGAGCGGGGTGGCCGCTGGCTGTATGAAGGCTTGCGTGACATCACCTTTGCCGTGCGATCGCTCAAGCGGCGGCCCGGCTTCACGGCCATCGCGACGATCACGCTCGCGTTAGGCATCGGCGCCACGACGACACTCTTTGGGGTCGTGAAGCAGGTGCTGCTCACACCGCTCCCTTACGCGCACCCCGACGGCCTCGCCGTAGTGTGGAGCGCCTGGAAGGGATTCGACCAGACGTGGCTCTCGTACGACGAATGGGAAGGATGGAAAGCGCGCATCCCTGCGTTCAAGGACATCGCCATCTACACCGACGGCGCGGCCACGTTCGACGGAGACAATCCCGAGCGCGTTCGTATCGGAAGCGTTCAGATGGGTCTGTTTCCGATTCTTGGTGTGAGACCTATCGTCGGACGGAACTTCACCGCCGACGAGGACCGTCCGAACGGGCCAGCCGTCGTCATGCTGGGCTACGCGCTTTGGCAGCGACGGTACGGCGGTGATCCCTCCGTTGTTGGACGCAAGATTCAGATCGACGGTCAGACAGCCACCATTGTCGGCGTCATGCCTAACGACTTCCGGCTGCCGATCGATTTCGGTGGCAGCGGTCGCACGGAGGCGTGGTTCCCGCTCGCGACCGACGCCACGCAGCAGGGCGCCGTGCCTGGTCCGGAGTTCCCGAAGAATGGGGCGAGCCATGGCTTTTATGCGGTCGCTCGTCTCGCCCCCGGTGCAACGACGGCGACGGCAAACGCGCAGCTCCGCACGTTGGTGGCCGAGCTCGAGAAGTGGGGCTACATGGCAAACGTCGGCTTCCATGCCTACTCGGTGCCGATCGAGCAGCAAATCACGGGGAACGTCCGGCCAGTGTTGCTCGTGGTGTTCGGCGCCGTGGGGTTCGTGATGCTGATCGCCTGCGCGAATGTTGCGGGGCTCATGCTCGTGCGCGGCGAATCGCGCCGTCGTGAGCTCGCTGTCCGCGTGGCACTGGGCGCCGGGTCGCGTCGTCTCACGCGATTGCTGCTCGCGGAGAGTGGCGTGCTGGCGGCCGTTGGCGCAGCGTTAGGCATCGGGCTCGCCTCGGCGGCCGTCCATCTCATACGGAGTAACGCACCCGTTGGATTGCCGCGCGTGGCCGATACCACGCTCGACTGGGGTGTTCTTGCCTTTGCGCTCGTCACGGCCGTCGCCGCGGCGGTGCTGGCCGGTCTTCTTCCGGCGCTGCAGGCGACGCAGATCGCACCCGCTGGCGAGCTCAAAGAAGGAGGACGCGGCGCGACAACGAGTCGCGCGCGATTGCGCTGGCGTCAGTCGCTCGTTGCCACGGAGGTCGCGCTGGCCGTCGTCCTTGTCGTTGCCGCGGGATTGATGATCCGCACGGTACAGAATCTCCTTGCCATCGATGCCGGCTTCCGGCCTGATGGTGTATTGACGATGCGGGTGTCGACCCCCTCGAGTTGGTATCCGGATTCGATCCGGGTCGCGGCCTTCTGGAACGAGCTACAGCGTCGGGTGGCCGCGGTGCCTGGAGTGAGGCGTGTCGGTGCGGCGCGTCTCCTGCCACTTGCAAGCGAGATGGGCGATTGGGGACTGCAGGTGGAGGGGTACACGCCGCCACCGAATCAAGGAACGCCCGGTGATTGGCAGATCGTGACACCGGGATACTTCGAGGCGCTTGGACTCACCCTTCGCGAGGGGCGCGTTTTCGACCCGCGCGACGACATGAACGCGCCGCTGGCGATGATCGTGAACCGCACCTTCGTTCAGCGCTATTATGCGGGTCGTGCCGCGTTAGGTGGTCGCGTTCGCATCGGTGGCAGTGACACCACCTTGAAGTACACCATCGTCGGTGTCGTGGACGACGTGCACCACAACGCCCTCGTCGGTGAGGTGAAGCCACAGTTTTACGTCACGCTGGCGCAGTTCGCCCGTGCTCCAGGTAGTACGCGCCGGTCGATGAGCCTTGTCGTTCGAACGGACGGCGATCCGTCCAACTTGATTGCACCGGTGCGCTCGGTGATCAAACAGCTCGATCCGCGCCTGCCAATCTCGGAGGTGCGGACGATGCGCGAGATCGTGAATAGCGCCATCGGCGGCCCGCGCTTCGCCATGCAGGCACTCGGCCTCTTCGGCATTCTCTCTCTCGTGCTTTCCGCGATCGGCATCTTCGGCATCGTCTCGCAGGTCGTCGCGTCTCGCTCGCACGAATTCGGCATTCGCGCCGCGCTGGGTGCAACGCCGCGCGAGCTGGTTAGCTTGAGCTTGCGCACTGGCGTTAGGCAGGCGCTCGTTGGCCTCGGTGCCGGGATCGTCATCGCGCTTATCTTCACCCGGGCGATGACGTCGATGCTGCAAGGCGTGTCGGCTACAGACCCGTGGACATTTACGGCCGTGGTACTCGTTACCGGACTGGTTGCGGTCGCCGCGAGTTTGGGACCCGCTCGCCGTGCGGCGAAGACGGATCCAGCGCGCGTTTTGGGGAGCTCGTAGACAACCGTCTCGAAGAAGCGCAGCCGCCGGCCGACGCGGTTGCGCTTCTTGAAGTTGCGCTCCCCCTCTGCCGACGTACGTTAGGGGACGATGACACCCACCCGGCGCGACTTTCTCGGTATGTCCGCACTAGGCGTATTTGGCCTCGCGAGCGGAGCTCGGTCCGTAACTTCGCGATGCGAAGACGGGCTGTTGTACGTCGGCACGTATACAGAAGACAAGCGCACCGATGGTGTGTACATCGTTAGGTTCGACGCTGGCTCCGGCGCACTGCGGCTGGTGGAGACCGCGAATGTCGGCCCCAACCCTTCATATCTCGCGTTGCATCCCAATGGCCGCGTGCTCTATGCGGTGAATGAGGTCGACCAGTATGGCGCCGCCCCGGGCGGAGCGATCGGCGCATTCAAGATTGGTGGCGACGGCTCCCTCACTCGCATCGGCGAGCAGCTAACGCGTGGCGGATCACCGTGCTACGTGAGCGTGGACCAGCGCGGACGCGCGGTGTTCGTGGCGAACTATGTTGGTGGCAACGTGGCCGCTCTGCCCATTGGCGCTGACGGATCGCTCGCGGCGGCGAGCAGCGTCGAGCAACATCAGGGCAAAGGGCCGAACGCCGAGCGGCAGGAAGGGCCTCACGCGCACAGCATCATTCCCGATCCGAGCGGCCGGTTCGCCCTTTCGGCCGACCTCGGCGCCGATCGCATCTTCGTATATCGGCTCGACGCGAATGCGGGAACGTTGAGTCATGTCGAAGCGGCGGATGGGAAGCTGGCGCCGGGTGCAGGCCCCAGGCATATCGCCTTTCATCCGACGCTGCCGCTCGTCTACGTCGTCAACGAGCTCGATTCGACCATCACCACATTCTCTTTTGACACGGCGCTCGGGACACTGACGCCGCGGGGAAGTCTCTCGGCACTTCCTACGGATTGGAAAGGAACCAGCTACGCGGCCGACATCCACGTAGCGTCGCTGGGCAACGCGCTCTACGTCTCGAATCGCGGGCACAATAGCATCGCGGTGTTCACCCTGGCACCGACAACCGGCGACCTCACCGCCACCCAGTGGATTCCCACCGAAGGTGATATTCCGCGCAACTTCGGCCTCGATCCGAGCGAACGCTGGCTGCTCGTTGCGAATCAGCACTCCGACAACATCGTGGTCTATGCTCGCGATGCCCGGAGTGGTCGTCTGACGCTCACTCCGCACCGCCTGGCCATACCGAGCCCGGTGTGCATCCGGTTCGCCGCCTAGCGCGGTCCTTCGGGGTCGCCATAGGTGCGCGGGCCGCTCGGCCAATGTTATTCCGCGGCGGCAACGGGCGTCTGTATGGGTATGAGCGCCCTCAAAACCTGCCCGACCTGTAGCGTCGAATATCCGGAAACGGAGCGCTTTTGCCCAAAGGACGGCGCGGCGCTCCGGTGGCAGAATGGCGCGAACACGACGCTGGTGGGGTCTATCGTTGCCGATCGGTACCACATCATCCAGCAGCTCGGCGCCGGCGGCATGGGACGGATCTATCTGGCCGAGCATGTAAAGATGGGGCGGCGGAGCGCGATCAAGGTGCTGCATCCGGCGATGGCGGCGGACGCCGAAGCCATCGCGCGGTTCAACAGCGAGGCGGCGAACGCGAGTAAAATCGATCATCCGAACGTCGCCCCGATTTACGACTTCGGCGAGACACCCGACGGCCTGCTCTACCTCGCGATGCAGTACATCGAGGGCAGGACGCTGTCGGCTATTCTCGAGACGACGGGTGCCCTGCCGCCTTTGCGCGCCGTGGACATCACACGACAAGTGGCCGAAGGGCTTTACGCCGCTCACACGTTAGGCATCGTGCACCGCGATCTCAAGCCCGACAACATCATGGTGTCCACCGATCATGACGGGATCGACGCCGTGAAGGTCGTGGACTTCGGGATCGCGAAATCGACGGGCATTGCGACGAAAGGAGTGACGCGTACGGGTATGGTCATCGGCACACTCGAGTACATGAGTCCCGAGCAGCTCGCCGGCGATCCTCTCGACGGGCGTAGCGATCAGTACTCGCTCGCACTCGTGACATTCAGCATGCTCACGGGCGAGCTTCCCTTCCCCGCCGCGTCCACGGGCTCGACGGCCGTGATGCGATTGACGGAGGAGCCACGCAGGCTGGCCCAAGTGCGACCCGATATCCCGTGGCCTAACGAGGTGCAAGCGGTGATGAGCCGCGCCCTCGACAGGGATCCGAATAGCCGTTTTCCGTCGACGCGCGACTTCGCGCGCGAGCTGCACGCGGCCATCGCCATGATGCCTTCGGCGACGGCGAGCCTCACGCGGACGCAGATTGTCAGTGCCGCGCCGCGCAACGGGCGACGCAGACAGGTGCTGGCGGTGACGGCCTCGGTGCTCGCGCTCGCGGTAATCGCTGTTGGTGGACGCCGCGTAATCCAGGGACTGCGCGGTCATACTGCGTTAAGAGACGGAATCACGGCTCTCCGCCAGGGCCGCCGCGACGTCGCGAAGGAACGCCTCGCCGCTGCGAGCAACGCGGCACCTAACGATCCGGCGCCGCACGTCTACCTCGCGCGCCTCGCCCGGGAGTCGAACGATCTCGCAACTGCGAATGCCGAAGCAGTGAAAGCCGTGCGGCTTGGGCCGAACAATGGCCCCGCGCTCCGCGAGCTGGCGACGACGCTGTACTCGACACAGAACTTCGACGCCGCGCGGGCCTTCTACATCCGCGCTATCCGCGCCGACACGGCGGATCATACATCGCAGGGTTATCTGGGTTGCTCGCTGATCCAGCTCGGCCGCGTGGAAGAAGGAACGCGATGGGTACGTCGCGCGGGAAGCGGCACCTGGTCCACCTGCACCTCCGCGATCGCCGCCGCGCAACGGTAAGAGCTCAACTGTCATCCTGAGCCCTTCGCTTCGCTCGAGGGCAGGCTCCGCAAAGGATCTGGGGTTGCCCTACCCGTTACGCATCGTGCATACGCGATCGGAGCCGACGCCGCTGATCACGAGCCGCTCTTTGACGTCGCTCAGCAGCTTCTGCGTCCAATCGACGCATCCACCATCCACGAGATGGATCGGCTGCCCCGCATCGTCCCGCGCCGCGATCCCAAAGCAGAGCGTGCGATAGTACTCACGGCCCGCGGTACGATCGGGATCGAACGCCGCCTCAATCTCGCCGAGCTCGTTGCGAAAGCGATCGAGCAGCTGCTCAGCACCGGCTCGTAGCGCGGCATTCTCGGAAAGCACGGTGAGCGTCACGCGTAACGGCAGCAAACGACCCACAAAGGCGCGCGCTGCTTTCACATAAAACGCGACGTGCTGCGCGATGGCTTCGATCTCGAACCGGGCATCGCCGCGATCACGGCCGGCGCTGCACAGTGAGAAAACCCTGAAGTGCGCCGAGAGCTTCGGGTTGTCGTAGTGTTGCGTTCGGAGCAGACGATGGCTGGCCGCAAGGTGAGTGGGCGCTGACGACCGAGATTTGCGCCGGCGCGTCGCCGCCTCCAAAGCGAGCACATTCGTCGAGTCGGACACGACTTCCGTATTGCGGGTTGTCGTCAGCACGCGACCCTGTCCAAGGCCAGATAGCGCCGATGTCGTGCCGAGCGGACACACTGGCGACAGCTCTATGGCCTCGAAATCCGGCGGAAGCTGTGAGAGGGCGACGCGATCCCAATCGAGGTAGTGCGCGGGCGGAATCGCCGACGGCCGCACAAACCGGTTCGTAGAGTAATCACTCAAGACGTCTCCGGTTGCGCGTTTCGCCGCCTTCCGCCGATAGACATCGAGCAGTAGCGATTGCAGATCGCTTGGCTCGAGTCGCTCGGCGAGGAGCGACGCGAGCCCGGGAATGCGCAATTCGCGCTCGACGCGGTCGGTGATCGTCGTCATCGACACGGCAGCCATACGGAGAATGTCGTGCCGCGACCGATCTCACTCTCGCATTCAATGCGACCGCGGTGGCCGTCCACCAACCGCTTCACGATCGCCAGCCCAAGGCCGGTGCCGCGCTCGCCGGCAGTGGCGCGAGGGCTGCCCTGGTGAAACGGCTTGAAGAGTGTCGCCAGCTCGTTGGGGGGAATGCCGGGACCTTCGTCGCTGACGGCGATCCACACGCCGCCGTCCCCCGGGTGAACACCCACTCGCACCGCGGTGCCTGGCGCGGAGAACTTCACGGCGTTGCCGATCAGGTTGTTCAGCACTTGCTCAACCTTATGCGCGTCGGCGACCACCTGCGGGACATCCTGGCCAACCTCGAGCTCGATCCCGATCTGCTTTTCCTGGGCAAGGGCCCGATTCACCTCGACGTTCTCCCGAACCACGCGAGCGATGTCCAGGACGCGCGCGTCTATGTGCAGTTGGCCGGATTCGATCGCCGAGAGGTCGAGGAGATCGTTGATGAGCGCGAGCATGAATTTGCTGGATGCCTCGATCCGCTCCAGCAGCGCGCGCTGCCGCTCCGGCGGCAACGCCGCCTTCTTGTCGAGCAACAGTTGGCTAAAGGAGCGAATCGCGCCGATCGGATTGCGCAGGTCGTGCGCGGCCATGCCGAGGAGCTGGTTCTTCAGCTGGTTCGCCTCCTCGAGCTCGAGATTCTTTTTGATGAGCTCACGCTGCACGTTCGCCAGCTCGCTGTTGAGCTGCGTCATCCGATCGTACACCATTTCGTCGCGATCGCTGCCGCCAGCGGTGTTCTTGAGCGCGGCCCGCAACACGTTCGCCTGCTCGTTGTTCACCTCCATCAGCTCGTCGTAGTAGCTCATCACGGCGGATCGCGACGGCGCTCCGACCACGACGAGTACATTCGGCTCCGTAAGAGACGCCGCGAAATGAAGGAGGCGGATCGTGTGCTCTCCCGGAACACCGAGCTCCCAGTCGAACGCCGCCCGCTTTGCCACGGCTTCGGCCAGAAACCGCTCTGTCTTCTCGATGCTCGATCTGTCGACGATTGCCGTTAGGCGTGCACCCACGATGTTCGCGAGTATGCCGAGATCGTCGCGCAAGACGCGACGCACGACTCCGTGGTGGTCGCACACGAGCGCCAGGCCGCGCGGCAGCTCAGGCTCTGTGAGATGGAGGTCAGGAGCGGGCATCGGCGCTCACGAGCTCAGTAGCACAGTCGACAGCTTCGGACGCGTCCGCGGCCGATCCGTCGGCGCCGACTCGCCTCCACAGCGTGGGTTCGACACGGAACGGGTAGCCGCCGACAAGGATGCGCGTGGACTTGCCCATGCTCTGTCTGATGCCACGAATGACCTCGGCGACCGCGGGCACATGATAGGTCATCGTCGCCGATAGCGCGAGCACGTCGGCCCGGCGCTCGACCACCGTGCGCACGATCCCGTCGAGTGGCGTGTTGGCGCCGAGGTAGTAGGTATCCCAGCCTGCCATCTCGAAGAAGTCAGCGACCATGCGCACGCCGATCTCGTGCAAGTCGCCACCAATGCATGCCGCGACGAGCCGTTTGCCGATGCGTGGCGTCGCAAAGATGCGCGGATATAGCTGCGACATGATGAGCTGCGTGGCGGCGGTGCAAAAGTGCTCCTCGGCGACGGTCACCTCGTTCATCTGCCAGCGACGTCCGATCTCGTATTGCGTACGCTGGAAGACATACAGATAGATGTCACGAACGCTCACCCCCTTCTGCACCGCCTCGAGGATGAGCGCGCTCGCTCCCTGTCGGTCGCCGGCGAGAAGCAGCTCGAGGTACCGACGCGCCAGATCGGCGTGTGGCTCGTCGCCCGTCAACCAGGGCTTACTTTCCGATGGCAGCTCCGGCAGACGGCGCAACCCACTATCGACCACACGCGCGGCAGCATCGCCGAGCTCCTCGCCAAGGGCGGTTCGGACGGCATTGCGCAGCAGGACGAGATTCTTCGCGAGGTCGTCGTCGGTGAGACCGAGCCGCGCGAGCAGAATCTTCGCCCAGCCGATGTAATCGGCAAAGAGTGCGTCGCTCTCCAAGGCGGCGGCTGAGGAGAGGTATGCGAGGTGGCGACGTGAGTCCTCGGTGCACTTCTGGCGACCGCGCGCCCCGAATCGCTCTTCGAGCGTGGGATCTGCCGAGAATTGTTGCTCAGTGATGGAGGCGGAGATGTGCTCGGCCTGTCCGTCGATCGCGGCGGCGAGAGAGGTGGCGTTCATCTCGCGGGCGCGTCGACCCATTCGGGTTGGACGCGCGAATCCATCAACACGTCGAACGCCTCGTGGCGTACCGCGGCGCGGCCCATGATCTCTGCTGGCTCGCGGGAGTGCGACGTCGCATGGGCCTCGCTTCCCATATAGGCGCGGAATGCCTCACGATTGCGCCAGGCAGTGAGGAAGGTATGTGTCGCGTCGCCAGCGTTGGGCTTGAGGAGCTGCAGATAGAGAAATCCGGGAAAACCATCCACCAGTCGCGATCGCTCGCGGAAGTGCCGCTCGAGCTCCGCGTGGTCGGCGGCCGGGACGGTGAGATGCGAGATGAAGATGAACATGCCGAATCGAATGTGGCCGGCTCAGGGGAGCCCGGCAAGCGCGTGGATTCACGACGCGAAATGCACCGCGGAGTGATCAGCTACCCACTCATGCAACGGCCGCGCCGGACGTCCCGTAACGTCTTGGACCGTCGAGGTCATGAACGGGGGAATGCCAACCGATGCCGACCAGGCGTTGAGCAGCATGTCGATCACGGCCGGCGGCGTTTGGCCGGACGCAAACTCTCTGAATTCGTTAGGCGACAGCTCGTGGAACCGCAATGGCCTCTGGAGGACATTGCCGATGATTCCCAGTTGCTGGACATGGGTGAGGGCCTCCGGGCCTGTCAGCACATAATCAAAGCTCACGTCCGATTGATCACGCAGCGCGCGCGTCGCGACCGCCGCGATGTCCCGAGGGTCGATTGGTGCCGACGCGGCGGCGGCGTAGGGCCACCGTACCTCGTTGCCGGATCGAATTTGTGGCGACCACCACGTCGCCGCGTTCGATGCGAGCATCCCCGGCCGGATGATCGTTGCCGGCACTTCCGCGTCATCGATCGCCTGCTCGATGCTCGCGTGCAGCCGCGCCATGGGGTTCGGCTGCTGAAAGAATGGATGTGGTGTTCGATGGGGCGACGAGAGAAAGACCATCCGACGGGTACTCGCGGCGACTCGCGCAATCGCTTCGGACACGGTCGCGGGCGGCGCAGTCCAGACGATGAACGCTGCGTCGACGTCTCGCAACGCCGGCTCGAGCGACTCGACACTCGTTAGGTCGCCGCGAACGACCTCGACGCCGGGCGGGAATGCGGCGCTACCTGGCCGCCGCGTCATCGCCCGCACCGTGACGTCGTCGCGAACGAGCTGCCGCACCACTTCGCCGCCGATGGTACCTGTCGCACCCATAACGAGCACTCGCATGTCGGTCAACGATCGCGTAGGATTCAGGTGGTGAGACGGGAGAGCCGGTGCGATTTCTGTGGCCGAATCAACGATACGCAGGCCTAACGAAAGAGGCCATGGTGCTGGCGGTGGTCGCGACGACCGTGATTGCCAGCGTCAGCCCTGCGCAGACGTACAGTCGCGCCGACATCGACACCACTGGACACATCCACATCATCACGTCAAACGGACGTGAGATCCGTCCACCGCGCGACAGTGGGCAGCTCGGTGTCGACCGAGTCGCGATCTCGCCCGACAGCACGGCGGTTGGTTGGTTGGCGCTCTACAAGAACTGCTGCACCACCTATCCCATTCCGATGAAGCTGGTTCTCCTGGTTGCGGGAAAGCAACGGACAATCAGCAGCGGTGGACTACCGATCTGGGAATGGAAGTTCACCGAGGATACACGGTACGTCGTCATTCGCCAGGCACCCGTGCACGGCGACGCCCCAATGCACTTCGAGCTGCGCGACGTCAAGAGCGGACGAGTTGTCGATAGCTACGACAACGGCTCCCGACGGAAGCGTGCGCCGCCCTGGATTCGCATCCTCTAAACTCAGCGCACGTTGCGCGTGCCGCCGCGGGTCTCCGGCAGATAGGGTGTTTGCGGACAGAAGCGCTCGAGCAGCGCCTGGGCCTTCTGCGTCGTTACCAGTGATACCTCCTGCCCCGTCTCGAGTACGAGCGGATCGTCCTTCGCTGCTTCCATGAGCGCCGCGCGCAACCGCGGGACGTCCTGACGCCAATGCACGAGGACCTTCTCGCGCATCACCGCTGATTCATTCGCGCGGTAGCGCTGCAGCAATCCGTCGATGATCGATTGCACGCCGGCATTCGAAATGACGAACGTGTCCTTGGACTCGAAGAGGTCCCGCAGCATCACGGCAACCTGCTCGGCGACGTCGACCTTGCCATTCATCTTCGCGCTCCCGTTCTCGGTCTCTGGCGCCTGCATCGGCGGTGGCGGGGGAGACGCCGGTGGCGGTGGAATCATTTTGGGTTTCGGTGCCTCGGTCTCGACCGTTGCGGACCAGATCGAACGCACGAAGCCCTCGAGCTCGTCGCGAATCGACGCTTGACGCGACTCCTGCACATTCTCGTTGTCCATTCACACTCCTGGTGGCCGCCAATCTATTCGCGCCGCGCGGCCTCGGCGAGCACATTTCGAACATGATCACTCTGAATCCGATCGGCACGGTGCGGAGTCCGTTCACGACGACCTCCGAGATACCGAAAGGGACCGGCGCCAAACATGAGGCCGAAGGCGTCCTCGAGATTCGCCCTGACCTCGAGGCCGGTCTCCAGGACATCGAAGGGTTCTCTCACATCTTCGTGCTCTGGATCTTCCACCGTGTGGACGGCTACGATCTCGTCGCGCACCCACCCAACGATGACCGGCCGCACGGCGTCTTCGCGACACGCTCACCGCGTCGTCCTAACCCCATCGGCCTAACCGTCGTGGAGCTCCTCCGCCGCGACGGCAACCGGCTGCGCGTCCGCGGGGTGGACATGCTCGACGGAACACCCATCCTCGACATCAAGCCGTACATGTCGAGCATTCCAATGGACACGCTTCGCCGCGGCTGGCTGGGCGAGGCGGAGGCGCGGCGGCGGGCTGCAAGCAGACACGCGGCAGACTAGTCGCGCTGCGGAAAGCCCAGAGTTCTTGGGACGCGAATGCCGCCATGCGTGCGAATGCGATCGAGCCTCCTTCTAAGAGTCTTAACCTTTACTGATCGATCTTATTAACAAGGTCGTTACGTGGATCGAAGGTGGAACGCTCTTGGTTGGATTCGCCTTCAATTGGCATGATTCGCGTACCTACAGCTCACCAAGCAGGCCGTTCGAACGCTTACGGCGAACGGCCGAGATTACGACGCCGCTCGTCGAGCTTCTCGCCTTCATCGGTGCGACGCTTGACGATGTTCGCGTCGAAGCGCCCGCGCTGATCCTCGGGAAGGAGCTGCCTGATCTCGGCGTACTCACGATCCTGTAAGTCGTGCGCGTACTGGACCAATGTGTCGAGCTGCCCAACGCTCGGCGGCTGACTCGTCCCTTTGGCGTCGTCGAATACGCGCTTCGCCGCATTCGCGTAGCCGCGGAAGTTCTCTTTATACGTCTTCTCGATGCGATCGATGGAGTCCTTCCCAGACCTGTCGATCTTGACGTCTTTCAACACTGGCTTCGTGGACGCCATGTCCTCGAACAGATTGCTCCAGTCCCTGCCGCGGTCATCTTCGCGATGCGCTGCCTGATCGGCGTCTCCAGCACCTCCACGACGCCCCATTCCCCCACGACCCTGCGCGGCCACGGGCCTCGCCACGAGTCCAATGAGGAGAATGGCGACACCCATACCCCAAACGCGATTCAAGATCATCGGTTTTTCCTCCACTGATCGATAAAAGACAATCGAGACAACCCGAGCGTTGGCAGATCTCCCGATTACTGGCCGTTGCGGTAAGTTCTCCTTCCCTCCGCCACCCTTGGTACCCGCATGCGTCGCGTCCTTTCCGTAATTCTGCCACTCACCTTCGCGTCCGTCGCGATCGCCCAGAATACTCCCCGCCAAGAGCTCAAGGAAGCCAGCCCCGAGAAGGCCGATACGGCGATCTACCAGCGACTGCGCTATCGCTACATTGGCCCTGAGGGCAACCGGGTGACGTCGGTGGCGGGTGTGCCCGGCGATCCCAATACATATTACGCCGGCGCCGCGTCTGGTGGGCTCTGGAAGTCCACCGACGGCGGAATTCACTGGGATCCGGTCTTCGACAAGCAACCCGTATCGTCCGTTGGGGCGATCGCGGTGGCATCGAGTGATCCGAATGTCGTATATGCCGGCACCGGCGAGCCGTTCACGCGCAGTCACATCTCGGCGGGTTGGGGAATGTTCCGCTCCACCGACGCCGGCAAGACCTGGTCGCGCGCTGGACTCGAGAACACGGGTCGCATCGCCCGCATCGTCGTGCATCCCACGAACCCGGACCTGGTCTACGCCGCCTCGTTAGGCTTCGCGTACGGGCCACAGCCCGAGCGGGGCATTTACCGCTCGGCGGACGGTGGCAAGACGTGGGATCGCGTGCTCTTCGTGAACGATTCCACGGGTGCGTGCGACATCGTGATGGACCCGACCAACCCACGGATTCTCTACGCCGGCTTCTGGCAAATCGAGCTGCACACGTGGGGCCGCTTCAGCGGTGGCGCGGGGAGCGGCATCTGGAAGTCCACCGATGGCGGAGCGACATGGAAGAAGCTTGCTGGCGGTCTTCCTACCAGGACCGTCGGCAAAATCGGCCTCGGCATCAGTAAAGCAAACCCTAATCGCGTCTACGCCGAGGTGGAGACCGGCGACGGCGTGCCGACGCCGGATGGCAAGCCCACGGACAGCGGCCGGCTCTTTCGCTCCGACGACGCGGGCGACACATGGCAGCTGGTGAGCTCCGATAGGCAGATGGCCGGCCGCACGCACTATTACAATCGCATGGGCGTGTCGCCGGATAATCCCAACGAGGCGTACTTCCTCGCGTCCAACTGGTCGAAGACGCTCGATGGTGGCACGACGATCATCGATCCGCCTTTCACCGAGAGGCCGGGTGGGGACCATCACGACATCTGGATCGATCCGATGAATGGCAACCGGATGATCGTGAGCCACGACGGCGGCGTGTCGGTGTCGACCAATCGCGGCAAATCGTGGATTCAGGAGCAGCTGCCCCTCGCGCAGATGTATCACGCCGAGGTGGACAACAAGGTCCCCTACAACGTGTACGGCAACCGGCAGGATGGTCCAAGCGCGATGGTGCCGAGCAACGCGCGCGCGGGGGACTTCGGTGGACTCGACATTCCGACGATCACGCGTGGCAGCTCCGTGAGCGTGGGCGGCGGCGAGAGTGGCTGGGCCTGGCCCGATACGGTGGACGGGAATCTCGTGTGGAGCAGTGGATCGGGCTCGGGCTCGATGGGCGGAATCGTCACTCGTTATGATCGGCGAACGCATCTCGTGCACACCGTGGAGGTGTGGCCGCAGTCGACGATCGGGTGGCCCGCGGACAGTCTGAAGTACCGTTTCGTGTGGACGGCACCGCTGACGTTGTCGTCGCACGATCACAATGTGGTGTACGTCGGCAGCCAGCACGTACACATGACGAAGGACGGTGGGAATCACTGGCAGGAGATCTCGCCGGACCTCACGAGAAACGACAAATCGCGCCAGAGAATCTCCGGTGGCCTAACGCCGGACAACATTGGCGTGGAGTACGCGGGCGTCGTGTTTGCCATCGGTGAGTCGCCGATCGACGCGAAGGTCCTGTGGGCGGGGACCAATGATGGGCTCGTGCACGTGACGCGCGACGGCGGCGCGACGTGGACCAATGTCACGGCGAACATCACCGGGCTGCTCTCGTGGGGCACGATCTCGAACATCGAGCCGTCGCGCTACGATGTCGGCACCGCCTATCTGACGGTGGACGGCCACCAGGTGAACAATCGCGAGACGTGGGTCTACAAGACCAACGACTTTGGGAAGAGCTGGAAGCTGATCACGGCGGGCGTCCCGAAGTCGCCGCTCTCGTATGCACACGTGGTTCGCGAGGATCCCGTTAGGCGCGGCCTCTTGTATTTGGGTACGGAGAACGGGTTGTACGTCTCGTTCAACGACGGCGCGAATTGGCAACCGTTGCAGAACAATCTCCCTCACGCGCCGGTGTACTGGATCACGGTGCAGCCGCAGATGAGCGACCTCGTTGTCGCAACCTACGGTCGCGGCTTCTGGATCCTGGACGACATCACGCCGCTGCGGACGTTAGGCGCGAGCGTCACGGCGAAGGAGAGTCACCTCTTCCCGACGCGCGCCGCGTATCGGTTGCACGACACCGAGCAGCCGTTCGCGGTGAGCTACGATCCGTCGGCGGGCTTCAGTCCGCCTGCCGGGACGCCAATCAACTTCTATCTCAAGACCGGCAGCGACAGCACTGTCCGCGACAGCGCCGGCACGAAGCTCGTGAGCAAGGATTCGGTCGCGATCACGATCGCCGATGCGTCAGGCGCGGTTGTGCGAACACTCAAGGCGCCGCGCAATGCGGGGATCAATCGTGTGTGGTGGAACTTCCGTGGCGATCTCACCAAGCAGGCGAAGCTGCGCACGAGTCCCGAGTACGCCGAGTGGTACAAGGTGCCGCTCGAGGGTCGGAACGCGCCGACGGTTGGTCGGGTGGGAGTGCTCGAGCCGCCGGGGACGTACACCGTGCGTCTCGCCGGCACGAACGAGTCACAGCAATTGGTTGTGAGCCGAGATCCCAATCAGTTGGAAGCGGCAGAATCGGGACTCGCGGAGAATGTCGCGCTGCAGAAGCAGATCGTGAGCGATCTCGACGCGTCCGTAACGATGATCAACTCCTTGGAGAACGTCCGCGGCCAGCTCGCCGCGCTCAAGGCGACGGTTGGATCGGATTCAGCCCGGAAGGAAGTGGCGACTGCCGCCGACTCGTTGGATCAGAAGCTTCGCGTCGTAGAGCGGAAGCTCTTTCAAACTCGCGCGACGGGTCGCGGGCAGGACGATCTCCGCTGGCCGCAGCGCTTGAGCGAGCAGCTGCAGTATCTCGCAGGAGAGATCGAGTCGAGCGACTACGCGCCGACGGAAAGTCAGCGGCAGGTGGCGAGCTTGTTGAGCGCGCAGGTGAAGGCGGTGCGGGCAGAGTTCGATCGCGTGACGACGGGCGACGTGACGGCATTCAACTCGATGTTGCAGCAGAGGAAGGTGCCGAACGTGATCACGAATTAAAGGGCTCTGAATGCGCGCCGAGCGCTCGTCAAGGCGCCGGCGCGCGACCCGCCGCCTTGACCGCAACCGACACCCTACGGCGCACCCACCTCGACGCTCGTACGAACGATATGAAGTAGGAGGGGCCGATCATCCATAGCCAAGCGGCCGGAGCTATCCACCATATGGATTGGCCCACGACTTGTACGGCGACGACGGTGAAAAAGCCACCGATCACGAGAGTGCCGATCAGTGCGAGACGTCGTGTCGAGAAATCGTAGCTGAGTCGTCGGTCTCCGGTTGGCTCGGTGGTGATCGCCAATGAGCCACCCGCGAGCGGGCAGGTGAATCGCCAATTCCATCCCCAACTAAAGAAAGGAACGCTAAACACCAGTGATTGATCGCTGTGCGAGATGACGCGTGCGCCTTCATGTTCGATTTGATCGACGCAGGCGATGATGATCGCATCATCCGACACGTTGGCTGCCTCGTCGCCAATGGTGACCGATCCGCGGATGCTGATGGGGAATGGCATCGGTAGTGTCAGCTAGCTCGCGCTGGCGTTCGCTCTCTTCGAGTCCACGCGCCTGGCCAACCACAGTGTCGCTGCGGCGAAGAGCGCCCATCCTATCAGCACCGCAATGCCTGCCTTGATCGGCTGTGCGCTGGCACTCAAGCTCTCGACTACAAGAAGAAAGAGGGGGCCGGTAGCGGCCGCAGCTTGCACGAGCCGCCGTCGTGTCGAGGGGCCCGGACGCCAGAGACTCAGGCCGGCACGCCAGCAAACGAGCGCGAGGCCGAACAGACCAAGCGGGAGAAACACTGGCGTGCGTGCGTCTGGGGAGATTAGAACAACGCAAGCCAGCAGCGCGCTCGCAAAGAAGCCCGCCGCCCAGAATGAGAATACGAGTGCTGCGAATCGGATCATGTGTGAGTTGCCAGACAGGCGACGACGCCAGCCACTGTGGCGACTGGGATGATCAAAGGCCGCCGCCTCGAATGCTCACGATTGGAATCAGTGATTCAACCACGAGTGTCCGCGTTTCAAACGCAAGTCCGCCGTTGCCGCCGCAAGTTCTCGCCGTTGCGATCACAAGTCTCGGCGTTGCAAGCACCAGTCTCGACGATTCAAGCAGGAGTCTCGGCATTGTCAGTGCCAGTCTCGGTGCTGCAAAGGCAGCTCTCGGCGTTGCACATGCGAGTCTCGGCGTTGCGAGGGCATGTCTCGGACTTGCAAGCGTAAGTCAAAACGTTGCAAGCGCAAGTCTCGGCATTGCAAGCGCAAGTCTCGGCATTGCAAGCGCAAGTCTCGGCGAGTCGAACGCTTCCTTTCCTCTGGCGAACGACGGTCGCTGCGCGTCGATCGCGGCTCGACCGGTGCTCCGCAATCCCCAGCCGCACCTCGATGACGTCTCGACGCGCATCGAACGTCTATGGTGGCCAGTCGAGCGTCGCTCGATGCGCGTCGAAGACAAACGGGCCCGCCTCACGGCGAGCCCGTTGTTCCATCGACTTCGAAACACCAACCATCGACAGCGATTGACCAGCCTACGCTGCCTTCACACTCGTCGTCGATGCCGGCACAACGTCCGTCGAAGACGTGACAACGCCAATCGATGTCGTCGCGACGTGAGTCGAGGACGTTTGACTCTGAGTCGATGAGACCTGACCCTGAGTCGATCCCGTATGAACCAATGCAAGCGCGCCGCGAACGGCTGCTCCCTTCACCGTGACGCGCTTCAACTGCTCCCACTCGGCCAACTTCACCGGATCCGAGCGGATCAAGCCTGTGACGACCGCGTCCAGAATCGCCACAATGCGCCGCCCGACTCCCAGCTCGCTCTCTACACCCTGTGTTGCCGCCGCCCTCGACGCTCGCGCGAGCCCGCGACTGTCGACACTACTCTTGAGCGCCGCACCTGCCTTCTTCAGTTGCTCGATAAAGCCGGTGGGAAGCCCGCTCTCGAGCAGCACATCCTTGTAGACCTCCGCCTTCTCCGCCATCGCGGCCGCGGACGCGATGATCTCCGGCGTACGGACGTTCCCCTTCGGCGCCGAAAGTACACCGATTCCCGGCACCGTCCCACGTAATGCCCGTGCGACCTTCGCGATGGGTCTCATCTGATGGACGACGACCTCACGCCGGAGCTCGATCTCGTCCTTCGAGATGAGCAGCGACTGCGCGTGCTGCGTCTCCTGCGCCGTGACGTGGTCCGTCAACCGGCTGATGACTCCGTTGAAGGTTTCGACCTGCGTGCCCAACTGCGGATTGCCCGCGACGTACTGCGGATTCGCCGTGAACCACCCGCCAATGCGGCGGAACGATTCGACGACACGTTCCTGTTGCGCGTTCATGGTGACTTCTCCTCTAGCAAATGGTTGTTTGACTACAATGTGAACACGATCTCCAGATCTCCATCAAGACGCACTCCATCGACCAGCTCGGCGCTGCGTCCCGTAAACCAACTGACGCCGAACCTGTTGCGAGAGTTTCCGAAGCGCGGCTGCGACAGGCCGCGTCAGCACTCTCGACTTCATACCGGTTTTCTCTCCGGCGACAGCGTCGCGCAGTTGCACAAACCACACGGCCCTCTCTCTCGCATCCCCTGCTCTCCGCTGCAACGCCCTGCCCGCCTCGTCGCGGGCTCGAGACTCACGTTAGGCTGCTGCGCGTCGTTAGGTGTGCTGCCGACTTCCCCTGGCCACATCCAACTCCGCGCACGGCTCTCGGTCGGCGAGTACGACCGAGACGGTCGGTATCCTACACAAACCGTAGACGAGACGCAACGTGTTATGTCACATCAACTTATGTCGCACCTCGCTGAACGGCGATCGCAGCGCGGTGAACGATGATCGCAGTCCGCTAAACGGTAATCGACATACGCTTAACACTCGTCCAAGGGTTGTACCGCGCTTGCTATCGGCTCCGTTTCATGAGAGCGTCTTAAGAATTCTCACCGCACCAACCAACACCCCTCCCGTTGTCCACCCGCTTCCCCGACTGGCTCGAGCCCATGGCGGCGACGCTCACCCAGGACCGCTTCACCGGGCCTGAGTGGATCTTCGAGCGGAAATACGACGGCATCCGCGCCCTCGCCTTCAAGCAGGGTCGCGACGTCAGGCTCCTCTCGCGCAATCGACTGCCGCAGCACAATCGATCAGTGCTGGACGCGATTGCGCGACTCGACGTCGAGGAAGCCATTCTCGACGGAGAGCTCGCGTGGCACGACGATGACGACGCAATCTCGTATCACGTGTTCGATCTGCTCTGGTGCAACGGTCGCGATCTCACGAGACTCGGGCTCGAAGCGCGCAAGGCGCTGCTCGCGACCCTCGCCTTCGAGGCACCGATCGAATGCGTCACGCCATTGGAAGATGCGAATCCCTGGATTCGGGCCTGCGCCGAGGGATGGGAAGGAGTGATTGCGAAGCGCCGCGACGCACCGTACGAGCATCGCCGGTCGCGTCACTGGCTCAAGATGAAATGCGAGGCGACGCAGGAGCTCGTCGTCGGCGGATTCACAGATCCGCAAGGTGGACGCGTTGGACTCGGCGCGCTCCTCGTCGGCTATTACGAGAGCGACGACTTCGTTTACGCAGGTAAGGTGGGCACCGGCTTCGATACGAAATTGCTCCGCGAGCTCCGTGAGCGACTCGATCGGTTGGAAATCCCAGCGACACCATTCACCAGAGCCACGGGTCTCCCACGCGTGCGCGCGCATTGGGTGCGGCCAGAGATCGTCGTCCAGGTGTCGTTCGTCGAGTGGACCGTGCATGGCAAGCTGCGGCACTCGCGACTCGTTAGGCTGAGAGAGGATAAAACGGGGCGCGACGTCGTGCGAGAGACGCCGTGATCACGCATCCGGAGAAGCTGCTCTTTCCGGATGATGGCATCACCAAGGGCGAGCTGGCGTCCTACTACGAGATGGTCGCGCCGGTGATGCTGCCGCACATCGTTGGCCGCCCCGTGACGATGGAGCGATTCCATCGCGGCATCGGTGAAAAGGGCTTCTTTCAGAAGAACGTCGAGAAAGGATTCCCCGAGTGGCTGGAACGCGTGGAGGTCGGTAAGAGGGACGGCGTCGTGCATCATCCGGTCGTGCGCGACGTTCGCGGATTGCTCTGGCTGGCGAATCAGAATTGCATTACACCGCACGTGTGGGCGTCGCGCGTGGGCAACGTCGACGCCCCGGATCTCTGTCTCTTCGACCTCGATCCAGCCGACGACGACTGGAACCGCCTGCGCTCGGCGGCGCTGCTCGTGCGCGACGCGCTCGCCGAGCGCGGCCTAACGAGCTGGGTCAAGACGTCGGGGTCGAAGGGGTTTCACATCGCCGTCCCGCTGGACGGCACGGAGAGCTACGGAACAGTCGCGCGGTTCGCCCACCATTTCGGCGCGGAGCTGGTGCGTCGCGACCCCGCCAACCTAACGAGTGAGTTCTACAAGGCCGATCGAGGTGGCCGTATCCTCGTTGACACAGGGCGCAACGAATACAGTGCGACGTTCGCCGCCACGTACGCGGTTCGTCCGCGCGCCGGCGCGCCAGTCTCGGCCCCCTGCGCGTGGACGGAAGTGGAGGGTGGAACCGCAATGCCAACCTCGTTCACCCTGCGGAACGTGGGCGAACGGCTCGCCAAGGTGGGCGACTTGTGGAGCGGACTCCTCGAATGCAAGCAATCGCTGCAGGGTCGCCTCTAGTTCGAACGTCCTACTCAGCTCAGCGCTTCCAGCAGGCGCTCGACGTCGCCCATGTCGTTGTAAATGGACGGCGATACGCGCATCCAGTTGTCGGCCACGCGCACGTTGACGCGGGCCCTTTCGAGCTTCGCCGGGATGCCGCTCGTCGCGAGTCCTTTGCGCGCGAAGGTGATGATGCTCGCGGTGGAGTCCCGTGGCGTGACGCACGTGAACCCACGGCGTGGCACTTCGTCGCGCAACCTCTGCATCATCGGTTGGCGATACGCCTGGATGTTGGCGACGCCTACTTCCTTTACATACGCGAGTGAGGCGTTGAGCCCTGCGTTGAGTGCCCCTCCGATCGATCCCGCCTCGAAATGCCCCGTGGCGTCGCGCGAAAACGTCCACGATACCGGCTCCGAAGCGCCCGCGTAATCGAACGGTGGTTCGTGGCCCGTCATGCTCGCGGCCTGATAGTAGCCGACGAGCGGCCGTCGGATTCGCTCGAGGAGATCGTCGCGCGCGTAGAGGAAGCCGAGGCCATAGTCGGCCATCAGCCACTTGAAGCTGGAGCAAGCGGCGAAATCGACGCCGCTGGCTTTCACGTCGAACGGTTCCGCGCCGGCGGAATGAATGATGTCGGCGTACACGTAGGCACCGTGCGCATGCGCGAGCTCGCACGCGGCTTTGAGGTCGTGCTGAAAGCCGTTGTACATCGTGGTGGACGACAGCTCCACGAGCTTCGTCTTGCGATCGATCACACGCGCGAGGTCGTCGATGTCGATGCGGTAGTCGGCAGTCGGTTTCACGATGCGGACGTCGAGACCATTCTTCTTCAACTCGAGCAGGTGAACGAGCGCGCCATCGAAGTGGAGCCAGTCGGTGACGACGTTCGCGTCTGGCGGACGATCGAGCTCGAGGGCACTCACCACGAGGTTCTCACCGGTGCTCGTGTTGGGAACGAACGCGATCTCGGATGGTTTCGCGTTGATCAGCTCCGCAAAGAGCGCCTTGGCGTTGAACCCTTCACCCGCGCCGCCGCCGGACCCTGGACGCGGCATCGCGATCTTGTTGCGCTGGGTCAGATACGCGCGCGCCGCATCGGCCGCCGGCCGGGGGATGGGGTGTGTGTAGGCGGCGTTCAGGTAGGTGAAGCCGTCCGTGATATCGAAGTCCTGCTTTCGCGGAAGACCAGTGCCGGCGGGCGGTACAGTGTCGAACGCGCGAGCGACGTCGAGTTTCGTAAATGCTACCGACGCGGCCATGCCGGTGAGGCTCTTGAGAAGTTCTCGGCGCGGGAGGGTCATATCGTCCTCACGAGTGACATCGGCGGCCGGCATTCACGGCGCCACAGATCTCGACGAAACAATGGGATTCGAGACATCTTAGGCCTAAGTCGTAGCTTCAGTGTCGGGACCGCAGCCACAGGCATCCATATGAAATACGATCCCGCAGTGCCGCCAAATCGAAAGGAATGGCTCGCGCTCGACGAGGGCGAGCGGATCGCGCTCGTGGAAGACTATCATCGCCAAGCCAAAATCGATGTACCCAGAGCGACGCTGCACGCTGCGATCCACGCTGTGATCGAGCAGCAGCTCGCTGAGCAGCTCCCGCAAATCGTGAACGCATTCGACCGCCTAAGAGCTGAAGGTCTCGACCGCCACGATACGATCCACGCGCTGGGTGCGGTGTTGACCGAGCACCTACGACAACTCGTGATCGGGGAGCTCGATGAGGCCAACCCGAATGCAGCCTATTTCGCTGCGCTGGACGCGCTCACCGCTGCATCGTGGCGGCGTGACTTCGGCGAAGACGAGGGCGACGGCGTCTGAATGATGCGCAGCTGATTATCTATGTCGCGTCGACTCTCTCTCGTCACTTGCCAATAGCTCTCATGGCCGGAGTTGCGTGTCGTATGCGAAAGTTCTCTTCGTGCCGCAGCATTGGGATCACGCTCTGCGTCATCGCCCTCTCGGCCTGCACGGACTCCGTTCGAGATCGAACCAACAAACCAGGACACGACGTTCCAGATTGCTTGAGCTCGAGCAACGTCGTACGCATTCGGCCGGGTCAGATTGGCGAGCTCTCGCTCGATCTTCCGTTGAGCGATGTTCTGCAGCGGTGTCCCAATCTCAGGTGGTCGACCATTAATGGCGATGAGACTCTGGATACCGCCATCGTTCTCGACCACGGCAGGCTGCGTGTGATCGGGGCCGTCGCGACGCTGCTCGATGACGACGGTGATCACCGTCCGGTTCATCTTGATGCGCGACAACCCGTGAAGTGGTGGGAAGTCTCTGGGGAACCAGGGTTACTTCCTCTGGACGTACCACTCAATGCGACATGGTCGGACGTTGCAGGAGCCTATGGCCCGTTACGCGCCTCCGCACTCAACGGGACCGTGTACGTCGAGATTTGTCGACAGCTCGGCCTTACGCTACTGATCAACATCCCAACTCCCGACGCGCCGATCAACGGCGCTTCAGCTCGCGTGATCGATTCGGTGATGGCGACAACACGAATCCGTGCCGTCCGATTGCGCGCAGCCGGCGGCGATCGCTCTGGAGGGTGCTGACGCTGCTCTGCCGTTGGCCTTCGTCGCTCTCGCCACGTTGTGGTTCGAGACAGCAGGGGCGTGGGAGGTCTCTACGGCGCGACGATGTGGAAATGGCTTCTGATCGACGGCCTCTGGGTCGCCGCGGAGTTGCGTGGGCAGGGCCTCGGCCGCAAGCTGATGGTCGCCGCCGAGACAGCGGCGATCCACCGAGGATGCGGTGGGGCGTGGCTCGGCACATTCGACTTTCAGGCACGCGCCTTTTACGAGCGACTTGGCTACACGGTATTTGCCGAACTCCCGGGTTTCCCGCCGGGCCATTCGCACTATCACCTACGCAAGCAGCTCACCTCCGCAGCCGAGCACGCCTAACGGCCATTCAGCGTTGGCGCTGTCGCAACCGTGTCGATCTGCGCTCCGCGCGTTCGTCGTTATCATGGTGGCTACGCATTGACCATGACCTAGGAGGCAGCGACGTGAAGCTCTACACCCATCTCAACTTCGGCGGCAATTGCGAGGAAGCCTTTCGGTTTTACGAGGCGCACCTCGGCGGCAAGATCACGATGATGATGCGCCAGGGCGACATGCCGGCTGGGCCGCAGGGCGACCCGAAAGCAGTCTCCCACGCGCGCATCGAGCTCGGCGATACAGTCCTCATCGGCAACGACGTGCCGCCGGCCCACTTTCAGAAGATGCGGAGCGTGTATCTCTATCTCGCCATGGACTCCGCCGAGGAAGTGGAGCGGGTCTATGGACTGCTCACCGAAGGCGGCGAGGTCTATATGCCGTTGGAGACAACGTTCTTCGCGTCGCGCTTCGGCATGTTGCGCGATCGATTCGGAGTCTCTTGGACATTGCTCCATCAGGAGCAGGCCTGACCGGCTACTCGTAGCGCAACGCCTGCATCGGATCCACCCGCGACGCCCTGAGTGCTGGCACGAAGCCGGCCGCCAGCGCAACGAGTGCGAGGAACGCGACCGACATCGCCATGACGAGCGGATCGGCGCCGCCCATCTGGTACAACATCGACTCCGCTCCCTTGCCTAACGGGACCGCGGCACCGAGGCCGACGAGGCCCCCGATGAGCGTCATCATTCCCACCTGGCGCAGCACCAGCAGTCGGACCTCGCTGGCGGTCGCGCCTAACGCCATCCGTACACCGATCTCTCGCGTGCGCTGGCCGATGGAGTACGCGAGGACTCCGTAGAGACCGATCGACGCGAGCAGCGTGGCCAAAAGCGCAAATGAGCTGGCCAGCGTCGTGATCATCCGATCCTCGAACGTGTTGATCCGAATCTCTTCCGGCATCGTTCGCAAATTATCAACCGGCAGCATGGGGTCGATTCGCTGAACCACCGAACGCATCGACCGCAGCATGCTCGTGGGATTTGCCGTCGTGCGTACATAGAAAAACATCGCGCTCACGTTGGACATCTGGCGATGCGGCGTAAAATACACCGGCGGAATCTCTTCTTTGACGCTCGAGTATTTGGTGTCCTTCACTAAGCCGACGATCTCGATGTCGAGTGGCACCGTGTCCGACGAGCTGGTCGCCATACGCTTGCCTACCGGATTAGCGCCGAGGCCGAAGCGTCGCGCGAACGTCTGGTTGACGATCGCCACCTTCGGCGCGCCCGCGTCATCAGCACTCGTGAACTCGCGTCCCGCCAGGAGCGGTACGCCGATCGCTCGGAAATGCCCTGCGCCCACGGCGTTGAAGCTGGCGCTCGTATGACTTTCGCTCCCATTCGGCCGGAAGCCCTGAACCCTCACTCCGGTGCCCCAATTGCTTCCGGCGATCAGCGGGACGACGGTCGATGTCACCGCCGAGGCGCCGGGCAGCGATGCCAGCTCTTCTTCGATCCTGGCGTAGAGCGCGCGTGCACGTACCGAGTCGTAGCCGCTCTGTGCCGGCGTCACCGTGAAGGTGACGAGATTCTCCACGCGCACGCCGAGCTCCGCGCGCTCGACCTTCCATAGACTCTTGAGGAAGAGTCCAGCGCTCATGAGCAGAGCCATCGCGAGGGCGATCTGGGCGGTCGCGAGCGTGGTGCGAAATCGCCGCGCGGTGCGACCGCCGGCGAGCTTGCCGGAGTTGTTGCGAAGCGACGTGACGAGGTCCGGTCGTGTGCTGTGCAGTGCGGGGAAGAGGCCGAACGCGAATCCGGTCAGCAGCGACAGCAGAGCGGCGAATCCAACCGCCGCCCAGTTCAGGCCCAACGCCAGCTCCTCGGTAATCTGCTGCGGCAGGAGCGCCGCGATTCCCTGCAGCGTCCACGATGCGAAGGCGAGACTCAACACGCCGCCGATCACGGCGAGGGTGATCGTCTCCGTGAGAAGCTGCGCCAGGAGCTGGCGACGCGTTGCGCCTAACGACAGACGAATGGCCATCTCGAGCTCACGGCTCGTTGCGCGCGCCATGAGCAGATTGGCAATGTTCGCACACGCAATGAGAAGCACGAGGCCCGTGATCGCGAACAGCATGAACAGCACGGAGCCCGCCTCGTTGCCAAGGCTGCTCTGGCCACGAGCGCCCGCCTCGATCAACACTCGCTTGGCGAGAAATCGCTTCATCACCGAGTCGCGCATGTTCAACTGGAGCGGCGCTTCCACGTCGCGGATGATCGGTTGATAAAGGCCGTTCACCTGCGCGCTCGCCTGTTCCATCGTTGCACCCGGCGTCAGACGCCCGAACGCGTAGATCCAATATGCTCGGCGATCCGCAATTCCATGTTCCACGCCTCTGCCGATGACCGGCGCCATCGCCAGCGACGCGTAGAACGCCGGACGACGTCCGTAAGTCGTACCGTTGAAGTCCTTCGGTGCGACACCCACGATCGTCATGGGCTTGCCATTCACCATGAGCGTCTTGCCGAGCACCGCCGGGTCGGCGCCAAGGCTGGTTTGCCAGAACCAACTCGCAAGCACCACGGCCGGCGCAGCACTCCCTTCGTCATCGATGGGCGAGAGTAATCGGCCGACAGCAGGACGAACTTGCAGGATCGGGAAATAGCTGCCCGACACGAGGAGGCCGCGACGCGCGAATGCGCTCCGCTCGAAGCTGACGTTCGCGCCGATGTCTCTATGCCCGGCGATCGCGGTGAACGCACTCAGCTTCGCCCTCTCGAGATCCCGAAACATCGGGTAGCTGAATACGTCGTCGCAGGAGCCGGCCTCGCCGCACGACAGGCTGCCATCCTTTGGACCGGGCGCGCTAAGGTTCACCAATCGATCGGCATGCGCGACAGGCAGCTCTTGGCGCAGCACGCGGTAGAGGATCGAGTAGATCGCCGAGTTGGCGCCGATGCCGAGCCCCAGTGAAAGTGCCGCGACCGTGGTGACGAACGGCGTGCGACCGAGCGTTCGGAAGGCGAGCTTGAGGTTGTGCATGGGGGCCTAGATGGGGAAGAGTCGTCTTGCGACGCGTACCTCACTACCAGGTGCCAGTGGTGCCGGTTTCGGCTATTTCTCTACGGCCAGTTGATTTGGGCGACATCGCGATGCGGTCCTTTGTGCCGGTCTGCGTTTCGGTGCTGACACGAAGGTCGGCAGCATGATGCAGCCTCGAGGTCGTGAAGGTTCGCGATCTCCTACGTCTGCTCGCTGCCGATGGCTGGATCCTCGTGCGGACGCGAGGAAGTCACCAGCAGCTCAAGCATCCGGTTAAACCGGGTTTGGTTACCGTCTCGGGCTCTGGCAACAACGACCTCGCGCCTGGTACGTTGAGGAGTATTCTGAAGCAAGCCCGCCTCGAGCGCCCTAGAAAGGAGTAATCGCCATGAGACGCTATCTCATCGTGATTGAACAGAGTGACACCGGCTACTCCGCGTACTCGCCGGATCTGCCGGGGTGCATTGCGACAGGGTTGACCCGCGAAGAAGTCGAGCGCACCATGCGCGAAACCGTCTCATTTCACGTCGATGGCTTGCGTGCCGAGGGTCAACCGCTGCCTGCCGCCAGTAGCGTTGCTACGTATGTTGAGGTTGCTGCCTAACGTTGCATCGCACTTTCGGCCCATCGCAGCAGTGTCCACATCGGTAAGCCGGCATGACTCCCTTTGGCATGGGCAATGTTCCGTATTCGCGAAGAAGAGCTGCCGCTTCGCGGCAGCTAACCTGAGCCCAACCTTCATTCAGGAGAATCTGAGCTAGCGCATCGGCGCGTTGACGTTCGCGTTCCCCGCCCGCATCTTCGGCGCACACCACTCTCTCCTCCCTACGAGGCAATTGTGCGGCCGACCGGCATCCTCAAATCAGTCTACTTCGTCGCGACGCTCGGCAGCGTCGCGACTGCGCAAAATCCCGCCGCAATCGAGCACCATCTGCGATACGGGGTCCGCGTCGAAGGGCAGCCCGACGTCGCGATGGAGCTGCTCGATCGCATGCGCTCGTACCACGTGCCTGGTGTCAGCATCGCGGTGATCGACAACTACCGTGTCGTGTTCGCCAAAGGCTACGGCGTCGCCGCGTTCGGCGGCAGCAAGGGTGTCGACAGCACGACGCTTTTTCTCGCCGGCTCCATCAGCAAGCCGGTGTTTGCAAGCGGATTTCTGCGTGTGGCCGAGGATCGAAAGATCTCGCTCGACGCAGACATCAACACGCTGCTCACGTCGTGGCATCTCCCAGAGAGCAAGTACACCGAGCGCGAGAAAGTCACGCCCCGGAGGATTCTCACGCACTCGGCCGGCCTAACGGTTTGGGGGTTCCCCGGCTACGCGATCGACTCGGCAGTGCCGACAGTGCCACAGCTGCTCGACGGCCTAAAGCCGGCGAACACGCCCGCTGTCAGGAATGACACGTTCCCAGGCGCGCGTTGGCTTTACTCGGGCGGCGGCATCACCATCCTGCAGCTCGCGACGACCGACATCACCGGCGAAGACTTCCCGTCGTTGATGCGCCGGCTCGTGCTACAGCCAGCTGGCATGACGCGCAGCACGTACGAGAATCCGCTACCGATGAATCGACGCGGGGAGGCAGCGAGCGGGCATGAGCAAATTGATATCCCAGTGCCCGGCGGCTTCCACGTTTATCCGGAGATGGCGGCCGCGGGGCTGTGGACGACTCCATCGGACCTCGCGCGTTGGGCGATAGCGCTTTCGCATTCTTATCGCGGCGAGCGCGGCGGCGTGCTGTCGACGTCGATGGCAAAGCAGATGGTCTCGAAGCAGATGCATCAACAGCCGCCGTATGGCAACGGCTACTGGGGACTCGGCGTCGCCGTGAATGGTGATGGTGACTCGCTGACATTTTCACACGGCGGGCGTGACGAGGGCTTCGTTGCCGACCTGTTCATGCGTCCGGGCACCGGGCGCGGTCTCGTCATCATGATGAACGGCGTCGCCGGCGGATTGATGGGCGAGATCGAGCGCGCCTATGCCGAGGAGTATGGATTCGGCGCGCCGGCCCGTCAACCGCGAACAATCGTCGTTAGGCCGGCCGCGGAGCTCGGGGTCTATGCGGGGCGGTACATGGCGGTCGCCGGCGAAGACACCGTGCGATTCGAGGTGAGCGTCGCGCCAGACGGCAAGTCACTTCAGGCATACAACGCGATGGGGAAGCGCGCGATTCCCCTGGCGCCGCTCGGCGGTGACCGGTTCGTGGGGCTGGAGGGCGGCGGCGAATGGGCGTTCGAGCGTACGAGCGACGGCGGACCTTTCCAGTCCCTCGTGAACGGTACGGGAACGAATCGGCGGGTGTTCGTTCGACAACCTTAGAGTTGCGTCGTTCGAAAGCCGTCGCCGCCGACTTGGAAACCGCTCGCTACTTGGACGTGATGACGAGCTTGAACCCGTCTGGGTCGCGCAAGCGCAATACGCGGCCACCCGAAGCACTTCCCTCGAGCTCGAAAAATCCACCGCGGCTCTGAATGGCTTCGGCGAGTCCGCCGACATCTTGGGCTGTCGTGAAGTGCAGCGTGAACCCCGCGCCTTTCACGCGATCCCAACCGCTTCCACCATCATCCTGGCTGATCAGGATGCGCACGTCGCCCGCTTTGAGCGCAACCGCGGCGAGCTTTCCAGCACGTTGAATCTTCTCCTCGACGTAGAATCCAATCTTATCGCGGTACCAGGTGAGACTCTTGTCGAGATCCTTCACTGCCAAGGACGCGGTGATGGCGCGGGCACGGAATGTTTCGGGGTCTCGCCGCTGAGCGACAGCGGCTGTCATCGATCGTGTCGGCATCAAACTCGTGTGTCTGAGGTAAGGCGTGCCTCGTCGAGCACGAACCAGTGGCAGCCAACCTCGCGAAACAGGCGCGCTTGCACTGTGGCTTGGCTCACTCCGTGGCCGTGATCACTGGTTTTGCCAAATGCCTGGGGCAAACTCGCTAGGCCAGCGTGCCCGGGGAGATCCGATTGACGACCTAGCGCGCTCGCTGTATTTCAAGTCTCGGGTAACCCGTGGCATCGTTACCGAGGCCCCTTATGCACTGGCGAGACCAATGCATCATCGCGCTCGCAGCAACTCTCGCGGCGTGCGCGAGCGCGCCCCGAACGGATCCTGCCATTGCATGCCTTTTGGCGAGCGCTGATAGCGTCTTCCTTAGTGGCGGTCCGGTGTATCGCGACTGCGCGGTCACCCGACGCGCCCAACTTCTGAATCGCACTGCACATCCGGACTTTCGCCCCAATATTTCGTCGGGGCAATCGTGCTATAGCGCCGACATCCAGTTCGTTGTCGACGCTACCGGAACCCCAGAAGAGGAGAACGCAACGATTGTACGGGCTACGGATCCAGCCTTTGGGCAAGCCGCATTGGCTGCGGTTATGCGCTGGAGCTACAAACCAGCACAGTTACACGATGTATCGGTGCGACAGATCGTTCGGGAGAAGGTAGCGATTGCAGCCGTGGTGGTTGCGGTGCCGATGGGCCAAACACCGCGGCCGCCTGATCACCTTCCCAAGTGTTAGTGCCCAGAAGACGATAGTCGAAGCCTAACGCGCGTGGCTTGCTTCGCCGGACAACGGAGTGATACCGCGACGCTGTCGCGCGACGTCAGGCCTGCACCATCGTTCACCTCGACACTGCCAATACGCGCTCCACTCGGCAGGGTAGGCCGAAAGGTGAGCGTCATAGCTGGCCCGCTATTCTCGATCTCGAGGTCCACGAAGCCTGGCGACGACCGTAGCGCGAGGCCGACGTCGGATCCGCCCAAGTCGACGCGCCGCACGTAAAGGCTGTCCCATTCCGCGGGAAGATGCGGTGCGAAACGGATCGTTCGCTTCGCGCCGTCGAGCCGAATACCGAGCATGCCGCGAACGGTACTCGAGATGAACGAGGCGGACGACCATGTCTGATCCGGCACCGATTCACGTTCCGGCGCGAACGTGTCCCCGCGCAGCACTTCGTGCATATGACCCGGAGCGTCGAGCGCGAACCAGCGCACGAGATCGCGCCAGAGCGTCGTTCCGACCTCCGCGTGATTCGCCTCGTAGAACGCTCTGATTGCGTCGGCGGTGCCGAGCGCCCAGACACTCCCTCGAGCGTAGGAGTCGGGATCGTAGAATGGCGAGTTGTTGGGTGTGCTGCGAACCCCCCAGGGCGCACGGTAGGCTGGGGACGCGAGCTCCGACACCAACGCCTGCTGCTCGCGGTCGCTCAGCATGCCCTGATGAAGCAGGGCGATCGCGCTGCTCGTTAGGCCTTCGACAGGGGCGCCCGACCGGAGGTGGCCGCTGGCCCAGAAGCCACGTCGCGCATCGTAATACATGGGACGAATGGCGTCGCGTGCGCGACGACCGGCAGTCGCTGCCTCCTGGGCTAGCGCGGCATGGCCCGTTAGGCGCGCAAGGGCGGCGAACGACTCGGACGCCGTGACCCACGCCAGCGAAAGCGTCAGCTCGTCGCGCTGTGGATCCTGCTCGTCTCTTCCCTCCTGCCCTACACGTATCTCCGGCAACGCCCGGCCCGCAGGAACAGTGGCTCGGCAGTACTCGAACGCCGCGCGAATGGAGTCCCAGTGGCGCGTCGCGAAAGCGACATCTCCGGTGGTCTCGACGTAGTCGCGCATGGTGTCGAGAAAATCGAAGCTCACATCCACGTGGACGAACATGTACGGATAGGAGCCTTCCCAATCGAGAAAGCCCGCGCTCTGTGACAGCTCGTGCCAGATGGCGCCCGTTCGCTTGTTCTGGCGGCGCATAATGAACTCGAGCTCATCGCGCGCCCGCGGGTATGCGCCTTCACGAAGCAACGCGTCGACGGCCACTAGCCCGTCACCGGCGAAGAACCAAGCGTATTGCGGGCGGCGCGCTCCGCGCGATGGACCGTACCCCGCAACGAGGCCACAGCCGAGCTGTGGGTTGCACACCCAGGCCTGTTCCAGTGTGATCTGCGCCCAGCGAATCGCCCGATTGACCGCCGTGTCAGGCGTGGTGATGTCGATGAGCCGGAGCCGAGCATAGCGGTCGCTCGCTCGGCGTTCGTCCTCGCGTGCGTTGGTAGCGAGCGATTCCGCGATGGCCAGTGGGATCTCACCCACTGTGCTGCTGCCCGCGAAAATGATCCGCACCGGCTTTGCCGCGCCGGGCGTCGCGCGGAACGTAAGCGTCATCGGTCGCTCGAACTCCGCTCCGCGAGTATTGTTGAGCGGCTGCTCATGAATCACGGCGTTCCGTGACAGTATCGCGGCTCGAAATCGATGCGATGGCTCGTCGAGGGTGTAGCTCGAATGCGTCGAGTCCCAGTGGATCTCTTGCCCGCCGATCGCTCCCGGCCACATGAGATTGAGTGACGGCGTGAAGTGCGCTGTGATCGTGACCGGCGTGCTCGACTCGACCGTGTAGGATATCGCCGCTGCCGGCAGATCCCTGGGCGTGAAGATTCGCTCGCGCAGTGTCAATCCGTTCATGACATAGACACGCGTCACCGTGGTTGGCGTTTGCTCGATCTCACGCAGCACTCGCCGGCCGTCGATCTCCGTCGTATCGCCCTCGATGCGAAGGGACACCCAATAACCCCGCAGGAGCTGAAGCGGGTACGTCCAGACCTCGAGTCCGGGTGTGTTGTAGCCGCCAACGAACGCGCGCTCGCCCGGAACTACGACGAACCTGCCGGTCGCCGTTTCCCGCTCGCTCCAGCGCAGATTCGCGAGCGAAGTTGCGTCCTGTGCCAACGTCACAGCCGCACGACTCGAGACGCAGAGAAGAGCGCCTGTACAGCATGCCCGGATGTTCATACGTTCTGAACAGTGCTGCGGAGGTGAGGATCCGACAAGTACGGTTCGATTACCGAGCGTCGTTATGAAATACAAGCATCTGCCGCTGGCCGGCGTCGCGTCGGAATGAGGACGCATCGACCTGGGCACGGGCGAGTCTCGCTCGAGCAAGCACGGGTCATCGACGAACCAGTCCTGGCGAATCTGCTCCAACTCTACATTCACGACCTGAGCGAGATCTTCCCAAAGGTCGCCCTCGGCGCCGACGGTCGCTTCGACTACCCTCGGCTGCCCCTTTACTGGTCCGAGCCGGAGCGCCGCTTCCCCTTCCTCATTCGGTGTAACGATCGACTGGCCGGCTTCGCGTTGGCGACGCGGGGCTCGCCTGCGACGTCAGATCCTGACGTCATGGACGTCGCCGAGTTCTTCGTGATCCGGCAACTTCGCCGCTCGAGCGTAGGACGAGACGCGGCTTTTCTCCTCTGGAACCGTTTTCCTGGCCGGTGGACGATCCGCGTCGCGGCCCATCATGCGAGCGGAATTGCCTTCTGGAGCCGGGTCATCGGCGAGTACACGAAGGGTGCGGTGACGGAATCCGCCAATACGCGCCTAACGACCGACTGGCGCGTCTTCACCTTGGACAGCGTCAAATAGCTTTTTCGTGGTACTCTGATTGACGAAACCGCCCGGCGTGATGTATCTCAGGCATGCCCACGCCCATCATTTTCGCGCGCGCAGTTGCCCTGAGTCTCGGGTTCGCCGCGCTCGACGCGTCGCTCGCCTCCGCACAGCAGACGCCGAGTCAGACTAAGCTTCGCTTCGGCATCTCCTTCCCTGCCGCTCGCAGCGCCACGCCGCTCGACGGACGCATCGTTCTCGTGATCTCGAACAACGATCGGCGTGAGCCGCGCTTCGAGAATAATGTCTACAACGCCGACACCCAGCTGGCGTTTGGGATCGATGTCGACTCGTTAGGTGCAGGTCAAGAAGCGTTTGTCGACGGTTCGACCTTCGGCTATCCGCTCGAGAGCATCGGCGCGATTCCGCCTGGCGAGTACTGGGTGCAAGCGGTGTTCAACAAATACACGACCTTCCAGCGCGGCGACGGACATGTCGTGAAGCTGCACATGGACCAGGGCGAAGGGCAGCAGTGGAACACGTCCCCCGGAAATCTCTACAACAAGCCAGCGAGGGTGCGCATCGATCCAACGACCGATGCCACGATTCATCTCTCGCTCGACCAGGAGATTCCACCGATTCCGGCGCCGCACGACACCAAGTACGTCAAGTACGTGCGCATGCAGAGCGCGCTCCTCACCAAGTTCTGGGGCCGTCCGATGTACCTCGGTGCCATCGTGGTGCTGCCGGAAGGGTACGACACCCATCCGAATGCCCGCTATCCGCTGATGATCGACCACGGCCATTTCACGTCCGCGCTTCGGAGCTTCCGCGAAACACCGGTGCCTAACGCCAGAGGCCAGGACGCGGCGTACGAGTTCTATAAGCAATGGACGTCGCCGAAGTTTCCGCGCATGCTGATGGTCACCATTCAGCACGCGAATCCCTACTACGACGATTCGTATGCCGTGAACTCCGAGAACGTCGGCCCCTACGGCGACGCAATCAATCGCGAGCTCATTCCGTATCTCGAGAAGCAGTTCCGCGGAATGGGACAGGGATGGGCGCGCGGCATGTTCGGCGGCTCGACAGGCGGTTGGGAAGTGATGGCGACGCAGATGTTCTATCCCGACGACTACAATGGTGCATGGGCCGCTTGCCCCGACGCCATCGATTTCCGGATGTACGAAGTGATCAACATCTACGACGAGAAGAACGCGTTCTACAACAATGGTGACTGGAAGAAGACGCCGCACGCCGACGGCCGCGATTACTACGATCATCTGATGTCGGTCACCGAGGAGGATGTGCACTGGGAGCTCGTCCTCGGTACGCATGGCCGCTCGGGAGACCAGTGGAATATCTGGCAAGCGGTCTACAGCCCCGTGGGCAGTGACGGCTATCCGAAGTACATCTGGGACCCGATGACCGGCGTTATCGACCACCAAGTCGCCAACTATTGGCGCGATCACTACGATCTGCGGTACATCCTGGAGCGCGACTGGGCGACGTTAGGCCCGAAGCTCACGGGCAAGCTGCACATCTACGTCGGCACGATGGATACCTGGCATCTCAACAACGCCGTGTATCTCATGGAGGATTTTCTCAAGAAGGCAAAGAATCCACCGGCGAACGCAGCCGTCGAGTACGGCGATCGGAAGCCGCACTGCTGGAGTGGCCACGACAACGCGTACTGGTTCCGTCAGCTCGAGGATCGAATCCTCAAGACAGCGCCAAAGGGCGCCGACCTAACGAGTTGGCGCTACTGAGCCGCGGGACGCGAAAAGCAGATCCTTCGCTTCGCTCAGGATGACACCCAACCTGTCATCCTGAGGAGCGAAGCGACGAAGGATCTGCTTTTCGACTCGCACACTACATCTTTTGGCCCGTATACATGATGTGCGCCTTCGGCGTTCCCGGGAACATGATCCATGGTCCCGTGGAGCTGGGGTTCGCCGAGATGCCAGTCGTCGCCGCAGTCGCGAAGGGGATGTACGTAACGAATAACGAATTGCCACCGCTCGCTCGCGCAGTGACGGAATCGAAGGTGCCGCCGAAGATCTGATAGAGCATCGACGGTTGCGTCGGCATCTTGATCTTCCCCGCCTTGACCTCAGCAAAGCGCACGGTGTCTACCTGCGCGCCGGTGACGCCCGACGCTCGTAAGGCACGACCGCGCGCCATGAATGGCTCCATCGAGTTGTGATAGCACGCCGCGTGAAATGCTGTCTTCGGATCCGGCGCGAGACAGATCATGTCATTCGTGCCTTGGCGCAGCGTGACGAGCGGCTTCCCGACCGCCGTGTAGCCGAGGACAGTCGCACCGGCGCGCATCTCCGCGGGCAGCGGCGTCACGGCGGCCGCGATCTGGTATGCGGCGGAGTGGAGCTCTTGCGCGCAAAGGTGCCGCGCGATGACGAACAATAGCGCGAAAGTGATGTGTCTCATGGTGGGAAAGACTATAACCTGTAATCCCGGGCAAAGCGAAGGATCTGCTTTTTCCGTGCCCCGTGCCCATGCTACGCCACGGCGGAGGTGACAGCAACCCGTGGTTGCCAGTCCTTCCATCATGAGCGCCCACACGACGATCGACACGAGCTGGCGTATGGCCTTCCGCTCACTCCGTCAGCCGTATCGGGTGAGCGGGTGGATGATCGTGCTCATGGCTCTCGTGCCGCTCTACATCTTTATTGCCAAAGGCGTCGCCGGTGGAGTCCTCCACATCCCTTCGACGCCGCTCGATCGCGCCATTCCCTTCGTGCCGGAATGGGGGCTCGTGTACGGAGCGCTCTACATCGTCCTTATCCTGTTGCCTGTCCTCGTGGTAAGAGAGGATGCACATCTCCGAAGGATGTTTCTCACATACGTCTCGGTCTGGGTCGTTGCCTACGTCTGCTTTCTTCTCTATCCGACCGCCGCGCCACGGCCAGCCAAAGTCACCGGAGAGGGTTTCGCGATTTGGGCTCTACAGTTTCTCTATTCATCGGATCCACCTTACAACTGTTTCCCATCGCTCCACGTGGCGCACTCTGTCGTGTCGGCGTTGATGTGTCATCGCATCAATCGGCGCGTGGGATTCATCGCTTTCACGTGCGCCGCATTGGTCGCAGTCTCCACACTCTTCACCAAGCAGCACTACGTGCTCGACGTCGTCGCCGGCGCCCTGATGGCCTGCGCGGCGTATGTGTTTTTCTTCCGCGACGTATCGCGCGAGAGGATCACCGAGGTGGAACGTCTGCTCGCGCCGATATTCGCCACTGCAGTCCTCGCCGTAGCCGGCCTTGGCCTAGCGGCGTTCTGGATCGTGTATCAGCTACGCTGATTGGCATCGCCCTTACTGTCTACAGGGCCCATGCGGATCCGCCGGCTTCGGCACGTCGAGCACTGGACGCGCGGGCGCGTTCGCCAACATCATCGCCGCATCGTACACCATCTTCGACACGCGCAATAAATCTGGATAGGAAATGTACTGCGCTTCGTCAGTCACCTGGTGATAATCGAGGTGTTCGCCACGAGACAGCGCGAGCGACGGAATCCCATACCGCGCGTAGCTGTAATGGTCCGCTCGGCAGTAGTACTGCAATGGATGCCCCGGCTGGTCGTATTCGACATTGAAGACGAACGGTACCGGCTGATGAGCGTTTGCCGAATCCAGCGCCTCGCCAAATTGGCGCGACAGCCGCTTCGCCCCGATGACCTCTAGATACTGCGGGCTGCCCGCCCCGGTGCCGTCGTGCGGGAAGTCGGCCGCTGTCCCGCGGCCCACCATGTCTTGATCGATCTCGGCGACGACGGAGTCTAGCGCCACCGTTGGATGATCCGTGAACCAACGCGACCCGAGAAGCCCCGCTTCCTCGCCCGTGTGACTGACGAAGAGAATCGAGCGGCGCGGATGCGAGCCACCGCGCGACATCGCTTCGGCAATTTCGAGAATGCTCACCGTGCCGGTACCGTCGTCGTCGGCGCCGTTGCGAATCGAGTCCAGTCGCGCCGGATGCACCTTTCGCAAGCTGTCGAGGATTGAATGAATCTGTGTCCACTCCGCGGCGCTGGGATCGCGCACAGGAGAGTCGGCGCCCATTGGACGCATCACCCGATTGAACGCGCGCAGTGAATCATGATCCACCGGCGAATGATCGAAGCCCACGTGATCGTTGTGTGCGGTGAGCGAGACATACTCGCCGCGGAGGGCTGGATCAGCACCGCGAAGAATCGCGACGACGTTGCGAGCCGGATACTTCACCGGAACGTGAGTGATGCCGAAAGCGCCGCTCACCCTTTGGCCTGCAGCTCCCGCGGTGAGTCCCTCCGGCATGGCGCCCAGGAGAGTTGCCGCGGCGGAGCGCGAGATCCATAGGATGGGAACTGCTTGCGGATTCGTCGTCGTGTCGGCGATGGGTCGTCCTTCTCGAAGACGTGCTTGGAACTCCGGCGGCAAATACTCGAGTAGCGGCACGGCCACAGCTCTCGCTCGCGAGAAGCGCGCGCCATCGAAGCGGAAGCCGCGGAGCGACGCGTCGCGCGGCATGAGGACCACGAGCTTGTCGGCCGCCTGGTCCGCGGAGATCAGTGTCGATGGGGCACCTAACGAGCCGCCATACACGACCTCCACTCCAGCGAGCTCTCGGCGCGGCGCGGCCAGAGAGCCAGGAAGGAAGTCGTGTCCGACCTGAAGTGTCTTGTCGCCCACTCGCAACTGCGACGACTGATCCGCCGCTGCGGTCCAGAAGGGCACTGTCTGGAAGTACGTCCCATTTTCGCCCGCAGGCTCGAGACCGAGGCGGCGAAACTCCGACGCCACGTAGTCGGCCGTTTTGAAGTCGCCTTCACTACCACTCTCGCGGCCCATCATTGAGTCGTCGGCGATGATGCGGAGACGGCGCTCGAGATCGGCCGTCGTAATCGCCGGCACCGTCGCCGACTCGGGCGACCGCTGCGTTGCACCTGCGCAACCAACGACGAACGTGCAAACCAGCACTCGTCCACGATTCGCGAGAGACCGCACGGGCTCCTCCTCCTGGGGTGTCGCTAACATAGACACCGCGCGCCGCTAGCGGATAGAAGTCTTAACCGAAGCTTTGCAAATACACCGTCCCGAGCGCGGCGAGACGACGATTACCGGAGGGTCGGTCGTCCCCGTACTCGCCGCACCCGGAACTGCCCTACATCCCGCTTGCCGCGACCTCGCCCCGCGACGCTTCGTTAGGCAGCGACGGCGTTCGCGCGATGGGTGCCGTGTCAGCTGGTTCACCCGCGGCGGTTCCAAGACTGCCCGCCAGCTCCGGTACGTTGAAGATCTGCGCCACGATAGGGCGCAGTCCCAACGCAACCTCGTTATAGGTAGCGAGAAGCGGCTGTATCGGCGCACTCACCACGTTTCGGAACTCGCGCTTGCCCGGCTCCGCGTCCACTAGTCGCACGATGGCTTCAGCGACTTCTTCACTCCCTGCCGCGTCGGGTGAGCCGATGACCGACATGAAGGTACCAAGCACCCGATCCGCGTACTCGCCCGCTGCGCCGAGATCGGCGAGTCGGTCGGCGTCGGCCGGTGCGAATATTTTGTCGAAGATTGGCGTTCGATAGATGCCCGGCTCCACGAGTACGGAGTCGATACCGAACGGCAGCAGCTCGAATCGGTATGCGTCAGCCAGCGCTTCGAGTGCGAACTTGCTCGCGCAGTACGACGCCATCGCCGGCACCACCACGCGCCCAGCCGCGGAGCTGATGTGAATCAACAGGCCGGAGCGCTGCTTTCGCATCACTGGGACCACGGCTCGATTCACGCGCACGACACCGAACACGTTGGTGTCGAACATCTGCTGCCATTGCTCGGTCGTGTACGCCTCGGTGACGCCGATGCCCGCGAAGCCAGCGTTATTGACGACGACATCCAGCCGCCCGGCTTCCTCCAACGCAATATCGACCGCTCGCTGCACCGACTGCTCGCTGGTGACATCCAGCTCCAACACGCGCAATTGCAGGTGCTCGTCTGACGCGAGACGTTCGAGCGCTTCGCACGCCTGCGCATTGCGCTTGCCGATGTCGCGCATCGTCGCAAAAACGTAGTGCCCCTGTCGGGCGAGTCGTTCCGCCGCGTCGCGGCCAAAGCCTGTGCTGGCTCCGGTGATCAATACGATTTTGCTCATCCCGCCTCCTCGGTTCGAGCCGGCCTTTGATGACTGTGAGCCGCAAAGCATGGCTCCGACTCCGTGTGGCTGTCAACGCACCCGGAGGCTCTAGCGCGAGGCCGTGAATCGTCTAACATCCGGTACCGCTCACATCGGATCCTATGCCAGAGTCTGGAGCAAGCCACGCGCAGGCATCCTCGACCGGTGCGTTCCCGTACGCCACGCACCTCGACGTTCTCTTTCCGTCGCTCGAGAAGATCGCGCTCGACCCCCTCATCGCCGGCGTCCGCGACGAGTGGTGGAATCAAACGCTCGTGCGCGTCAACGACTCCATCGTGAGGATGGGCGTGATGCAGGGCGAGTATCACTGGCATCACCACGACGTCGACGACGAGTTCTTCTACGTCGTGGAGGGGCGCTTCCTCATCGACCTGGAGCCGGGCGAAGACGGTGTCACTCCGGGGCGCGTCATCGAGCTCCGTCCACGCGAGGGATTCGTCGTACCGAAGGGCGTAGTACATCGCACCCGCGCGCCGGAGCGGTCAGTCATCCTCATGGTCGAGACGGCCAACGTCGTACCGACCGGTGATTGAGTTGTCATCCTGAGGAGCGAAGCGACGAAGGATCTGCTTTTAGTCCACGTTCATTCCTCTCGTAACGCCGCCATCGGCGATATGCGCGTCGCCCGCCGCGCGGGGATCAGACATGCCGCGAAGCCGCCGAGCGCCAGGAGCGCGACGACCAGTGCGAAGACGAGCGGGTCGAAGGCGCTGACCTGGAAGAGCATGCCCTGAATCAAGCGCACTGCCCCCACGGCACCTAACGATCCGAGCACGATGCCGATCATTACGAGACGCATGCCGCGGCCAACGATGAGACCAAGCACTTCCTGAGCGCGCGCGCCGAGAGCGATACGCACTCCAATCTCGCGCGTTCGTTGCGTTACCGTATATGCAAGCACACCATACAGCCCAACGACCGCCAGCAGCAGCGCTATCGCCGCGAACGCGCCGAGGAGCCGGCTGCGGAACGCCGATGTCGCAAGCGAGCTGCGAAGTAGCTCGTTCATCGATGCGACATCCGCGAGCGGGATGCGGGGCGAGATGCTGCGCAGCGCCGCTCTGACGGACGCAGTAAGCTGAGCGCCATCGCGGGCGCCGCGCACCACGAGACTCATGAACCGACCGTCCCGAAATGCGGAGACCTCCCCGCTGGAGACGTACAGGATGTCCGGCGATTCGACGTCTTGCCCGAACGCACGCACGTCCCCGGCGACGCCGACGATCTCGGCCCGAAATGGCTTGCCAAAATCCACGACAAGCCGGGACCCGACGGCGCCCCCATGCGGGAACAATCGCTTCGCCATCCCCTGGCTGATGACGATCGTACCATGTCCGAGGCTGTCACTGCCTAACGAACGGTCGTCCATGCTGAGCGCGCGTCCGTCGACGATGGGAATGCGCATCGTCGCGAAATAGTCCTCCGTGGAGACGTTCACCTGAGCGGTTCGCTTGTCGGCGTCGGAGGCGGGTGGATGACCGTCGACGTAATAGTAGGTATCGCCCCCGCCGGCGAGCGGTAGCATCGTCGTCGCCGCCGCGTGCTCCACGCCGGGCAAGGCACGAACGCGATCGAGAAAGACGGTCCAGAACTGTTGAATGTCTTCGCGGCTGCGAAACGCGTCGCGCGGAAGAGCGATTTGGGCACTGAGTACGCCGCGCGGGTCGAAGCCTGGCTCGACCTGCTCCACGAGCCAAAGGCTCCGTAACAACAGCCCGGCGCCGACGAGCAGCACCAGCGAGAGCGCGATCTGTCCAATGACGAGCGTGTCGCGAAGCTGCAGCGCGTGTCGCCCGCCGGTCGTGCGGCCTAGCGTTCGGATCGAGGCGGCGAGATCGCGACGGGCGGCATGGAGTGCCGGCGCCACACCGAACATGATACCTGTCAGCACCGCCACCGCCATCGTGAATGCGATTGCGGTGCCGTCGACGCGCACTTCCGCGACGCGCGGCAGAAAATCTCCAGCGACGCTGTGCACGCCGTCCACCAAAGCAAACGCCAGCAAGAGGCCAAAGACGCCCGCCGCGGCGCCCAGCAGAACACTTTCGGTGAGCAGCTGTCGACCGATCTGCGATCGCGAGGCGCCTAACGCGCTGCGAACGGCGATCTCCGACTGCCGCGACGTTGCGCGGGCGAGCATGAGACTCGCCACATTTGCGCACGCCACGAGCAGGACGAGCCCAACGGCGCCAAGCAGGATGAGGAGGATGCGTCCACTGTCGCCGACAACGACTTCCTGATACCGAAGGATGCGGAGGTGCCAGGAGGCGTTCTCTGGATAGGTTGCCTCGAGCCGTTTGGCAATGCCGTCGAGCTCTGCCTGGGCCTGCGCAACGGACACACCGTCGCGCAGCCGCCCGATACCGCGCAGCATGTGATACCGCCGCACCGAGAGCTCCGGTAGATGAAACGGCATCGGTATCCAGAGCTGATCAGGGAAGATGTCGCTCATCATATCCGGCATGACACCGGCAATCGTATACGGCTCACCGTCGATCGATGTCGTGGTACCGACGACGCGCGGGTCCGCCGCGAATCGGCGTTTCCACAGTCCGTACGAGAGCACCACGACCTTGTGTGTCCCCTCTTCCTCGTCAGGCAGGAACGTGCGCCCGTACAGCGGCCGAACGCCGAGTGTGCTGAAGAAGTTGGCGGTGACGCGCGGCGCCGTCACGCGTTCGGGATCATCGCCGCTGGAGAGCACCGCCGTGCCGAACGGAGTGCGTCCCGCGAATGATGCGAGCGCGTGTGTTTGTGCTCGATAGTCGAGGAAGTCCAGCGGCGAGATGGCCGCGCGGTCGCTGCCCTTGAACGAACCGAATGCGTAGACGAGGCGGTCGCTGCGCGGGAACGGCAGCGGCCGAATGATCACCGCGTTGACGATGCTGAACATTGCGCTGTTGGCACCGACGCCGACGCCTAACGTGGCCACCACGAGCAGCGAAAAAGCCGGACGCTTCCAGCTCACGCGAGCGGCGAAAATGAGGTCCTGCATCAGCATGTCGAGTCTCCATTCGCTCTGCCGCACCCACAGTGCATGTGGAAGAGCACCGAGGGTGCGAACGAGGAGGTGCCGCCGCACATGCGCGTCGAGGAGCGCGGCGCGATCGAGCTCGAGGATCCGGTAATAGAGCTCGCCGGCCCATTCGTCGCGCCAAACGGGGCGTCGCTCGCGCGGCACGATGAGTGACGCGAGCCGCACGAGCGTCCGACACAGGCGCCATGTCGCTTCCGCCGCGGACGACCAGGAACGCTCGCCCGCCGCCTGACTGCCAGTGCTCACGAGCGCTGAGGCCTCGGCGTGAATCCGGGCGTGCCCCGACCCCCGCGTCCGAGCGTGCGATAGTGCTCGACAGAAAGGGCCAGCGCGCGCACACCTGCCGCGGCGATCTCGTAGTATCGTCGCGGCGGTCGCTTCTCTCGCTGCGCGATGGCCGGCGATTCCCACCGTGATCGAACGAAGCCGGCGCGCTCGAGCCGGCCGAGGATGGGATAGACGGTGCCGCTCGGTAGTGCGGCGGCATCCATGATGTCGAATCCGTGGCTCTTACCGGCAGCGATCACCTGCAGGACAGCAACGCTGGCCGGCGAGAGCGGACGATGTGGCGTGGCCATGCGACTATATATGTAGCGCTGCTACATAGGTAGCAAGTCCCTTTCCGCTGGTGTCACTTCCGTCCGCGAACGCCACATATCCATCCGGCCGCAGCAGATACAGCGCGTCACGATGAAACCCCGCGCGCTGCATCGCCGGCTGCCACGCGAAAACGCTCAACGCGAGTCCAAGCTCGCGGCAGCGCTCACGGAGGGCATCGCTCGCATCGCCATACACGTGTACCTGCCAACGCAGCGATGTGAGCGGCCTGAAATTGTCGTCGAACCATGGCAGCCGGTCACCACCGTGAATGGCGCCTGCTCTGCCGCGACTCAGCTTGCTGTGCCGATACTTGATCTCGATCTGCGACACGGTACGAAAGAGGAAACGACGCATGGCCCTGAATCGAAAAAGCGCCGTCACCGCACCGGGAAAGAGTCGCGTCCGTACCAGTGCGGCAATCCGGCCGGACTGGCTCGCGAACGCAAATGCCCGATCCGTCGTCCTTACCAGCCGCCGCGCGAACGCAATCCGCTCACTCTCGTACGTGTCCAGAACCGACTCGGGCATCTCACCCTTCGATACCGCCGCAAGCTTCCACGCGAGATTTACCGCGTCGCCGATTCCGGTATTCATGCCCTGCGCACCAACCGGACTATGCACGTGGGCAGCGTCGCCAAGCAGGAACACACGTCCCACGTGGAATCGATTCGCGACGCGATGGTGAACGCGATAGGTGGAGAACCAGTTCACGCGCTCGATCTCGAGGTGGAGTTGCTCGATCGGCCGCTGCGCCACGTCGTCGAAGGTGAGCGCGGCCTCGTGCCGTCGCTCCACCACCTCGGGAGGCAAGGTGCCGACGAGCCTAACGTGGCCGTTGCCCTTCATGTCGAAGATCGCGAGGAGATCAGCCTCGTCGAGGTCGACATGGATGCCATTGCCCACGGCGGGACCACGTGCGACGACATCGGCCACGTAAAACAGGTGGTCGTACGTACCGCCGGCAAATTCGATGTTCAACAACTCGCGAACTGTCGAGTGCGCGCCATCACACCCGCACAAGTAGTCGCAGCGGCAATGCTCCTCTCCACCATCTGGCGTCCGGAGCACCGCTTCGACGCCCTGCTCGTCCGCACGGAAGGCCGTAAGCTCCGTATTGCGCTCCACCGTTACCGCGCCCTCCCGCAAACGCGCGATGAGCAGGCGCTCATGCTCGTCCTGCGCGAAGTCGAGCACGAAGGGAAAGGGTGTCAGTCCTTCACCGACACTTGCGAACGGAACGCTGCTCACTCGACGTCCTCGTACCCACATATTCACGCTCGGCACGATGACGCCCGCATTCACTACTGCTTCCGCGAATCCAAGCTGACGGTAGAACTCGAGTGTTCGCGCGTGGACGCCGAGCGCCCGTGAGATCGGTGCGACATCGGCAGTTTTGTCGACCACTCGAATGCGCACGCCGAGGCGCGCGAGCCAGAGTGCGAGCGCAAGGCCCGTCGGCCCCGCGCCGACGATCAGCACTTGTGATTTGGTTGCCGAGTCTGATGTCATATGGGGTCATGGAATTGCGGAAAGGCCTCATGTCCGCCGACGTGACCGGCCGGTGGCAAGCTCCCGCCTCGAGGGCCCAAGTTCCTAGGACGCGAATGCCGCAAACTGGGCAGGGCAAATCTCCAATGAGCAAACGACAGATTCTCCAGCTCGTTGCGCGCTGAGGTGTGTCTGCCGAGCTACGGACCCCGTCTCCGTTCGAGGAACTCGCGCTCGACAGCGTTCTTCGTCCGTTCGATCGCGGCGTCATAAGCATCTCTTGCTTCTCTCAACCTGCCGAGCCGGCGCAGGAGATCCGCTCGCACCACATGAAACACCGAGTAGTCCGTCAGCGACAGTTCATCGACGACTTCTAGGGCGACGTCCGGCCCCCGCACCTCGGCGACAGCAACGGCGCGATTCAGCCTAACGACCGGCGTTGGCGCGATGGCGAGGAGTTGATCATACAGCGCGAGAATCTGGCTCCAATCGGTGTCCTCTGCCGACGCGGCGTCGCTGTGCACGGCGTTGATGGCCGCCTGGATCTGATAGTAACCCGGCTTACCGATCTCCAGACATCGCCGCACCAGCCCTTGCCCTTCTATAATGAGCCCTCGGTCCCAACGGCTCCGGTCCTGATCCGTAAGCAGCACGAGGTCGCCCTCCAGCGTCGTGCGCGTGGTACGACGTGACTCGATGAGCAGCATCAACGCAAGCAGTCCCAACGCCTCTTGCTCGCTTGGCATGAGCTCCACGAGCAGCCGGCCGAGCCGGATCGCTTCACGGCAAAGATCGTCGCGCACGAGCCGCTCGCCCGACGTCGCGCGATAACCTTCGTTGAAGATGAGATACACTACGGCCAGCACCGATCGCACACGCTGGGGAAGGTCCGCGGCGTCGGGAACGCGATATGGAATGCGCGCGTCGCGAATTTTGCCCTTGGCGCGCACGAGGCGCTGCGCCATCGTCGCCTCCGGCACGAGAAACGCGCGCGCGATCTCGTCCGTCGTTAGGCCGCCGAGGAGACGCAACGTCAGGGCGACGCGAGTGATTGGCGCGAGCGAGGGGTGACAGCACGTGAATATCAGACGCAGCCGATCGTCGCGCACAGGGGTCTCCTCGTCCAGCTCCTCGATCGTTTCCTCGCGGGCCTGAAGCAGCGCGGCCTGAGCGTACTTGTCGTCGCGCGCGGACTCACGCCTCAGCCGGTCGATCGCGCGATTCCGCGCCGTTGTGATGATCCATCCCGCGGGGCTCGCCGGCGTGCCACTCACCGGCCAACGCTCGAGCGCCGCAACGAAGGCGTCCTGCACCGCCTCCTCGGCGACGTCGATGTCGCCGAAGAACCGTACGAGCACTGCCACCGCGCGGCCGTGCTCTTCCCGAAAAATGCGCTCGATGTCGATCAGCGCTTCCCCTCGTGAAACGGACGAACCTCAATCGGCAATGTGGTCGCCCGCGCGATCTTCGCGGCCCAGCCAAGAGCCGCGTCCAGATCGGGCGCGTCCACGATGTTGATGCCGCCGAGATATTCCTTGCCTTCGACGAACGGACCATCCGTCAGGAGCACTTCTTCGTCCCTGTACCTGACGACTGTCGCCGTGCTTGGCTGGTGCAAGCCACCGGCGAAGACCCACGATCCGGCAGCCTTGATCTCGCGATTGATGGTGTCGAGCTCGCGCATGATACGACCGAGAACTTCTGGCGGCGGAACGGGTCCTTCGGGTTGATAGAAGCTGAGCAGATACTGTGGCATGCTACGCGGGTTGATAACTAGTGATGATGACACCCTTGCTCGTCGCCTTGGAATCCACGAGTCGTAGCGGCAGCTGCGGGCCGCCGTCCGGGAAAAGTCGTCGTCCGGCGCCGAGCACGATTGGATGAATGGTGAGCATCAGCTCATCGATGAGGTTATCGCGGAGAAGCGACTGTACGAGAGCGCCACTGCCGAGGATGACAATGTCTTTGCCAGGCTGCTGTCGCAGCTCGGCGACGGTTTCGTTGGCGTCGCCCGAGAGCAGCTTGGAGTTCATCCAGGGAAGTGGCTCCTTCAATGTTCGTGACGCGACGTACTTGAGCGTGTTGTTGAGTACAGGGGTGAACGGGCTGTCGGTACGCTTCGGCCACACCTGATAGAAATCCTCGTAGGTCCTGCGTCCAAGCAACAGGGCGCCGGTGTTGGCCATGCTCTGCCCCACAGCCTTCATCTGATCGGCATCATTGTACTTCCCAGCCCAACCACCGTACTGAAAGTTGTCACGAGAATCCTCGTCGGCGCGCCCAGGGGCTTGCATGACGCCGTCGAGGGTAAGGTGAATGAAGGCAACGATCCGGGACATGCGGTCTCTCTGTTGGGGTCACCTTCTATACGATTGGGGAAAAGCCGAATCGACATGCGGGGGCTCGAAAGCGTGATCGCGGACTAACGCTTTGGGAGCCTTGCGCCGAGCAGGACCCTTTTCCCCTTGAAACCTCCGGAACAACGTCCCCGTATGGGAAACCAATACGACGCTATTGCGCACCGCGGCTCGGCACAGCATAGTGATATGGGAAACCCATAGGACTCCTCATGCCCGAGAAGCTCGAAGTCCAGCAGGGCACCCTCGCCCTGATGATCCTCAAAACCATTGAAGGCCTCGGCCCCCTCCACGGCTATGGCATCGCCCGCCGCATCGAGGAGGTGAGCAAATTCAGACTCGCCCTCAATTACGGCACCCTCTACCCCGCCCTCCTCAAGCTCGAGCAGGAAGGCTTCATCAAAGCAGAGTGGCGCCAATCGGAGAACAATCGCCGCGCGAAGTATTACGCGCTTACAGCGGCTGGACGGAAGCAGCTCGCGCGCGAGACGCGTGAGTGGAACCAAACCGCCGACCTCATCGCCGCATTTCTCGCCCCCAAACGGGAGGCATGATGACCACGTTCAGCTTGAGCGGCTTTTTGCGCGGCATTCGCGCGCGACTCACAGGGCTCTTCACCGGACAAAGCCGGGACGCCGAGCTTCGCGAGGAGCTCGAGGCGCATCTCGAGATGGCGACGGCCGAGAATATCCGGCGTGGAATGGCGCCTAACGAAGCGCGACGTCAGGCGATGATCGCGTCGGGCGGACTCAGCGTCGCCTCCGAAGCGGTGCGCGATCAGCGGTCCCTCCCGTGGATCGAGAGCGTCGCCGCCGACATCAGATATGCGCTGCGTACGCTGCGCCACGCGCGCGGCTACACCGCCATCGTCGTCGTGACGCTCGGACTCGGGATTGGCGCCAATACGGCGATCTTCAGCGTCGTTCGCCCCGTACTGCTCAAGCCACTGCCGCACCGCGATGGCGACCGGCTCATGTATCTCCGTCAATCGACCGACGGCGCGGGTGGCGAGAACGTCTCGTTCTCTGTTCCCGAGGTCAACGATTTCCGGGAGGGCGCTCCGGCGTTAGGTGACATCGCCGAGTACTCGCCTTTCTCCTATGGATTGGAGCAGCCGGAGGGTACCACCCGGATCAACGTCGGCCTCGTCACCGGCAACTTCTTCGATATTCTCGGCCTCTCCCCCGTACTCGGCCGTCTCACACGCCCTTCCGACGACGGCCCGGGCGTGCCGGCCGTGATGGTGCTGACCCACGAGTTCTGGACGTCGCACTTCGGATCCGATCCGAGCGTTGTCGGCAAACGCGTAAAGCTCGACGGCAAGTCGGTGACCGTGATCGGCGTAGTGCAAGCCGCGCCTTGGTTTCCCGATCGCGTCGACGCACTGGTCAACATGGTGGTGAGCCCGCACCATCTCAGCGCGATGATGATTCAGGGCCGCACCCATCGCATGACGGAGATGATTGCGCGCCTCGCCCCTGGAGCCACGCTGCGGGAGGCGCGTACTCAGGTGGGCTCCACGTACGCGCGAATGCAGCGGGATCACAAGGAAGCCTACGATCCCGGCTCGCATTATCGCGTCGCCATCATGCCGTTCAAGGAGGCGTTAGGCGAACGGGCACGCCTCACGCTCTGGCTGCTCATGGCTGCAGCCGGCTTCGTTTTGATCATTACGGCGGCAAATGTCGTGAATCTGACGTTGATGCGCGGCGTGCGGCGCGAGGCGGAGCTCGTCGTGCGCGCCGCGCTGGGTGCGGGCGTGGCTCGTTTGCGGCGACTGCTGCTCGTCGAGAATCTCATGCTTACATTGATGGGCGCGGTGCTCGGTATCCTCATCGCGCTGGGCGGCGTCCGTCTCTTGACCTCGCTCGCGGCGCGCTACTCGCCCCGTGCCAACGAGATCCGGCTCGACCTCGCGGTCCTCGGCTTCGCTCTCGCGCTCTCGGTGGTACTCGCGCTGCTCCTGTCGTACGCTGCCTTCATTCCCAGAGAAGGGACGCTCGCGTCCATCGTGAATGCCGGCTTCCGGCGCATGGCGGGGAGCCTAACGAAGCAACGGCTCCAGCGAACTCTCGTCGTCACGCAGATCGCGGTATCGGTCGTGCTCCTCGCTGGTGCGGGCTTGCTCACCCGCACGATGATCGAGCTGTCCGACGTCAGCACCGGTCTCAAAACGGAAGAAGTCCTCACGATCAAGGTGCCGCTCCTCAAGCTCGGCGCGCCCGAAGGCGTCGTCGATAATGCGAGCTGGTTCCGCTCGATCCTCATGGCGGACGTGGCCAATAAGGCCAAGTATGGCGAGATGGCGCGTGAGATCCGCGCGCTGCCTGGCGTCACGGACGTCGGCCTCGGATCGACATCGCCGCTCGAGGGTGGTAGCCTCGATTTCGAGGTCAAGGCCGAAGGGAAGTCACTTGCCCTAGGCGAGGCCGTTCCTCGCGCCTCACTTCGGACGGCGGATCCCAACTATTTCCGCGCCGCCGGAATTCCCCTCATCGACGGACGCGAGTTCGGTGCGACCGATGCGCCGGGTGGGGGCCGAGTGGTCATCGTGAACCGCGCGCTCGCGGACCGGCTCTTTCCCAACGAGCGCCCGATCGGCAAACACATCGCCCTCACTGGCGAGGTGCTCAAGTTCACGCCGCTGAGCGGCGACTGGATGACCGTCATTGGCATCGTCGGGAACACGCAGGATGGCGGCCTCGATGCGCCACCAACGCCGGCGATGTTCACGCCATTCTCACAGGGGCTTGCGCTGAGCGGTGCGATCGTGGTTCGCACCGATAGCAATTCTTCGCATCTCGCCGCGATCGCAACCAAGATCGTGCACCGCATAGCGCCCACGGCGGCCATCGAACATGTGTTGACGATCGCGCAGATCAAGGACCGGAGCGGCGCGCCGCGACGGCTCAATGCGGCGCTCGTGTCGTCGTTGGGCCTCCTTGCCGTGATCATTGCGACCGTTGGGATTGCCGGGGTGCTCGCGTTCTCCGTGAATGCGCGTACCCAGGAGATCGGCATCCGTATGAGTCTTGGCGCCGACCGCGGCCACGTCGAACGCATGATCCTCAAAGAGGGTGGCGTTCTGCTCGCCATCGGGCTCGCGTTAGGCATCGCCGGAGCGTTCTTCGGCGCCAGCGTGATCCGCGGCCTGTTGTTCGGCGTCGCGCCGCACGATCCGATGACGTTCAGCGGCGTGGCGCTGGGCATGGCGGTGATCGGCATTCTCGCCTGCTGGATCCCGGCGCTCCGCGCGGCGCGCGTCGATCCGGCAATCACCATGCGCTCTTCGTAGAGCCAATCGATGCGCATTGATCTCATGGTCCACATCGTGGCGGGTGCGCTGGGCATCCTCTCTGGGTTCGTCGCGCTCTTCGTGGCCAAGGGTGACGGCGTGCACCGCCGAAGTGGAATGCTGTTCGTTTACTCCATGGTGATCATGGGAATCGTCGGCGCAGCGATCGCGGTGCTGCGAAACGTGGCGCCGGGTGCCAACGGCCCGATGGGAGTGCTCACCGCCTACTTGGTGGTGACGGGCCTAACGACTGTCCGTAGCCAACCCAGCAACGGTCGAGGGTTGGACTACTCACTCTTCGGCCTCATCCTGGCGGTGACGATCGTGCTCTTGAGCTTTGGTGCCGCGGCCGGCATGAGCCCCACCGGCAAGCTCTATGGAATGCCACCATACCCGTTCGTCATATTCGGGTCCATTGCTTTGCTGGCCGCGATCGGCGATTGGCGCCTCATCAAACGGGGCGGAGCGGGTGTGATTCGCGGAACGCCGCGCATCGTGCGCCACCTCTGGCGAATGACCACCGCACTGCTCATCGCCGCGTTTTCGTTCTTCCTCGGGCAGGCCAAAGTCATACCCAAGCCGTATCGGATCTTCCCGCTGCTGCTGATCCCTCCGCTCGTCGTCCTTGGTGCATTGCTCTACTGGCTCTGGCGCGTGCGCGTCAGGCGGTCGGTGCGGGGGCTCGCTGTTCGAGTCAATCCTCCGCGCCCCGTCGAAGCCGCGCTTTCACGGTGATTCGCCTCTGCGCACCTAACGAGACGGCAGCAATCCTTTCGATCGTCAACGCCGGCGCGGAAGCGTACCGCGGGGTCATTCCCGACGACTGCTTCCACGACCCGTACATGACGCCGCGGCAGCTACAAGGCGACATCGCCGCTGGCCTCAGCTTCTGGGGTTACGAATCGGGCGGAGAGTTGATCGGCGTCATGGGCTTGCAGCACGTCGCCGACGTGGACCTCATTCGTCACGCGTACGTCTCGCCATCGAACCAGGGCCGCGGCGTGGGCAGCGCACTCCTCATGCATCTCCAGGACTCCGCGACCTCTCCGATGCTCGTCGGCACCTGGGCCGACGCCGTGTGGGCGATCCGTTTCTATGAGCGACACGGCTTCGCGCTCGTCCCGCGTGACGAGACGCCGGCGCTCCTCCGAAAGTATTGGTCGATCTCCCACCGACAGATCGAGACGTCAGTCGTCCTGACCAGTCGCCGGGCGTAGCCCGTGTTGATCAATCACGCAAGTCGCTGCGACTCTCAGCGTTAGGATATCCGCCTCATCCCCTATCGCCCGATAGCGTACACAGCATAAAGGACCGCTGCAATCCTGGAACATGCGCACGCTTCCTGCTCAGCCGGCACCCGCGAGAAGTGGTGCCCGCGCGCGACGGATGTCACCAAAGGCGCATTGACTAAGTCGTTAGGCTGAACCCAGGCAGGCAGCAGAATGAGCGAACATATGGAAAGTCGTCCGGCGACCGAGAATGAAAGCCCATCACCGGAGCCAACGCCTAACGGCTCTCACCCGTCGGAAAAGAATGCGAAGATCAAGTGGATGCCCCTTGCCTTCGATCTCGAGGGCGATGATCGATCGCAGTCCGAAGAGCGCGGTGAAGTGTTTTGACCACGACTCTTTGAAAAAGGGTCATCGTGACATTTTGGTGAACTTCGAGGCTGGCGGCAAGCGATCAGCTCGCCGCTGGATCTGATAGCTGAAGTAGTTCTCTTGATTCTGTGAGCTCGCAGCTTGCCTCTCGCCTCTGGGCTCGCTCTCGCGGGTGCGATGCGTGCGTCGCCATCTGAAATAAGCCTGAGCTATAAGCTGAGTGGCTCTCTCTCGCCGCTCACTGTAACCCGCGATTTAGCTCACTTCCGCGTTCGCCCCGTACCCGACTGACACATCGGCCTCGGCATCCCTCTCCACAGTGCAATCGATAGGGATGCTCAACTCGAACGTGGATCCCACGCCCTGCTGACTCTGCACGGTCACGTCCCCGCCGAGAAGGCGCGCCAGCCGCTGACTCACCGTCAAGCCTAGCCCGGTGCCCGGGTCTGGACGCGCGTGGGATGTTCCCAGTTGCGTGAACGGCTCGAAAATGCGCGCGAGCTGCTCTTGTGGAATACCGCGGCCGGTGTCGTGGACCTGAAACGACACGAAGCCGCTCTGATGGTCGATGACACGAACGCCAATCGTGCCATGCGTCGTGAACTTCACAGCGTTGCCTAACAGGTTGATGAGAATCTGACGCAGCTTCACGACGTCTGTCGTCGCATAGAGCGGACCTGCCGGTAGATCGACTGCCACGGCGAGACCCTTCACCACCGCAATCGACTCCACCGCCGTTACGGCTTCGCGCGCAACCTCCACGAGATTGACGCGTTCGTTGTGCAACGCTTCGCGACCCGCCTCGATGCGCGCGAAGGTGAGAATTTCCTCGACGATACGCAGCAGGTGGTCGCCGACCGACTTGATCCGTCCCAGGTGGTCGCGTTGCGCCGGTAGAATGGGACCGAACATTTCCTGCCGCAACAGATCAGCGTAGCTCCACATGGCGCCGATTGGCGTGCGCAGCTCGTGGCTCATCGCCGTGAGAAAATCCGATTTGGCTTTGTTCGCCGCTTCCGCCTTCTGCACCGCGGTGTTCAGCTCTGCCTCACGAGCCACGCGCTCTGTGACATCCGTGATGAGCACCAGCGCACCCGTCACCGCACCGTCGGCACCGACTGTCGGGACCAGGCGCGCCGACTGTTGCATGAACGCGAATGACTCGTAGCCGGCCGGCGCCGGCAACGGCAACAACCGTCCGTGAAAACGATGCGACATCACGACGGTCGCGCCGCCAACGGCCTTCGCGAACGCCTCTTCCGCGGCACTTCCAAGGTCGGGGAAGAGCTCTTTCAACTGCTTTCCCGCTGCGGCTTCCGCCGATAGGCCACTCGCGCTCTCGAGCCACCGATTCCACGACACGACGCGCAGATCGGTGGTCACGCGCAAGACGCCGATCTCGATGATGTCCGCAAGCTCATCGCTCCGTACCGATTGCTCTGTCACATCCGTCCGCTCCAACGACATTAGGCCTGTGCGAGCGCTGTATTGATCATGCTGAGCGACCCCGCGCCAACGACGACGATCAGGTACCCGTCGACGGCAAGCTGGCTGAGGCGGAACTGCGTGGCCGCGATCACCGCGAACTGTTCGTCGAGCGAGTCGTCATGCATCGATCGGAGAATCATCTGCAACGAGTCCACCTGAATGCGCGGCACCGAGAACGAGACGCGCATGTGCAGCATGTCGCCAAACGCGCTCAGGCAGGCCCCCAGTACGACATTTCCCACCTCAGCCAGCACTTCCCGCGCCGACTCGTTCAACCGACCGCCGACGCCAGCGCTTCCGGCCGTCATGAGGCTGGCAAGCAATGCAGCCTTGTCGTACTCCATCAGCAGCGCGGCGTCACCGGCTACCGCACCGCCGAAATTCTGATGTACCGTTGCCAGATCGTTGCTCATCAGCGACAGCAGGCGTGTCTCCGCATCCTCGATCGTACTGATCCAGAGCCGCGGCATGTCGACCTTGATCCGCTGCCCCGTAAGCGATGACAACGAAGCAGCCGCGCGATGGAGCCCGACGTTGAACAGCTCCGTCAGCGCGTCGAGCTCGATCTCACTGAGATTCATGACTGCCTCGTGTCGCCACCTCTTCCATGGCCGCGAGCAACGCATCGCGATTGACTGGCTTTGGCAAGAACCGCCGCGCTCCGCCCGAAAGGACGGCGTGTTCCGTTGCGCTTTGTACATCGGCGCTGACCACCACCACGTGTGCGGCCGGATCGATCTCGCGCAGCGTACGGAGCACCTCCACGCCGCCGAGATCCTCCATCGAAAGGTCCAGCAACACGACGTCCGGCCTCTCGAGCGAGTAGCTCTCGATCGCCCCCATGCCCGTGGATGCCTCCACCACGGAGTGGCCACCGGATTCGATGACGTGCCGATGCACGCGACGCGCGTATCCGGAATCGTCGACGATCAGAACTTTTGCCACTAGATCATCTCCATGATTGCAGACGCCATGTCGCCGAGCGGTACGCTGCGGTCACTCGCGAGCGCCTCGACCACCGCACGAGGCATTCCGTACACGACACACGACGACTCGGCTTCGGTCAGCACACGCCCGCCATTTGCCTTGATGTGGCCGGCGCCCACCATGCCATCGTTACCCATCCCCGTCATCACCACTCCCATCACCTTATCGCCGTACGCCCGTGCCGCGGACTCGAACAGCACATCGACGGACGGGCGATGAGGGGTGTCCGTTGGCCGATCGTCCAAACGGCAACGCACCTGACCATCGCTGCCGCGACAGAGAGTAAGGTGCTGCCCGGCAGGCGCGACGTAAACCATCCCCGGCGAGATGACCTCCCCAGACTTGGCCTCCACCACCGTGAGGGCGGACACCTCGTTCAGCCGATAGGCGTACATCGCCGTGTAGCCCACCGGCATGTGGAGCACGATGACGATGGGCAGCGGAAACTCGCCGGGAAATTCAGGGATCATCTGCCGAAGCGCTTGTGGCCCGCCAGTCGAGATACCGATCACGACGACCTCGGTGGTGCCGCGCCTGGTTACCGGGATTGGTCGACTCGTTATGCCGCTCGCTGATCCGTCCCCATCCGCTTCCTTGAGCGTGAACTTCACCTGTGCCGCAGCTTTGACCTTGCCCACCAATTCTTCGGCGATCTCGAAGACGCGATCCGTTGCTAACGCCGTCGGCTTCTGAATGAAGTCCACGGCGCCCGCCTCGAGCGCTTCGACGGCTTTCATCCCCGATTCGTGTGTGATGCTGCAGATGACGACCGGCACCGGATGCACGGCCATTTGCCGCCGCAGGAACTCGACCCCGTCCATGCCCGGCATCGAGAGATCGAGCGTCACGACGTCGGGGCGGAGTGAGCCCACGATCTCCAGCGCCTCCTCACCATCGCGCGCCGTCCCCACGACGTCGATGAAAGGACTGCGCGCCAGCATCTGACGCACCACCTTCCGCACGAATGCGGAATCGTCGACGACGACCACACGGATCACGCCGCTCACGAGTTCCTTCGTGCTGGCACGTACACGAAGGTTCCCGCGACTTCCCGTAGCTCGAGATTCACGGCGAGCCGCGTCAGCGACTCGGAGGCACCCAGAAAGAGATGGCCGTGCGGCGGCATTCGTTGAGCGAAACGCTGGGCCACTCGCTGCATGGACTCGTCCGAGAAGTAGATGAACACGTTGCGGCAAAAGATGACGTCAGACGTGTCGAGATCCTGCGTCTCCTCGGGTTTCACCAAATTGGCCAGCTGCCACGACACGCGTGATGCAATGTTGCTGATCGGCCGCCAGTGCGACGCACCGTCCGACACGAAATACTTGCGCTGTAGCGCCTCCGGCAATTGCCGAAAGGAGCGCGGTCCATACCGATTGCCCTTTGCTCGCTCGAGCATTGCCGGGCTCGCGTCACTCCCAACGATCGTTATCGCATGCGAATCGAGAAGACCCGCTTCGGCGAGCGCGATGGCGATGCTGATCGGCTCTTCGCCCGTGCAACAGGCAGCACTCCAGATGCGCAGGCCACGCGAACGATCGCCGGCCTGAAGCGCGGGCGCTACCACTTTGGCGAGCGCCTCGAACTGCTCCGGTTGTCGCCAGAAGTACGTCTCGGGAACCGCGAGCCGGTCGGCCACGCGACTCCAATGCACACCCGTAGGGTCGTCGTAGCGAAGGAGATAGTAGTAGTCGAGAAACGACGTCAGCCCGAGCTCCTGGATCTCAGCAGCAAGCTTGTCGGCGAGAAGCGGCCGCTTCGGCTCGTCGAAGTGCACGCCGGTCTTCTCGGCGATGAGATCGCGAAGGAGACCAAAGACAGCTGGCTTGAGCTGATCCGGCCCCAGAGCTTTGACCGCGTCTCGCGCGCGCGACGCCACGCCACCCTTTTCGGAATCAAGCATTACTCATCTCGACTCGATGGATGGTTGCCGTCTTCGAGCTTCTGCAGCGCAGCACGCGCCGCTTCGGCCACTTCGCTCTCGGCGTCGCTACACAGTTGACGTACGACATCGATCGCCGAGCTCGCATGAAGCACCGAGAGCGCTTCCACTGCCGCGATCCGCACCGGCGGCGCGTCGTTGAGCGCGCGGTCTACGAGGCAAGCCGTTATCGCGTCGTCCGTACCCGCACCGATGACGCCGAGCGAGCGAACCGCGTAGTAGCGCACCCAGAGATTCTCGTCCTCCAGCGCTTCCAGGAGCCCGCGGGGCGCGCTCTCATGATCGGTGCGTCCCAATCCGCGCGCCGCCGCGGCCCGCACCGTCGCATCCGAATCGGAGCGCAGCAATCGCCGAATCGTGTCCACGACGCGCGACTCATCGAAGTTTGCCAGATGCTCAACTGCCGCACGTCGCACCGTCGCTGCCTCGTCCGCGCAGAGATCGACGAGGCCATCGAGCGACAAATCGTCGCCGAGGTACGCGGCAATGCGCGCCGCACTCTCGCGAACACGTGGCGACGCGTCTCGCAGGCGCGCCAGCATCGCCTGCGTAGTGGACGGATGGCCCAGCGAGCTCAGAGCCGACACCGCCGCGTGCCGAACGGTGATGTCCTCGCGGTCCAGCAGATCGAGCAGCGGCTCGAACGCACGGTAGTCGCCGATCGCGGCCAGCGCGTTGGCCGCGGCGGCGACGACGAGCGGATCGGCGTCGCCCATGAGCCGCAAGAGCGCTGGAACACCCTCCACACTGCCGATCCGTCCGAGCAGTACGGCGATCGGGCGTCGCAGATTCTCGTCGTCGAGCGTATGGACCAACGACAGGGCGACGGCCGCGGAGTGTCCGCGCGTCGCCAACAAAGCCGCCGCGGTCTCACCAACGCCCGGCCGCCGCAGCAACGAGACGAGAATCTCATCGGCGCCAGCGACATCGCGCTGATGAATCACCGTCGCCGTGAGGGCAGCTTGTTCGGCCGACGCATTGGGAAGCCGCGCGATCAGATTGCGCACCGCCTCCTCGGTGAGCGACTCCGCCAACACCGACGTGGCCCCAAGCGAGGCGATGGCGTCCATCGCCGGTTGCGCCAACAACGGATCGTCGAGCAGTGGAAGCAGCCTTCTTGCAACACCCGCGTCGGCGACGTGCGCGAGCGCATCGAGCGCGGCAAAGGTCAGGAAGAAGTCGCGCGACTCGATCACATCGAGCAGCGCGTCCGTCGCCGATGCGTCTCCGATGCGGCCAAGCGCCTCGATGGCGTGATAGCGTACGTTAGGCTCGGCGTCGTTGAGCGCCTCGATGAGTGGCGCGTGAGCGCGACGATCGCCTAACAAGCCAAGGGCCAACGCCGCGTACGTTCGCACGTCGGCCGATTCGTCGCCGAGCAGCTGGACCACCGGCGTGAGAACCTCGTCGTGACGCAACGCGAGGGCGGAAACGGCAGCATTGAGCAGACCTGCATCGGCGTGGCCGTCGCGAATCGCATTGATCAGGGTGGACACGGCCTCAGCGCCCGAAAGCTCGGCGATTCCCTCGACCGCCGTTCGCCGTACCCGCCAATCGGAATCGGCGAGCGGTCCCGCGAGCAGCGTCGCACTCCCTCCAGTCGCCACGACATGCTCCACCGCGTTCAAGCGCGCTTGCACGTCACCCGCGCGGAGCCGCTCACTCGTCTGACGTTCGGAATCGAGGCGTCTCGTCACGTCCTCGATCGTGACCACGGCGCCTCCCGTTCGCATCGGCGAGATGATCACATGCTGTTGCATGCGATCGAAGCTCGAGTCGGTCTCGCGCGGCGGCAGCGTGAGGAGATAATGATGAAACGCCGGCGCCAACACCTCCACGCCGCCTGTTTGCGCAACGCGCGTTAGGCGCGCGAGCATGCCCCGTTCCGAAAGATCCGGAAAGAGCTCGTCGATGCGATGGCCGCATGCGGCTGATTCCGTGAGCCCGGTGACGGCCTCCATCCAATGGTCCCATGATTGGACCACCAGATTCCCATCGATTCGAAAGACGCCGACCGTTTCGGCGGAAGTGGCTTTACTCACCGCGATGAGCGTTGCGACGGTCCATTCATCCCACGCACACGATCCGCGAGCTCGCTCCCGAGAGTCAGTGTGTTCCGCGCTCCCCCGGCGTTGGCCTCCGTGATTCGGCGCGTTTGCGAGAGGGCCGCGACAATGCTGTCCGTTGCCGTGGATTGCTCGCGATTCGCTCTCGTTATGGAGACCATCTCCTGCGCGACCGTCCGCGCCGCCGTGGTGAGATCCTGCACGGCGCGACTTTGCTCCGCCATACCTTTACTGGCTTGTTCCGTCTGCTTTCGGATCGCTTCGGTGCTCAGCGTGATCTGCGTCATCGCCGCGGCCTGCTCGTTCATGCCCGTGGCCACCGAGCCCACCAATTTCGTTAGGCGCGCCGATTCGGACGCGATCTGATTCGCCGCCGTCGCCTGCTCTTGGAGCGCGCGCGATGTGCCGACGGCGCCGCGACGAATGCTCTCGACGGCCGCCGTGATCTGCGTGATGCCAGCGGCCTGCTCGGTCGTCGAGCGACGCACTTCGCTGGCGAGCGTAGCGGTTCGCTGCGCGGACTTGATGACCTCGCGCGACCCGTTGCCCTGCTCCGTCATTGCCGTGGCAACTTCCTCCGACACTTTGCGCATTTGCAGCGCGTTGCGCACGAGACCCTGCAGCGCCGACGACTGATCTGAAGTGGCTGCCGAGACTTGCTTCGCCTGCGCGGCGACGTCGGCAACGGCGCGAACGACTGTTTGACCCGCCGTCAGCTGCTCCTGTGCCGCGCGCGCGATCTGTTCCACTTTGCCGCGCGACTCTTCCATGCCTTGAAGAATCCGCCGCAGACCCGCGGCGCCGCCCTCGGCAAGCTGTCCCGTCTCATCCGCGACCCGCTCGCCCTCCGCTGCCGAAGCCACCGCATCCTGAACGACCATCTGCAACGCCTTGATGATCGACGCTATGTCGGCGGTGGCCTTCGCGGAGCGGTCCGCGAGATTGCGAATCTCTTCGGCGACAACGGCGAAGCCACGCCCGGCCTCACCGGCACGAGCAGCCTCGATCGACGCATTGAGCGACAAAAGATTCGTTCGCTCGGCGATGAGATTGATGGTTCCGACAATCGATCCGATCTCGTCGGTCCGCTTGCCCACTTCCTTGATGACTTTCGTGCTCTGACCGATCGAGCTGCGCACGCGCGTGATTCCTTCGATCGATCGACCCACCGCCGCGCCGCCCTCTTCCGCCTCACGCGCGACGCGACGCGTTACGTCGCTCGCTTCGGTCGCCATGTTTGCGATTCCACGGATCGATCGATCCAGTTGCGTCACGCTCACCGCGGCACCCTCGGCGGAATTCGCGATCATCGCGGCGCTCTGCGCCACGCCATTCACCGAGCGCGAGGTTTCCTCAACGGCCGTCGCGACCTGATCGATCAGCCCCGCCATGTTTTCGGTGCTCGCACTCGCCTGTTCGATCGATGTCGCCATGCCGTTGATCGACGACGCGGTATCCGATGCCGACATAGCGAGATCGTCGGCATTGCCCTTCACTTGTGCCGTCGAACGACTGAGCTGCTCCACGGTAGCCGCGATCTGCGTTACCGACGTTGCCAGCGCGGTACCGTCGTCCGTGACGCTCTTGATCGACGCCGCCATCTCCGTCGTTCCGCTGGAGACCTGTGAGGCTGCATTCGCCATGTCTGCAGCAGCCGTCGCCACGGTGGCAATCGAGCGATTCGTCTCCTCGACTGCCGCCGCGGTCTCCGTGAGAGCGGTTGCCAGGCTGCTCGTGCCCGTCGTGAGCTCGTCGATCGATGCGGCGAGCTCGTTCACGGATGACGCGAGCTCCTCACCCGATGTCGATACGGATTCGGCGCGCTGCGCCGTTTGCTTGAGCGAGGCGCCAAGCTCCGTTGTCCCCGCCAGCGCGTCGTCGATGTGGCGCAGCTGAGTGCCGCTCCCCTCGACGATCGCGTCGCAGGTGCTGACGATCTCCGCCGCGCTCGCCGCAAAGCGCGTCGCGTCGCCGTTCGTCAACTGTGTCCCGTTGCCGTTGGACCGCCCGAATGAAAAAGCCATGTTCTCTCTCTCGTTATGCGCTCGCCGGCAGGAGAGCAGCGGAGTGTTCTACGTTCGCCGTCGAATTGTCGAACAATGCGCCGACGTCGAGGACCAGCACCAACCGGTCGCCGAGATGCGCTAGGCCGCGCAAGTAGCGACTGCTGAGATCAGCCAAGCCCTCGGGCGGCGGTTGAATCGCATCTTCGGGAATCGCGGCGAACTCGCGCGCCGCGTCCACGACCAGCGCCACCGTGCGCTGCTGCCACCGTACGACAACCAGCCGGCTGCGCAGGTCGTGCGCGATGCGTGGAAACCCGAATCGCGATCGCAGGCTCACCACCGGAAGCACCTTGCCGCGAACGCTCGTCACGCCATCCACGAAGTGGGCGGTGTTGGGGACGGGTGTGATGTGTCCGATCATCTCGAGTTGCTCGATGGAGTCGCTCGGGACGGCATACAGGGCGGCAGCAACTTCGCAGAGGACGTAAGAGTTCCTGCCAGATGCGTTCAACATGTGCTCAACCTATTGTCGCGTGTGACGCCATCGTGCTCGCCCGCCACTGCGGTGTGGCGTTAGGCAGCGCTTTCGTCTCGCCACGCCGACGGTGTGCGCGCGCCAGCGCCGACGCGTCGAGGATCAGGCTCACTCGGCCGTCGGGCAGCTCTGTCGCGCCGCTGATTCCGGACACCGCGACGAGCGGATCCGTCAACGAATGCACGACGATCTCCCGAAGCCCGAGGACGCGATCCACCACCAAGCCCACCACCTGCGTGTCCGTGCCCACGACCAACACATGATGCTTCGCCGGCGCGCGATCCGCGAGATGGAACACTCGCGTAAGGCGCACCAGAGGCATCACGCGGCCGCGATACGAGATCACCTCGTTGTGCTCGAGCGTCGTTATGGCATTGCTCTCGAGCTCGACGATCTCGCGAAGCGCGATCTGCGGCAATGCCATCGTGTGTCCACCAACGTCGAGCAGCAGCGCGTCCGCGATCATGAGCGTGAGGGGCAGCTCCATGCTGAAGCAGGTGCCCTCTCCGGCCACCGTCCGCACGGAGAGCTCGCCGCCGAGTCCGCGAATCGTCGATTGAGCGATGTCCATCCCCATACCGCGACCGCTCGTCAAATCCGCGGCTTCACGCGTCGAGAGACCGGGCGCGCAGAGGAGATCGAGCAATGCGTCGCCGGCCAAGACGTCGGAGGTCATCAAACCGCCCGCCCGCGCGCGCTCAACGAGCGCCGTCGTATCGATGCCCGCGCCGTCGTCCTCCACTTCGACGATGATGCGGTCCCCCGCCGCGCGTGCGCGTAGCATCACCGTGCCTTCCGAGGGCTTGCCTGCGGCCTCTCGCGCGTGTGGCTTCTCGATGCCGTGACTCACCGCATTGCGAACGATATGCAACAACGGCTCGAGAATCCGATCCACGACGAGCTTGTCGATCTCGGTCTCCTGACCAACGATCTCGACGCGAATCGACTTGCCGGCCTCCCGTGCCACATCGCGTACCGCGAATCGCAGCCGCTCGAACACCTCCCCGACGGGGACGAGCCGGATGCGCGTGATCCCGTCGCGCAGCGCTCGCAGCTGGTGCTCCACGGTGTCGTTGATCTCCGTCACCGCCGACATATCGAAATCCGTTTTGGCCAGCACCCGACCGATCGAGTCCTCGAGCCGAGCTCGGCTCACTACGAGCTCGCCAACGAGCCGCATCAGCTCATCCAGTCGGCTCAGGTCCACCCGCACCGCGTTCGTCGTCGCCGCCGCAAAGCGCGTGGTCGGTGCTGGCTGCGCGCCGCCCCCGACCGCGGGTGTGTCGGAAGGCGCCGCCTGCGGCAGGACTTCCCAGTCCAGCCCCTCCGAGCGCCAGGAGTCGGGCGGCTCGGCGCCCGCGTGGAGAGCGACGTCGAAGTCAAACAGGAGCCGGCCGGACACTACGCGCGGTGCTGCCGAGATGATGTCGCCTAAGTCGACGAGCCGCGAGCGCACCTTTTCAACCGTGATACCGCGCGACGCCAGCTCCGCGGAGGGCGTGAACGTGAAGCGCTGACGGACCGACGTTGTCTCCGTCCGGGCCGGCGACGTCTTATGTACGGTAACGAGCTGACGACCGGGGGACTCTCGGGGTGTCTCCGCCAACGCCGCGCGAACCCGGGCCTCGAAGGCCGAGATGTCAGGCACGGGCGTGGCGGTCCGCCGTGACACGACGCATGCCTCGAGTAACGCGGTGCCGACGAAAAGCGCCTCCACCATCGTGTCGAATTCGCCGCCCGTGAGGCGGTCGGCCCTCAGGATCTCCTCCATCAGATGCGCCACCTGCTCGGCGGCCACGAGCCCGACCATCCCCGAAAGACCCTTGAGCGTATGGAGGGCGCGGAGCAGTGCCTGCCGATCGGATTCGTTCGCGTGTCCCGATTCGACATCGAGCACAACGCGACGAACCGTCGCCAGATGCTCGTCACATTCAGCGAAATAGTCGTCGAGAAACTGCTCGTAGAACTCGCCGCCGGATCTCACCGCTAGGCCAGTTGCAGCAGCCGCTGCACCTCTTCGACAATGCCTTCGGGCGAGAACGGCTTGGTGAGGTACACCGTGGCGCCGGCCGCGAGGGCCGCGGCACGGCTCGCCTCGTCGCCGCGGGTGGTGAGAATGACCACAGGCAGCTCGCGGAGCGACTGCTGATTCCGGATGAACTTCAATACTTCCAGCCCATGCACGTCGGGCATGTTGAGGTCGAGGATGACCATGTCGGCTTGATCGAGCGTGACACGCTCGATCGCACCCAGGCCACTCACGGCCTGATCGAACGCGACTCCGTCCAGGCGGCCGAGTGTCGCAATGATCATCCGTCGCATCGTCGCGGAGTCATCCACGACGAGAACCTTCTTCATAAGCTCTCCACTGCACCGCGAACCAAGGTCGCGGGAGATGACTACCGGCGACGGAAAGGCCATTCCCGGAGCGCCTTACGTGGATGGGTCTCCAGAAATCGCCTGGCCGGCGTTTCAGTGCTGGTTTCGTGCCCTAATCAGAGCTTTTCCCGCTCGATGCGCAAGACACGCCCATTACCGGGAAACTCTGCGCGACGCCGGGCGTACGTGGCTAAGTTCTGTCGACTTTCCGGTGGCGCGAATGCATATCCCAGTCATGATCCCTCTTGCGATCATCATGTGCGGCTCGGCGGTGTTGATCACCGGCATGAGCCTCATCTCGCGGCAGCTCTCCATGCGGCGCATGTCGTCGCCGACGCAGGCGAGCGAGGAGCTCACCCGCCGCCTCGAGCGCATCGAGCAAGCGGTGGAGACCACGGCAATCGAAGTCGAGCGGATGGCCGAGGCGAATCGGTTCCTCAGCAAGCTGTTGTCGCAGAAGTCCGAAATCGTGCCGCGTTGAGCCCACATCGTCATCCTGAGCGCAGCGAAGGATCTGCCCAGCCTGTCATCCTGAGCGCAGCGAAGGATCTGCTTTTCCGGCTCTTCGCCGGAGCCGAATCAAAGGCAAGATGACAGGAAGCCCATGAGATTGCGTCGACTTCTCGGCTGGACAATCCTGGCTCTTATCCTGATCGCGGCGGCAGTGTACCTCGCCATCAATCCGGAAAAAGAGACGCTCGACGACAAGGCTCGGGCAACCGCGTCCGGCAAGTTCGTTCGCCTCTCCACAGGCATCACCCACTACGAGCTCTCCGGACCTAACGACGCGCGCACGGTCGTGCTCTTCTCCGGCGCCACCGTTCCCTACTATCTGTGGGACTCCACGCAGGTCGCGCTCACCGCAAATGGTCTCCGCGTGCTGCGCTACGACTACTACGGCCGCGGCTACTCCGATCGACCCGCGCTGCGCTACGATCTCGCGATGTACAACCAGCAAGTCGCGGAGCTGCTCGATACGTTAGGCATTCGCGGGCCCGTGGACGTTGCCGGCGTGTCGATGGGTGGCGCGATCGCCGTCAGCTTCGCCGACGCGCAGCCGGAGCGCGTGCGCACCGTGACGCTCATCGACCCCGCCATCGGCCTCACTCGGGAGACGCCGCTACCCCTCCGCGTCCCCGTCGTCGGCAATTACGCTCTCACGTTAGGCGCGTCGAGCATGGCGACCGGACAGCTCGATGACTTCCTGCATCCCGAGCATTTTCCCGATTGGGTATCCCGCTACCGCGTGCAGATGCGCTACAAGGGATTCCGGCGCAGCATCCTCGAGACGCAGCGCGGCGACGTGTTCAAGCGGCCGCCCACGAGCTTCACGACCCTTGCGCGAAGCCCGATTCCGATCCTCATTCTCTGGGGCAAGGCAGACCGCACCGTCCCGTTCTCCAACAGCACCGCGGTCCGCTCGGCTTTTCCACGCGCCGAGTTCCACGCGATCGACGGCGCGGGCCATCTGCCACAGATCGAGCAAGCGGCGACGGTCGACTCCATCCTCGTGCGATTTCTGCGCGTTCACTAAAGGACATTCACAGACATGACGAAATCACGCGCGCCTCACCTCGCGATCGCGCTGTTCTCGCTCGTCCTCGTCGCGACGGCGATGAAGTGGGCCGGGACGCGCGAGTCACGATCGACGACCTCGTTTTCGTCGCCGGCGAAGCATCGTGCCGGCGCACCGGTACGCATCCTCGTCTATCACGACATGGAAGGACTTGCCGGACAAGACGACTGGCACACCTTCCTCTTCAGTCATCCGGAGAAGTATCCCGAAGGACAGAAGATGCTCGCCGCGGATCTCAATGCGGTGATCGACGGGCTCTTTGCGGGCGGGGCGACGCAGGTCGATGTAGTGGACGCGCACGGCAGCGGCAATCCCGATCCAGACGTTAGGCGCGAGCTGCTCGATCCACGCGCGAAGCAGGTCTTTCGCGACCACGCGTTCGACCCATACGTCGACATCACCGAACCGAACACGTACGACGCCGTCGTCGCCGTAGCGATGCACGCGAAGACCGGAAGCAAAGGCTTTGCGTCGCACACGATCACCATCGGCATGGACATGCTGCTCAACGACAAGTCGATCACGGAGAGCGAGATCGTCGCGTACTCGTGGGGCCGCGTTGGCGTCCCGCTGATCTTCGTCTCCGGTGACGACCACTTGCAACGCGATCTCGAGATCATGCCCTGGCTCGAGTACGTCGTCACGAAGAAGGCGACGAGCGCATCGACGGTGGAGCTGCGCCCCGTGGACGCCGTGCACGCGGAAATGCGCGAGAAAGCCGCGCGCGCTGTGCGCAACATCTCGAAAGCGAAGGTGATGACGGTGTCCGCGCCGATGCGCGCCGGACTGCACGCGGTGCCGCCGGCAAGTCTTGCCGGCTTGAAGGGGATTCCCGGAATCAATTACACTGATCAAACGGTGACCTTCAGCGCGCCCGACTTCCGCGCGGCGTACGATGGCGTGCTCGCGCTCGTTACAGCGGCCCGCGCGTCATACACGAATGTCCTCGTGGAGACCGTTCGAAAGCAGCCGGACGGTCAGAAGATCATGGCCGACTATAGCGACGCACTCTTCATGCGATGGATGGACTACGAGTCAGGCCGCTGGAAGCCGCCCGTAGCGCAAGCACAAACCAACAAAACATTCCACGGGGATAGGTGAATCATGGACGACAAGCCGATGTTCACGGATTTCTGGACGAAAGAATCCAAGACCACGCACAAGGTCTTCTCGCGGATCCCCGAAGACTCTGATTATCGCCCCGACCCAAAGTCCCGCACCGCGAAAGAGATCGCCTGGCAAATTGTCTGCGAGGAGAAGATGCTCGTCGACGCGCTGGAGACTGGAAAAGTCGAATGGGCCCCGGCCCCGACGCCAGCGAAGATGGAGGAAGTGGTCGACACGTACGAGAAGCAACGAGAAGCGCTCGTCGAACGATTGAAGTCACTCCCCGCCGACCGATGGAACGGAACGCTCGAGTTCTTTGGGAATCAACGACCAGCGGGCCCGATGGCGTGGGGCTTCCTCTTCGACATCGTCCACCATCGCGGTCAGATCACGACCTATCTCCGCCCCATGGGCTCCACAGTGCCACAGATCTACGGCCCCAGCGCCGACGAGCCGATGTAGCAAGTTGTGATCGAAAGCAGATCCTTCGTCGCTTTGCTCCTCAGGATGACATATCGGTGCGGTGTCATCCTGAGCGCAGCGAAGGTCCGTGTCGGTGTCATCCTGAGCGCAGCGAAGGATCTGCTTTTGCCTTTCCCTCGAACACCACCTCGATAGCCCCCTTCCACAGCACCTCCCGCCCAATCGCCGCCAGCTCTGCCGGATCAGCCTCGATCGTGAGAAAATGATTCCCGGCCAGCTGGCCAGCCTTGCTCGCAAAGCGCGTGGGACCATACGCGACGAGCAGTTCTGCTTCGCTCGCGCCCGCTGGATGCCACAACACCTGACCTGGCGCCGGAAAGCTCGTCGGATCCTCGTACGACTCATAGAGCGTGGTGGTGCCTAACGGCATCCAGAGCGCTTCGCCGCTCCAGCGCGCGTGCACGAGTTGCCCGCGCCAGGGCAGTCGCGCGACGAACGCTTCCACCGTGCGCGGCGATCGATCGGGCTCCAGTCGTGCGGAAAACTGACTCGAGCCAAGCCGGACGACGATCTTCGGTAACACCGTTAGGCGGTGGGCGCGCTCGCCAGTCGCTTCACGAGCTCATACAGGAACTGCTGCCCTTCGTAGAATGACTGCACCTTGAGCCGCTCGTCGCGACCATGGAATCGGATGTCATCGCGATCGTAGAAGAGTCCCTGCACTCCATACGTCGGAATTCCCGCGGCGCGCAGGTACATGCCGTCCGTCGCGCCCATCACCATCATCGGTATCGTCGCCACGCCAGGCCAAAGCTCCGTCGTCACGGCGCTCACCGCGCTCATGAGATCTTCGCGCATCGGCGACGGTGGTGCGCCGCGCGGCACACCGTTGACGATCACCTTCACCGCCGTGTCGTCCACCACGCGCCGCAGCGTCTCCGTCACGTATTCCACGCTGTCCTCGGGCAAGACGCGGCAATTCACTGTGGCGGCAGCCAGCTGCGGCAGCGCGTTCAAGGCATGCCCACCCTCGAGCATCGTCGCGACACACGTCGTGCGCAGCGTCGCATTGCCGCCGGTGGACGCTTGCGCCACGCGCCTCATCGCCAGCGTATCGCCCGTCGCCGCCCCAGCGAGTGCGACGCTCGCTCCGCCCTTCTCCACCCCCGACATCGCCTGCAAGTAGGCGCGCGTCACCTCGTTGGTCTTGAGCGGGAAAGCGAAATGCGACAATCGGTCGAGCGCACCGGCGAGATGGTAGATCGCGTTGTCGGCGACTGGCAGTGAGCTGTGCCCGCCCTTGTTGCGCACCTCGAACCGGTAGTTGATGACGTACTTCTCGCTCACCTGCACGTCGTTGGAGAGCTTCGTCCCATTCAGCGACTCACCCCAGCCGCCCTCGTTGAGCGCATAGTCGGCGTCGATCAGATCGCGCTTGTTCTTGAGCAACCACTCAACGCCGTTGTACGGACCTCCGCCCTCCTCGTCTGCCGTGAGCGCCACGATGATGTCACGATCGGGCTTGAATCCCTCGCGCTTGTAGCGAATGAGATTCGCGATCCAGAGCGCCGCTTGCGCTTTGTCGTCGCCAGTGCCGCGACCGTAGAAGTAGCCGTCCTTCTCGGTGAGCACGAACGGATCCATGCTCCAGTCCTCTCGCTTCGCTTCCACGACGTCGGTATGCGCGAGCAGAAGGATCGGACGCTGGCGTCCTGTGCCTCGATAGCGAACGACCAGGTTCGCCTTGTTCGGGCTCGCGCCGCCAACGAAGATGTCGCGATCCGGAAAGCCCGCGGCGCGAAGACGGCGCGCGGCGGCCTGCGCCACCGGCGTGGTGCTCCCCGTTGTGAAGCCGGACTTGATCTCGATCATTTCCTTGTAGATCGCGCGCGCCAACTGACGCTCCTGCTCCGGCGGCATGGCGTCGTGCGCCGCTGATTGCTGCGCCTGCGCGATTGGTGCAATGAGTATCGAAGCGAAGAACGCAAATCGTGTGAGTCGAAGCATGGCTTGGGCTGTCGGTGAAGCGCATCGAGCGGCGGGCGCGTTAACTTCGCATCGCGCGTAAGCCGCCGCCAGCATCGCCAACCAGCGAGGTGACTCTGTCCGACAGCTTCAACGTCGAATCCACTCCACGTATGAGCGACCATGAGACGCAGTCGCCGGCGGGCGCTCGCACGCTCCTCGTCTCCAGCTCCATCGGCTCACTCATCGAGTGGTACGACTTCTTCGTCTTCGCTTCGGCCGCGGCGCTCGTCTTCGATCGCGTCTTCTTTCCGCGCTTCGATCCACGCACCGGCGTGCTCCTCTCGCTCTCGACATACGCTGTCGGCTTCGTTACGCGACCACTCGGCGGCCTGGTATTTGGCGTTCTCGGTGATCGCTTTGGGCGGAAGCGTGTGCTCGTGTGGAGTCTCATGCTCATGGGCGTCGCGACGATGGGCATCGGGCTCGTGCCGAGCTTCGCGACGATCGGGATTCTCGCGCCGCTGCTCCTGCTGCTCCTTCGCTTGATTCAAGGATTCGCCGTCGGCGGCGAGGTGGGCGGCGCGTTGCTGCTCGTCGCCGAAAGCTTGCCAGCGCCGCGCCGCGGGTATTGGACCGCCTGGCCGATGATTGGCGGCCCAGCAGGCAACGTTCTCTCCTCGATGGTCCTCGCTGCGCTCGCCTTCGCACTCGGCGAGACAACCTTCGCCGCGTGGGGCTGGCGCGTCGCATTCCTCGCGTCGGGATTGCTCATCGGCGTCGGCATCTGGATGCGCCGTCGCGTCGCCGAATCGCCGGTATATCGCGCGTACGCCGAGCGGCGCGCGCGAACGGCGTCGCCCTCACTTTGGACGACACTGCTGACGCACTGGCGCGCCGTGTTCACCGTCCTGTTGGTGAAGGCCTCGGAGAATGCGTTGTTTTATGTGTTCACAACTTTTTACATCGTTTACGTCACGCGCATCTTGCAGCATTCGCGCTCGCTCGCCCTCGACGCCACCGCGCTCGGCTCCCTCGCCGACGTCGTCACCATTTTCGCGGCGGGCGCGCTATCCGATCGCGTGGGACGACGCATAGTGACTACGCTCGGACTCGTGGGTGCCGCCCTCTGGTCATTCATCCTGTTCCCGATCACCGCCGGCGGCAGCACAACCGCAATCCTTTTCGCCGCCGCGATCGGCGGCATATGCCACGGCGCCATCGTGGGCGGAATGTCCGCGTTCTTCGTCGAGCTCTTCCCCACGAACGCGCGCTACACCGGCTTCTCCCTCGGCTACCAGATCGCTACGGTCTTCACGGGCGCGCTAGCACCGCTCATTGGCGTCGCGCTGCTCAATCGTTATGGCTCGACCGTCCCCGTGTCACTCTACGCCGCGGCAATGACGTTGCCAGCCTTGATCGTGCTCGCATTGTCACCGGAAACACGAGCGCGGGACCTGTCATCCTGAGGAGCAAAGCGACGAAGGATCTGCTTTCGTTGTTTACAATGACAGGTGACATCTGTCATCCTGAGCGCAGCGACGAATCTGCTCTTGCCCCTCACATCGTGACCACGCCACCGACAGCACGCATGCGGTCGAACCGAACTGTCCAAGCCGTCGTCCGCGTCGCGAGCGGCAACTTCCTGGAGATGTACGACTTCATCGTGTACGGGTATTACGCCACGTACATCGCGAAGACGTTCTTCCCAACCGGTTCCGATTTCGCGTCGCTGATGCTGTCCCTGATGACGTTCGGCGTCGGCTATCTCATGCGTCCACTCGGCGCGATCGTGCTCGGCTCCTACATCGATCGGAAAGGACGCAGGCAAGGTCTGCTCGTCACGCTCGCGCTGATGGCCATTGGAACGCTGAGCATCGCCGTGACGCCGTCATACGCAACGATTGGCCTCGCCGCTCCGCTCATCGTACTTGCTGGACGCCTGTTACAGGGACTCTCCGCCGGCGTCGAGTTGGGCGGTGTCTCGGTGTATCTCGCCGAGATCGCGACGCCGGGACGGCGTGGCTTCTTCTGCTCATGGCAGTCGGCGAGTCAGCAGCTCGCGGTGGTATTCACGGCGGTGATTGGCCTCGCACTCACCGCGTCCGTTGCGCCTAACGACATGGCCGCCTGGGGCTGGCGTGTGCCGCTCCTCATCGGCTGCGCCATCATTCCAGTGATTCTCTGGCTTCGCCGCTCGCTCGAGGAGACGCCGGACTTCAAGCGCATGGCCCAGCACCCACGCCGGTCGAGTGACGTGCTGCGCATCGTCGCCGAGAATTGGGAAGTGGTGCTTACAGGTGTGCTACTCGTCGTCTTCACGACGTCCAGCTTCTATCTCATCACAGCCTACACACCAACGTTCGGTAAGCAGGCACTCAACCTCGCGCCGACGGCGACGTTCATTGTCACGCTCTGCGTCGGCATCTCCAACTTCATTTGGCTGCCGATCGCTGGGGCGGTATCGGATCGCATCGGACGACGCCCGCTGCTCTTTGTCGTCCCGGTCCTGGTGTTGCTCACCGCCTATCCTGCGATGACGTGGCTCGTCGCCGCACCAACCTTCGGCAAGCTGCTCATCGTCGAGCTCTGGTTTTCATTCTTCTTCGGCGCGTACAATGGCGCGATGGTTCCGCTCTTGACCGAGATCATGCCGGCGAGCGTCCGCACAGCCGCGTTCTCTCTCGCCTACAGCCTGGCGACGGCGATTTTCGGTGGCTTCACGCCAGCGATCTGCACCTACTTGATCGCCCGCACCGGCAACAAAGCCGCGCCGGCGCTGTGGCTCATGCTCGCCGCTGCAACGAGTCTTCTCGGCGTGATCCTTTCGCGGCGCACAAAGATCGGGATAGGAGGTGCCACAGCAGATCCTTCGTCGCTGCGCTCCTCAGGATGACAACTGAATGTCATCCTGAGCGAAGCGAAGGATCTGCTCTTCCACTTCGCGCTTGCTATAGCGGTCCCCACTTCGTGAACGCCACCGGCTTTGCGAATGGTGGTCCGATCTGTATCACGATGTCCGCGTGCGCGGTCAGAGGAATCGTCGCGGGGTCGCCCTTGTACAACGCACCATTGACCCACGCGCGCAACGATTCGCCCTTCTTCACCTGCGCTCCGGCGACATGCGTACGATCGAGCGGCTGCCCCCACACCGCGAAAAAGTCGCCGAGGGTGAACGAGCGATCGCTCGGCGCCTCCACGTGAATGATTCCGTCGGGCGTGTGCGTGTGCAGCCAATAGATGCAGCGCGCGCCCTGCGGAATGCCGATGTACTGCGGAATCGTCATCTCTTTCCCGCGGATGACAATGAGCAGACGCTGATGGATATGGATGCGCTGCCCTTCCTGCGCGTCGCAGGAGATCCCGCGAATCGTCTGCCCCATTGCCTGAGCACGCACGGCCGACGACATGCCAATCGTGATCAAGGCAGCACCCCACGCCGCGCGCCACGCATCACGCGCCACGCTCGATCTTCCGTTCAGAGCGGCACGCCGTAAAGCGAACATTGGAATCTCTCCGGAAAGAATCGTGACGTCGCTCAGCGCGATGTCACACGTTCGGGAATGCCTAACGGAATGAAGCGTCCGTCGTCGATGACGCCGTCGCGAACGGTGTACATGGTAATGCCCGACGGGAAGTGCAGGCCGGCGGAATTTGAAGGCCCAACGATCGCCGCGGCAAGATTGAACCGCGTGCGCTGGCCGTCGATCTCGTGCACCACCTTCTCCGCCGCGTGAAAATGCCCGCCCAGCGCGAGCACGTGATGCCGCTGCCGAAGGACCGCGAGCACCTCGGCGGCATTCGACACCGTGTGACGGAAGACCGTCTTTCCCCTCACCGTGATCAGCGACGGCGCCGGCGGCCCACCCATGTAGCCATTCATCCCCTCCAGGGTGGAGAGGAACGGAATGTGGTCGAAGCTCACGACCGGCATCTCCGCTGGCACGAGCGCCAAATCGCGCGCCAGCCACACGAGCTGCAGGCTGTCGACGTGCCCGTAATATGACTGATCCTCGATGTCCGCCGTGTTCAGGCCAACGAAGTGGATGCCGCCATAGTTGAACGAGTAGTAATCGGGCCCAAGAAACTTGTGGTACATCCCACGGCCGTACAGTGGATTCGTCGGGCTCACGTGAGAGGTGTCCCGCTCGATGCCGAAGTTCTCATGGTTGCCGGGCACCGTCCACATCGGCGTCCGGAGCGAGCCTGTTTCCTTCATGAACAGCTCGTAGTAGCTCGTCGCCTCGCTTTCGGACACGCGCAGCGCATCGCGCACCAGATCGCCTGTGACGATGAGAAACGCCGGCGCCAGCGAATCCACCAGCGACCGCAGGCGACGCGTCCGATCCACGCTCGCCGACGCGATATGCGTGTCCGAAGCATGCACGAACCGGAACTCCCGCACTCGGCGTCCCGGAGCGAGTCCGAACGCGACGCCGCTCGTGCTGTCGCCGAGGGTGCGCCAGAATGGGCCTAACGAACGATATCCGTCGGGGACGGAGACGAACACGATCCCCGTCGCCCCGCGCGGCAGCCGAAATGCGCCATTCGCATCCGTGACCACGACGGTGTCCTGGTTCGACACGGCAACGGCGGCGATGCCCCGCTCGCCCGAGTCGCGCGCGCCATTCCCATTCGCATCGAGATAGACAACACCCGCAACCTCGGGCCGCTGAGCGCCCGCCGCGGTGGCGAGAACGCAGAGAAGCAGAAGTGATTTGAGCACGAATTTACCGTGAGGCGATGATCGGAAGATCAAAGCACGTTGAACGCCCTTCGGCAAGCCTGCATTGCGTCATCCTGGGCGCGCTTCCCTTACGGTCATCCTGAGGAGCGCAGCGACGAAGGATCTGCTCTTAACGCCCCTATGCCCACGAGAGCCCGGCTTCGGCGCCACACTAGTCTGCCCTCAACGCCTCCACCGGATCTATCCGCGTTGCCCGGTGCGCCGGGATGTACGCCGCAACGACCGCCACGACGAGAAGCACCAGAACGGCGCCCCCGATCGACACTGGATCGAATGGCGTGACCTCGAACAAGAGCGACGATAACAGCCGCGCCGTTGCCAGTGCGGCAACCAAGCCGGCTACCGCTCCCACGCCTGCCATGCCCAGCGCCTGGCTGATCACGCCCATCCGCAATCGCTCCGGTGTGGCGCCTAACGCCGCACGAACCCCCAGCTCGCGCGTGCTCGAGCCCACCACGGACGACATCACACCATACAACCCGATGGCGGCGAGCAGCATGGACACCATCGCGAACGCGCCAAGGAGCAGAGCGCCCAGCCTCGGCTGCGCCAACGGGACGGACAAGAGATCAGCGACAGGCTTCGCTTCCCACACCGACAACACCGGGTTCATGTCCCGCGTCACGCGCCGGATGGCTGGCAGCACAGTCGTTAGGTCCGCGGACGTGCGAATCGCAAACTGCCCTTGCCAGTACGACTGCTCCCACGGGAGGTAGATCGTGGGCGTGGTCTCGCGGAGGGAGCGCCAGTGGATGTCGCCGGCGACACCGACGATCGTACGCCATGCCGTCGTGTCCTGGGACCAATAATGTATCCGCTTGCCGACTGGATCCTCGTTAGGCCAGAAGCGGCGGGCAGCGGACTCGCTCACGACGGCCACCAGTGGCGCTTGCTCCCGGTCCATCTCGGTGAAGCCGCGGCCGCGCCGAATCGGAATACCGAACGCCCGGAAATAATCGGCGCCGCCCACCTCGATCGGGATATTCGGATTCGCCTTCATCTCTTCCGGTGTCTGCCCCTCCTTGTCCATACGACCGACGAAGATGCCGGAGCCGAGAAATGGAGGAACGAGCATTGGCGTCACCGCCGAGACACCAGGCACGGCGCGCCAGAGCGGAATGAGGCGCTCGCCGAGCTGGTTGAGCTTCGTTTGGCTGAACTTGCCCGCGGCGTCATTGTATTCGTTAGGCGTGAACGCCACGCTGAGGAGCGCCAAATGAGCCGGCTGGTAGCCGAGGGTGATGTTCTGTAGGCGCTCGAGCGTGCGGACGAGTAGCCCCGCCCCGAACAGCATGACGAGAGCCAGCGCGACCTGCACCGCCACCAGCGTGCGTCTCGTCTGCCGGCTGCGGCGTGTCGTTCGTCCAGCCCGCGAGTCGAAGCGCAGTGGCGACGCAAGCTGCCCGCGCGATCCGGCGATGGCGGGCAGAACGCCGAACAGCAGCACGGCGACGATCGTCACCGCGAGCGCGATACCTAACGGCGCACCCGTGACGCCCACGTCATCGAGACGCGGCAGCTTTGCCGGTGCGACGGCGACGAGCAGCTTGATGAGCACCATCGCCGTAACGAGACCGAGCACTCCACCGGCAACGCCCAGCATCGCGCTCTCGACACTCAGTTGCCTGACGATGTCGCCTAACGATGCGCCGAGCGCTCGGCGAATGGAGAGCTCGCGCGATCGGGTGCCCGCGCGAAGCAGCAGCAGATTCCCCACGTTGACGCACGCGATGAGCAAGAGCAGTCCCACCGCCAACGCGAGAACGAGCAGCACCGGACGCACGTCGCCGACCACCGCTTGCGTGAAGGTCTGTGCGTGCACGCCCTCGTACTTCCGCTCCGGATACAGCCGCTTCATCACCGCGAACATCTCGGCCTGCGCCGACCGCACGCTCGCGCCGGGATTCAACCGCGCGATGGCGAGGACGGATAGATCATCCGACGGTTGCCAATTGGGCATCCAAAGACCCACGCCCGCGGGATAATCGAGGCCCGGCGGCGCGATACCAATGACGGTGTATCTCTTTCGCGCGTACGGCTCCATCAGTTGCTTCCCGACGATTGATGAGTCGCCGGCGAAGTAGCGCTTCCACGCGCCGTAGCTCAGTACGATTTCGGCTTCCGCACCCGGAATTTCGTCAGACGGTTTGAAGAACCGCCCGAGCAGCGGACGCGCGCCAAGCACGTCGAAGAAGTTGCCGGTGACCGTCGTGCGGTTGATGACGAGCGGCCGGTCGCCATCGAGGATCGGTGCGCCTGGTGCGCCCCAGTGCACGACCCCACCAACGTCGCGCAACGTGCGACTTTCCGCCGCGAACTTTCGGAGGTCTTTCCGCAGGAGCCAGTAATCGGTCTTCGGATCGCCACGGTACGTATACAGCTCGACAATGCGATCCTGCTCGCGCACTGGCAAATTGCGCACGAGCACTGCGTCGTAAACCGTGAACATCGCGACGGCCATCCCGATGCCAACGGCGAGGATGAGGATCGCGGTGATCGTGAACGACGGCGTGCGACGGAAGCCTCGCAGCGCGATGCGAACGTACATCGGTAGAAGGTAGAGGGGTGAGGGTAGAGGGTAGAGGGTAGAGCGAAGAGCAGATCCTTCGCTTCGCTCAGGATGACAGCCAACCTGTCATCCTGAGGAGCGTAGCGACGAAGGATCTGCTTTTTCGCTCAACCCGCAACCCGTAACCCTCTACCCTCTACTCAGAACCCTCTACCCGCAACCCTCTACCCGCAGCCACCACCCACGGCGGATCGAAGTTCCGCCACTGACACACGATCTGCCGCTCGGGGACGGCAGGGTCCAACGGGTTGGCTCTCTTCACCGCGACCCCGCATCGTACCTTCGGATCGACGTGCTTCAGGATGATCGAATAGCCGCGCAAATCGGTCGTGAAGCCGGTGGTGTAAATGCCCGCGGGAAGCTTCACACGGTCGGTGATGAAGGGATTCTCATAGCGACCCTTGGCGACGAAGCTCTCGTCCTCGGCTTTGAGAATGTCGTTGAGCGTATACTTCATCACGGCGATTATGCCGCCGAGGTCTGGCTTGTACTCCTTGGGCTCCTCCGCTGCTGATGCGGCGACGGCGACGGGCGGTGGTGGAACAGCGTCGGCCGACATCGCGACGACATCCACATGGAGCTTGCCGTAATTGTCGCTGTAATCCGCGTCGTGAACGCGAAGCTGGAGCTCGCCCGACGCATCAGCGGTGAGCATCGCGGCTTTGCCCGCCGGCTTAGGCGATCCCTCACCAATGCGATACTCGAGATAGCTGCTCCCGCGCTCGCCCCACCCGAACCTCGAGATGCCGTTGGCGTCGACGCTCAACCCGAAGTGGCTCACCGAGATCATGCCGGTCGCCTTCAGGTCGATGCGGTCGCCTTTGTCGACGATTACGCCAGTGGACAGCCAGGTCGGCGCGGCGGCCGGAACGTAGAGGTGCGCCTGGCGCGTGTCCGCGCTCGCTTGCGCTTGGAGGGTGCCGGCGTAACAAAGGATCGCCGCCACCGTTAGGGCTGCTCGAATCATGACGTTTAGACGACTCGCAACTCGGCCGAGCAACGCTCGCCCCGCCCCACGTCACACGCCACGCCCTATGGTTTCGGCGGACGCAGAGTAATGAGGGTCGCCTCGGCAAGCAGCCGTTGGAGCTCATCGATGGACGCGTCCAGCCAGTTCGGCGGAGCGGGCGCCAGGCGCCGCTTCTCGGTCTCACTCTCGAAGATCAGGTACGTCGTCGCTGGCCGGAACGGCGCCGTGCGTGGCGGTTCGAGAGGCCGAAAGCCGCTCGCCGTCGCCGCGGCCGTCACCTCCCACTCGACACCCGTCTTGTCAGTGAAGCGGCGACGAACCATCAGCGCGGCCTGATCCGTGTCAACGCGATGCGGTGCGCCGAGTGGAGGGACATCGAGGTTCCTGGGTTGATATGCGCGCTGGCGCACAAATGGTAGCCCATCGCGCGGCTCCACGCCAGACGCGCCCACCCAAATGCACGGAACCGAACATGGCGGTGCCTAACGACTGTCCGTCGGCGCCGCGCCGTCGCGGTGGCTCGCGATCTGCAAAGGTCACGCGGACTTTCCAGGAGGACCGATGCGAATACTTATTGTCACGACAGGACTTCTCTTTTGCGCCCGACTCGCCCACGGACAATCGTGGGAGCTGGAGGGACACGGCTCCTACGCACGCACAACGCAGTCACACCAGAACAGTTGGGGAGCCGGAGCACTGGTCGCGGGCACCTGGGGCGGCAAATCGGCGCCCGTACAACTCGGCATGTCCGTTGGCGGTGATTGGCGCGCGCAGGAAAACAATGGACCGACGCAGTGGTCGGTGAGCTGGGAGCCGACCATCCAACCAGGTGGCAGCCACGCCTTGACCCCGTACGCAGGCGGCAGCTTCAGTGCGAACTGGCTGTCGGGCAACAACTCACCGAGCGGGGCGCTGCTGGGACTTGAGATGATTTTCGGCGTGCAATTCAAGCCCGAGTCCCAAGGCCCACTGTCCATGCGGCTCGAGGCCCGACCCGGCTACGTCCGCACGCAGGAGCACAGCGTGGATTGGCGTTTTGGAATGAGCTGGTCCTTGTAAGGCGTAGAGGATAGAGGGTAGCGGGCAGAGTCGAACCCTCTACCCTCTACCCTCTACCCACAACCCCCTACCCACCCGCTTCCCACCCCTTCGCTCTCTCCAGCGCCCGCTCCCATCCGCTGGCAATCTTCTTTCGTGCCGGCGTCTTCATCTCCGGAGTGAAATCCTTGTCGACCTGCCACTGACGCGCGATGTCCGTCTGCGACTTCCAGAAGCCGACGGCGAGCCCCGCCAGATAAGCCGCGCCTAACGCGGTCGTCTCCGCCACCTTCGGCCGCACCACCGGCACGCCTAACAAGTCCGCCTGGAGCTGCATCAGCAAATCGTTCGCGCTCGCGCCGCCGTCCACGCGCAGCTGCTTGAGCTTGATGCCGGAGTCCGCCTGCATCGCCCGCAACACATCCATCGTTTGCAGGGCGATCGCCTCCAGCGCGGCGCGAGCGATGTGGGCCTTGGTCGTGCCTCTTGTTAGGCCGACGATCGTGCCCCGGGCGTACTGATCCCAATGCGGTGCGCCAAGCCCGGCGAAAGCGGGAACGAGATAGACGCCGCCAGTGTCCTCCACCGTCTGCGCGAGCGCCTCGATCTCCGGCGCCGAGCGAAAGAACTCGAGACCGTCGCGCAGCCACTGCACCACCGCGCCGGCGATGAAGATGCTTCCCTCGAGGGCGTACTCCGTGCGGTCGCCGATGCGCCAGGCGACCGTCGTCAGGAGATTGTTCTTGGAAGCAATGCGCTTAGTCCCCGTATTCATGAGCATGAAACAGCCGGTACCGTACGTGTTCTTTGCCATGCCAGGCTTCGTGCACGCCTGACCGAACAGGGCCGCCTGCTGGTCGCCGGCGATTCCGGCGATCGGGATCGGCCTGCCGAGGAGCGTCGTACTACCATAGACCTCACTCGAGGAGCGCACCTCGGGCAGCATCGAACGCGGGACGCCGAAGATCTTGAGCAGCTCGTCATCCCATGCGCCTTTCGAGATGTCGTAGAGCATCGTGCGCGACGCGTTGCTCGCGTCCGTCACATGCACTTTCCCACCGGTGAGATTCCACACCAGCCATGTGTCGACGGTGCCGAAGGCGAGCTGTCCGGCACGAGCGCGCGCCTTCGCGCCTTTCACATTCTCTAACATCCACTGTACTTTGGTTGCCGAGAAATAGGCGTCGACCACGAGGCCCGTTTTGCGACGGATGACACGGTCGAGCTTGCGCGCTTTGAGGCGGTCGCAGATCGGCGCCGTGCGTCGATCCTGCCAGACGATGGCGTTGCAGATAGGCTCACCAGTCGCGCGATCCCACACGAGCGTCGTCTCGCGCTGATTCGTGATGCCGATCGCCGCCACGTCCGCCGCGGAGACATTCGCTTTCGTCAACGCTTCGGCAGCCACACCGGCCTGCGATGACCAAATGTCCCTTGGGTCGTGCTCCACCCAACCGGGCTTGGGAAAGATCTGTCGAAACTCTTTCTGCGCAACGGCGACGATCGACCCGCCGTGATCGAACACGATCGCGCGGGAGCTAGTCGTTCCCTGATCCAAGGCCAGTATGAATTTTGGCATTTTCTTTGTCGTGTCGGATGCGAGACCCACCAATGTCATCCTGAGTGACGCCTCTCATGTCATCCTGAGCGAAGCGAAGGATCTGCTCTTGCGACCAGCATCAGCCTAGGTCTTCCAGAGGATGTGGTATAGTACTCCACCGAGGATTCCACCAATGCTCGGTCCAACGATCGGGATCCACGCGTAGCCCCAATCCGATCCCCCCTTCCCGACGATCGGCAGCACCGCGTGCGCGATGCGTGGGCCAAGGTCGCGAGCTGGATTGATGGCGTAGCCCGTCGTCCCACCTAACGAGAGACCGATCGCCGCGACGATCGCGCCCACCAGAATCGGCCCGAAGCCCTTCGACAGCTCCGAGCCTGGCACGAAGTTGCCCGGCGAGATCACGGCGAGAAGCGAAAAGACGAGCATGAACCCGCCGATGATCTCCGATATCAGATTCGCTCCCGAGCGACGAATCGCCGGCGTCGTGGAGAACACCGCGAGCTTCGCCTCGGGATCGGGCGTCGCCGCCCAGTGCGGCAGGTACTGCAGCCACACGATCACGGCGCCGAGAAAGCCGCCGGCGATTTGCGCGAGGATGTAGCCCGGGACTCTCGCCCACGGAAACGTCCCCGTCGTTGCCAGCGCGAGCGTCACGGCGGGATTCAGATGCGCGCCGCTGATGCTGATCGTGCAGTACACCGCGATCGTCACCGCGAGAGCCCACCCCATGGCAATCACGATCCAGCCGGAGTTGAAGCCCTTGGTGCGTTGCAGCACGACGTTGGCGACGACGCCGTCGCCGAGCACGATGAGAATGGCAGTGCCGAACAGCTCAGCGAGAAGTGCGGACATAGGCGGGGGTCAGGGTCGCCAATTCTCGCGATTACCTCCGCGTCCGGCTAGCCCTCGAAGTCGTCGCGCGCATACGAGGCGAAGCGTGAATTGATCTTTGCTCGCGCGAAGAAAACGGCATTGGCCCACAAAACGGGCCAC
>JBJMNO010000010.1:0-28387 GCA_045804225.1 Gemmatimonadaceae bacterium
ATGATCTGATGAGCCAAGCTGTCGACATTGTGGAAGCAACCGCGGATCCAGACCCTTGGATCCTGGAGATCCGACGGGCTCGCGAATGTGGACTGGTCAGCGCCATGAGCGCGGACTCACTGATCGAGGAATTCGCGCGGTCGGCGGTAATGCCGTTGACCGTTAGGCATCCGGTGCTGGCGGGACTCATGGCACGGCTCACCGATATCGAGCGCGAGTACGGACTCGAGAAGGGCGATCACTGGGAAGACAACGATGGGCCGCCCGAGTACCAGGCGCTCTGTGACCAGTGCAAGGCAGCGATGCGGCGGCTGACGAGGGACGTTCTCATACGCAATGGCGAGCGCAAGATTGCCGAATTCCTGGCGGACGACGAGGAAGACGAATTCTGGTTCGCCCATGCACTGCTGTTCAGGATCGATCGGCGATGAGCGCACGCACGATCTGGCGTCACCGCGCCGGAGGGCGCGGTCGCCGTGGTGAAATGAATCTGAGTTGTTGCCGGGTGTTCAAGGGGCGTGTATATACATCATCATGCCAGAACCTACTCTGACGGCGGCGTCCAAGTGCGCCGCCGGGACTTTGCGGCGCGCGACTCGTTCCATTGCTCGTGCTTATGATGCGCGGCTCGCCGCCGCCGGTTTGACCTCGACACAGTTTTCTCTGCTGCGTGCCATTGCGCAGCGCGACGCTCCGGTACGTCTGACCGAGCTCGCCGAGGAGTTGGTGTTCGAGCGCACCTCACTTTACCGGGCGCTGGAGCCGCTTGCGAGAGACGGTCTCGTCATCGTAAGCCGTGCCGCGCCACGCGCCAAGCAGGTTGCGCTCACCGCGAAGGGAACCCGGCGTGTGGAAAAGGCCTTGCCGCTGTGGGCGGCTGCCCAGGAGGACTTCGTCGCGCGATTCGGGCGCGCGGCGTGGAACAATCTTGCAGGGCAGCTCTTGGACATTGTCGACGTCGCTCGCGAGCTGCCCACCTAGTGGGCTGTAAACCCAGTTCAGCCTGTGCGGGTCCGACGCTTGGAATTGTTGTACGCCCGGCGAATGGGTTGACAGGTTTGTCGTGGAGGCGGATGTACTCCGTGAGTTTGCGCCGGAGATCTGCCGTGGAGGTGAAGATGTCGCGAGCGATCAAGCCTCGGTGAGCCGGTGCGAGCCGCGCCATTTGTCGTTCCTGTAAACTCACCGTTGCGCATACACGATCACACAGCAAATGCCCGCGTGCAGGACAGGAGGTGGACCGTGTCGACGCCACACATCCAGTTAGTGGTGAAGATCGTCATCGTAGCCCTGGTCCTAAGCATGGCGATGACCCAATGCCGGAAGCCGAGCGGGTGGCTCGGGCGCCGGGTAGCGCGCGCCATGAACATTGGGCACGCGGCGCTGGCGAGGTGGGGGTTGAGCCACATCATAATTGGTCGTGAGTTCACCGTGCTCGATGTGGGCTGTGGTGGCGGCAAGATGATCGATACCCTTGCGTCTCTTGCGTCCGCCGGGAAAGTGTTTGGGATCGATTATTCGTCGAGCAGCGTCGAGACCGCGCTCGCCACCAATGCCGCTCACATCGCCGACGGGCGCGTCGATATCCGACTCGGCACCGTGTCGCAGCTTCCGTTCGCGCCCAACACGTTCGATGTCGTGACGGCGTTCGAGACGCATTACTACTGGCCCGACCTTCGGGGCGACCTCCGTGAGATTCGACGTGTGCTGAAACCGGGTGGTGTCTTCCTCCTGGTAGCCGAAGCGTACCGTGGCCAGCGACTGAGCTGGTTCTACGGGCCGGTGATGCGCCTGCTCGGCGGCAAGTACCTGACGGCGGCGCAACACCGCGAGCTCGTGTCCGCGGTCGGTTACGTGGATGTCGTCATCGATGAGCAGCCGGCGAAGGGATGGATATCAGTCCGTGGGGTGAACCCCGGCGCGGTAGCATGAAGCCCAGGTTGTTGCCGGTGTTCAACAGGGGTGTATCAGGGCGGATCGGAAGGCCGCGTGCGGTCGGCGAGCATGCGCGAGAGGTAGCGCTGACCTTCTCCAATGCGCTCAACCTCCACGGCGATCGCGTCGAGCGCGACCTCGAGCCGTATGAGCGCGGCGTCGAGATCCGATAAGGCGTTCGGCGGCGTTGCCCGCGTGGAACGTCGAAACGGATGCCGGCGAATGACAGCCGTTTGCGCTATCAGCGCGATGACGGCGACGATGCCGACAATCCCAACGGAACTGTCCAGAGTCATTGATGATGTATATACCTCATCTCTCAGGGCGAGACAACTGCCGTCGCGGCGCCCGCGCGAGGGCGTCACGCCACGCCCGGAGAATTACAGAACCCTGATCAAAATGGAGCGACTCGTCGCATTGTGAGGTACGCCATGCTGATCCGGCAGACGCATGCGACCGCGAGGAGGATCTACCGAGGGATGCCTTGATCGCGCTGCCGTTCTCACCATGAACGAATCTGCGTTCGCCACTCTTCGACCGACCACAAAAGCCGCAGGTCGTGACTCGGGTGCGATCCTCCTCCGCTTCGAGTTCCCGAAGTTCCTCAGCCGCCGTGCGGAGATCGACGCCCTAGCGGCGCAGTCCTTGTAGGAAACTCTCAAGCTCTGCGCGACTGGGGATCTCGCGGAGTTCTCGAAATCCTGTCAGTCCATTCTCGCCCGCAACCGCCAGCCCGCCGAGATCACGCATGTCAAAGCCTATGCGCGCGCACCAGCGTAGATCTCACTCATGTCTATGACGCCATCGGCATCCACGATATCGATCCCTTGTGGCCGCTCAATTCAGCTAAAGCGAGCGATGCGCGACAACATATGTGCGAGAACGAATGGGCCGCAGGACGCGCTGAGCCCGCGGGACACTACGTCACTTATCGGTCCCAGAACGGCGGCGCGATTGTTCCCACTGGTATCCAGGTGCCAGGCGTGCATGCCGCGGCGGATTCCAACCGTTTACCATCGCCGTCTCTTTCCTTGCCAGGGGCGGCCGTCAGCAAGCGAAAGCGCAACAACCCTTCCGTGCCGCGCGTGTGAACACTAGGCCAATGTCGCGCGGCCCCAGCAGCGCCTAACGTTGCTTGTTCGAAACGTCTTCCTCGAACCTGATGCGCCTCACTAGCGGATGCCGCCGCAACCAATCCTCGATAGTCGTACGATCTGTCAGCGCATATGGGTACGAAAAATAGAAGTTGGCGAGCGGACCCTCCTCCGTCAGCCTAGAGGCCGACATTCCGCCAAGGCTTTCGTTCGCTTTGACCATGTCGAGCCCTTCTTTTTTGAACGCCTCCATCTGAGCTGGCGACAATTCAACCAGCATGGCCGTTAGGACCACAACTGTGCTATCGTCGTCGTCGCCACCTTCCGCCACCGCATAGTCTGGATCTGACATTCCAGTTCTCGTTTGAGCTCATTGCGATCATCGCTGGTGCGTCCGCAGTCTAGGACGCACCAGCGGGTCCAACTCACGTGATGCCGGCTGAATTATTCTGGCGGCGGGCTAACAATTTCTCGCCAGACCATATGCCATCGGTTTCCGAACTCCATCCGGCCGTGCAATTTGCCATCAACCTTGCTGAGTGACGTGTGGCAAACGAATCTCACAAAACTAAGGTTCGGGTAAAGGTCGGCCGCTGTATGACCTACGTCATCGAACGCTGAGGTCGGGTGATAATCAGAGACCGGCATCTTGTCACTATTCAGGAATTGGAACTCGTCGAAGGTCCACGGTCCACGTACCCAAGTGACCGTCGCCCCGGTAGGCAATCCATCCCGATTCCGCCAGGTCCGCTTGGGCGTCAGTGCTAATTCCCCATCTGGAACGTCGGTCACGTAATCCATCGGGAAGCTTGGTTTCGGGCACTGATAGTAAACCCCAGCATGTTTCGGCGACGAAAAATACGATTTACCGCCGACGCGTATTTGAATGATAGCGACGCCAGAGCGGTTCAAGGCCATCGTGCACAGCAGTGTCGTGCTTGAACACGGTGCCGATTGCGGGGGCGTGACGATCGGTAGGTCGCTCTCCTCGTCCGCTGCATTAACTGTATCGGTAACTGGAGTAACATCGAAGAGCGGGCCACCTGGGCCGGCGTTAGGCGTCTTGCCCGGTGTGGCGTGAGGCATTGATGTGACGGGCGTCCGTTGCCAATGTCCCTGTCCAGTGCGGGATCCACTCAAAGGGTTCGCGGCGGCCAGGGCTGCAGGCAGGGCAATAGATGGCCCAAGGCCAACGCGATCGGCGATCACACCCCCCGGGTTATCGTCCTGCCATGACCAGCCGACGATCTGGTATGGATAATTGGCCGGCGTTACCTGAGCGGTGAACGTGATCGGGTCTCCCTCCCCGAGATCGTCTCCGTCCGCGGTCACCGCAATAGAAGGGGTTCGAAAACCGATTTGTACTTGCGACGTGACTCGGAAGCCATTCGCATGCCCAATCAGTGTTAACGTTCCTGCGCCTTTGACAACTCGATCGCACACACGGTCGTTCCCCGCCCAGCGGAAGTTGATGCAGCCGTTGGACGATGCAGTATCAAGTGGATCACCACCGAGACTGTCGGGAGCTCGGCTCCACAACGCCGAATCAATCTGGAAGGGCGTGGAGATGCCGCTGACTGTCAGCGGTGACTTGCTGGCGGTAATAGTAGCCGTCGACCCATAAGAATACGCTGCTGAATCGGCGAGGGCTGCGAACGTCGCGCTAGGCGTTACGACGCTGATCGAGTGGCTGCCGCTGAAGGTGTAGCATGGTGGAGATGTATACGTGTCGCAGTAGACGTACTGATTGGTCCAGTACTTGTACCAAGGCCAGTGCCGCAGGCCAGGCGTCGCGTCACGTACGACGGACAGGATGGAAGTACCGGCTGGCATATCCATCACGAGTGTGTCGGCGACTTGGTTGTTGTTAAACGCAAACTGCCATGCCGATGAGCCGCCGCCAACATTGGTTCTGACCACGGCCACCTTCGGCGGATTTAGAGTGTTTGCTCGCCCGCCAGGTCCCCAATCAACGTCAGAGTTGAAGCCGTATTCGTCATGCTGAACGACGTAGCCGCTCGCAATCACATTCACGATTGCGCGCACGGGATAAGACGCGTTCAGATCGGCCGAGCCGCCACCGGTCGTCGTGACCGGGGTTAGCACTCCTGTAGGAGCATCCGGTTGGTCCCAGTTGCGGGAGATAGGCGATGTCGATTGTAGTTGTGGCTCTGGAGTCGTTAGGTCACGGCACGCGTAAGCCAGCACTGCACTGATGGCCGCGACAATAGCAACGGCGGATCCTGGGCTTCTTCGCCAAGTCATGGTGCCTCACCTCACGGGGGTATACTGTGACCGGACGCACGGACCTGCCATGGTCCGTTCGCAATGGCGCACGTGTCAATTATCGGCTGGGTAGTTAGGCAGCGCTGCCCTTGCAAGCGGGCGAGATTTTATGTCCTGTTCACGGAGTGCGCAAGATCGCCGTGAATGAGAATGCTTTAATGTAAGGCGATCTAATGTGAGAGCGTTGCTCGGCCAGTCTGCGTGCCACGCGAACTTTGCGCGGCGTGGCAAGTTCGACACTCCCCGATGAGGCTCACTATCGAACCTTCTAGTCCACCGCTCCGCCAAAGGCTGAAAGCGTTGCCATCCGTGTAAACCAGATTCGGCAGGCACTGCACGTACTGAACCCGCAACAAGCCCATCATTGTGTGATAGTCTCCAATGGTCGGCCGTTCGCAATGGCGGACCTGGCAATAGTAGTTGGCCGGGACCAATGGCCGCGCGCTGGTGGAAGACTTCACCATGCGCTCGTCCTAGGCGAGCAGGTTCCTCATCGAGACTCCTCAGGCGTTAGGTCCCGGAGGATCGTGAAGGCGATCGACCTCCCGCCATTTCACTGTGGCGCCTTACGTTTCACCCTGGGAATGCCTTTACTGGCGGCGGGTTTGGCAATCCGTTGCATTGAAGATTTCTAATAATTCGCCGTCTCCCTATGCCGCTCAGCCGTCCTCCCAACCGAAAGCACAGTGCGCACGAATTGTGAATCTTCTCCTTGAGTTGCCTCGGCCTGTAGACGAAAATTCGAGTCGTTAGGTAGTCGGGTTGGTGATAACTCTTCTTCAGCGTCGCAGATCCTTCCACTCGCCGGAACGCGACGTCGGCGCTTCGTGGCCTAGGCGCGCCGATACCGTTCAGCAAGCCTTGGAAACGACCCGGGTGACGCCAAGCCGGTCACGGATAATGGATCGCAGTTCACGGCGGCGGGGTTCAAGGACCTCGTACGGCGCTTTGCGCTGGAGCACATTCGCATTCGCACGTATCATCCCGAATCAACAGCTCCGCCCAGCTGCGACACCGAAGCATCAGCCACGTGTTCTCTACGGTAGTCGGGCCCTCAGCGCGAATGCCGCATTACGGCGTTGCCGTATTGCTCACGAATGCCAACTTCTTCGAGTCCGGTGACCACGACGGCACGTTGATCGTGCCCTGGCCGCCGTAGACGTACGCGATCACCCGCGCCGGCCCCCCGGCAACCGGCATCAGTCGCAGCAGCACGTGCTTGTAGAACGGGTGATCGTCGGCGGCGACGTCCGGCGGGAAGGAGATGAACGCGATCCACTTCCCATCGGGCGACACGTGCGGGAACCAGTTGTTGAAGCCGTCGCTCGTGAGCTGCGTCTGATCGCTCCCGTCGGGACGCATGCGCCAGAGCTGCATGCGTCCCGTACGCGCGGAGTTGAAGTAGACGTACGCGCCGTCGGGACTGAACTCCGGGCCGTCGTCGAGCCCGGGCGTGCTCGTGAGCCGCGTCTCCTCGCCGCCCTGTTGAGCAATCTTGTAAATATCGAAGTCGCCGTCGCGCTGCCCGGTGTACACGAGCCACTGCCCGTCCGGCGACCAGCCGTGCAGATAGGACGGCCCCTTCGCCGTCACGCGCTTCGGCGTTCCTCCGCGCACTGGAACCGTATACACAATCGACGCGCCGCTGTCCTCCGTTGAGTGACTGCTAATGCCGAGCATCCGTCCATCGAACGACAGCACGTGATCGTTGTTGTTCCGCGTGGCGAAACCGGTATTGATGACACTCGGCGTTCGGCTGGCGAGGTCGAAGCGATAGAGCCTGCCCTCCTGCGCGTAGATCAGCGCCTTCCCATCCGGCGTCCAGTTCGGCGCCTGGAACGAGCCCCGGTAGCGATGGACGATCGTCGCCAGGCCGCTCGCGACGTCGAGAACCTCGAGATTGCTGCCGAGGTAGTCGCGATACGCCACGAAGTCGGACTTTGCCGGAATCGTTATGCGGACGTTGCTGAACGTCGCGCGCGCGACGGCGTGCTCGTTATGCGCGCAGACGAAGAGCCCGACGTAGACGCTGTCGGACAGCGTGACACCGCTCAGCTCCTGCGTGGCGAGCGTATCGCCGATTCGCGCCACCGACATGATGTAGACGCCGTCGCGCCGCTCGAGCTGCACTATGGCATCCGCGTCCGGCAAGCTGTCGCGCGACTTCTCCTCTTCCGTGGTGGCGCCGGGACTCCTGCGAAACTGGAGCGACATCAGCCCGTCGCCGTGCAGGGCGGCGGTGACGTGCGGCGCGTCCGGCGCGAGCGATGACCGGATCGTCCAGCCGATCTTGCGGTGCGGCTCGCCGCCCCTCCCGACGAACTTCATTCGCGCCGAGAGAATGAAGTTGCCCGTCAGACGCTTCCAGACGAAGTGGAAGTCGTCGTGCGCATTCCACATGTTGGCGCCCGACCCCGCAATCACGTAGGTCTGCGAGGCGGCGTCGTACGAAACGCCTCCACCGCGCGCGCTGCCCACGTTGGTCTCGCCGTCGAAGATGCCGAGTCCGAGCAGTGCTGCGGTGGCGCAAGCGCGGCACGACATAGTCTCTCCTGAGAGGGTCACCTGTTATAGCGCTGCGTGGCATTGGCCGCCAGCAATAGGTTCTTGACTCGGCTCGTTGGCCGAGCCTCGTCACCCTCGCCGGGCTCGAGCTTCCCGCCGGGAAAAGCCGCCGTGGCGTTTGTTATGCGGTCGTTGGCAGACGAGGAGCTCATCGCCCCTCGTTATGACCGCGGCCATCAGCCGAATCGAAAGCATACAGGACAGTACCCTCATGTCGTCGCTACGAGAGGGTCGCCACCGTCTTCAGAGGCGCCTAACGATTTCGAGAGGAGAATCGCGGATGCGTGCCTCTGCTCTGCTCCTTGCCGTACTGACGGCGTGCAATAGCATTGTCGATGGCAATGCCGCGAGCATGTCCGTGAAGCGTCTCTGGTTTACACCCTTCTCATCACCGGGTGCATGGCCCGGGCTTCCGGCCATCGATGGTGGGCTCGTGCTCGTCGCCGGCGTCGGTGGGATGGCGGCCTACGACGCCGCGACCGGCCAGCCCCGCTGGCAGGCACAGATCTGGACCGGAGGACAGGCGAGCTTCGCCGGCAACATCGTCACCCTCGGCGGGCTCGCCTGCATCGCCGATTACTTCGGCGTCGGATGCGCGGAGCTGGCAACGGGCCACGTGCGCTGGACCGCCGCCACTGATCAGCCGACGCAGGATGGGGAAGCCGCGATCGACGCGAACGCGCTGTATTACGGCACGGCCAAGCACGCCGTCGTCGCGCGCGACCTCGCCACCGGCGAAATCCTGTGGACGACAGACGTCAACCCGGGAACCGCGTTTCTCAATCCCGTCTTCGGCGTGCGACTTCGCGGCGACACCCTGTTCGCGACGACTGTGCGGTGGCAGGATCGCACCGGCGGCACGATCGTCGGTGACCTCGTCGCGCTGGCGCGAAGCGACGGCCGAGAGCTCTGGCGATACACCGCGCCCTCGCGGAGCGGCTTTCAGGGCGCGCCGCTGCTCGTCGACAATCTCGCGATCCTGAACGACGTGTACAGCCACGGGCTCGTTGCGGTGGACCTAACGACGCACACGGTGCGGTGGCGCACCGACGTCCGCGAAGATGGCTACATCACGGCGGAGCGCCCGCCAATTCTCCTTGGCGACACGCTCTACGCCGGCTCGACGGACACGCAGGTGTATGCCGTGGACGTCCACACAGGCGCGTACCGCTGGCGCGTCGGCACGCGCGCTGGCTCGATCGGCAGCACTGCGGTCTGTGGCCGACTCGTGCTCGTTGTACCTTTCAGCGGCGGTCCGCTGAATACAGTGGATCGTGTTCGATTGGTCAGCGACCGTCCCAATGTGCTCGACGGCGACGATCTCGCGGGCCGCATCGCAGTTGTCGGCACCACGGCCTATGCGGCGGGAACGCGTGGCCTCTACGCCTTGAGCTGTCCGGCGGATGGAGGGTGAGACTCCCGATCGAGCTCGGTCTCGCCTGTCGCTTTTCGGCGGCCTTCCCACAGGGATCTCTCCCTGCTGGTGCTCGACACGGGTGACAGTGCCGCAATTAGTGGATGCTAAACCATGTTCCCAGGCACCGCGGCATCACCAACCCACACCTCGGACGCCATGCTCTCGAACCCTCGGGGATCCGCCATGTAGCTACCGGCGATCGCATGCTCGCCGAGCTGGCGAAACAAGCCACCCAGCAACGCGTCCGATCGCGCCCTGTACCGATCCCCCAATCGCTCGAGATCGATCCGCGCGCGTTCGGCATCTTCTTGAGACGCCGGCGTCTTCTCGCTCGCCGCGATCGCGGCTTCGTGTCGCCGCTCCAGCCGCATCATCTCATGATCGCTCTCCATGAGTGTGCGCCACCAGTCCCCGGCAAGATCGTATACGAGGGCCGCGTGCTGTGCCTTCGTGATCACTCCCATTTCCAGGGCTTGCGCAAACGCCACGATTGCCGACCGCGCACTCCCCTCGCCGAGGAGATCGCTGAACACACGGTGCGCAGCGAGCAATTCCCGTATCGTCTCGCCGGCCATCACGGCCAGCAGTCGCTCGAGGATTGCAGCGGCTCTTGCCGGTTCGGCTGGCGCGTCGATGGACGCCAGCATTTCACAGGATACGAGCTCGGACCCGAAGAGCCGCAGCTCGCCTAACGCAACGTACTCCGAGAATGATGAATGTCCGGCCCGGACCATCGCCGCCCAGCGCGTTTCGCCGCGCGCCTCATGAAAGATGGCGGCGAGCTCCCGTTCCCTGGCAGTCAGCTCGTCGAGCATGCCGGTGTCGTCCGCACGAGCTGCTGCTTTGACCATACGCCGGTACACGCGATCGTGATGCAGAAATTCCTCGCGCCTCGCGTCGTAGCAGTCACCCGCGATGAACGCGGCCTCCTCGTCGTCGATCACGTCGAGATCGCGTAGTGACTGTGCCGCGGCATAAAGCGCTTCACAATCCGGAACCGATACGTCGATCGCGGCCTGTATTTTCGCGAACCGCCGTTCCGCGCGCTCCATGCACCTGGATTCGATGACGTGTCGCAACCGCGCCGTCATCCGGTCAACCCGCTGACGCTCGGCACAGATGACGATCTCCGGTCCCTTTGCTGGATGCTTCATCTGCTCGCCTGACGTGTGGGTGAACGAGAGCGTGGAAGTCAGTGTCGCGCGTGTCGCTTTCGTGCGTGTCGTACATAAAAGAAATACATCGTGCCGACCCACGAGCAACCGGCTCAGGAGGTGTCTGGACTCTCCTCGCGTCAGATGCTCGAGACCGGACAGCTGCCGATGGTGGCAATCGTTCAGCGTGAGAGCGGCGCGTGGGACGAAGTAATGCAGAAGAGGATCGAGGCGCTGAAGGCAGCGCGCTCCCGTCACGCCGCGCTCAGTGACGCAATCGAGCGCGACATCGGCGAGGTTGTCAACGAGATCAGTGTGAAGGGACGGGACACGCTCGAGGTGGCATTCTGGATCCCAGGCTCTGGTGGAAAGATGAACTCTCGCGGAGCCTTCCGGAGGAGTCGCTGCCGGTGGTTCGTCAGGCGGCGAAACGCACCGTCCGGGAGGAGACGATGAGATTGCGGAAGTGTCCGTCGTACGACGTCGAGACATACCGCTGCCAGTCCTGACCGTGAACGCGGACGATGCCATGTTTTGAACTGAGTGCGGGATCGGTCTTACCCCTGAATTCCCTACCGTAACGGTTGCTCCACTTCGCGGTAGCTGACCAACACCGTCGAGACAAGTATTTCAAGCGCTTCAATTTGACTCGGGACATCAAACGCGGTCCTGCCGGCGTGTAGGAGCTCGCCGCGAGCGCGATAGCACGCGGAGAACAGTCTCACGGCTTCAGTGTCGCCATACTTGCCTACAAGCTCGCGGCACGAGGCGGAGATTGACCGCTGCTCGAGTTCACGCAGACCGCTCCTCATTTGTCCCACCTCTGCTTTTGGCAGCCCACTGGACGCCAATCTTTCTTGGCACGCTGCAATGAAGGCTCGTGCCTCACCGCCCTTCGGTTCGCGGATGGCTAACGTCTCGAGGACGGTGATGAGGGCAATGAATCGGGCGCGGAGTGACGATTCGAACCTTGCGGCGCTGAAGAGCTCCAACGCCAGTAAATGTTTAGGCCCAAGTGTCGCGGCGCGCTCACACGCCGCCTGTACCGCCTCGGTGAACCTCTGCACCGGAACGCCGATGCCCATTCTCACCGGCCCAATCCCGAAGAACACCTGCCGGCCCGTGTCTTCGAAGACCGTTAGGCCGAATCGGTCTTCGAGTAATTGCGCCTCGTCCGGCAGCCCAAGACTCTTAGCGAAGTATTCTCGACCAAATTTGGTGAGATGGCCCACGTCACGCGGCGCTAATCTACCCACGTCTACGCCGATCCGTGTCTCCGCTCCGGCGAGCAATAACGCATTCTGAACACGAAGACCAATGCGCGCAGCATCGTCGGACGCAGCGTAGAGTCGTCCACGCAGTACCAAGCCCGCCGAGCCGCTGATCGCGGTCGCTTCTCGACCATGAGCGACGAGCTCGACGTTCCCGATCTCGTGCGGAAGGGAAAACGTCACGCGTGGTTCAGCATGGCTGATACTCCGGTCTTCTGAGACTCGGAATCGGATTCGAAAGCGATAGTGTGGCACGGCTCCTTTATGGTAGCGCGGCTCCGTGATTCGGTCGCAAATGACAGCCAACCAGGTCGCGGGTCCACTCGTAGTTGAAAGTCAGCAAGGCTAGCGACGGCGTCGTTACTGAAAGCGCCTCGCGTGGCGCACCATGAACGACCGCGCGGCCCGATAAACGTCGCCCGCTTCGTCCGCCTAGCACGGAACGGTCCGACGATCTGCGTCGACACAGTTAGCGCTCGGCAATCGGCGCGCTATTGTTATCGAAGACATTAGCATTGAGATGTTGCGACTCGGCGCCTCATTCCGCCAAGTCCGCGAGAATGACGAAGTCACCGGTTTCCAAGTGGGCTATTTTCTGCCGTTTGGCGCAGCAACGACTGATCTGGACTTACTCAACGCCATTAAGCAGGTGCGTTGTGGTGTCGGTTTGGCGAGCGCGATATTCAATCGCGCTGTGAGAGGTGTGAACGAAATACGGGGAGTCAAGAAGCTTCGTTTGCCACCGCAGCCTTCAGCTTCCCCTATCTCAACGCCTCCATAATTTCGTCGCAATATCGCGGTCAGGCTCGCTCGTTAGCGTCGCCCGGCTACGGCCGTGGCGATCGCTTATCGCACACCTCGATCACCAGCGAGGCCACGTCAAGGAGCGCGTTTGCGATGCGCCTGCGTTGACGAGCGAGCCAGCCAAGGCGTTGACTGGCGCGGCTTACCCCCCTCTAGGCTGCCCGGTCGCGCCCTAGGCCGGATGAGGGCTGGATTCCCTGTCTGAGGGCCTTCACCAGAGCCTAGATCAGGGTCAGGTCGGCGCGTTGGTGGTTCCGGTCCCACCGAGTGAAGCCGAATACTTCTGTAGTGCTGCCGCACTCTGCGCGGCCGATTCCGTCTCCCACTCAAGGAATTGTTGCTCATCGACTGCGTGAAACGCCGAACGAAGGGTGTCAAGAATCAGCCGTACGCCTTCCCAATCGTAGCAACCGAGCTGCTCTCGATCAGCTTCGCATAAGATCAGTTTCTGGCGGAAGCGCTCGTGTATGATGTTCTTACTCGTAATTTCCCCTTGATAGCGGCCTAACCCTTCATCGTAGCCCTTCCATTGTATCGGGAGGAGGCCGTCCCCGGAGGACAGCACATCCTTGCCGAGATAGAGCTCAATGCTCCCTGCGAGACCGTTTACGTCCAGGTTTGCGGGCCCACCTGGACCTAAGGTCGGGTAGCTCCGTGCAAGAGGAAGCGGGGGGAACTGCGCCGCAACAATGTTAGGTGGCATTCGCACTGGCTTCAGTGTCTTCAGGGCGGCCGCACCGGCGGTATCATTGTCGAACAGCGCCACTACGCGGTTTAGAATACCCGCACCTACGAATGCCTTCACCATTCCGGCCAGCGCACCGGCACCTCCGGCTACACGAGCGCCTTCGAAGTCCATGAAGGTGAAGAAGTCGGCCAGATGCGGATACAGGAGTCGCAGGGATCGTTCGAGAATCCACTTATCAGTCGCACCCTCCGTAAGCACGACAATCCGCCGCGTGGTGTCGAAGTCCTCGGTCAGCAGATAATCGGCATGCGCCACGATGTCTGTTGAGGAGTCGAAGTATCCTCCCAAGACAAGATCGGTAAGGTCGTAGACCAAATCATCGTCTCGGCACACTTCGACGGCTAGGCGAATGGCATAGCGCACATCTGCGCTGGGGAATCCGTACCACTCTAAGCCCCTCCCCAGCATGTACCGAAGCAGCGGAGGCAGGTCCTTCAGTTGCTCGTCGTGCCGGTACGTGGGCTTGAGGCCCAAATCGCGGATCAGCTTAAGACCATCACTCCAGTTCTCAACCGTTAGGTTTGCTAGGACGGCCTCTGTTTCATCCACCGTATGGAATACGGTGGAGGCCATGATCGTCAGATGGCTGTTGTACTCTTCGCGGACCACGAGTTCGAACACTCGCCGGGTTGCGTGTAGCGTGAACCCCATCAGTTCTAGCCGATCGCGAACAACTCCTGCCGGTGCGATGTACTGAACAACGTCGTACGGCTCCTCTCCGAACTCCTCATCACCTTCGACGGGCGTGCAGAGAGTTACTCGCTTGTCACTCTCTCGAAAGAGCATCATTACAAGCGGGTTTATCTCTCCCTTATCCCCTCCGACGTACAACGGGCCTAGGCGCAGCTCAGAGTAGCTACCGATCGGTCCCTCCATGTTAGCGTTCACGAAAGCTACTCCTGGGCACCGGCCTGACGATCAGCCTTCTCAGAGTCTCGCGGGGTAGACGATCCCACAGAGGCCCGGTGCAGATTTGGCCGGGACGCTAGTGTCTTATGCCGGCGTGGAAGGCAGTACCTCAGTATCCGGAGCTATCGTCTTGATAGCTCCTGTATTTGCCGGCGGCATCTGAACGGGATACTTCCTATTCTCGCGCAACGATTGAATCTCGTTCGCCAAGGACTGAAGCACTTTGATTTCCATTGCCTCATCCAGGCGCGTGAAGAACGCGTCGTCGGCCTCTTTCCACTCGGTATAGTTCGGCAGCGATCGCAAATCCAACGGGCCAGCGCTCTGAGCTAGGCGAAGGAGTTCCTGACGAAATTCGTTGTGCTTGTGATACACGAGAATCAACGCGACGCGCAGGTCCTCACCTCCTGGCTCCTCAATCAGATCGAAGGCGTTGCCCAGTCTCTTCTTCGTTGACTCCTCAAATCGCATCGCCGCCTCGTAGCCGAGCGAGCCACAAGCCGATAAATGGCGCGTCAGATGATATGCAATTTCGTCGTCGGCTTTTCGCAACTTGCGCAGAACTTGCCTGAGTTTCTCCAGTTCGGTGTGAAACACGTCAAACACTCTCGCGCGCACGTCTGCCATCGGCTCACCAACAGTCAGCGGCGGCCTCCCAAACCTGACTCGCCATTCAAACTCACGTCTATTCCGCTCTTCCCGCGCCATCTCGTTCCTAAGCTGGCCGTACTCCCAGAGAGCAGAATCCAACTCAAGTCGTGTTGTCCTTTCTTTTGCTTCCAGTTCCTCTGCCCTTTGCTTCCAGTCGTCTCGCTGCCGTTGCAGCTCTTTTTTCGGGCTACTGCGCGGCCGTGGTGGACGGAGTATCAAGAAGGTGAGCCATAGGAGGGCGAGGCTGAATGCAAGCCACTGGTTCCATTCGCGCAGGAATGGCGCCACAACGGGCCAGGTGGCTTTCCACCATGTTCGAATTTGCTCAAGTGTCGATGCGTGACCGAGCAACGACCAAACCAAAAGCACCCACGGTGGGATTGCTGCCCGGCTGCGCAATTTTTGGAGATGAGCACGAGCTACTTCCCAGCGACTCCGCACGGCGGCCTGTTGTTCCATCTCAACAAAATAAAGCGTTTGGTGACTAAGGCGCCTCGGCTTTCTCAGTCTCGCCACTCCTGAAGAAGTGCGCGATCGTTAGACCGAACAGGCCGAAGAAGAGCGTCACCATCAGGCCGAATATCTAATGCATCTCATCATAGAAGCGGCCGATCTCCGCCTCCAGGCGTGTGTGCTCCTGCTGGTCCATCTTTTCGCCACGTCGAGATCTTTTCGGATGGGCACCGTCTCAACCGGCTTCGTTGGATCGGTGACTAAGGGCTCGCCGCACCACTCCGTTCTCGCCGGCCATCGCCACGGCAGGCACGCTGTGCGGTACGGGTCATCCGCGGCCGTCTCCGCTGGCGCTCGCAGCAAAAAAAATACGCGCGGTCATCACTACGGCGCTCGTCGAAGTGCTCCGTCCCGCACCACGATTTCTCACCGAGAGGATCCGACTTACTCGATCTAACTTCGACTGAGGCGTAAACTCACTTCGAGGGAGTTCCGTCCTTGGCAGACTCCGTGTTGGTGACTTTCGCAAATTCTAAATTCAAGAAATTGTTGAATACTTCTCTCGCGAAGTAGATACCGAAGCGATAGGTACGAAACAGGAAAACGATTGTGAGCAGACCTGCAGCCACTGCCGTCTGTACGAAGCCCTGCGGTCGGAGGGTACAAATGAGCAGTGTGATCACCATCATTGAGGCCGCAAGTCCTCGGTTCAAGCCGTAGTTGCCGTTGAACGTGAGCACTGTGCCAGGGTTATTTACTCGCACGTCGCTGTACAATTGTCCGAAAGCACTTCGCCAAGCCTTTCGGCGAGACCACCACAGCTTCGTCCAGCGCTTTGGTGGACCGTCCGGCTCGAGTTCACTAATTGGCGCGTCGTACTGGTAGCGCTTCTGGAAAAGCTCCTTAAACCTCGCGAGTCGCTTCTGTCCCAAGACCTTCTCGGGGTTTCGCGCCAGTCGGTCTGTCGGAAGTCCACCGAAGACCGCCCATAGTAGCTTCTCAATGATATTGCCGACGGCGGCGACAGCATGACCCGCAGCGTAGCTAAGGAGGAGGAAGAGGCCCAACCCCCCAATTGTCAGTCCATTTCCTCCGAGAATTGCCTTCCATTCCGGCTGGAGGAGCGTCACCGCAAAGAGGAGCACTGCGCCGGGAATTAGAATACCGACCTGCTCATAAAAGGTCAGCGGCGTCATGGACTGTTAGGGTTACGCTCAGAATACCAGCAGAGGACGCCGTCGTCCGCAATCTCAAGCTCGATGTTTCCGCGATAACGTGTTGAGCGCACAAACTGGCAGTAATTGCAAGAGCCATTCGCGGGAAGCTCCTGCCGAATGCGAGCAGTTATCGACCGCGCAAAACGCCCGCCTAGCACAGAATCCATGTTCGAGTTCACAAGTGCGATTCTCATGTCACCCCTCGGAATACCAACCGTTCAGCGGCAATGTCTGCATGGCACGGTTGATCGGGAAGGAACTGCCATGCACCAGAGCCACGCGACCGGTGTCGGGGTCGAGCCCGGCGATCAGCATTATGGGTTCGTTCGTAAGAATGTTCGGCGCGCCAGCTATGTCGGTGAGCGAGGCGACGTCCATTGGTGAGGGGCGCGGTTGGCGCTCAATGTGCGTATGCCACTCGCCTACGTACACACCGCGTGAGCCAAGGCGCTCATGAGCATCCATCAATCGGGCATTCACGTGCGCGGCATCGTACTGAAATCGGGTTGGTGTTTCGATGGCACCGGGTCCGGAATCTGTTACTTCGACGACTCGTACGACGCCGTTGTCTTCATAGCCAATGAGCGCACCACCAGTCTCAACACGTGGCTTTGACTCTGCGTGTCGTCGAAGCGCGGCTGCCGCCTCCGATGAAATCTCGATCGCCCTAACGCGAGGACGAGTACAAACTGGACAATCTTGACGTTGTGAAAAAGTTGCACGCACAATGCTGTACGCGCTTACTGTAGGCGGTGCATCATGCCATGGCTCTCGCACCCAAAGCAGGTTGTTCCAACCAGCACCGCCGCTTAGCTCATCGAGCACCGCTCGCGCCGTGAAGTCCGCCGCGAAGCGCAGATCGGCGGCGCTCGCCGCTAGAATTGCTTGACCACACTCGCGCGTGACCAGCTCATCGGGCGCCGCTGGAATAACAAGCCAACCTGTCGCTTCTCCGCGTTGGTTTGCCTCACGATAGAGCGCGGCGCATTGTACGCAAGCGTCTGTGCCAGGACGCACTCGCAGAACACGAGCGACCGTTCCTGAGCGCAGGGCTCGACCATAGACGACAACACGCTGCGTTCGAACTGCAGCTTCGTTGATTATTTGATCAATACCATCATCGGCCACCGTTGAGACGGCGAGGTCGCCCAGGGCGAGGAACTCGTCAATGTTCTGCCGAGGACTGGTCGCTGAGGCGATAAAGGTGTCGACCTCTACAAAAGGATTGTGCTGGCGTACCAGTTGCCGCACAGCATCAGGCTTCGCCAACCCAACTGCCGCCAATCCAGCAGCATGACGAATGACATTTCCAACGCTAATTCTGTCGTAGTCCACTAAAACAAGTTTTCCTATTCCCGCCTTTGCAAGCGTGAGCGCGACGTCTGAACCCAGGGCGCCGCACCCGATGACCACGACGGTTCTCGATGCGAGTGTTGGAGCAACAGTGTGAGCGTTTCTGAGTTCAAGATGCTGCCGGCTGAGACGGTGAACCCGCAAAACGAATATTCTGGAATCACGGAGCACATCCCGCCGAACTCCCGCGCCCTCTTCGGCAACGATCTCCTGTGTCAGCGGGTCGCGCGCTTTGATCCCGATGACAAGCCAGCGCAGCTCCTCGCCGCTTGCATACCGCACTCCGATCCAATGGATCTGATCACCTTCACCAAAGCTTGGGTATTGAGTGAGTATTTCGGCGATGCCATCCTCAATCCCGGCTTGGCTCTCCAAAAACTCGGCTACTTCTGCACCGCGCGTGAATGGCTCAGGCTCCCGAGCAAGCTGATACCACGGGCCCTCAATGGCAGATTCTAAGAGTGATGATCCTTCGACCGTCTGACGTTCGAACGACAGTCTTCTGTTGCCTGTGAACGGGAAAGCACGCCGGATAGCCTCGGTCCGTTCCGTGCGCCAATCGGTAATGAGCCCGCCCTGAGCCTGCGTGATGTGCAGGCCGATAAAGAGGTCCCGGCCGGCGTCCGAACTCTGCTCCACAAAGCTCGGCAGAAGCGGATGTCGATCCATCGTTGGCACGGCCCAAAAACGTCCTCGATCGATAAGCTCGGGTGAGAAGAACTGGTCGCCGAGAATGATGTCGCCTGCGTGGATGAAGAAGGCTTCCAGTTCATCACCAACTGCGGCTGGAAAAGGAAATGGGCGGTTCAGGGCGATGGCCTTGAATACCTCCTTAGCTCGGCGGAGAACATCCACTCCGCTAAAGGACTCGGCGGTCTGGCCTGTCCCCAGTTCGACGACGCACAGGGCAGCAGCCCCCGATCGCGTGCCCGCAGCGGGCATCTGGTGCAGCCGATATCCCACAGGCATCCGACGCACATGGTTCGCGACAACGTCCTCGACCAGCCATTCGTCGCCTTCTGGCAATCGGTCCAGAGGAAATAGCTGAGGGACATGATAAGGCGTCTCTTCACTGTACTTGAGGATCACCGGGTTCCGCTCCACCCGATCGCCCAAGTCGACGGTCAGTGTCCCCTTGTATGCGAGCACGCCAGCCCGTAACTCCCGTTCGCTAACGCGAAAGTCGGTGAATCGGCGCTCAACGCGTCGACGCTCCTCGACATACCACCATGGGTAGAGGGATATCCAGCTTGACACCTGCTCGCCGCCAGACTCTTCGGGGTCCTAGGCCCCCATGGGCCGACTGTGATCGATGCGCGTAATAACTGCCGGCGCTGCAATCGACGCCGCATTACGTTCGTTATTGGACCGACCACCGTCCTCGCCACCCTCTTGGTCTGTCAGATCATACTCGGCCGAAAGCTCGCCACTGTCATTATCCATGACATGATCACCATTCGGATACACATCATAGATTTGGGCCGCCTTCGACTTGCCTAACGTGATCACATTCTCCGGACGGTCGCCGACGTGTTTCTCGTACAGCGCGACAGCGTCGTCGTGCGGGTGCCCGTGCGGACTCTTTGATTGTTCCGGCGAAGAGATTACAACCCACGTGGGATCGATGGTCTCGATGTGATGCTCGTAGGGATCTCCTTCCTCGGAGTCTTTGAAGAATGAACGCGATCCGTGGTGGGATGCGTTCACGACAGCCGACGGTAAGCGATCAGCGTGGTAGTCGTCCTCGCCCAAAATGTGATTCTCCCACGCGCACCGATCCGAATCGCCCGTGTGAAGGACATGCTTTCGCTTGGTATCGTCGCCATAGCCGAGCCGAATCACACCGCAGTACTCATGAATCCGGCGGTCTCGCTCCTCGTCTTCAAGTTCGTCGATTTCGTCCTTAACGTGTTTCGCCGGAGCTACGACGTGAGCATCGACCGCGCCGATGTCGATGTCCTTCCGCGTACCCTGATACTCGAAAACCCCGTCGTCGCCCTCGCGCTCCCGAACCATGTCAATGAGTTCTATGAGATGTCTGAAGTTGCCTTCGTGCACGTTGCTAGGCTCAAACCCGGTGTGCCACACCTCCATCACGCGAATACGCTTGTTGACCTCCTCGAGCCCGCAGATGTGATCGTTGTGCGGGTGCGTGTTGATGAAAAGATCGAGCGTGGGCTTGCCGTCGTCGTCTCTAGGTAGGATGTCCTCCAACACTCGGATGACATCAGTCCCCCCACGCTTGCGATCGAGGTTTATGTCAACCATCACAAACTTCCTTCCGCCATTCCCATCAGGGACGACGTGCAACGTGCAATCACCCTGACCGACGTAGAGGAAGACCGAGCGGAAAACGTCGGCGTCGTTAGGAATGATGATGTCTGCAGCGATGTTGCTCATTGTGCTCCTCACCTCGAAGTCAGGCTTTTCGCTTTTCTATATTCGTCACGCGCACCAGCACGATTTCACGCACCTTCGTGAACAGGACTTCGCGAGCGGAGTGCATACGAGCCGGTGCATCCCAGTAGAGATTTCGCCGCTGCAAGAGATCCCACGCAGGCAGACAATTTCTCAATGGCGCCCCAGTAAAGGCGTCACGAACGACGTGAGATGGCACTTTCGGGGGTCGAGCGGTGTCGCGCCTGCGCCGTCTCTAACGCGAGCCTCTGGTGCTCAGCGGAACGTCGCGGACATGTCCTGCCGGGACTGCCGATGCCACAATGAGCGCCGCACGAGAAGTTTCTGCGGCAGCCTCAAAGTACCCTCAGGCGCCGCGGGCGTCCAGCGCCAGAGGCAGATGTGTCTGCAGGCAAATTCACGCATTTTGCCCTAGGGACGTTCACGCACGGCTGCCCGTGCACCCTCGCTGTCTAGGCGCGTCTGTCTCGTACTTTCCTCGTGCTTGCCCCGTTACACGAACGCAAACATCGTTATGGAGTCACTTCTCGAACGAGGGAGGACGACGTCATCCACCCAACCGGTGGCAGACTTGAATCACTACTTATCGCGCTGTGCGACAAGCTTTCGAAAAAAAAAGAGTTCGGGAACAATCTCGGACATCCCTGCACAAACGAAAATTGCCAGACAGCTAAATGGCTGTCTGGCAACTAGTTAGAATCGGGACGGCGGGATTTGAACCCGCGACCCCCTGAACCCCATTCAGGTGCGCTACCGGACTGCGCTACGTCCCGTCACTGTCTCGCGCGAGCGAGACAGACAGAACAACAATGCTACTCGAGAACGCGCTCTTCAACAACTGGCTTCACACCTCCGCCAGCACACACCCGCTGCGCTCGGCAATGATTCGATACCTGGCCCTGCCCCACCGCATGCCACCATCTGTGCATGCCGAGTGGACAGCTACGGAGCGGAGGGGGTAGTGTATGGCCATGGCAATCAGCATCCCGCGGTACACCATCGCCGACCTCGAGCGGCTCCCTAACGACGGGAGCCGCTACGAGGTGCTGGACGGGGTGCTGCTGGTGACTCCGGCGCCATGCACGCCCATCAGATCATCGTCAATCGCCTGCAGTTCCAGCTGATGCAAGCAGTGGTGATCCCTGGGAAGGGACAGGTAGTCGGGCCCGGTGCCATCACCGTGCCTCCGCGAACGCGGCTGCAACCCGACATTCTCGTCCATCCTGACCGCTACCCTGTCTATTCGAAGTGGGAAGACATCGACGAGCACTGGCTTGCGGTGGAGGTGTTGAGCCGCTCATCGCGCGTCTATGATCGTGAGATCAAGCGCGACGCTTACATCACCCTCGGCGTGCACGAGGTGTGGCTCGTCGATCGTTGGAGCAAGGAAGTGGAGGTCTCGCACTCGCGAGGCTCGGGCGTGATCGCGCGCGACGTGCTGCAGTGGCGAGTACCAGACCTCGCGCTCAGCCTTGAGATCTCACTCAACATCGTCTTCTTCGGCCTGTAAGAGTCCCGTAGTAGAGGCATGACCGACAAGCTGTTGCACATCGTAGACGGTAAGCTCGCGACCTTTCACCACGCCAACACATTCGCGCGCGAGAAGACGACGGGTCCCGAGCGCGTTCGCATCGGGCCACGCGGCGGTCAGCGCTATCTCTTCGAGCACCTCGCTACCGTCCTCGGCCCCTCCTACAAGCTCCTCTATTTATTACACACGTCGCGCACGAAAGCAGTGCTCGGCCGGTACGAAAGCCCGTGGCTCGATGAGACTCAACTGAAGACATTTCTCGATCGCTTCGCGCAGTTCATCGCCGAGGATGCGCGACACGATCTCTGGTTGCTCGGCGGCAGTGGCGACGGACAGATCGTGTGGGATCGCCATGACATCGTCTTCGCGTACGGACCAATCGAGAGATTCGTCTCGCACCTGGAGGCTGCCGGTTTCCGGGAAGGCTGGCCAACCGCGCCCGACGTACATGCTCACTGCTACAACGCGGAGTGGGACGAAAGCGAGCGTGCGATACTGCAATTCTTCGATTGGGACCGTACGGACCTGCGGCCCGAGGACGAGCAGGTGCGGCCGCAAGAATGATCATCTGCGAGCGCCGCGAATGCTTCTCCGGAAGCATGGTTCCCAACATTACTTGAACAAACACTAATACGGAGGCTCACCACGCGACGGCCCCTGTGCCTCTCCTCGAGCAGGTACAATTCCGACCTATCGCGTTGCGGGGAAAGGAGTACATTGGCAAACATCTGAAGCATTCCTCTCTTCTGCGACACGATGAATATCGAGCTCTCACGGCCCGGCCACGACAACGCGTCGCCGTTTGTCCCCAGTTCGCAGTTACTCCCTCCTCTGCGGCGTGCGGCGGCGAGCACAGCGCTGAGTGGCGCCGAGTATCGGGCGTTGGTCGAGCACTCGCCGGTGATGATCTGGCGAGCACGACCCGATGGCCTGTGCGACTACTTCAATGAACCGTGGCTCGCCTTTACTGGCCGGACGCTCGAGCAGGAGGTCGGTGAGGGATCGGCCGCGGACGTACATCCCGATGATCTGGCGCACTGCGCGGAGCGCTACCTCGAGGCCTTCCACAAGCACGAAGAGTTCGAGATGGAGTACCGGCTGCGCCGTCACGACGGTGTGTATCGCTGGATCACCAACCGCGGAATGCCACTCTTCAGTGACGACGGCGCCTTTCAGGGCTTCATCGGCAGCTGTGTGGACGTGCACGAGCGACGACAGGCACAGCTCGAGCACGACGAGAATCATCAGCATACGCTCAACTTGTATCACGAGCTGCGCGTACGCGAGGCGAAGATTCGGCGGCTGATCGACGCCAACATCGTCGGTGTGGTCTTTTCCGACCTCGAGGCTCGCCTGGTCGAGGCAAACGACGCCTTTCTCGGCCTCCTCGGCTACACGAACGAAGACATCAGCGCCGGACGGCTGCACTGGAGTGAGCTGACGCCAGTGGAGTGGCGGGATGTGAGTGAACGGGCCGCGGCGCAGCTGCGCGACACGGAAAGCTGCGACCTCTTCGAAAAGGAATATTTCCATCGTGACGGCCGGCGCGTCCCCGTACTCGTCGGCATCGCGACAATCGGTGAGGAGCGCAACGCGACGGTCGCTTTTGTGCTCGACCGCACGGAAGCAAAGCGCGCCGAGCAGGAGCGAGAGCGGCTGCACCAGACACAAGCGGAGTTGGCATATATGAGCCGCGTGCTGACCATGGGTGAGCTCGCGGCTTCGATCGCTCACGACATCAAGCAGCCGATCTCCGCCGCGTTGGCGAGTGCCGAGGCGAGCGTTCTCTTGCTCGATCGTCCCGAGCCCGATCTCACCAACGCGCGCGACGCCGCGGCCCAGATGTCGGCCGAAGTCAAGCGAGCCAACGCGATCATCGATCGGCTGCGCGCGCTCTATACGAGAGGAGCACCTCGAAAGGCTCCCGTGGACATGAATGATCTCGTTAGGGAGATGGTCGCCCTCCTCGATAGCGAGGCGACGAAACGCGGCACCGGGATTCGTCTCGAGCTCGAGCCGACTCTTCCGCTGGTCACTGGAGACCGCGTGCAGCTGCAACAGGTGTTGCTGAACTTGATGCTCAACGCGATCGAGGCGACGGATGGCGGCGCGGGAGAGCTGTTTGTAAGAACGGAGTGCACGGACGAGGGTCGGGTGCTGATCGCGATCAGCGACTCGGGGGTGGGACTTCCATTCGGAAATACCGAACGTATCTTCGACGCCTTCTTCACGACGAAGCCACAGGGAATGGGGATGGGGCTCGGCATCAGTCGAGCAATCGTAGAAGCCCACGGCGGCACACTCTCGGCGATGACGAATCCGACAGCGGGCTCCACGTTTCAGTTCACCTTGCCTAACTAGCCCCAGCTGAGCCGTCGGTAGATTGGCCGAACGGCACATTTCGCAGAGTCCTTCCCTCGCGAATGATTCGACCATCCGGGAACACACGCGCCACACGTGCGCATGTGCTCACGGTTCATGGACGACACGATGCGTCTCGTGCGCGGCGTGTCTCACGAGTCATCGCCGAAGGAGGATTGTATCATGCTGCACCGAGTTACAGTACGACATCTCGCCGCCATCGTACCCGTCGTCGCCATTGGGTTTGCTGCCGCCTGCGGTGGCAGCGACGCGAGTAAGCCAGACGAGACGGCTTTCGTTCGCGTCGTGAACGCGTCCGTCAGCTCCGGTCCAATCACCGTCAATAACGAGGGCCGCGTGGTGCAGGCGAACGTCGCATTTCAGACGAGCGCGCTGAGCGGCAGTTGCGGCACGGTCGAGAAAGGTGGTGACGAGCAGATCCAATTCGTCGCGTCAGGCACGTCGAACCAGTTGGGCACCCTGCAATACAATTTCGTCGCGCAGCAGAACTACACGGCGGTGTTCTACGGAACGAATACCGCGACGGTGTTCATCGATCAGTTCTCCACGCCATCCGCGGGCAACAACGCGATTCGTTTCATCAACGCGACGGGTACGGCGGGTGACGTATACCTAACGACGCCCAGCGCAAACATCACGGGCTCGCCGTCGGTTGGCAATCTCGCGGCGGGTGCGGCATCGGGAACGAGCAGCAGCGCCCTTGGCGGCACGTTTGCCCAGTACGCGAACAACCTGACGCGCGTGCGTTTGTTCAACGTCGGTCAGCAGACGGGCACACCGCGCGCTGATTTCACGATCAACGTGATGCCCTCGAACGGCGTCGCGACGGTGTTGTTGACGTCACCGCCGAGTGGCAGCAGCTCGCCGACGGCGTTCATGGTTGGTCCGTGCGGTAGCTAGTTCCGCGTGGCGCGTGGCGCGTGATGCGTGATGCGTGATGCCTCGGGAAGCTTCCTGATCGTGGAAGCTTCCCGAGGCATTGACACATCGAAGAGCAGATCCTTCGCTTCGCTCAGGATGACACCCAACCTGTCATCCTGAGGAGCGCAGCGACGAAGGATCTGCTATTCGTCGTGGCATTCTAAGGGCAGGTCGTGGCGGGGGCGACGCCTAGTGTGACGGTCGACGTCAACGTCGGATCAGCGACTGACGTTGCCGTCACCGTGATCGTGCCGCCGGACTTCGAGCACTTCGCCGTGACGACGCCATTGGCGTCAACCGTCGCCAGCGTGGCGTCGCTCACCGTCCAGGTGACTGCCTGCGACGCATCCGGATCCGCGTCGAAGTGCGCTACCAGGTGCGCCTGAGCGCCGGGCTGTCCCAGAAAATCTACCCCAACGACGACGAGCGCACGAAGCTTGGGAGCCCCCGGGGCGAGCTGCAACACGACGGGTACCTTCACCGAGTTCACCACGCAGCCGTTAGGCGTCACCGTGATGGGACTCAACGTCGCGTCGAGATAGTACCGCCGGCTCAGCGTCACCGTGAACGTGCCGGTGACGTTGTACGCGGTGAGGATGTTCAGCGTGTCGTTGACGTTGGAAGCGACGTTGGGATGAACGACGGCTGTGGTGCCGATTGCTTGGGCGCGACCATAAGGATCCCGTACTTGCAGATCGATGCCGGGCGCCGAGACTACGACGCCGTTCACGATCGGGCCGCATCCTTCTGTCGTGCTGTGATCGTCCTTACTGCAGGCAGCGACGATGAGGGCCGCGCCGGTGAAACAGAGTCCAATGACGAGAGTCCGCATCCGCTACCTCGTGGTTTGGTCGAGAGCTTTCCCGCCAAACCATGCGAGGTAGCGTTCGGTCACCCCCGCCGCGGCGTGCTCACCGTAATGAGACTTTGTTATTCGCCGCGTTGTAACGACATGTTACGGTTTGGTCGCGACGACCGTTCCGTCGCACGCTCATGGGAACGTCCCAATTCTTCTGACCGTGGCGCGTGGGCGTTCCCACTTGAAGCACCTGATAGCCGCGTCGCGAGCTCACGTAGTTCTCACACGAGGTCTCGGCGGTCTGCGCCACGCCCTGCGCCGAGCGATCGAACCGGCGTCCATTTCCGTTGCTCATCCGATCTTCCCAGCGCGGCAACTCGGCCACGCCCCGCTGTGAATCGTAACGGCAGGTGAGATCAGCCTCCGTGCCCGCGTGCGACACGTGCATCGGCAGCTCGTGCGACGTGCCATTCACGGTCTCGCGGTCACGCCGTAGCACTTGATAGCCGGAGCGCGAGGCGGCGTCGTCGCACGCCTGGCTTGCCTGTGTGACGATGCGCGCTTGCTGGCGCGGCGGCTGCGCCGCGACTCGCGTCGCCGACGCTGCGATGAGACCAGCAGCGATTGCCGGCCCAAAAACGAGCGATGCCAGCGTCTGTCGTCCGAGCTTCATGAAGACTCCTCCACTGATGAACGTCACGTGTGAGACCGCGGGAGGAGGCAGATTCCGCGCCGCATTCGTCAATGTCGCACGAGCGACCCGCGATTCGCAGCCAGACTTAGCGTCATGGGCGCGTAGCGGATTGTGAGACAGCCGGCGACGAGCTTGGGGCAGTAGTAGCTGACGACAGCGAGCTTCCACACGGCGTTACCGGAACGGACGGCGAATACGTGACCGTTCGGCTCGAGGAGATGCGTTAGCAAGTTATAACGATACCAGTGCTCGATTGCGGCGTTGGCTGGCAGCGAGACATAGCTCGTGGACACGAAGGCGAGCTTCTCGGCGGCGCGAGCGTTCCCGAATTCAACCGTTCCCAAATCGGCGATCCCTCCGCGCGGCGGCGTAATGACGCGATAGCGTTGCACCGCAATCTCCCACCCAGCGGTATCGGGCAAGTCGAGCACACGCCCTCGCTGTAGCGAGACATACTGCCATCGATCGCCGTCGGTGGCGTCGATCGTGAGGGTGTCGCCGACGACTTGCCAATTCCCCGCTCGCTCTCGCCCCCGCACGGAGATCGGAAAGACCGGAGCGTTACCTCGCGTGAGCGATGCCGCGACGAGATAGCCGATGGAAATGAGAAAGACGCCGAACAGAATCAGCAGAGGCAGTGGTGTTTTGCGCGGATTGCCTGGCGGCATCATTGAGTGGCGTGTGGTGCGTGGCGTGTGGCGTGTGGCGGGGTGCGGAGTGCGGGTCGAGCGAAAAGCAGATCCTTCGTCGCTACGCTCCTGAGGATGACAGTTACGTGTCATCCTGAGCGAAGCGAAGGATCTGCTTTTCACTCTACCCACAACCCCCGCCCCGCTACCCTCTACCCTCTACCAGAACGCGGTGCCTGTCGATCCAATAGCCCCACGGTACGAACAGCCATATGCCGAGCGCGAAGAGACCCACGGCTCGCTCGTTAGGTGGCGGTGCCGAGAGGAAAGCGCTGAAGAAGATGAGGAGCAGGAGGATCACCATGGCGGCGAGCGTCCAACGTCCCGTGCCGTCGCGTGCACGCGTCGTGCGCATATATATGAGTAAGCCACCAAGAAAGACGAGCAGCTCGAGCACGATCGTGAGCGGGATGGATCGCCACGCGCCAAGCCCGACGCTCATGCTCGACCCGGGCCAGAGCAAGAGGTCAGGGCGATGCATCGGGACGTCGAGAATCCAGTGGCTCAGTACGAGAACGCCGAGCAGCGCTGCCGTGCGAAGGTCGCGGCGCATAGCGAGATAGATGATGCCGAGAGCGACGCTCCACGCCAGCGCGCCCACGAGGCTGTGCGTGAATGGGTAGTAGATGAAGTCGAGCGGGTTGGCAGCCATCAATCCAGGCACGACGCGGACGTGCTCGATCCCGGCGACGACGAAGATCGACCAGAGCTCGTCGAGCAATTGCGCGGCGAGAACGAGGGTGCCGAGCGAGGTGCGCGGGGCGACGCGTTTTGCGGCGAAGGCGACGCCATAGTGTCCGAGAAGCAAATGGTAGAGGGTAGAGAGTAGAGGGTAGCGGGGCGCGGGCAGAGTGAAAAAGCAGATCCTTCGTCGCTGCGCTCCTCAGCAACTGTCTTGGACATCAAGTAGGAGAAACAAGGAGAACGGGTGCGTCAGACGATGACGCCGTCGTGCTGCACCACGGCGTGTTGGTTCGGACCATCGCGTTGAGAATCGTGAGGAGCTTTCGCATGCAGGCCACGAGCGCGACCTTCGCTGGCTTCCCGTTCGCTCGCAAGCGTTGATAGAACGCTTTCAGCACCGGGTTGTATCGCA
>JBJMNO010000011.1:0-11584 GCA_045804225.1 Gemmatimonadaceae bacterium
CGAGAACCGCCGTCGTGACATTCACGAGTAGCGCGAGCTGGCTCACGCCAAGCAGGGCGATGCCCCATGCGAAGACGCGTGCCGCGTTAGGCTCCAGCCTGCCGCTCGGCAGCGGCCGGTTTCGCGTCCGCTTCATCAGCGCATCCACGTCACGCTCGGAGATCTGGTTCAGCGCGTTCGTCCCGCCGGCGACGAGCGCCGTGCCACAGAGGACGTTCGCGAGAATCCAGAGTTGCACCGATAAGGGCGACGTGCCAGCGTTGCCCGTGAAGCCGACCTGTGCCGCGGCGGGTAGCCCAACGACGTACCCCGCCGCTACCGTCAGCATAACGAGGCTCACGATGCGCGGCTTCGTGAGTGTGAGATAGTCCGCCGGCGCGCCGATCGCCGCGCCGGGGACGAGAACGGGAGTCGGGGGCGCTACCAAATGAACTCCGTGATCACGGCGCACACGAGCACCGCAAAGAGGGGAAGCGGCGCGAGGGCCAGGATGCGAAGCCGATTGGGCTCGAAGCGCAGGTGCATGTAGTACAAGCCCACGAGCGCCGCCTTGTAGAACGCCATCCCGACCAGGATCAGAATGATCACGGTCTTTGGCCAATGAATGAACGCGACAAAGAGCTCCAACGCCGTGAGCGCGGCGAGGAACACCCAGATCAGGACGTAATTAGGGTGCGCATGCGACGGCCGCGCGCCTGGAGAAACTGGATGGGACATGGGAAAAAGGGTCTAGGGTCTAGGGTCTAGGGTCTAGGGTCTAGGGTCTAGGGTCTAGGGAAGGCGGCGTAAGGCGCTAGCCCCTATCCCCTAGTCCCTAGTCCCTAGTCCCTAACCCCTCAGATGAGATAGACAATCGTAAAAAGAATGATCCACACCAGGTCCACGAAGTGCCAATACAAGCCGATCACTTCGACTCCCCGGTGGTCGGCTTGCGTGTATTTCCCTCGGAACGCCTTCAACGTCACGTAGATCATGCAGATCACGCCCATCGTGACGTGGAAGCCGTGGAAGCCCGTCATCGTATAGAACGTGGAGCCGTACAGCCCCTCGCTCGGCACAAACCCTTTCTCCACTAGATGCGTGTACTCGTAACCTTGAATGCCCACGAAGGTCGCGCCGATGAAGCAGGTTGCCAGCAGCCACAGACGAAGCTGACGCTGGAATCCGTCCTGCGCCGCGGCAAACGCCTTCACCATCGTCACGCTGCTGCAGATGAGGAGGAACGTGTTGACTGCCGTGACCGGGATGTTCAACACCTGGCCAGGTGGCTTCCATGAATCGGGATGTGCGAAACGGAGAATGACGTATGTCCCGATCAAGGCGGTGAAGAACATCACTTCGGAGCCGAGGAAGATCCACATCCCCAGCTTTTCATTGTAGACACCCGCTCCCGCTGCCCGCGATGGCGGCGGGAGCATGACGTCTTCGTGCATCGCTGCGGCGTGCGCCATGTTTAATGTCTCCTAATCGCCAGCGGGTTGCGGATGGGCCGCGCCATAGCCGCCGGGCATTGGCACGTTCTGCGGGAGGTAGTCCAGATCGGAGTGCGGCGAGCTGTACTCGTAAGGTCCGCGATACACCATCGGGGTAGTCGCGAAATTCCCGTGCGGCGGCGGCGACGGCAGCGTCCATTCGAGCCCGTTATCGAGCCACGGATTGTTCGGCGCCTTCTCACCATTAAACCAGCTCATGATGAAGTTCACGGCGAACACGAACTGCGTCGCGAACAGACAGAAGGCGCTGATCGAGATGAACGTGTTCACCGGCTGCATGTCCTTCAGGAACGCGTACTGCGTGGGATCGTAGATGCGGCGCATGTGGCCGTGGAGGCCCAGCTGGTGCATCGGGAAGAAGGTGCAGTTGTAGAAGACCAGCGTGAGCCAGAAGTGCACGCGTCCCAAGGTGGGATTCAGCATCCGTCCGAACATCTTTGGATACCAGTACGTGACCGCGGCGAAGATCGCGAAGAGGCTGCCGCCGAAGAGCACGTAGTGGAGATGCGCGACGATGAAGTACGTGTCGTGGATATAGATGTCGAAGGGAGAGGCGGCCATGAAAACACCGCTGAGTCCTCCGATTACGAACATTGAAACGAAAGCGAGTGCGTGCAGCATCGGGACATGAAACGTGATATTGCCCTGCCAGATCGTGCCGAGCCAGTTGAACGTCTTGATCGCGGACGGCACGGCAATCAGCAGCGTCGAGATCATGAACGTCGTGCCGAGCGTCGGATTCATGCCGCTCTGGAACATGTGGTGACCCCACACGCCCCAACCGAGGAATCCAATCGCGATGATCGCCAGCACCATCGACGTATATCCGAAGACAGGCTTCCTCGCGCCATTCGCGATGATATCCGACACCATTCCCATCCCGGGCAGAATGAGGATGTAGACCTCGGGATGCCCGAAGAACCAGAAGAGGTGCTGCCAGAGGAGTGGCTGTCCACCCGCGACCGGATCGAAGAAGTGCGTGCCTATCGTCTGATCGAAGAGCAGCAGGATGGCCGCCCCCGAAAGGACAGGGATGGCCAACAAAACAAGGCATGCTGTTACAAACAGTGACCAGATGCTCAGAGGAAGACGAAACCAGTTCATCCCCGGCGCCCGCATGTTGATCACGGTCGTGATGTAGTTGAACGAACCCATAATGGACGAGAGGCCGAGCACGATCAAACTCACGCACCAGAAGATCTGTCCCAGGTGCACGCCCGTGAGATCCGAGCGTGCGCTCAGTGGCGCGTACGACGTCCATCCGGCGGCAGCGCTTCCACCCTCCACGAAGAATCCGGCCAGCATGAGCAATCCCGCGGGAACGGCCGTCCAGAACGACGCCATGTTGATTCGCGGGAACGCCATGTCCGGCGCGCCGATCTTGAGGGGAATCAGGAAGTTCCCGAAGACGCCGACGAGCAGCGGCATGATCGCGAAGAAGACCATGAACGTGCCGTGCATCGTGACGGCCGAGTTGTAGAACTCGGGAAGCACCACGCCGCCGGAGGTGTAGGTGTCCGGCAGCAGCGTTCCGCCGGGCAGCGGTTTGCCGGGGAAGCCCAGCTGCCAGCGCATCACCATCGCCAGCGTTCCGCCGAGTAACAAGAACATCAGGCTCATGATCAAGAACTGAATGCCGATGATCTTGTGATCGGTGGAGAAGATGTATTTACGAATAAACGACCGATCGTCCACGTGCGCGTGGCCGTGGTCGTACGTGTACGTCGTGGTTCCAGTTGCGGTCGTCGCCATAGTCGAGGCCTTCAGCGTTGGGCGACCGAGTGGGTCTGCTGAGCAACCCAGCGGTCGTAGTCTTCCTGCGTGTGGACGGTGACGATGGCGCGCATGCGGTAGTGTCCCAACCCGCACAGCTCCGCGCATCCGAGCTCGTACTCTCCGACTTTCGTCGGCTGGAACCAAACCCGTATGTGCATGCCGGGTACGGCGTCTTGCTTGATCCGGAACGAGGGGACGAAGAACGAGTGAATCGCGTCCTGCGATGTGAGCATCGCAACGGTCGGCTTGTTCACGGGAACGTGGAGCTGTCCGCGAATCGTGAAGTCGTCTGGCGTGCCGAGCTTCCCGTCTGCGCCAGGGTACGTGATGTTCCACTCGAATTGCTTCGCCGCGATCCCGATCGGCATCGCGTCAGGCGGCACGCCATTCCGGCCCTTGATCTTGTCCCACGCCGGCGCGCTGAGCAGCCCGATGACGACGACGACGACAGCCGTCACGCTCGTCCAGATGATCTCGGCGCGATTACTCCCGTGCACGTAGGTCGCCTTCCGACCGGGGCGCTTGCGGTAGCGAACGAGAAACACGACGAGCGCGATCTCGACGGCAAAGAATGCGATCCCGGTGACGACGAGAATCAGGTAGTAGATCCAGTCGATGTCGCCGACGAACGTCGACGCACCGGGTGGCAGCATCCAGCTCAGGAATTTGCCCATGTCATGCCTTCGGGCCGCTGAAGGTGAAGTCGGCGGTCTTCGTCTCGCCCGCGCCGACGGTAACCGTTTGCGTTTGCGTGCCGAGCTTCTCGTGCCAGGCTTCGATGGTGTAGGTGCCGGCCGGGAGATTCTTGATCGAGAATGAGCCGTCCGGACCAGACGTCGCATAGAACGGATGCGACAGCACGCCCACCCACGCGTGCATCCAACCGTGCACGTTGCACTCGAGCGGAACCATCACTTCCTGCGATGCGAATTTGCGCGTGGACGTCATGCCCGCGGACGGCTGGCTGATGTTGAAGCCGCGATTCGTCGTCGGCACGGCCTTGATGTTGTGGAGCACGGCGTCCTGGTTCTTGATGACGATATCCTGATTGGTCATCACGCCGAAGACGCGGGGGTGATACAAGCAGCCGCTCTGGTCGATCTCCACCGGCGTGGACGGCGCCGTATAGGTTGCACCGTTAGGCAGCCCGCTCTTCACATAGACGAAGACGTTGCCCAGCTTGCCGTCGCTGACGACGAACTGTGGGTCCGTCGGTGGCGAGGTGTACTTGCCGGCGCAGGCGCTTTCCTGACTCATGTCGATCTTGGGATTCGACGGTGCTGCGCCCGTGAAGTGGATGACACCAGAGACGCCGGCATTTCCCGTCGGACCAGCGGCACCACCGCCTGACGTTCCTGACTGCGCGACGGCACTCGCGCTGCTGCCTGCGCTCGCGTTCCCCGCGCTCTTCCCACCACAGCCCCAGACCCCCGCGGCCAGGACTACTACTGCGCCAAGCATCACTCGTCTCATCGTTCCTCCATGTGTGTTAACTCGTTGCATCATCCCCGCGCCCGTCTTCTCGGCGCTGGGCTCGCGTCACCAGCAACATCCCGAACCCGGCGGAGAGCGCGATCATCGCGATGGGAGCGACGAAGACGCGCGTCGGTGTCGGCACATCCAGATAGACGGCGTACCAGGTGCTCACCGCGCCACGCACTTCGTCTTCTCCGCTCGAGCCGTCGGCAGCGAAGAAGGCGATGGGAATCGCGTGACCGGTGGTGAAGCGCGGAACCTTCGTGCTGTCACTCGACGCGAGCGGCCGCGTGAACATCACCTGCCACTGCCCGTCGGCGTAGCGAGCGCTCTGGGTGACCTGACCGTTAGGCAGCGCCGCAAACTTGCCGAGGCCCGTCTCCGTGCCTTCTTCCACGCGGGGCTCGCTCGACCAGCGCCACGCGTAGGCGGGACTCTTCGCGTCGCCGCCCAGGAAGTAGGGACGCCTGGTCTCATCCTTCGGGTTGTGCGCCCAGTGCACGACGAGCCGGTCGGGCCCCTGCTGCGTGGCGAGGGGGCCGTCCACGTCGGTGAGCGTCTTCGACATGCGTCCGATCCACTCCTCCCACACGGGATCGGGGCTCTTCGATGGATCGTCCCACGAGACGCGCAGCGCGAGTGAGCGGCCGTCATGCAGCGCTTGCACCCACAGGCCATCCACCGTGGGCGCGAACCAGCGCGGCTTGGCGATGATCTGTCCCACGAGCGGAACCCAGAACCGCTCGACGCTATTCCATGCTGCGTCGTTAGGTGCAGTCGGGAGCCTGTCGGCACGGGCGGCGCGCACGACCTCGCGCGGCTCCGGCGTCTTCTCCGGCGAGAGGCTGTGCACATACTGCGCAACGCGCCAGAGTTGTTCGTCGGTGATCAGCTTGTTCTCGATCGCATCCTGGAACGAGGGCATCGGTGTGCCATCGAGGCCCGTCCGGAGCCGTGTGTAGATGTCGCTCACGGCGTTCCCGCCGCGGAACTTCCAATTCTCGGTGAGATCGGCGGGACGAATCGGATTGCCGTAGTCGTCCTTGAGCGTCGGCGCGGACTTGCCATCGGCGCGGCCCGCCATGCCATGGCACTTGGCGCATTCCAACTTCTGAAACACCGCTTTCCCCTCGTCCACACCCGACCCACTCGGGGCCTTCCCAATCGCGATCGCTTTCGCCGGTGTCTTGAACGAGTTCGCTGAAAAGCTCTTGATGTACCCGATGACCGAAGTGATCTCGCCAGCACTGAGGCGCGACTTCCACTCCGGCATCGCCGTGCCGGGCATACCCACTTCGATCACATGACGCAGGTCGTCATCAGTCGGTATCTCGCCGCTGGCGGTGGTGCGAATCTTATAAACAGCCTTCGTGAAGTCCCGCGGATGCGGAAGCATCGTCTTCGATCCAACACCATCGCCCGCGCCCGTATCCCCATGACAGCCCGCGCACCATTTCGTGTAGACGACCTTGCCGTCCTGTGCTGACGCGGTTGCTGTCGTGAGCGCGAGCATCGATGCGGCGAGCATGGTGCACGACCAAGCGGAGCGGTGAATGGGGATTACCCGGATGTGCCGGATCGCTCCTGCTACGAGACGGAATTCCGCGCGCCACGAGCCGAGAATTGCTTTCGGAACGACCCCGGGATGCGCCTGCCTCCAGAGACCCATTGGTGTGCTGTTTCCAAAGAAAAAGGACTCGACCAAGGTCAATGGGGCTCGCCCCGCGCACCGAGACGATCCGGGTCCTCCGGGTAATCCCAACGTCACCGGTCCGTTCGGTCGTAATCCCAGCCGGGCGCGAGTTGAAAAGAGGCTCATTTCGCTCCTCCCGCCGCGGGAGTCACAGGCTGCTTCGCGCCCGTCGGATTCTTCTTCTCTTCCGGAGTCGCTTCCCAGCGCCGCGGCTGCATGCCCGTCTGGTCGTAGAGGAACATCACTACGGACCAGATCTCGTCCTCGGTGAGATAGTTCTCCCATACCGGCATCGCGGAATTCCATGGCGTGCCCTCGCGCGGCAACCCCGGGCCGCCTTTGGCGATGCGCCAGAACACGTAGCTCTCCGTGAGCTGCGCAATGGTGCCGTTGTCCGAGAAGTTCGCGGGAGCAGGGGAGAAGCCGTGCGCGAAGTGACCCTGTCCGTCGAGCCGGTCGCCATGACAGGCGACGCAATTCTGATAGTAGACCCGCTTCCCCTCGCGCAGATGATCCGAAACCGCTCCTGTCTTCCGCAACGGATTCTCGAGGCCCGAGAGCGGCATCGACTTCCCTCGGAAAGTGATCTGTCCCGGCGGCGCGGGGTGAATCGAGCGAAGCTCGATAGGCGCATCCACCCGCGGACGCGTTTGCTGATATGTCGCGAAGCCGAGGAGTACCGGGACCACGACGAGCAGCCCGAGACGGAGCCAACGCTTGTCGTTGTCCACGAGCGTCGCATGCAACGGCTGCTTGAATGTTCGCCAGCGCAGCTCGTCGCTGCTCACGAAGATCAGCACGCCAATCGTCGCGATGAACATGTACTGAAGTACCACGCTATGTGGCACCGGCGCGCTCTCCAGTCGGAACAGCGGCGGCACGTAGCGCACGCCCACCGTGAACGCCAGATACGCCGCGACCAGCAGGATCACGGCCTGCCAGAACGGATGCCGAAGGAATGAGCGAAGTCGCGTCATTTCTTGCTCGCGAGGAAGGTGACCAGCGCCTCTAGCTGCGCGGCGGTGAGCATCTGCCCGAAGGTCGCGGGCATCGTTCCCGCGAACTTCTCGAAGCCTTTCGTTGTATCGCTCTTCGGATCGAGAATCTTCTTACGTATCGATGCCGCGCTGCGCCGGCTGCCGACGTGATCCCACGACGGGCCTACCGCGCCGCCCTTGCCATCGAGCTGATGGCAGCCGATGCACCCTTTCTCGGAGTACAGCTTCACCGGGTCCAGCGTTGCCGTCATCGCCGGACCGGACGGCGCTGGCGCGCCACCCGTCGTCGCCGGCGCAGTCTTCGCAATGTCGTCGCCGGTGACGTCCACTTCGCCGCCCTGCGACTCGAGAAATGCCACGGCGGCCCAGATCTGATCGTCGCTGAGCTGCTTCCGCATGTCCGGCATGATCGGGTCGAAGCCGGCGACGATGTACGCTTGTGGCTGCGTGAGCGACTCGTACAGGTACGCCTTGCACGCCATACCGGGCTTGCGCGTACCACAGCGTGCGCCGATCGCGCCCTGACCTTTGTAATCCGTGATGAGATTCGGCGCGCGCGTGCCGAGTCCATGACACGCGGTGCAGCCACCGGCGCCGTTGTAGATCTTCTCACCCGCCGCGACCAACGCCTCGGGTGTCACTCCCGTGCCTAACGCCAGCGCCTCGGGCACCTCGGACTGCAGCTGCGGAATGATGTGCGCGACGGTGGTGTAGAAGCCGATCACGATCAATGCCAGCGCGAGAATCTTGAGGTTGTTTTTCCACATGGCGGTGTCCTCAGTCTCCCGTGACCGGCGCGGTGCCGCGCCCCGTGACTGTCACGCCAGGCGGAACAGCGACGCCCGCCGCCGCCGCGGTATGTCCATGCGCTGCCCGTTCAGCGAGGCTGCCGAGCCAGAAGATGAACGCCACCAGTGAGAGGAAGATCAGCACACAGAGGCTGATCATGTTCGCGGCGTAGCCTAACGCGGGCGTGAACGCCTCCGGACTGGTATCGCGCATGACTTCCCACACATGCCAGTGCTGCCGGATGCCGCTGCGCGCGAAGCCCATCAAGCCCATGAGCCAGGTGAACGTCACCGCGAGCACGAAGAGCGCGTACTGTGAGCGGTCCGGCATCTGACCCCACCGAATCTCGCCGCGCGACGTCGCTCCGCGCCCGATGAAGACGTCGATGATCGTGACGCCAAGGATACAGAGCAGCACCGCGCCCACCTGGTAGACGCTGAAGCCGATGCGGACGATTGCTTCCACGAAGTAGCCGTACACCCCATAGAAGAGCACCACGAACGCGGCGATGATGAACATCGCGGCCTGAATCATCGTGCCCGTCTTCGCCCAGGGAACGACGGACTCTTTGTTCGCTCGACGGTAGATCAGGAACGAAAGGAACGTCGTGAGAATCATCAGATTCACCGCGGTGTTCTTCGCGCTCATCACACCGAGGACGTTCAGGAAGGGATGGTGCGCTCCGCCCATGGAAGCGAGCTCCTCGCGCGTCGCGATCATCGTGTGCGGCGTGGACCACGCGATCCAGCAGACGATGAGCAGCAGCAGCATCCACTTCGTATACGGCACGAAGCGCTCGGCGCCGGGAATACGCCCCATGCCTAACCACAGGTAGTAGTTGGCGCACAAGAACAACACGCCGATGAGTACGGCCTGCACGATCCAGAGCCAGCTCATGAAGCCGCCCATCATCGTGATGCCCATCTGCTGGTTGTACTGATAGATCTCTCTGCCTAACCAGTAGCCCGCGAACGGGAGAACGATGAACGTCGAGATGGCGATAAAATTCCCGACGTAGCCCATCCAGTCGTAATGCGCTCGCTCTTCCGGTGTCTTCGCGGCGAGAAAGCGGTAGGCGGCGTACGCGGCGACGATGGAGCCGCCGAACACCGCGTTGGCGATCAGTCGGTGGATGTTGATCGGAATCCAGGTCGCGTTCGCGATCGCATTCCACATCGAAACGCCAGGGGGCAACCCCTCGGCCGTGACACCCTTCGGCGGCGACATCATGTACGTCAGCCAGCCGTTCGCGATCAGCATCACCGTCGTGCCCCAGACATTGAGGAGCACGCCTAACGTCCAGTGGAACCACTTTGCGCGACCGGTCTGGAACCGCTCCCACCCGTAATAATAGATGTAGAGTGTGAACGACTCCACGAAGAACAGGCTCACGTAGATCCACATCGAGACGCTGAATATGCGCGTCATGTGCGCCCAGAACTTCGGATACAGCGTCGTGAGCGCGAAGAGGAGCATCGCGCCCCAGAGCGCCGTGGCGCTGTACGCAAAGACGAGCAGCCGCGTGAACTCGTGCGACAGCTTGTCGTACTTCTCGTCCTTCGCGACGATCCCGATGAGCTCCGTGATGACGGCGAACATCGGCACGCCGAGCACGAAGGCGGCGAACATGAGATGCACTTCCGCGGCGACCCATACCGCACCGCGTCCACCGATCCCCGGAAAGTGACCGTAGGCATGCGCTGTATCGGCGGTGGCGGCAGCGGCCTGCTGCAGCAGGGCGAGCATCGGCGTCATCTCATTCCTCGTCGAGGAAGAAGGGGCGCTTCTTCGAGAAGTCGACAGGCATCGACTGGCGTACCTCGCGCATGACGGTGAGGGTGATCTCGGTTTGGCCGTGCCGCTTCGCGTACTCCTCGATGCGATGCGCGACCACGGCCCGCACGAACGACGGGATGCGAGACAAACGCGCTTCTGCTTCGTTGCTCCACGGCAGCGTGCGATCGGCGTGCATGCCGTACGTGATCGGTCGCGATCGCTCCACCGGCGGCGCGGCGGCCGTGGGCTGGTAGGCGCACGACGGATCGTCGGCGAGGATGTCGCCCGTTACGGCGAGTGCCCGCGCCCGGCATCCACCGCACAAGGCGCGGTATTCGCACCGGCCGCATCGCCCACCCAGCTCGGGGTTGCGCAAACTCTGAAGGAGCGGTGCGTCACGCCACACATGCGCGAACGAATCGCGACGTAGATCGCCGGCGACTTCCGGCACGTAGGGGCACGGCGTCAGCTTTCCATCCGGCGTTATACGACAATACTGGCTTCCGCACGGACATCTCGTTTCGTAATTGAGTATCGGTGAATCGGGTGCCAGCGTATGGACGAGACGCATGAAGTGCGGCGCGCACTTGGCGCGGATCATCATGCGGCCGAGGTAGGTCTTGTGCAGCAGCACCAGCTCGGTGAGGACGGCCTCGTACTCGGCGGCGCTGAGGTCCGACAAGCGCGCGCCCCGGCCGGTGGGAACCAGGAAGTACGCGTTGAAGGAGACGGCGCCTTGCTGCGCGGCCCACTCCACGAGCTGCGGCAGCTCGGCGCGGTTTCCCTTCGTGATCGTCGTCTGGAGGATGAAGTCGAGACGATGCGCGCGCAGTCGGTCAATCGCCGCCGCGGTGGCTTCGAACGCGCCATGTCCCCGACGGAAGTTGTCGTGATGCTTGGGGATGAGCGAATCGATACTGACGGCGAAGCCGGTTACGCCGGCGCTCTTGAGCGATGCGATGCGTCTGTCGTCGAGCAGCGTGCCGTTCGTGCCGATGACGACGGTGGCGCCGTTATGCGCGGCATGCTCGGCGATACGCTCGAGGTCCGTGCGTAACAGTGGCTCACCGCCGGAGAGGATGAACAGCGGCGATGAGTTGAGCGCGAGGATCTCGCGCGCAATGCGTAGGCACTCGCTCGTCGAGAGCTCGCCCGTGGCTGACTCGTGTGGTCCCGCTGCGATGTAGCAGTGGGCGCACTCGAGGTTGCAGCGGCGTGTGAGGTTCCACGCGATCACATGTGGTACGTGATCGCGCGGCGTCTCGAGCGTCGGCGCCTCGGCCCGTCGGAAGTCTACCGCGGATGCCCCAAGGGGCCTCCAAACGAGGGGCTAGGGTCTAGGCGCGAGGGCGTAGGGAAGTGTTCCCTAGTCCCCTCGCCCCTAGACCCTACCCCCTATTGGTTCACCCTCCCCTCCGCTCCAGTTCTTCTACGGCTGCCTTTGCATCTTCTGGCTTGACGAACGTCAAATCCACCGGACACTTGGCTGCTTTTGTTTCTACATCTCTGATAGGACAGCGGGTTATGCCCGATGCTTTTGCTTCTTCGATCATCTGGCGCATCTCGGGAGAGAGCGCGGTACC
>JBJMNO010000012.1:0-145911 GCA_045804225.1 Gemmatimonadaceae bacterium
GTCATCCTGAGCGCAGCGAAGGATCTGCTGTTCAGATGCCGATTACCAGCGAAAGCTCGTTCGAGGTCTGGCATCCACTGCTTAGCCGCAGACAAACGCGTAAAGCGCACGGAGATCAGAAGAGCGACAAAAACCAAACGGGGATACGGATTTTACTAATCTTGCGAATTTGACGAATCGTTCCCGGGAAGGCATGGCTCCTTGCACAACGAGCCCGGACGATTGCTTTGGGAACGACCTCGGAAGGCTCCTTCGCACCAAAGCAACAGCAGATCCTTCGCAGAGCCAGTCCTCGAGAGAAGCGAATTGCTCAGCATGACCGGTGGGCTGTAGCTCGGCGGTGTGCCGTTCCCAGAACATCGTCCGGGCTCGTGGCGACGGGAGCGCGATCGGCCGAGGGACAGATCCGTGCAATCCGACCGATCCGTGAAATCCGTATTCTCCTGGTTTTGTCGCTCTTCTCTCGGCTCCGAAAAGCAGAGGTGGCAATCGGTCGATGCAACACTTCGGGTGTTGCGTCGACCGATTGAACTCACCTCTGCTGTGAATGGCTCTTTCGCGCCTGGTCGGCGGGAAAGAGCCATTGAAAGCAGATCCTTCGTCGCTTCGCTCCTCAGGATGACGTGGGTTAGCGATCCGCCGCCGTTGGCTTGCGGATCACGGTGAGCTTCACCGTGCTCGGATACAGCCGCGAGTGGTGCACTGCGTTGTGCGCCACCAAACCCTGTGTCTCGTCGTAGTTCTTGCCGCCCGTGTTCATGTTCCGATCGAAGCGTGGGAAGTTGCTGCTCGAGACTTCGATGCGAATCCGATGGCCGGCGTCGAAGTAGTTGCTCGTGTTGAGCGGACCTAACGCGACCTTGTACGTCTTCCCCGGCTCCATCCAAACCTGCTTGTCGTAGCCATCGCGATAACGCACCCGCTGGATCGTTTCGTCGAGATTATACGCGCGGCCATCCGGGTAGACATCGATGAGCTTCACCGTAAAATCCGTATCCTTGCGGTCGGACGACACGAACAGCGTGACCTCGATGGGGCCGCTGACCTCCGTGCCTTCCTTCAACGGCTCGCTGGAGTACACGAGGATGTCTGGCCGAGCTTCCATCTTCCGTTGATCGAACGCGCCGCCGGTCACGGCGTTTCCGGTGCAGCAGACGTTCCCGCCATACGAGGGTACGGGGTTCATGGGATCATACGAGAATCCGTCCGGCTTGTCGCCCGAAGGCGCCGTGGGCGTTAGGCTGCCATCGCCGTCGAGGCTGTTCGCCTTGCCGCCGCTGGAGAGGTAGTAGGTCAGCGTCTGTGCACCGCGCGGCGGCCACGTGTCCGATGTTTGCCATTTATTCAGGCCCATGGTGAAGTAGCGGACCTTCGGCAACGTATCGAGCAGGTGATTGTTGTCGCCCTTGAGGAACATGTCGAACCAGCCCCACGTCAGCGCGTCGTAGTCCAGCCGCGCGTCGCCCATGCTCCGCTCGCCAACGACCGTGTTCTCCGTGGCGCGCTTGTACGAGCAATGAAGTGTTGGCGCGATCACGGCGTATTGCTGGTTCGCGATCTCGGGACGCGCCGTTTTTCGTACGTGATTGTAGGTCGCGAGGTTGGGCCCGACGGAGACGTCATACCAGGACATGAACCAGAGTCCCGGCACGTTGATGCGCATGTCGTCGTTGAACAGCCCACCACGATACCACGCCGAGTCGTTAGGCGTGCGCTTGATCATTGCTCCACCGGTGGCGATTCCGGGCATGCTGTCAGCGAAGATGCCGCGAGGGCCGCCGGCCGCTTTGATGATGTCCATCTCCGGCAGATGACGGAGTCCCTCCGACCAATCGACGGGCGGTGCTTGCTGCGCCAGGTCGAATGACCGTGATGCCCATTCGAGATCAGCCTGTGACGTGCCGGGCGGAAAGCTGGGCCGCACTTGATTCTGTTCGCCGGCAAGCCAGGCGATGAAGAGCATCTGCACGGCACCGCCGCGATACCAATTGCCCTGCTCGTAGTACGGCGCAACGCGTCCAACGCCCGCGCCGAAGCCCTGCGGGATGATGGCGCTCAACCCCGGCGGCGCTTGCGCAGCGACGGCCATCTGCCACTCCGCGGTAGAAGAGCAGCCGATGAGTCCAACTTTCCCATTCGACCAGGGCTGCGTGGACATCCATTTGATGGCGTCGTATCCGTCGGTAGTGGGCGGTCCGAGGATGTCGTAGTTGCCCTCGGAGAAGAAGTGGCCGCGCTCGTTCATCTCGACATAGGCGTAGCCGCGCTTCACCGCGTCGAGCTGCGCGCTCATGTCACTTGGCGCTCCGTTCCGAACGTCCCAGTAGTTGAAGTTGTACGGCGTGCGAACGAAGACCGTCGGCACCGGTCCCGCCACATTCTTCGGGCGATAGACGTCGGTGGCCATCCGCAGGCCATCGCGCATTGGTACCATCAGCTTCCGATCGATGACGGCGATCGCTTCCAGCTCGCGCTCTTTTTCCCACCGTTGTCGCACGAGCTGCGTGTCACGTGGCGCGCGGCCTTGCGCACGCACAGAAGGCGCGATCCCCGCGGCCGCGAGCACCGCCAGCGCGACGACGTGAACGATACGAGCCATATTCTCTCCTGGTACGAATGGATGCGTTACAGATCGAAGCCGGCCGAAGATGGCTTTGGAATCACGAAGCGGCAACCTGATGCTGAGTTGGCAACACTTTGGCACGGACCAACACGGAGAGAATCAGACTCACCAATGGCAACGCTTTCACCGGACGTCGCATTCTCCCTGCGAGGGGTGGAGCAGGAGCGTGTCGGCCGGCGCGCGCTCGCCGGGATCGATCTCGATCTCCCACGACGTGAGGTCGTAGCGCTCGTTGGGCCCAGCGGCGCCGGAAAGACCTCACTCATTCGGCTGCTCAATCGGCTCGACGATCCAACGAAAGGGACGATCTCCTTCGATGGAGCACCGATCGACGCACTGCCCGTCCGCGCTCTGCGCCGACGCGTCGCATTCGTCTTTCAGACACCGGTGATGTTCGCGGGCACCGTTCGCGCCAATCTCGAGACGGCGCGCGCCCTGGGAGACGTCGCGAAGGGATCGCCGCACGCGGAAGTCGCACTGCAAATGGCGGGTCTCGATGAGTCTTTCCTCAACCGCGACGCCGAGCAAATGTCTGGCGGAGAGCGCCAACGGGTAAGTCTCGCCCGCGCGCTCATGACCGCGCCCGACGTGCTCCTCCTCGACGAGCCCACGTCCGCGCTCGACCCCGAAGTCGCCGAGCAATTGATGGCGACAGTGCGGCGCCTGGCCGCAGAGGCGGCGATGACGGTCATCATGGTGACACATCGATTGGCGGAAGCGCGCGAGGCGAGCAGCCACACCGTACTGCTCGAGGCGGGTCGGCTGATCGAAGCAGGGCCAACGTCGGTCATGTTCGCCTCGCCTAACGAGCCGCGAACGCGCGAATACCTGCTCGGTCGCGAGCGTCTGCCGTGAACGAAACCGCCGGTCTCATCGAGCTGAGCTGGATCGACCTCGCGCTCGCGTCGGCGCTCGTGCTGGTCGCGATCGCGCTCTCCCGTTGGCAGCGACTCGGCCTCACCCGCGGCTTCCTCATCGGAACCGTGCGTGCGGTCGTTCAGCTGGTGGCCGTGGGCTACGTGCTCGCCTTCCTCTTCGCGACGCGGCGCTGGTATCTCGTCGTGCTCGCGTTGCTCGTCATGCTCGTCGCGGCAACAAAAACGGCAACCGACCGTCAGCGATCCACTCGCGGCTCGCTCTTTGGAATAACGGGCGCGGCGATGCTCGTCGGGACGGGGATCACGCTCGCCTACGTCGATGCGGTCGTCCTGCGCCTGCATCCCTGGTACAACCCGCAGTATGTCATTCCCCTCTTCGGAATGATCGTTGGGAATGCGATGAATGGCGCGGCGCTCGCCGCCGAACGCCTAACGAGCGAGATGGAGCTGCGCCGGGGCGAGGTGGAGGCGTATCTCGCCCTCGGGGCGGCTCCCTCCCGGGCTGCCGCGGAGCCAGTGCGACGCGCGCTCGTCGCGGCGTTGATTCCGGCCGTGAATGGATTGATGGTCGTCGGTTTAGTCGCGCTTCCGGGGATGATGACGGGTCAGATACTCGCCGGCTCCTCGCCAAATCTCGCTGTGCGCTATCAGATCGTCGTCGCCTTCATGCTTGCCGGTGCGGTGGCCATCACGTCCACGGCGATGGTCCTCTGGTATCGCCGGCGCTTTTTCACGGCTGCCGAGCAGCTCGCTACACGCACCGAAGTCTGAGCCCGGCACGTCGATTGCCCGCTTGAGCGGCGCTGCACAGGACTTGTGCGGCGGACTCACCAGCGGATGAGGACGACGATGGGCAACCGGAAGGATTACCACGAAAACGAGCCGGCGACGCAAGGTCAGGAAGAGATCCGCGACTCGAAGCACGCGCCCCCACCAACTCAAAAGGGCCCGCAGGCACACGCCGAGGGGCAGCATGGCGATAAGACCCACTCACGCTTCCTAGAGCAGTTGCACGAGGGAGAGCACGGGCAGTCGCAGGCGGACCGTATCGAAGAGACTCGTCAGCGCGCGGCGAACAGCGGCGGCCGTCGGCTGGTCGAGGACCGTGAGCAGCACGACGAGGCAGAGAAAAACAGCGAGCATACGCAGCTCTTCGCCGAGCATGAACGCAATCGCGATCATGGCCCGAGCGACAACACCGGGAACCTGCACGGCACGCTCGACCATCGCGAATCCCGCGCCGACTATAAGCCGCGCAACGAGAAGGGCCTGCGCGAGAAGGACTAAGGCCATGCCTGATCCAGAGCACCCGCGAGACGACGCGGAGCTGCAGCCGGAGAGTGGCTACCCGGACGGTCGGATCCCCGCGAAGCCGAGCGCCGATCTCACGCCGGAGAGAAGCAAGCAAGAGGCGCAAACAGGAAGTGAATCAGAGTTCGACTCCGAGAAAATCGACGAGACCAAGTCGCGCAGCTAGCGACGCGGTCGCCCGCAAACGCCGAGGGTGAGGGACGCCCCTCGGCGTGCTCTCATCGACCCGAAAAACTGCCGGACAGTCAACAGCGCGTCGCGACATGACACGCAGGTGTCCTCGTCAGGCAACTCTCATTGGTCGCTCCATCAAACCCTTCTCGCGTTTGATGTGTCGATTATAAGAGTGTGAGAGGGAGGATCGTGCACGTGTCCCCACGCCGTGGCATCGCTCATGCGGCGTTCATCAGGCAGACTCCATCGGTTGGTCAAAAAATGACTCGGACGCGCTCACTACTACTGGTAGGCGCCGCCGTCGTCGTGTCGCTGCCCGCGGCTTCCGCTAGCGCCCAGGGACCGATGATGCTCGAGGCGTACGCTGCTCGAAAGCAGCAGCCCCTCGATCTCAACTTCGGCGGACTCGGTTTCACCGGCTACACAGGCATCTTCGGGTTGCGCCTGAGTGGCGGCCTGAATGTCGGTCATGGCGACGGCTCGAATGAGCTTACGAGCTACGACTACACCCAGTGCACGCCTGCACCGTGTCAGAACAAAACGGTGAGCAGTAGTTACCGCAGCGATCCGGGACTTTTTGTCGGCGGGTGGACGGCAGACGCGGACGTCCTCGTCGAGCCGTTCCGCCACGTACCAGTAATGAAGTCGCTGCTCCTCGGATTCTCGCCGTACGGGTTCTTCGGAGTCGGCGGCTACGGTCTGCGGCCACGCAATGCGCCGGATAGCTCCGTCGCAACGCTCAACTATGGTCTTGGCGCGCATCACGATCTGCTCGGATGGCTGGGCGTCGGTGTCGAAGCTCGGTATCGGCGCGGGCTGCATAGCGATTCGTCGGTGACCGTTGGCTCGTCGCGGAGCTGGGAATATCGACTCGGTATCACCGCGAGCTTCGGTGGGCATTCGCTCCATCGCACGCCGGTGCGGTCGGAGTCGCCGCGACCGCCGATCGTGGAACGTCGGATTTACATAGCGCCACCACCGCCATCGTCCAGCTACACGATCATCGAGCCCAGTGTGAGCACAACGCGACTGGCGTCGCGGGTGCTGGCAACGGCCGATGAGTATGTCGGGACGCGATTCCGTTATAATGGCACCAGCCCGCACAACGGTTTCGACGCCCCGGGCTTCGTGCAGTGGGTTTTCTGGCGCGAGGGCGTACGCCTTCCGCACAGCGCGCGTCGCATGGCGGATCTCGGTGACCGGGTGTCGACACGTCCCGGCTCGCTACGCCCCGGCGATCTCCTCTTCTTCGCGAACGACGGCGATCACATCAATCACGTCGCGATCTACGTGGGCAACGATCGCATCATTCATTCGACGTCCAGCGGCGACGGCGTTCGCTACGACGTCCTTGGTGAAGGTGACCGCGGACGATGGTTCGCTGGCCACCTGGTGTTCGCACGTCGCATCGTCACCACGGATCGCTACTGGGATTCGTATCCCGACGACGAGCCAGGCTCACCTGATCGCGCGCCACGTCCGGGTCGGAGCTGGTGATCGCATGTCGTACCGCTGACTCGAAACGCGGAACGAAAACGAGGCGCTCGAAACCAGCGCCTCGTTTTCGTTTTCGGCGGCTCGACAGGCACGTCCGCCAGAGCTCGAGAGCGTTCCGCCGCGAAAAAATTCCTTCCTCGAGAACTGAACGTCCTATCGGCGTAACGCGCACCCTTTCCGGAGGAATTTGGCCTCGTCCGCGGGAATGCAAACGCGTACGCAGCAACGCGCATCCGTTTCGTCGGAGCTGCAATCCGTTCCGGCGCTTGAAATTTCCGGCCGCTGCAACTCGTACGCGCACCGCTGGAAGAAAGTCCGCACCGCCATCTCGCAAATGCGCGCCGCTGGATCTGAAGTCTGTCCGCCGCCTGAAATTTCTGGCCGCGAGCGCCCGATCGGTGTCGCGAGATCGCGCACGCTGACCGCAACATCGCAGACCTCATTCGCTAAAACGGCGGCGTTGACCGACGCAACGCGCACACCGACCGCAAGATCTCGAGTCCGATCTGTCGAAACGCGAACTCGCTCCTCGATCTTCAAAACGACGCCGCGACATCGCGGGGGCGCATCGCGAGCACGCGCATGCGCACCTTCACATTCGCACCCGCCATCGCCGCGACGCGCACTCTCACTGTTATTTGCGCACGCGCACCGCTCCGACGCGTTGGCTGACCGTCAATTCCGCAAGCGCACCGCGACGATCGACAAGCGCCTCGCGACAACGCGCAGGCACATCAGCCATTCACACACGCGCACCGCTGATTTCTCACACGCACCGCGCATTTCTCAGTCCCACCGCGGATTTCTCACTCGCGCGGCCCATTCCTCAGTCGGCAGCGCTCATTTCTCACTCGGCAGCGCTCATTCCGCATCGTCGCCGCCACTTTTCGCTGGAAACCAACAAGGCGGGCAACGCTCCCATGACTCGCCCGGCGCTTTCCGCCGACGGTGAACGTTACCGGCGACTAACGCACGCGAATCTGGCACTCCTCACTCCTCTCGGCGCCTAGCGCGCCGAGAGCAGCTTGTCGGTGATCGTGTCCGCCAACTTGCGCGCGTCGACGTCATCGCTGTTGGTGAGGATGATGATCGCGATGTTGCGATCGGGGATGCGGACGAACGCATTGCGACGTCCATTCGTCGTACCGTACGCCGTGTAACGCGAAAGCCCGCGATACGAGTCCGCACGCCAGCCCGCGTGCGCAGGAAACTGCCTCATCTCGGTCGATCCGTCGGTCTCGGCAACGCTATCGGCGGCAAAGTCTCGATTGTGCTCGAGCCCGAGCTCCCACCGATACAGCTCATCGACGTTCGATTCGACCTGTCCGTCCGCGAAGGCGTTGGTCTTGTGCGCACCGATCGGTCCAAAGATGCGACGCGTGACCAGCGTATCGAATCGCGTTCCCGTGCGTTTCGTGATCAACTCGGCGACGGCGCGCCCACTATCCGACCAGATTGGTGTTGCGGCGAGATAATCGCGCACGGTGGTCGATCCCGCGCCGATCGGCTCGTCGAGCGACAACTTGCCGTCACGCGCAACGATTAGCGCGGCTACCGCCTGAAAGCTTTCCGACAGTCCACCTAACGCGAAGTTGGGCACGGTGGTCGTTGGCATGTACTTCGGCTGCGGCGGGACGCCGTACGCGCGATTGACCAGTACCTTGCCACTTCGTGCGACGAGGACGGTGGCTTCGCTACCGGCGGCCGTCGTCACACCCTTGAACAAGGAGTCGACGAAGGCATAGCTCACTGGCGATTCCTCGTTCGCGCGGTGTAGCACACGACGGCCACCGAGGTCATACCGGTCGCCGGGATAGAGAGTCAGAAAGGGCTTGCCTGGATCGTTAGGCTCACGACCGCCATAGACGAAGGCCTTGTTGCGTCCAATGATTTCCGCGGTATCACCGCGCACCAGCCACGCCGTGCCTTCATCCTCGGAGAGTCCCAGTAGCTCCGGGCGTCGCGGCATCAGCGAGTCGGCCAAATCGGCGAGGCGCTCACGCGCGACGACATGTTGATCGATGCCCACGCCGCGCAAGAATCCGAATCCCACCTCGTAGCCGGGCGCCATGATGATCGTGTTGCCTTCGCGCGCGCCGCGCACGAGGTAGCTCGCGAGAATCGACGCACCAGCCGACGATCCACCAACCACTCCGCCGCGCGCGAGTACGTCGTGAAACGCTTTCTCGGTCTTCGTACCGGCGTAAGAGTCTACGAGGTGCCATTGGCGGCCACCTTCGAACCAAACTCCGCCTGCGTGTGCAAGCACCGCGGCAAAGCTATCGGTGTCAGCGAGTCGTTTGTCGGTGGTGTGCAGCACCACGACGTGCTTCGCGCCCGCCGCTTTGAGTGAGCTCATCCCTCGCCAGTCTGGCGGATACACGGAGTCACCTCCGGCGGTCGGCACATCGACGATGAGCGCATCCGACCCTCCCGCGAGCTCGACGAATTTGCCCAACACCTCGGGGCCTAACGAGCCACCGCCAACGACGAGCACGGTCCCTCGCTGTGGTCCCACTTTGGGAGTTTGAGCGCCAGCCCCCACGGGCGTCGCCAACACCGCGCAGACTGCGAGCAATCGAATCGGCTTCATAAGTGATGCCCCTGAATTGGTGTCATCCTGAGCGAAGCGAAAGATCTGCTGTCGGAATTGCTGCTAACTCAGGCTACTCGCCGTGCGCAGCGCGCCGGGACGAGGCCTTTGTCCAACTCTGTCACCAAAGAGCAATCATCGGCGCCGCGTAATACGGAGTTGTGAACAGCAGATCCTTCGTCGCTTCGCTCCTCTTGATGCAGGTGATGTCATTCTGAGCGAAGCGAAGAATCTGCTGTCGATGACAGAGCTAACTGACATCCGGTATCGCGCGCATCGTCTCTCGCTTCATCACATAAAAATCCGCATCGACATCGAGATTACCGCCACGTCGCGCGCCGGAGACGCGTGACGTGCGCCAGATCTCGGTTGGGCGGATCCACTGCGTCACGCCGCCGATCGTCACACGGACGGGCATCGCGAAGCCCGGCACGACATTCGTCCAACGATAGCGAACGATCGAATCCGCAAGAACGTACTCGAGCGTAGGGATCTGCGTTGTCATCAGATACTGCGCGAAGACGGGATCGAAGTTGATGCTGGCGCGGCGGTTGATGTATGCGCGCACTTCCGCGCCGGTGACCGTCTTGTGAAAAAACGTGCGATTCAGACCGCGCAGAATGTCCCGCCACTTCGCGTCGTCATCGATGACCTGACGAATCATGTGCAGCATGCTGCCCGTCTTGTAGTACATGTCACCCGAGCCTTCGTGCTCCACACCGAATGACGCGATGATTGGGCGATCGTTCCGTATGTTGCGCCGGCTGCCAATGATGTATTGCGCACCAGCTGCCTTCCCCGACTGACACTCGGTATACAAACCCTCGGCGTAGTTCGTGAAGCCTTCCTGCACCCACATGTCCGCGGGATCCTGCGCTGTGATGCTGTTCCCGAACCACTCATGCCCGCTCTCGTGGACGATGATGAAGTCCCACTTCATCCCCCATCCCGTGGCGGAGAGATCGCGGCCGCTGTAGCCGTTTTTGTAGTGATTGCCGTAAGCGACGGCGCTCTGATGCTCCATGCCGAGATGCGGCGTTTCCACGAGTTTGTAACCGTCCTCGTACCAGGGATACGGGCCGAACCAATGCTCGAAGCACTTGAGCATTGGCTTCACCTGCTCGAATTGCTTGCGCGCCGTATCCGCGTGATAGGCCAGGGGCCAGAAATCGAGCGTCAGCTTGCCACGCTCACCCTGGTAGGAATCGCCGAGATGGGTGTACTCACCGGCATTGACGGCGACGTCGTAATTATTGATCGGGTTGGAGACGAACCACTCGTACGTCCTCGTGCCGTCGGCATTCGCGGCGGTATTTCGCAACCGCCCGTTCGACACATCGACCATGGTGCCCGGAACGGTGATCGCGATACGCTGGCTATCCGGTTCGTCGGCGCGCAGCTCTTTAGTGGGCCACCAGACGCTCGCGCCGATTCCTTCGTTGGCCGTTGCAATCCACCGATTGCCGAGGCTGTCGGTGGTCCACACGAAACCGCCGTCCCAGGGCGCGCGGCGCGCCACCCGCGGCTTGCCGTGATAGTAAACGCTAATTGAATCGTGCGAGCCAACGCGTTCCGCTTCGGGAAGCGTCACGAAGATTGCGTCGCCATCGCGGCGGTGTGCGAGCACCTGGCCCCGTTGTACGATGCTGTCCACCTCGAGGGGAACGCGCAGATCGATCTGCATCTCGCTACTCGGCGCGACAACGCGATACACGATCGTGTTGTAACCGCGAATGCTGCTGTCTGCCGGCTCCACGCGCACATGGAGATCGTAGAAGCTGACGTCCCACCAGGCGCGACCCGGACCGTTGCTTCCGCGCAGTGAATCGGCATGGCTGAATCCCGTCGTGTCCTGCGCGCGACCGGCAACGAGCGGGAACGTCAGCAGCGCCGCGACATAACGAGCCTTGATCATTGCGCCACGATCTCGCGCAGGTGTCCTACCACTGCGTCGATCTCCTCCTCGCTGTTGTAGTAGTGCGGTGAGATGCGGACGGCAGATTGGGTGCCCTTCTCCGTGAAGTCGATGAGACCATACCATCGGAGGCTGGCGGTCGTGTTGATGCCGCGACGGGCCAGCTCGGCCACGATCTCAGTCGCGTCCCGGTCGCGGATCTCGGCCGTCACGATCGCGCATTGCCGTCGTCCGCGATCGAGCACGCGTATGCCGTCGATCATTGCCAGCTCGCGCCGGAGCGTCGCCGCCAATGCGAAGGCGCGCTTGCTCGCGCGGTCGACGCCGACACCAGTTGCATAACGAGCGGCCGCACCCATGCCGAGGACAAGGGCATGCGGAAACTCCCAGTCCTCGAAGCGCTGGGCATTCGGCACGAGCTCGTACTTGTCGACGTCCACCCAGCGCGCCCCACGCATATCGACGAACAGCGGGTGATCGCCACGATCGAGCGCCGCATCGGAGGCATACATGAAGCCGATACCGCGCGGACCCCGCAGAAACTTGCGCGCGGTGACAGACAGGTAGTCGCACCGAATCCGCTCGACGTCGATGGGAATCTGCCCAATCGCCTGACACGCATCGAGCACGAAAGGCACTCCCGCTTCCGCGCACACGCGGCCCACCGCCTCGACGTCCTGCACGATGCCCGAGTTCGTCGGTACCCACGAGACGTGCACGAGTCGCACGCGTTCCCGCCGCAATGCGTCGCGCAAGGCGTCCGGGTCGATGCCGCCCTCCGGCAGGTCTGGCACATGACGCACCTGCACACCGAGTCGGTTGGCCAACGAGAGAAACGCGATCTGATACGAGACGTAGTCGACCTTGCTGGTGATGATGACGTCGTCATTCGTTAGGTCGAACGCGCTCATGGATTGCACGAAGCCGGCGGTAGCGTTTGCGACGATGGCCATGTTGCGCGCCGGCGCTCCGACGAGTGCACCGATAGTGTCGTAGACGGCGTCGATCTCGGCACGCCGTGCATCTTCCGCCTCGTAGCCACCGATCTCGCTCTCGAGCGCGATGTGCTCCGTGATGGCTTCGATCACGGGCCGCGGCATCATCCCCGCGCCGGCGTTGTTGAGGTGGTTGCGATGCGCGCAGCCAGGGGTGTCGGCACGCCACTGCTGCAGCTCGGCCGGTGCGGACGTCAGGGTCGGCATCTCTCGGAAGGGATTGGACGCTAACATTTAGTGGTCGTTGTGCATCCCTGGATCCTAGCTGATCCGTCACCACCCGGCATACCATGCCCCAGACACTACTTGGCCGACTGGGCGTAGCACATCCGATCATCCAGGCGCCAATGGCCGGTGGGGTAACGACTCCTGCCATGGTGAGCGCCGCGTGCGAAGCAGGCGCGCTCGGCTTCATCGGTGCGGCGTATCTATCGCCACAGCAGATCGCCGAAGCGGCAGGTACCGTGCGCTCCCAGACGTCACGCCCATTCGGCATCAACCTCTTCGCCCCCGTGACGCCGGAACCGCTCAGGTCGGACAGTCAGCAGGCGCTCGAGGCGCTCGCGCAGTACCACGCGGAGCTGGGACTCACACCACCCGCGGTGCCAACCCAGGTGATTCAGGATTTCGACGCGCAGCTCGAGGCGGTCCTCGAAAGCGGTGCGAGAGTGTTCAGCTTCACTTTCGGCATACCGACGCCGAAGACTCTGAGCGCCCTGCGAGATCGGGGCATGACGATCATCGGGACGGCGACGACTGTGGAGGAGGCGATTGCCCTCGAGCACGCGGGGGTGGACGCGATCGTCACACAAGGGAGTGAGGCCGGCGCGCATCGCGGGACATTCGCTGCAGATTTCGCCGCCGCAATGATCGGGACGATGGCGCTCGTTCCTCAAGTCGTCGACGCGGTGCGAATTCCCGTCATTGCCTCCGGCGGGATCATGGATGGGCGCGGGATCGTCGCGGCCCTGGTGCTCGGAGCCATTGCCGCACAGATGGGGACCGCGTTTCTGACGACCGAGGAGTCGGGCGCGTCAGGCGCATACAAGGATGCAGTGCTCGCCGCGCGCGAAACCGATACGCGTGTCACGCGTGCGTTCAGCGGGCGCGCCGCTCGCGGCATCGTCAACCGCTTCATGAGCGAAGTGGAAGCGCGAGGCGACGCCGCTAATTTGGGATACCCCACACAAAATGCGCTCACGCGGCCGCTGCGTACGCTAGCGGCCAGGCAAAATCGAGCGGAGTTCCTGTCACTGTGGGCTGGACAAGGCCTGCGACTCGCGCGCCGCGAATCGACCGTCGAACTCGTTAGGCGACTCGTCACCGAAATCGACGACACATCGAGGCGTGTGGGCGCACGGCTGCCTGGGTAAGGCCCCGCCCGGTAGGGACCTGCGAAGTGGCGGCCAGTACGCGACTTCCCGAGGTGCCGCGATCACACGGCATACCCTCTGCAAACCCAGTCCATCCCTTTGCACAGCGCACGGACCTGCGCATCACCGTTAGGCATGAGGATGGTAGCATGGGAACGGTAGAGACCGGATCATGGCAGCAAGGCGATGTCGGCGAATGGCAGAACGCCGGCACCACGCGCCGAGCACCCACTCGCCGCTCAACGTCGACGAATCGCGACGTGACCTACGACGGACCTCGCGCGCCCAAAGGGCCGAACGAAAAGCTCGCCGATTTCCTCGGTTGGTTCAGCCTCGGCCTCGGCGCGTCGCAAATCCTCATGCCACGCGTGGTATCGAAGATCTGCGGTGTGGACGACAGCGACAGCAACACGGCCCTCATGCGTGCCCTTGGCGTCCGCGAGATCACTTCCGGGATTGGAATCCTGTCCAAGGAGCGTCCCTCGAACTGGCTCTGGTCTCGCGTTGTGGGCGACATCATGGATCTGGCGCTCCTCGGCAAAGTCATGAGCAACAGCGAGAATCACCGTGGCCGAACGACCTTCGCCACGGCGTCGGTGCTCGGCGTTCTCGCGCTCGACGCCCTGGCCGCCCAACAGATCGCGAACTCACCGAACACGGCCATTAATCCTGATGTCGAGGAAGAAGGCATTCACGTTCGGAAGACGATTACGGTCAACAAGCCCGTGGAAGAGGTCTACAACTTCTGGCATGACTTCGAGAATCTGCCGCGCTTCATGCGGCATCTCGAGTCGGTTCAGGTCACCGGACCAAATCGGTCCCATTGGCGCGCCAAGGCGCCCGCGGGAAAGACGGTGGAGTGGGACGCGGTGACATCACGCGATGTACCTAACGAGTTGATCGCTTGGCGCTCGGAAGGCAACGCGGACGTCTACAATGAAGGCGAGGTGCAGTTTCAGGCCGCGCCGGGTGGGCGGGGCACTCAGGTCCACGTTGACCTCCGCTATGAGCCACCGGGTGGGGTCGCGGGCCGCGTTGCGGCGAAGGTCGCCAAGCTCTTCCGCAAGGAGCCTGGGCAGGAAGTCCAGGACGACCTCCGCGCCTTCAAGCAAGTGATGGAAGTCGGCGAGATCGTTCTCTCCGATTCCACAATCGAGAAAGGCAAGCCGCGTCCCGCGCAACCGCCACGCTGACCTAGGAGCTACCAGATGAAAGCGACTTGCTGGATGGGAATGAACAAAGTCGAGGTCCGCGACGTTCCCGATCCAAAGATTCTCAACCAACAGGATGCGATCGTAAAGATTAGTTCGACCGCGATTTGCGGCTCCGACCTCCACCTGTACAACGGCTACAACCCTTTCATGGAGCCCGGCGACGTTCTCGGGCACGAGTTCATGGGTGAGGTGATGGAGGTGGGCCGTGACGTGAAGAACATCAAGGTCGGCGATCGTGTCGTTGTTCCCTTCCCTATCGCGTGCGGCGTATGTGCTGCATGTAAGCAGGAGCTGTACTCCGTTTGCGAGAACACGAATCCGAACGGGTGGATCGCCGAGAAGCTGTTCGGTCATGCGACCGCGGGCATTTTCGGGTACTCGCACCTAACGGGTGGATTCGCCGGCGGCCAAGCGGAATATGCGCGGGTGCCATTCGCCGACGTGGGACCGGTGAAGATCGAAAATGGCTTCACGGACGAGCAGGTGCTCTTCTTGTCCGACATCTTCCCGACCGGCTACATGGGCGCGGAGATGTGTGACATCAAGCCCGGCGACACGATTGCCGTGTGGGGCTGCGGCCCCGTGGGGCAGTTCGCGATTGCCAGCGCCTTCATGCTCGGCGCCGAGCGCGTCATTGCCATCGATCGATATCCTTATCGATTGCAGATGGCGCAGAAGCAGGGCGCGGAAGTGGTCAACTATGAGCAGGTGGACAGCGTCATCGAGACGTTGAACGATCTGACCGGTGGCCGCGGACCTGACAGCTGCATCGATGCCGTTGGCATGGAGGCGCACGCGCCCGGCGTGAAGTTCTTGTATGATCGGGCAAAGCAGGCAACGCGCATGGAGACTGACCGTCCGATCGCTCTTCGCGAAGCGATCATGGCGTGCAAGAGTGGCGGGACGGTGTCGGTTATCGGCGTCTATAGCGGCTTCATCGACAAGTTCCCGGTTGGTGCGATGATGAACCGCTCGATTCGCATCATGACGGGTCAGTGCCACGTTCAACGCTACACGAAGAAGCTCCTCGGCTTCATCGAGGAAGGGAAGATCGACCCGAGCTTCGTCATCACCCATCGAATGCGTCTCGATGACGCCGCTCGTGGTTACGACATGTTCATGCACAAGCAGGACAACTGCGAGAAGATCGTGCTGAAGGCGTAGTGGGTTGCGGGTGCGGGGTGTGGGTTGTGGGACGCGAAATGTGGCGGGTGGTGCGTGGTGCGTGACGCGCCACTCGCCACTCGCCACTCGCCACCCTCTTCTTTCTACCCAAGCAGAGGTTCGAGTATGCTCACGGCGCGCGCAACTAATGCCGCATCGTCGGGCGAGAGGCGGCCGAGTATTTCCTCGAGTGCGGCAAGGCGGCGAGCACGGGCGAGATTCAGCGTATCGCGACCCGTTGGCGTGGCTCGCAGGAGCACGGCGCGATTGTCGCTCTCGTCCACACTTTTCTCGACCAAACCCGCCTTCACCAATGCCTGAACGAGACGGGTCATGGTTGGCGCGGTGACCGATTCCGCCTTCGCCAGCTCGGTGAGACTGATCGGGCCTCGATAGATCACGACTGACAGCGCGGACAAACGCGGCGCGCTCAGCCCGGCCGCATCGTCCCCACGCCGGATACGACGAAGCAAGTGGATCGCGAGGGAATGCAGCCTGTCGGCAAGCGCCGAGCGATCCAACTCCGTGAGGCCACTCACGGCACGGGCCGTGGACCCCAATGACCGCCGATTCCGGCGAGGAGCACGGCGTACGTCTCGATGCCATTCCACAAGTTCTGAATTCTCAGATTCTCGTTCGCGGCATGCTGATTGTCGTCGTAGTTCGCGATCGGAAGCGTGATCATTGGCACGCGCAGCACTCGTTCGAAGAGGTACGTTGGGCCGCTGCCTCCCATCGTTGGCAGCGCCAAGAGTGGCGCCGCCGCACCATCGTTCAATGCGGCGAGGACCGCGCGCCCGAATGCGCCGTCCATCGGTGCGCGTGAGGCGGGATAGCCGCTTTCCCACTCGACCCGGGCCACCTTCGGATGTGCGAGTCGAATGGCGAGCGTCGCGCTGTCGTGCGTGACGAAGTAGCCCTGCTTGCGAATGTGCGCTTCCACCAACTGTTGCACTCGCTCGGGCGTTTCGTTAGGCACGAGCCGCACATCGAAGGAAGCGTATGCCTCGCTCGCGATCGTGTTCGACCCGGTCTCGCGCACGCCACCGGCGCGAATACCCCGCACATTGAGGGCCGGCAACATGATGCGCTCGGCGAGCGGCGCATCATTGGCTTCCGTTCGTGCCAGGCCGAGGGAGTGGCGGAGCGTCGAATCGTGCGGCGGGAGCGCCGCGATCGCGCGACGCTCGGCCGCCGAAATGGGACGCACGTCGTCGTAGTATCCAGCGATCTTGATTCGGCCATCATCATCGCGCATGCTCGCGATGAGATTCGCGATCAGGGTGGCAGGATTCGGTGCCCAATTCCCGTAGTGGCCGCTGTGTAGCGCCCGGGTGGGGCCATAGATGGTGAGCTCGAACCCCGTAACCCCGCGCTGGCCGAAGACCAATTCCTCGCGGCCGCTCGGATGCACCGGTCCATCGCAGAACAGCCATGCGTCACCCGTCAGCGTGGTCGCGTAGGTCTGCAAGATTTGACGAAGATGACCGGAGCCGGCTTCTTCCTCGCCTTCGAAGAAGACCTTCAAGTTTACCGATTGCTCAATTTGTCGATTGTGCAGCGCGTCGATGGCGGCGAGCATCGCCATGATCGACGCTTTGTCGTCGCCCGCGGACCGTGCGTAGATACGTGCTTCGCCATCGATGTGGGCGCCCGATTCCGCCGGGGGAAGGGGGATCTCCTTCCCTCCCTCGGTGAGGCCGCGGTCGCGCAGCACGGGCGTCCACGGCGGCGTCGTCCATTGCTTCGGATCCAGCGGCTGGCCGTCGTAATGCGCATAGAGGACGAGCGTTCGATTCGCCTTTCGGGCCGGCAGCTCGCCGTACACCGCCGGTGGTCCACCAGGCACCGTGAGCAAACGCGTATCGCGAAAGCCGCGGCGTTGCAGCATCTCGATCAACAAGTCGGCGTTCCGGCGAATATTCGCCGAGTCGCTCGCGAGATTCGGGACGGCCAGCAACCGCGCGAACTCGCCGACGATCGCCGCCTCGTTATGCTCGCGATAGGAACGTGTCGCGGCGCGGACTCGCGCCCCGTTCGTCTCCTGGGCCGAGAGGAGGTTGGTCGCCGCCAGTATTGCCAACACCGCCCACCAATTGCTTCGGCCAGATGGCCGTCGTCTCCGAGGCATCATTATCGCTCTTAGATTCGTGTCCAGCCGTGCCCGTTGCCCACAACCTGATAACTGAACACCAGTGGCCCTACCAGAGCAATCGGCGCCGCCGTCCGATGCGCATCCAAAGCGGCCGCAGCGCGAGCGGGAGCGTGCGCGGCCGACCGATTGGGTGCGCGTGGCGTTGCCAATCGTCGCGGTTGCGATTTTCATCGTCCTCGCTTGGCGTCATGGCTATTTCGATCTCAAGAATCCGCAAAAGCTCGACGCCGCCGCCCAACGAGTTCAGGATATGGCCTGGCTCGGACCGATTTTTATCGCCGTCTATGCTGGACTGGCGACCTTCGCCGCACCGGTATCACCACTCGCCTATGGCGCGGGCGCGGTTTTCGGGGTCATGCGCGGTACGATCTTCGTATTGATAGCTTCCCTGCTCGGCGCGACCGCCGGATACTTTCTCGCCCGGTCTGCATGGTCCAATGTCGCGCGGAGGCTGCTTGGCCGATTTCACGACAAGCTGCGAGATCTGCGTCACGGCAATGTGTTTCTTACGACGCTGCGGATGCAGCTCCTGCCGATCATGCCGTTCGGGATCTTCAACTACGGCGCCGGCGTGGGACATCTGCCATTCCTGCCCTTCATTGGGGGAACGGCCCTCGGCATTTTGCCGGGGACGATCGCGGCGGTGTACGTGGGCGATCGTATCATGGCGGGCATAACCGGAAGCGACCGGCGGGCATTCGTGGTCGCCGGCGTCGTCGTGGCAGCACTCTTCGCTCTGTCGTTCGCGCCGACGCTGATCATGAAGCTGCGTGGCGCGAACGACAATGAGGATGATGATTAGTGAACGTTCATCAGCCTTACATTCCCTGCTTCTTCGCCGTCGGCGGCACCAGGCCATTGAGCCGCATATAGATCGCGGCCTGGCTGTAGTGGTCCGCCCAGTCGCCGGTCGTAATGGTCATGACGCTCGCTCGCGCAGTAGGTCCGCCAAAGAACGGAACTTTCTCGCCCAGCTTCGAGTCGTCGAGGGACGCCAGCGTTTGATCGCAGAACTGGAATGTCTCTTTCAATCGCGCGAGCTGGGCATCCTTCCCGGCAGTGGTATCGACCTTCGCGCGAGTCGGTGCTTTCGTGCCACTGATGGCGCCGCACAGATAATCATTGCCTTTCGACAGATGGTCGACGACCATCGCGAAGCTCATCTGCGCTGGCGTGGGTCGGAAGCTGTACTTGTCGGCGGGCATCTCCTCGGCGGCAGCCATGAGGTTTTTGCCAACTTCCTGCGCGTTTTTCCGAAACGCGTCGGCGACGGGCGATGTTTGCGCGGCGGCGACGGAAGGAAGCACGCAAACGATGAGAGCACTAAGAACGCGACGCATGGTGGGAGCCTGGTTTGGGGTTGGTTGACGTTGTAGAAATCGCGCATCAGAGGCCAGTCGCGTTACAAATCGCTGACCGATTGGCGGTGGAGGGACTTCCACGATTTTGGACCTTCAAGCGATACAGCGTTGGAAGGCGTCGAGGACGCGAATGGCGCGAATGGCGTGGCCCTTCTTACGCCCCACGGCTCAACGCGAAGAATTGCCATCAACTGACTTGAACATCGAACCGACGGGAAACGGCTTGAAACAGCAGCTGAAGAAACAACGAAACATCGTTCTGTGAACCACAGAGGACACGGAGGAGGCAGAGGGAGGCCATGCGCGGAGTGACCAGTTGATTGGAAAAGGGACATCCTTTGTTGTTTTCCTTCGTGTCCTCAGTGGTTCACATGCTGTTGTCGTTGCTCTAATTCATGCCGTTTCGGGAATTTCCAGCTTTTCGAGCTCGCAAGCAGTGCGAAGGTTGGATGGAGAGGAGCGCCGTTCCCCCGCGCTCACGCCGTGAAGGACCTCAAATCAGATCTTGAACACAATTCTACGCCGATAGAGCACGAGCAGCACTGCGTACCAGAGCCCTACGAATGCCAGCGAATACGCCAGCGACGCCGCGTTAGGCGGAAGCCACATCGCGAGCGCGCCGTTGGTCAGCTCGTGTACTGACTGCAAGCGTCCCGCAATGCGCAGCTTGATCGTTGAGTCCAGGAGAATAGCTGTCAGCTCGGCCCCGACATACGCCAAGATTGGATTGACTCCGAAAACGATGAAGGGAGTGGTCCACCGCGTTTGATGCCGCGCGTCGATGAGCCAGGCAATGGTCGCCAGCGTCGTGCATCCCACGCCGGCGGTGAACAGCACATAGGAGCTCGTCCAGAAATTCTTGTTGATGGGGAAGATGGCGCCCCAGGCCAGGCCGGCCACCGTCAAAAGGACGCCCCCCGCGAAGAGGCCGTTCAGCCGCTCACCTAACGTTCGGGGAGCAGAGAGCCAGCGTCCGACGAGCACACCGATCGTCGTCGTCCCGATGGCGGGAATCGTGGACAGCAGCCCTTCGGGGTCGAAGACCCGGCTGCTCTCCCAAAGGTGATTCCCAAGCCCCCAATGCGACCAATCGAGGGTAGTGCGATCGGTCCATGCCGATAGTGTTCGGCCCGGGCTGTCGAGAAGATAGAGACCGATTGTACCCTCACCGGGCACGGGGAGGAGGGTGAGCGCCAGCCAATAGCCGATCAGCAGCGCGGCGGTAATGCCGACCACACGCCGTGTGGGCGCGCGCCAAGTGAGAAAGGCCGCCGCCACATATGCGATGCCGATCCGTTGCAACACCCCGAGGAGTCGGACATCGAGGAGGCGAGCGATGAAGTGGTCAGCGATGGTGGGCTTGGGACTGCCCGCGATCGCGCCGTACTGATAAAACGGAAACCAGTTGAGCACCAATCCAATCCCAAACAGGAGGGCACCCCGCCGCAGGATCTGCCGGCGGATTTCTTCGTCATCGTCGCCCCGATTCGTGCGCGAATGGAGGGAGAGATGGGTCGTGACTCCCACGACGAAGAGGAAGAACGGAAAGACGAGATCCGCCAGAGTCCAACCATGCCAAACGCTATGTCGCAGTTGAGGGTACGCCGCCGCGGCGCTGCCCGGATTATTCACTAACAGCATCCCGATAATCGTCAGGCCGCGGAAGACGTCCAGAGACGCGAGGCGCGATCGCGGTGCGATTGGGACCGCGAGCCGGTCAGGGTCCGGCGCGGCTGCAGACGATATCGGCTGGGCGATGCTCATGCGTCGATGCGAGATAGTTCGCTCGTGGCCGCCGGCCAACGGGACGGTCGCGTGATGAGAGGTTGCCCAATGACTTGCCGCGCGGCCATCACCCGAAAAAACTCACTCTGGCTCGCGCAAGGGAAGTTCACTACAATACGTCATTCCGTTGCCGAGTTCCTGACGAGCTCTCGACGCATCCGTCACCCACTTGATGGAAGCGTCTCTCTCCAATACGCGCCGTTGCGCCTTGGGAGTGCACGATGTGGTCTGCCCGCCATCATGCTCGCGCACTTATCGCCACGCTCTGTGGCACGATAGTCGTCTCCAGTCTCGCCTGGATTGCCGGTTGCTCCTCGGACCGAGTCCTTCAGCCGAGTGATGGCGACGTCTCCTTGTCGAGCGGTGGGCTCACCGACGACAAGCTCGGTGTGCCCGTCCCGATCGACTTCGATACATACGAAAGCTCTCATCAGGTCGTTCATGCGAGCGCCGTCGCCTTTCCTTCCGCGTGGCACGGCCAGCGATTTTGGCTCGCACTGACGCCTTACCCCAACAGCGACTCGTATGTCGAGAACCCCTCGCTGTTTAGCGGCACGACGGGTGACGCGTTCGCCGTACCAGCGGGGCTCACGAACCCCGTCGCGAGAACGACTCGTGGCTATCTCTCGGACCCGGATCTGACATACGATCCGGCAGCCGACGAGCTGCGGCTTTACTACCGCGAAGTGGTGGAGGTGCGCCGCGGGAGAGAGAAGCCACTGCACAAGGCCGATGTCGTCTACCTCTCGCGCAGCGGCGACGGACATGCATGGTCGTCGCCGACGATCGTCACGACCGACATGAATCGGTTCGTCGTCTCGCCGAGCGTTGCACGCCGCGCCGATGGCGACTGGAAGATGTGGTCCGTCAACGCGGGCCGTGCAGGGTGCACGGCGAAGCAGACGCGCCTCATTCTGCGGCGCTCCGTGGACGGGGTAAGTTGGTCGACGCCAACCGAAGTCGCCTTCAGCCAACCTGGCTACCTCCCCTGGCACCTCGACGTGCAATACGTGCCGCAGCTCGACGCATATTGGGCGCTGGTCGCGGCGTATCCGCGCGGCACCGCCTGTACGGCGACGAGCCTTTTTCTCGCGACGAGCACGGACGGCGTGAACTGGACGACGTATCCATCGCCGGTGCTCGCCCGCGGTAGGATTCCGCAGTTCTCGGCGAATGTGTACCGTTCGACGTTCGCGTTCGAACCGGGTGCTGACAGGCTCACGATCTGGCTCACGGGCGCCGCCGTCGTCAAACGCGCCGAACACCGAAAGCCGTCCGTGCTGCGATGGAGTGCCGCGGTGTGGCACACGCACACTCAGGCATTGCTCGAACATGTCCGCACGGCGCGATCAGCCGCCGCCATGTTGCCGGACAGTGAGCCCACGTTCATGCGGCATCTCGCGATCACCAACGCCTTGCCGTGAGTAGCGACGGCGCGCGCGCGTCACGCGTGCGGCGCCTGTTGTTCGTTGGCACGAACAGTGGCCCGGGCGGGACAGAAAGTCATCTGGTTTCGCTGGCGCTCGCAATGGCGGATGCGGGCTATGACGTAGCGGTCGCGGCGAGGCCTAACGATTACATCGCCGACGCCTTGGCCGCCGACGAACGGGTTGCCGTCTTCCCCGCCGTGCTCGAGCAGGGTGAGGATCGCCGCGCCGCCACGGACCTGACGCGTATTTGTCAGGAGGCACGCCCTGATTGGTTGATCGGCAGCTTCGCGCGTGAGTACTGGCCGCTCTCGATCGTAGGCCGCAAGCAGCGGATTCCGCTCGCTCTCTTCCTGCACATTCAGAAAATCTCACGGCTCAGCGGGCCGCTCTATCCCTGGCTGGCGAGCCGTTTCATTTTGCCCTCGAACTATCTACGTGAGTGGGTCGTGGCGAAGCGCTTGATGCCACGCTGGCGAACGCGCGTGCTCTATAACCCGATCGACGTCGAACGCTTTCGTCCGGACGCGGCGCTACGCGACGCCTCCCGACGTCGCCTTGGCTTCGCGCCTAACGATGTCGTCGTCGGCTTTGCCGGACGCTTCGAGCGACAAAAAGGGATTTTTGTGCTGGCCTCCGCTCTCGATCAGGTAATGGAACAATCACCAGCCGTCCGGGGGCTGTGGGTGGGTCATGGCGAGCGGGAGTCGGAGCTCCGCGCGCACCTCGCCGCATCTCGGCACGCTTCGCGTCACGTGCGCGAGCCGTGGAGCGGCAATCTCGCGAGCGACCTGGCGGCGATGGACATCCTCGCTTTTCCGTCGATTCGCCGGGAATCGTTCGGACGTGTGGCGGCGGAGGCACAAGCGTGCGGCGTACCGGTGATCGCGAGCCGCGATGGGGGAACGCCGGAGACGATCATCGAGGGAGAAAGCGGCTTCCTCGCCCCGCCCGGCGACGTTCCTTCATGGAGCGACGCGCTGTCCCGCTTAGTGAACGATGCGGCACTCCGCGCACGCATGGGTGCCGCCGGGCGTGCGCAGGCGGTCGAGCGCTTCTCGGCCTCGCGAATCGCCGCGGAGTTCGGGCGGATTCTCGAGCCTAACGACGGTCGGTCGTCTCGGGTCGCGGCTCGACGAGAGCCTGATATACCAACATAGGGAACGTCGCCGCGACGTTGCTGCGGCTTGGCAGCAGCTGAATCATGAACACCACCACGAGCCGCTCTTTGGGATCGACGTCGTAGGTGCTGCCATAGGCACCACCCCAACCGTAGCTCCCTACCGATTCGACACGACCATCCGCGCCGGGCTGTAGCAGAACGCTAAAGCCGAGCCCGAAGCCTTGGCCGGTCTGCGAGTACAGAGTGCCTGTTTGGTTCGTGGTCATGAGCTGGACCGTCTTCGGGCCGAGAATGCGCGCGCCATCCAACGTGCCGCCATTGAGCAGCATCTGGAGGAATCGGGCATAGTCGCGAGCGGTGGAAAGCAGTCCGGCGCCTCCGGAGAAGCTGCGACGCGGCCCGTCGACGTAGTCGCCCTGTCCGCGTGGGCCGTCCGGCGAGCGCGTGATCTTCATATCGGCGCCATTCATGTACACCGCCGCGAGACGCGCGCGCTTGTCGGGCGGCAGGAAGAAGTGCGTATCCTTCATGCCCAGCGGATCGGTGATGCGCGTCCGAATCACCTCGTCGAGCGGCGCACCGGTGACGCGCTCGACCACGCATCCCAAGATGTCCGTGTTGTAGCCGTACACGAATCGTTCGCCTGGCTGGGCGACGAAGGGCAGCGTCGCGAGCCGCTCGATCGTTAGGCAGATGGGCTCTTTCTTGTCGGCCGTGTACCAGCCCCAACCTGCCGCCGGACCGAGGCCCGCTGCGGCGTACAGCGGCGCGACGATGCTGTCGGTGCCGTACGAGATGCCGGCCGTGTGTGTGAGCAGATCGCGAATCGTTATGCGCCGGCGCGCCGGCACGATACCACGGCTCGTATCGGCGCGCACGGCGACCGTCGTGTGCTCGAAGTCGGGAATGAAGCGGCTCACCGGATCGTTGAGCGTGATCTTTCCCTCCTCGACGAGCGACATCACCGCGACGCTCGTCAGCGCTTTCGTCTGCGAAGCAATGCGGAAGATCGCGTCTGTCGTCATCTTGCGGTTCGCCTCGCGATCGGCCCATCCGAACGCCCGTTCATACACCGTCTGGCCGTCACGGACCACCAACGCCACGGCGCCGGCGATCTCCGAACGGTCCACGGCGCGCTGCATCACGGAGTCGATTCGCGTTAGGCGGATGGTGTCGAACCCCAACCGGAGCGCGCGCGACGGTGCTGCCGGCGCGGCCGGCCGGCGTGTGACCTGCGCTCCACTCGCGCTGGAAATCGTCCCAACGAGGAGCGTCGCGATCGCGAAGTGCGGGCGGCCCATTCAATCTCCCTTGGCGGATGATCGGTCCATTTTCGCCGCCGGCAGGTGGCGGCGATGACGTTCTGCGCGGTGAAGGTGTCTTACGTCTAGAGCCAGCGCCAGGCGTTTCGAGCATGCCGACGGTCGCGCTATTTCGGAGCAGACGTGGCGGCCGCGCCCTTGGCGCGGCGGTCAACGCCGTGTTGCTGATCGTCGGAGCAGTGTACCTCTGGTGCCCGGTGCACCACTTCCCCGCGGCGCTGCCCTTCCATGGCCCGCAATGGTACAACCCCTACGCCGCGATCACTTCCGCCACCTCTTGGCGTAAAGTGAACCTGCACGCGCATTCGCGAGCGTGGGCAGGGCTCACCAATGGGCAAGGATCGGCGGACGACGTGCTGAACCACTATCGCACGATGGGCTACGATGCGGCGCCGGTCTCGAACTATCAGGAGATCTCGCGAGCGAGCGACGCTGACTCCACCGCGCTCACCGTGTACGAGCAGGGCTTCAACGTTCGCAAGACACATTTTCTCGCCGTCGCACCGCGGTCAGTGGACTGGTTGGACTATCCGCTTCTGCAGGGCCGTGACGAGGAACAGCACCGGATCGATCGCCTCCGTGCCGCCTCTGGCGCGGTGATCATGGCGCATCCACGGCTTCGCCGCGCGCTCACCGATGCGGATCTCCGCGCCCTCACCGGCTACACAGCCGTGGAGATCGGCAGCAACGAAGAGCGAAGCGAGGACGCGTGGAACGTGGCCCTCGACGCCGGCCGGCCCGTTTGGGCTGTCGCGAACGACGACACGCACCACGGCACATCGCCTAACGAAACAGGGCGTTACTGGACGATGATCGCGACCGCCTCAGTTGATGCCGCGTCGATCGTTGCCGCCCTTCAGGCTGGACGCGTCTACGCCGTCTTCGGACACCGCGGTGAAGCCGACGTCGCGGTGAGCGAGATGGCGGTGGCCGGCGATACGCTCTCGTTGGCCCTGACGGGAGCGCCTGCCGAGTTGTTTTTGGTTGGCTCCAGCGGTCGAGTGCTCGACCGTCGGTTCGCCGCGTCGGGTGGACGATGGGTTTTGCCGTGCGACGCGGCGTGGGTGCGCGTCGTGGTGCGCACGGCGCGTACTCGCCTCTATCTTCAGCCGCTCCTGCGCACCGAGAATGGCGCCACTCCGCGGCTCGTCGCGACCACGGCAAAGGGTCCAACGCTCGTGCGGCGCGCGTTGGCGATCCTACTCGTTCTTTGCGTGGTGGCGTCAATCTTGACCTCTCGTCCGCGTCGGACAAGCGCCGTCGTCACCGACCTGGACATCGTCCTTCGTGAGGCCGCGTAGCTGGGGGCGACGTGCAATCGAACGCAGGCGTAGCTCTCGGCAGGTGGCGCCATGTAGCTTGCGAGGCCCGCCCTCGCGCCCGACCTCACGCCGAAGGAGATGCTCGCGTTAGGCGTTTTCGGTGGCAAGTACCGCACGGGCTGCCGCGACGAATTTCCGTCGAGTTGGCTTGCAAAGGCGAAGCTCTCCCCTGAGCGGCGCGACCCGGCACTCAACTATTTTGGCGTGAACGCATCGCAGCCGCTCGCCGTCTGGCGAAAGAACGGATCGACCTCGACTGCCGCCCACGACAGCGCCAGGCACTCCTTCACTGGGCCTGCGATAGCCATCGGATCTGATAGTTTTGTGCGATGCCCGACATAATCAAAGTCACGACACCCGACCACATCCTGCCTGCGTATCGCGGAACGCCCGTCGGCCGTCTCCTGGAGTATCACAACCTCGGTGTCGGTCCCACCGGCGTGAACAGGCCGGAGCTTTTGATCGGCATGTGCATGGACAGCCGCAAGAATCTGCGTATTCCAACCGACTTCGCCTTCGTGTTGCGCACGGCCGGCGCGAATATGCGTGATAACGAATTTCGCATTTCGTATGCGATCGCTGTCGGCAACGTGCACACCATCGTGCTCATCGCACACACGGACTGCGGTATGGCGCAGCTTCAGAAGCGGCGCGCGCAGTTCATCGAAGGCATGATCACAAATGCGGGCTGGGATCGTCCACGCGCCGAGCGCCACTTCAACGAGAGCGCGCCCAAGTTCGGAATTCGCGATGAAGTCGAGTTCGTGATCCAGGAATCGGATCGATTGCGTGGCATCTACCCGCTCGTCCACGTCGCGCCACTCCTGTATCGTGTCGACGACGACCTCCTGTACCAGGTCCAGCCTTAAGCGCCGTTCGCCGTGGGGGAGCGCCAGGGTGACACTGGCGCCCTCACCCTCCTCACCCGCAGCAGCTCGAAGCCACGGTCGCGATCCCTTAGCCGCCGGCGATAGCGCCGATCACGAGCAACGGCTCCTGTCCCAGCGCCACTTCGTTAGGCAGCAGCGCATCCGGCGGCTCGTTCGACAGATCTTCCTCGCACGCGAAAAAGCGCACGAGCGGACGCCGACGCTGCGTGTCATGATCGCGGAGAGTTCCGCGCAGCATAGGGTAGCGCCGCTCCACCGCGTCCAGCACCGAGCGCTGCGTCACGGGCCCGTCGACATCGACAGCGATCTCCGCGTCCGTGTGCGCAATGATGCGCAAGGGCGGCGGCAACACGACACGGATCACGAGAGCGTCTGCACCTCTACGGAGAGCACAGCGGGGAGGTCGCGCACGATTGGCGACCAACTGTCGCCGGCATCGGCGGAGCCGTAGACCTGTCCACCCGACGTTCCAAAATAGACGCCGCAGGGGTCGAGCGCGTCGATGGACATGGCGTCACGAAGCACGTTGACGTAGCAGTCCTTTTGCGGTAGACCGTTCGTGAGTGCTTCCCACTCGTTGCCGCCGCTACGACTACGAAACACACGGAGCTTTCCCTCGTGCACGTAGTGCTCGGAGTCGCTCTTGATCGGCACGACGTAGATCGTCTCCGGTTCATGCGCGTGGACATCGATCACGAAGCCGAAATCGGTTGGCAGATTGCCACTGACTTCGGTCCAGTTGTCGCCCGCGTTATCCGTGCGCATCACGTCCCAGTGCTTTTGCATGTAGAGCGTGTTTGGACGCGAGCGGTGCATCGCTAGCCGGTGAACGCAGTGTCCCACTTCGGCGGTTGGATCGGGCATGAACTGCGACTTCAGTCCGCGATTGATCGGCTTCCACGTCGCACCACCGTCCTCAGTGCGGAATGCACCGGCCGCCGAGATGGCGACGAACATGCGCTGCTGGTTGTTGGGGTCGAGGAGAATGGTGTGAAGACAGAGCCCTCCAGCGCCGGGCTGCCATTTCGGTCCGGTGTCGTGATGACGCAGCGCCGAAAGCTCCTCCCAATTGACTCCGCCATCCGACGACCGAAAGATCGCCGCATCCTCGACGCCGGCGTAGACGGTCTCGGGATCCACCAACGATGGCTCGAGATGCCAGACACGCTTGAACTCCCACGGATGCGGGCTGCCGTCGTACCACGCGTGGGTTCCGGGAACGCCGTCGTAGGCAAACTTGTTTCCGACGGTCGTCCACGTCTTGCCGCCGTCGTCGGACCGCGGCAAGACCTGTCCAAACCAGCCGCTGCTCTGAGAAGCGTAGATGCGCTTGGGATCCGCAGGAGAGCCCTTGATGTGGTAGATCTCCCAACCGGCGAAGTGGGGACCAGACACATCCCAGGTCTTTCGCTTCCCGTCTGCTGTGAGAATGAAGGCGCCCTTCTTCGTGCCGACCAACACCCGAACCCCGCTCATTCCATTCTCCTGTGGTGGAAGGTCCGGAGAATACCCTGCGAGCGGGGGATTGTCGATTCCGCGGTTCGAGCCCTCCCTTTTAGCGCCCCATCGGGATCATGTAGGCAAGGCCAAATGTGAAACCGCGATTCTTGGTGTCAGCGTCCTTTGCGACATTCGTGAGTCCGTAGGCGTACCGGACGTCGAGCCGGACGCTGCTCAGGCCAATCGGCAGCGAAAGGCCCGCGCCCCCGACGAGCGCGAAATCGGTACTGGACATGTTGGCACCGATGTTCGGATCGTCGCAGGCGATAGAAGCCGTCGAGCTCCCGTTGGAACCTTCGAACGAGCAGCCGGTCTTGAACCCGGCATTGAGACCGCCCAGGAAGTACGGACGCACGGAGCTCGTCGTCGGGAATTGGTATCCCACGAGAATGGGAACTTCGAGATAGCTGAGTTTGATGGCCACAGTGGTGCCGGCGTCCGATGTCTCTGCGCCGCGCCGTGAGTAGATCAGCCCCGTGCGAAAGAGCGCGCCACCCACGAAGTCGTAGTCGATCTGTCCGCCGATCGCAAAGTCTGTTCGGGAGTCCGAATCCCCGCCATCGTTGCCGCCGAACTTCGTGTAGTTGAGTCCCGCGAACGGGCCTAACGACAGACGTCCCCTCGTCGCGCTGGGTGCCTGTGCGACGGCTGGTCGCGCCGAAACGACGAGGAGCGCGAGAACGATTGTGATTCGATGCATGCAATGCTCCTGAGGAGGTAGCAGGACACCCGCGGCCGGGAGACGGGACGCGTCAATATCGTGCAATTCTCTCGTAAGGCAAGAGCGCTCGCCTTTAGCGTCTGCTTACGACAAACCTGCGTTAGGCGCCATTTGGCGAGACTCGTTCGCGCCACAGAGCTCCGATCCGCGCCCGCAAAGCTTTCTCCATTCCGGCACGTCATGGCTGGCGCCTCGAGCCTGGGCGCCGTATGCTCTGCGCACTCACCAGCAGCCGCATCGACCTACGCACACGGAGCCGTGTATGCGAAAGGGCGTCGTGACCCTCTTCCTCTTCACTGGGTTGTTCGTTGTCCCCCGTTTGCCCGCGTGCGCGCAGTCCGACGCGTCTTTGCGGAGCAAGATCGGCGAGCTGTTCATCTTCGGATCGGGCCTGTCCCCGCTTGTCCTTGGCGGCTCGATCGATCCGAACAATCCGGCGAGCATTCAGGCCCACGGAAACCACTTCATTCCGTCGGCGGTCGCCGAGAACGGGAGCCTCATCGGATTCATCACGAATGCGATCTCCGCCAGCATCGGCAATGTGCCGATCGCCACGACGTCCGGCGGCGTCACGTTTCGGTTCGAGGGAGGGATTCCGGTGAAAACCTCTCTCTCGTTAGGCCCGATCTTCGCCGAACGCTCACAGACCCTCGGCCGCGGAAGAGCAGCCGTGGGCATCGGTCACACCGCCTTTCAATTCTCGGCGCTGCGGGGCGTACCGATGGACAACATCAGCCTGACCTTCACGCACCAGAACGTGGACTTTCCTGGATGTAGCGCGGCCAATAACGGCGGCGACTGCTCCAAGATGGGAATTCCCACCCTCGAGAACGAGATCATGCCTTTTCGGTTGAATCTCGCACTCGACGTCGCGGTCACGACCCTCTACGCAACCTTCGGCATCTTCGATCGACTCGACGTGGGCGTCATCGTCCCTCTCGTCAGTACAAACCTTCACGGCGAGAGCAACGCCCAGATCATTCCCTTCGGGCCTCCGCCCGCCGTGCATTTCTTCGGGGGAACGCCGGACAATCCGGTCCTATCAGCGAACCGCACCGTGGACGGGTCGGCGTTCGGCCTGGGCGACGTCGCGATGCGGATGAAGCTCAACCTGCATCAGAGCGAGAACAGCGGCGTGGCCCTCCTCGGCGAAGCGCGATTCGGCACCGGTAGTCCTGACGACTTGCTCGGCTCGGGTGTATTCACGGCGCGGGGTCTCGCGATCGTCTCCGGACGCATCGATACGTTCTCGCCGCATCTGAACGTCGGCTACTCGTATCACTCGCGGACGACGGAGCACAACTGGAACGATGCGGTGCTGCTCACCGGTGGATTCGATCAGCTTGTGACCGATCGCGTCACCATTGCGGGGGATGTCGTGAGCGAGTTGCAGGTCGGTCAATCGCAGCTACAGCTTCCCGGTCCGGTCACGTACGACGCGCCGTATCACCGGGTCATCGATCCGACGACCATTCCCAATATGCGCGACGACATGTTCAGCGGGTCATTCGGCGGACGCGCGATACTCTGGCCGGGGTGGTCATTCCTGCTCAACGCGCTCGTACCGCTCAATCACGGCGGGATGCGCTCGAATGTCGTGTTTACCAGCGGCCTCGAAATTTCGTTTTAGTCATTTCACCGCGGCGAGCGTCCAGGCGCCGCGGTCGCGCTTCAGCGTGGCCGCGAAATGCATGCTACGGTGTTCGGCCGCCCCAGTCGAGGTCACGTAATCGAGCGAGCCGCCGACTAGCGCCTCCGCGGACGAGCCGTCGACCTGAAGATTGTTTACCGCGAGCGTCGCTTTGAGTGACCGTATCGAGTGAAAGAAGTCCTCCCAGGCGCTACGCTGGGGCCCCGACATCGACGGATACACACGACGCAACTCGTTCACGTCGAGCGTCTCGAGCGCGCGGGCGTACGAGCCGACGATGTTCGCAGCCAGGTCGGCGACGTTTTCCCTGGGTGCCGCTGCGACGGCAGGCGCCGGCGCTACCGTTGGGGCAGGAATCGCAGGCGTCGTCTGCTGCGTTACAGCTGGGGGTCGTGCGTTAGGCAATGTCTCGCGCGGCACTGGTGGAGGAGCGACGGCGACCGTGGTGTCCGCGCGCTGAACGGCAGGGGCCTTCGTGACCGGCCTACCTGGTGCGTCCGCCAGCTTTGGAGGGCGTGAGATGGTGGGCCGTGACGCCGTGGCTGTCACCGCGGTCGTTGGATGCGTTTCGGTTTGGGCTGCTGGACGCGCAATGACGACGGACGAGCCGGCCGAGGGCAGAGCGACGGACTGCGAATCGCGCCTTACGGGAGGGGATGTGACTGTCGCGGCCGCAGTCGACGTCGGCGGGGTGGCAGTAGCCGCGCTGCGTATCAATACGAAGCGCGCGATCGCGATCGACGCCGCGACGAACAGGACAGCCGCGGCCACAACGGCGACCTGCCCGCCGCGCTTCCGTCTGTCGCGTGCTCGAGTCTCGTGTGCGAGAGCGCTGTCGATCGTGGCGCGCAGGGACAACGAGGTGCGCTTTCCTTCCGGGTCCAACGAGTCGCGAATAGCCGCGAGATCGTTCGCCATCGCCATCGCGCTGTGATACCGCTGGCTCTGCTCCTTCTGCAACGCCCGCATAACGATGTCGTGCAGGCCGGTGGGCACCTTGGGAGCGATTGCCTGAAGCGATTCGGGCGCGCGGTTGAGAATCGAATACATCAACGACTGCAGCGTCTCGCCCGTGAAGGGACGACGACCCGCCAGTAGCTCATACATCACCGCCCCAACCGAGAAGATGTCCGTCTCGGCCGTGACCGTGCCGCCGGTGATCTGTTCGGGCGCCATATAGGCCGGCGTACCCAAGAGCATCCCGGTGCTCGTCATGTCGGATGAGGCGAGATGCGCGACGCCAAAATCCATCAAGCGAGCCTTCCCCTCGACGTCGACGCGAATGTTGGCTGGCTTGATGTCGCGGTGGATGATACCGCGCTTGTGCGCGTAGGCGAGTCCGTGCAAAAGACCGATGATCAGATCCAACGCCTCGATTGGCGGGATCGAGACCTCCTTCTGCAGGAGGTCGGCGAGATCATCACCCTCGACGTACTCCATGGCAATGAAGAGGTGATCATCGACTTCGCCGAAATCGTAGATCGTGACGACGTTTGGATGCTGCAGGGAGCCGGCGGTCTGCGCTTCGCGCAGAAAGCGCTCCCGTAGCGCTACGTCCTGCGCGACGGCGTCGTTCATGACCTTGATGGCGACGCGCCGATTGATCAGCGGATCCATGGCGCGATACACCACGCCCATCGAACCCTCACCGATCACGCATTCCACCTCGTACTTCCCGATGCGGGTGAGGTGGCGCTCCGACATCGATCAATCCTCCGGGTGCGTAAGCCCCTGCTGCGTCGCCTGGCGCGCGCTGTTTTCCGCGGACGCATGAGGATGCCAGAAGAGATGGCTCGCGTCAAGCAAATTGGTGCGCGGGCCCTCCCTGGACAAAAGCATCGTCAGGGTGTGGCCGTGACGTGATAAAGGCGATCGGCATTGTCGTGCAGGACGTCACGCGCAAATGCCAGTGCCTGCGCCCGTGTGATCTCGCCATCGCGGAGCATCCCCGTCAGCGCGATGCCTAACGCGCGTCGCGCCGTGTCGTTCGCCTGCCAGCCTATCTCTTCCCAGTCGAGCTCCGGAGTTCCGTTGGGCCACAGGTCGGTACCGAAGAGGATCTTCTCCGGATACCACTCGAGCCAGTAGCGCAGGGCTCCGGCCAGATGCTGCGGCGACTCCATCCATGTCTGCTGCGACAGATCGGCATACACGTTTGGCTTCATCACGAGATACCCGATCGCGGCGGTATACGCGACGGCGCCAGCGTGCAGGAGGACGAAGGTCGTTTTTCGTAGGGAAGCGTCGTTTAGAACAGGCTCGAGCAGGAGTGGGTTCGCTCCCGCGAGGTAGAAGTAGCTGCCACATCCGGCGCCCGTGTGGATGTGGACCGGCAATCCGAGCTGGCCGGCTTCAGCAGCCACGGCCCGGAAGAGATAGTTCTGCAGCTGCCGATACTCAGCCGTGTCGGGAGTGCCGCCGCGCGCATAACGAGCGTAGATGGCGCCGGCATCCTTTTGGTTGGCAGCGGCAAAGTCGAGCGAGCGGAGATATGCAACCTCGAACTTGACTGCCACAGCGCCCTGACGCTTCTGCGCCTCGAGGGTCGGCGTGAGAACTCGCGAGACATATTCGCCGAGTGTCGCCGGCAGCTCGCCCACGCCGAGCGCGTTCATGTACCGCGCGCGCAGCATGTCCTCGCGCGAGAAGAAGAACTTCCGATCCGGAGTCTGAGCCGCGAGCGCGCTGTTGTCGAGCGGAAAGATCAACGCGTCATCAAAGGGCACCCAGCGATGGTGTGCGTCGAGGAGGCCGCGTCCCATGGCCACACGATTAGAAAGCTCCACGTCGATGCCGATGCGGCCAAGGACCCAGGCCGGATACTGATCTCCATGCTCGACGCGAGCGCGTGCCTTGGCGGCGACGAGCGCTTTGACGTGTGCCGGGGCGCGATCATCGTACGGATAGCCCCAGAGCGCCTTCCAGGCGGCAAGGTACCGGGGATTTTCCGGGCGGGTCATCAGGCCGGAAGCGGTGGGCTCGAGCGGATCACACGGCAATGCGTCGAAGTCGTCGTCCTTCTCTCCTTCAGCGAGGAGCTTCGGGGGATGCGAATGGTTGTCGATGGCGCGGATGCGCTGAATCTCCGCCATCAGCGCCGGATCGATCGATGCCGTCTGTGCGGCAACGTGCCTCGTTAGGCCGAGGAACAGCGCGGCGCCAAAGGCGACGCCTAACGATACCCCAGACACGAAGGACATGAGAGCTCTCAGGAGACGGTAAAATGTTGTTTGAACGAGGCGGTTGCCTAGAACGAGAGCTCCTGACGACCGCTGTGAAGGGCCACGCGCCGGTCACCCCAGACGAATTCTCCCGCTAGCCGTGGCGGCAGAGTGACCACGGCGTGGACTCCTCTCTTGCCTTGTCTCGTGACGCGCACGTCGATGTCGCCTGCCGGATGCGGCACACGGCCCTCCGCCCATTGCAGAGGACCGAGCGCAGGCGCGATGCGAACGCGACGAAAACCCGCGCCGGCGGGTCGAACGCCCAGCACCGTGGCGAGCATCGCGTAGCTCGGATGAGCCGCCCACGCGTGCGAATCCGAGCGTGTTGGCTCGGGGTTCTCCGGGGTTGACGTGAGGCCAAGGGCGATCATTGCCCGCCACGGCGCCAGCCGCTCGAGGAGTCGGTCTGCGATTCCGGCGCGACGCATCGCCTCGAAAAGGTAGAAGTCGAAGTAATACGTGGCCTGGGTGACTGTGCTGTCGCTCAGCACGCGCTCCACGACGTCGCGCTGTTCCGCTGCCCGCGCGGCATCGGTCAGAACGGCAAGCACGTTCGTCTGTTGGCTGAACGTGTTCTCCTCAGGGCTGTCGCGAAAGAGATGACGGCTCGGATCCCAACTTCGCGCCCGAGTGGCCGCGATGATTTGAGCCGCTCGTCCTCGATACTCCGTGGCCGCCGCGGGGGTGCCGACGTCAGCTTCGAGCTCGGCGGCTTGCTGGAGGGCGTACGCATAGAAGAGTGAAATCGCCGCCGAGTGCCCGTCGCGGGCACCAGGCGGCACGCCGTCCTCCCACTGCCGCGCCCAATCGACGTAGCACCAATACGGCATGGGTCCAAGCATGCCGGTGCTATCGACGTACTGGGCGAACCAGTCGAGAATGCCGCGAATGCCGGCGAGCCGGCGACGCACGAACGCGTTATCATCGCGCAGAGCGTGATAGTCGTTCACCATCGCCACGTAGATCAGCGAGAAGGGCGGGATGATCTGGGTCAGCGCGGACGGATACCGGCTTGCGGTGAGGCCCTCCGGGATGCGAGAGACGTCGAAATGCTCGATCGCCTGCCGAACGAGCCGATCATCTCCGGCCACATAGAGCGAGATCAGCGACTGAATGCGCGTGTCACCGATGTATTGCAGCTGCTCGTAGTATGGCGTGTCCATGTAGGTCTCGAACGCACCAATGCGCGCACCATTCCAGTCCATCCGCCACACGTCGCCGAGCCAGGCCGCGTCGCTCGCAAAGCGAGCACGCTCGTGGAGGGGGTACGCGGTGAAGATACCGTGGACGTCGTGCAATGTGAGCGGCTCGGAACCGGTGACAATGTCGAGCTGGATGTAGCGGAAGGAGCGCCAGTACAGGGTGCGAAAGACGCGATGCGCGCCGCCGTCGGGGCGATAGATGTCGTGCACACCTCGGATCGTTCTCCCGTCCACGTCGTTGCGATTGCCCTTTTGGCCGCGGGCATCGAAAAGCGCCTCGGCGTAGGTGAGAGTCACCGTGCTCCCTGCTCCGCCGCTCGTCTCCATGACTGGATACGCGTTGGTAGTATGTGACTGGTCGAGGAGGAGCTTCGCCGTCACGTGCGCGGGAACGACGAGTGCGCCATCGCCGTGAAGGAAGGATTCATTGCGCGGAACGCCTTCGGTACGACGCAACCTCGTTAGGCGCTGGAGCGATTCCTCCATGGGTGGAATGTCCCGCCGTTGCAATTGCCAGCCGACCACCTCACCGGTACCTCGGCCGATCGGCGCGCGTAGGCGCATTCGACCGACGAGGGAGCCGGACGTTGCATCGAAGGCAGCGAGTGGCGCGCCTGGCGCATCGTTAGGCGACGGGGCAACGACGGTGGACCAGCGAGAGTCGTCATAGTCGGCTTCCTGCCATCCCCATGGATAGCGATTTCCCTCCATGGCCTCGCCGGGCGGGCCGGCGTAATAGCTCGCCACAGTCGCGTTGGTGATGACAACGGGCGCGTATGCCGAATCGACTATTAGCCGCCATCCAGGACCGGTGTTCACGAGAGCCGCTTCGCTCGCGCCGTCGCCTTGCAGAAGGAACGCCGGGCGAACGCTGTGCTGTGCAACTGGTCGCGCCGCGCCCCAGCTCCATGCGACGGCAGCGATGACGTTCCGGCCAACCCTCAAATGAGGGGCGAGATCGATCGTCTCGTAGCGCCAGTGTGTGATGTCGGAGCGCTGCGGGCCGGACGACACCATCACCCCATTGACCCAAAGCCGGTATCGGTTATCCGCGGAAGCGTGAACCGTGAAGTGGCTGGCTACCGCTGGCAGGTCGAAAGCGCGCCGCGCATGAAACACCACGAAGGATCCACTCGCCAGATTGGCCGGCGCGATCCAGCTTGCGGGCGGCGCGCCGTGAAATACGGTCTGCGCACGAGTCACTCGCGCGAGGGCGATGCACGCAATGGAAACCAGCACGCGAGGAAACTCGAAGCGAAACATTCGCCGAATGGTGCGGCGGCCGCCCTTCCACGTCCAGATACCCCGTTAGGGATACGCCAGATTGATCCAAAAGAAATTCGTCACGACTACTCGATCGAGCAGCGCGTTCACGCTAGCGATCTCTTGGCTCGAGAGGCTGGTACCATCCGGGTGCAGATAGCGGGTTTGGTCGCTCACACCGGTCGAGAAGAGCACGTGCGCGTACAAATTGCCATCGAATTTGATATCGGCTCCCGTGCTCACCGTCTCGTCGGTGAGGCGATGCCCGTCGTAATCCAGCTCCAAGTGCCCGCTCTGCGACGCCGTGGGTTGATCGTATACGAGATGCTCCATCGTGCTCACACCGGGCGGCGAGGAGGAAAGGTTGGTACTGAAGATGAGATGATGCTGACCAGCCGCGCCTCCGTAGGTTCCGTCGAGGGCGATTAACGCGACGGTTCGCGTGTCAGTTGCCGAACCTTGGATGCTGAACGAGTCGATGCCCGCACTGCTGCGATGGCTCACCACGAAGTCGGCGACAATCGCTCTGGGTGCATCGCGCTCGATCACCACCTCGGCTTCATCACCTGAGGCATCGGCACCATCTGGCGGAGCAATGTCCACGTACCCGACTCGCGTCAACGGGAGGATTGGGCCATTGACCGGATCCCAGACATACAGGAGGAATCGAACTCCCAGCGCGGGCGCGCCGACAACCGTCGGATCCGGTACGTACATTCGCGTGTTGGCGTCCCACACGAAGGTTTTTCCCTTCTCGTCGTCTGGAATCGTATTCGCGGGCACCCGTTCGGCGCCCAGCGTTGGGCTCCGCGCGATGCCGAGCTGAATTCCGCCACGCACCCTCGGCGTCAAGGCAAGTGTTGCGGTGATCGGGGAGCGGAAAAATGATTCAAAGAATCCCTCCGCGCCCGTGAACGAGGAGAAGATCTGTTGATCGAAGATGGCAGCCACCGGTTCAACGCGGGCAAGCGCATCAGACGCGTCGAAGGAAACCGGATGGGGCGCGGTGGCGCGATCGGAGCCGCAACCGGCAGCGGCAATTGTCGCAACGAAGAGCGCGGCAATGGACTTACGCTTGAGACCCATGAATGAGCTGAGCTTATGCGATGGCGAGTGACCAGACGTCTCGATCCCTTGCCCAGCAAACGAGAAAACGCCGCGAATGAGGACACCTCGCGCTTCCTCGGGCCGTTACGACATCGCGAACGTCTCCTCGTACGTCTCCTTCACCCCCGTCTCACCCGCGCTCATGTCGGCTTCGCCAAATCCCGGAGCCAGCATGGCGAACAACGAAAAGGAGGCGGCAAGAAAAACGGCGAGCACGACGAACAGTCCGCGCTTCGATCCTGCGACATCGAACCAGCCTCCTACGATCGAGGGTCCGAGAATCCCCGCGGCACTCTGCACGAGCAGAAAGGCGCCGGCGAGAGACCCGGCACGTGCAGTGGTACCCAACTCGAGCGCCATCGGCGCGAGATTGGCCACGGGAAAGGACCACGAGAGCCCAAAGAAAAACAGCACGACCACAGCAGCCGAGAGCGACGCTACCAGGTGCAGGACCACGCACGCGACTGTCATCCCCGCGATGCCAACGAGAGACATCCTTCGTCGCCCGTATCGCGCACCGAGCCATCCCGCCGGTATCGAACCAAGCAGCGTCGATATGGCGACGGCAATGAATCCCAACGACGCGTCCGCGACCGTCGTGTGAAATCGCTCTGAGCCATGGAGCGTGAACCAGCTCGAGAACGACTGAAACGCCATCTGAAAGAGGAGACAGGCACCGAAGAACAAGGGCGCGCGCGCGCGCGCTCCGCCGGTGCCCGCGGTGAACGCGTCGCGCAGCGATCTAAAAGGGGCGAGGCTCACGGCCGGCGTGAACATCCGCGAGTCGACTGCTTGAACGGGCTCACGGAGCAGAGCTGTATATAAGAGCCAAACGATTCCGACGATGCCGGCGGCGAGTACGAATGGGAGTGCCGGTCGGAGCGTTGCCAGATTGCGCGCCGAACCAAGCATCAGCATGGCACCGATACACATCGCGACGCCAAGTATTCCTTCGGTTTTGGGGCGATGGACGGACGGTACGAGCTCCGCGAGGAGTGCGGAGAATGGGGCGCGCCACACCGCGAGCGCGACGTCGAGAACGATCATCGCGGCCAACAGCGCCAGCAAACCGAAATGCTCGGCGAAAGGAATCGCGCCGAGCGCAATGGCGGTGATTGGCAGGGCGGCGAGAACGAACGGCACGCGTCGACCGAGCCGTGTTCGTGTTGCGTCGGATAGTGCGCCTATGAACGGCACGAGCAGCAACGCGAGCACGTTGTCGATCCCCATCGCCGCGCCAATCCACGTGCTGCTGCTCAGATGGCGCTGAAGCAGCGGCGGCACGTACGAATCGTACAGCGGCGACACGGCGCCGATGACCAAAGTTCCCGCGCCGAGCAGCAGCGACGCTCGCCACGGCATGGAGGCGGCTTCACCGCGGCTCGCGATAGGCATCGCCAATGCTATCAGTCGGCGGGCAGCGTTGGGAAGAGAGAGTACCACCCGAAAAAAACGTCGGCGGCCCGAAGAGCCGCCGACGCCGTTCGACCGTCATGCCACTCCTACTAGCCGGCTGCGTTCACCATGTCGAAGATCGGCAGGTACATCGAGACGACCATGCCGCCGACGACGACGCCGAGGAATACGATCATCATCGGCTCCATCATGGCCAGCAGCCCGGACACGGCCGCGTCGACTTCCTCATCGTAGAAGTCGGCGATCTTGGTAAGCATTTCGTCGAGACCGCCCGTCTGCTCGCCGACGGCGATCATCGAGATGACCATTGGCGGGAAAACAGCGCTCTTCTTCAGCGGCGCCGAGATCGTCTCACCACCGGCGATCGAGGCGCGCGATTCCATGATCGCATCCTGAATCACACGATTGCCGGCGGTCTTGGCCGTGATCTCGAGCCCGTCGAGGATCGAGACGCCGGACGAGATCAGGGTGCCTAACGTCCGGGTAAAGCGCGACACCGCGGACTTGCGCAATACGTCGCCGAGGATGGGCGCCTTGAGCATCAGCTTATCGATCGTGAGCTTGCCGCCAGCCGTCGCGTAATACTTCTTGAACATGTAGACCAAGCCGAATCCGCCCGCGCCAACTGCCCACCAATAGATCTTGAGGAAGCGCGATGCGCCGATGACGATCCGAGTTGGCAGCGGGAGCGCCATGTTCACGGAGGCGAACATGTTTTCGAACACCGGAATCACGAATACGAGAAGCACCGTAATCGCGATGGCCGCGACGCTCATGATGACGCCGGGGTAGATCATTGCGCCCTTCACCTTGCGGACCAGGGCGTCGTTTTTTTCCATGAACACTGCGAGTCGCATGAGGATGGTATCGAGAATACCGCCCGCTTCACCAGCGGCCACCATGTTCACATACAGCTCAGTGAACGCGTTGGGATGCTTGCGCAGCGCGTCGGCGACGGTGTTACCCGATTCGACGTCGAAGACGACCTGTCGAGTGACATCCTTGAGCGATTGGTTCTCACTCTGATTGGCGAGAATATCGAGTGCCTGGACGAGAGGAAGACCGGCGTTGATCATCGTCGAGAATTGACGAGTGAAGATCACGATGTCGCGCATCGGGACCTTGCCACCTTTCTTCTTTTTCGTCGCCTCGTCGATCTTGAGGACGTTCAACCGCTGCTTGCGCAGTTGTGCGACCGCCTCGTCGCGCGTGGGGGCGTCGATCGTTGCGTTCTTGAGCTCGCCGTTGATGGCGCGTGCGCTGTATGTATATGTCGGCATCTTCCAAGTCTCCTCGTATGGCAGAGGGCTCTATTCGTGGAGCGTAGAGGGTTGAGGGTCGCCCTCACCGCTCTGCGATACCCATCAAGTCTCTACCCTCTATCCTCTACCCATCGTTACCGCTTCAGTCCTAACGGCTTTCCACCGCCCGCGGCGGCTTTCTTTGGTTCGTCGCCCTCAGCGCCCTCGAGCTGCATGTTGCACATCCGCGCAAGCTCGATGGGATCGCTCGATGCCCGGATGACTTCTTCCCAGGCCACTTCACGCGCCATGTACAGCTGGTAGAGCGCGTCGTTCATCGTCTGCATGCCGTATTTTTTCCCCGACTGCATCATCGAGTAGATCTGGTGGATCTTGTCGTCGCGGATCAGCGCGCGAATGGCGGGAGTGACGACGAGGATCTCCGCGGCCATCGCCCGCCCTCGCCCCTTCATCTTGGGAAGCAGCGTCTGCGTGATGACGCCTTCGAGAGAGAAGGCGAGCTGTGCGCGTACCTGGCTCTGTTGGTGCGACGGAAACACGTCGATGATACGGTTGATCGCTTCGGCCGCGGAATTCGTGTGCAGTGTCGCGAACGCCAAGTGACCGGTCTCGGCAATCGTTAGGCCTGCCGATATCGTTTCGAGATCTCTCATTTCGCCGATGAGGACGACGTCGGGATCTTGGCGGAGCGCGTACTTCAGCGACGCTTGAAAGCTCTTCGTATCGCTGCCGACCTCGCGCTGATTGACGATGCAGGCCTGGTGGCGGTGGATGAACTCGATCGGGTCTTCGATCGTGATGATGTGTCCTTTCATCTGCCGATTGACGCGATCGAGCATGGCCGCGAGCGTCGTGGACTTGCCGGAGCCCGTAGGACCGGTGACCAGAATCAGACCGCGTGGCCGATCGGACAGGTCCGCGATGACCTTCGGGAGCTGCAGCTCATCGAAGCTGCGGATCTGGAAGGGAATCTGTCGGATGACCATCGAGACGCAGCCACGCTGCTTGAAGCAGTTGCCGCGAAAGCGCGCGAGATTCTGAATCCCGAACGAGAAATCCAGCTCATCGTCCATCTCGAACCGCTTCTTCTGGTTCTCCGTGAGCACCGAATAGGCGATCTGCATGCAATCCTTCGGCTGCAGAACGACGTCGATGTTCGAGTTCGTGATGTCGCCATCGACGCGTAACTTCGGCCGCTCACCCGCGGTGATGTGCAAGTCGGACGCGCCGCGCTCGATCATTTCTTCGAGGAGAACGCGGAGATTAAGGCTGGATTGGGCTGCGTTTGGAGCGGTCATCTATCTGCCTGGTAGTCGTGGCGCGTGTCTGGTGGCGCGTGGCGCCTGGTTGCTCCGCGCATTGCGCGCCACACAGCACGCGTCATGCGGAGGTTTCTCTGATCATCTGCTCGACCGTGGTAATTCCCTTCAACACTTTCATCCACGCGTCCATGCGGAGCGTGAGCATTCCTTCTTCGACAGCGCCGTCGCGGATCTCGGCGGCGCCCGAGTTCATGATGATCAGCCGGCGAATCTTTTGACTCATCGGCATCACTTCGTAAACGCCCTGGCGACCCTTGAGCCCCGTTCCCGCGCATGTGTCGCAACCAGCGCCCTTGAAGAAGCCAAGGTCGCCAATCGGCGTGTCGAGCGTGGCGTGTTGAAGGCCGGCGAGTGCTTCCTTGGTAGCTTTCGCCTTTGCGTTCGCGATCGCTTCGTCCGTGAAGCGGAGCTCGCGCAGTGTCGTTGCGCGCGTGACTTTCGCCCCCGCGAGCTCCTCGTCCGTCGGTTCGTATTGCGTGCGGCAATTGTTGCAAATGCGTCGCAGCAGTCGCTGGGCCAACACCAGGTTCAGCGCCGACGCAACGTTGAATGGCTCGAGACCCATATCCAGCAATCGCGTTACGGTCTCCGGCGCGGAGTTCGTGTGCAGTGTGGAGAGCACGAGGTGGCCCGTGAGCGCGGCCTTGATCGCGATACCGCCGGTTTCGAGATCTCGAATCTCACCGACCATGATGATGTTCGGATCTTGGCGAAGAAAGGCCTTCAGCGCCGCCGCGAAGGTCATACCGACTTCGTTCCTAACGAGCACCTGATTGACGCCGAACATGTTGTACTCGACGGGATCTTCTGCCGTCATGATGTTGACGTCGATCTGATTGATCTTCGATAACGCCGAGTAGAGTGTCGTGGTTTTACCCGAACCGGTGGGGCCCGTGACGAGCACCATCCCGTACGGGTTCATGACCGCTTCCATCAAATCCCGCTCGGCGCGGGGCTCGATGCCGAACTTCTCGAGGTCGAGCGTCAAATTGCCCTTGTCGAGAATTCGGAGAACGACCTTCTCGCCGAACAGCGTCGGCAGCGTAGAGACGCGGTAGTCGATGACTTTGGTGCCGACCTTCAGCTTGATGCGGCCGTCCTGCGGTACGCGGCGCTCGGCGATGTTCAGCTGCGCCATGATCTTGAAGCGCGAGATCAACGCCGCCTTCAGCTTCATCGGAGGTTTCATGACCTCCGAGAGCGCACCATCAATTCGATACCTAACGCGAAGCTCATGCTCGAAGCATTCGAAATGAATATCAGATGCCCCGCGACGCACAGCGTCGGTGAGAATCGCGTTGATCAGCTTGACGACTGGCGCGTCGTCGATGTCCGCCGCCTGCGCCGCCGCATCGTCATCATGTTCCTCGATGACCTCGACATCGGAATCGACCTGGATCTCGTTCATCAACTTCTCGAGACGCTGCTCATCCTGCGTCCCGTAGATCTTCTCAATGACGTTACGCAGGGTGAACTCGCCCGCGATGACTGGGAAGATGTCGTAGCGCGTAATGAACTTCAGATCCTCGAGGACGCCGAGGTTCGTCGGATCCGCCATCGCGATGGTGAGCGTTCGGCCATCGCGCTTTAGCGGAATGACCAGATTCTTCACCGCGAGGTCCGTCGGGATCATCTTCGCGATCTTCGGATCGACTTCGAAGCGTGCGAGGTCGATGGCGGGCATCTTGTATTGCCGCGCCAGCATCTTCGTCAGCTCGTTTTCTTCGATGAAGCCGAGCTTGATGAGATTGTACCCGACCCGGGTGCCGCTCTGTCGCTGCTCTTCGAGCGCGCGTGCCAATTGCTCGCGCGTGATGAGCCCCTCACGGACGAGGAGATCGCCGATTCGCTCGATGGCGACGACGGGTGCGGCCATTGCGCGGGCGGTTGAAGAGGCGGGAGACGAGTGAGATCGGAACCAGGAGGATGCGCGGGCGCGTTCGCGTTAGGCGTTCGTGCCCCGCCGCTTGGCCCTCGGCGAGTGCTCGACGCGGGGTGCGCGCCTCGACGCTCGGTGTCCGAAGAGTCCATCGGCGTAGCACTTGGAGGACGCGGAGTGCCCGAGAACGTCACCAGCGAATCGAGCCGCGCGGCGAGTGCCGGACCGATCCCTTTGACGTGTCTCAAGTTCGCGAGAGAGCCAAAAGGTCCGCGTTTTTGGCGGTCGACAATTATTCGACGGGCCAACACCGGCCCGACGCCGGGCAGCGCATCGAGCTGCTCCGCCGTCGCTAGATCGACGTCGATTTGCGCCCCGCGTAACGCAGCGACCCCTTTCCCGTTAGGCGGTCGATGGATGTCACCGGTGTCGCGGGCGGGCAAACTGTCCGGGGGCAAACGATGACGGCCCCTCTTGGGAGGAGCGCCAGCGCGCCCTCGTCCTGATCCCTTCCCCTGCTTTGCGCGGCGCGCCGAATCAACAGCGGCCAGCTGATTCTCGATCGCCTGCGCATTCGCCGGCGCCAGCTTGTCGATCGTCCCCACGGCGCGCAGCGCCCGGACAGATACGCCAAGGAGCGCGACGCTCGTGAGAAAGAGGAGGGCTTTCTTTTCCGCGGGAGTAGGCATGGGCCGAGTGTATCGCCAACGCCGAAATTCCCGTTATCGAATCATTTCCAGACGGATCGTGCTGTTGCGCTTCCTCGGCGGGCGTCCCTAACGAGTAACCAAGGCCACCGCCACGTCACCGACAACCTGGAGGCTGTGCGCCGAAATCTTGTCGAAGGTATCGCCGAGCGTGTGGTGGAGATTCCCGGGTCCCGGCTCGCAATCCACGGTGTTGTCCAGGCAGTAATCGAAATCGCCCACGTCGATCACCCGAAGGCCGCGCTTGATCAAGGGGACATGGTCATCGGTCATCGCCTGTTTGTTCACGGCCAGGAAGTACTTGCCGTACCCGAGCTCGTCGGCCGTCGACCACATCCGACTCACGACCTCGGGGGCAGCGGCCACGGAATTTCCTTCCTGATAGATTTGCAAGTTCTTATCACCGATCATGTCGAAAAGCGCTCCAAAGATCGGTCGATAGTCGGGCGACGGTAGATGGTTGGCGAAATACGTCGAGCCGATCAGCACGTCGGATGGTTTCGTGAGCGCGCTGTCTGGCTTATAGCCGTCGAAGCTGCCGTAATCCTCGCCGTCGACAAAAAGGAGGTCGACCCCGTAGAGGGGCTTCGTCTTCTTGAGTGCGTCGGCGATCCCAATGAGCAGTGCGACTCCGGACGCCCCGTCGTTCGCACCGGGGATGGGCAGCCCTTTGTTGCCGAGCGTCATGTCCTCGTCGGCCGTGGGGCGTGTATCCCAATGGGTGATGTAGAGGACCCGCTGTGTTGCCGAGGGGTTGATGCGCGCGAGAATGTTCCGCAAGGGCAGCGAGTCGCCCTTGGCCGTCACATGGGTCCAGCTCTGCACGACGACGGTGTCGACCCGTTGCTTCATTTGGGCGATGATCCAGTCGCCGGCGCGCCGCGCCGCCGCGGTGCCCGGAACGCGCGGACCAAAGTCCAGCTGCGTCTTCACGTAGGAAAGGCTCGCTTCCCCGCTGAACGCCGTGCGCGGCCGTTGGAAGCGTTCGCACGCTCCCATTGAAAGGAGAAAACAGGCAACGAACGGGAGTGGCAGCGTTCTTCTCACGGTAGGGACGATAAGAGGACGGCTCGACAGGCGGCGGGTTACCTTGCGAGGGGCGATTTCCGGTGGAGGCCTCGCCATTCGTCTAGAGCTTGCATAGTCCACCGGCGCCGATGGAACTTAGTTCCGGCTCCGGCGTCCAACATTGTGGCAACACTGAAGTTGCTCGGGACCGCCCGCACGCAAACGTCGTGAAGATAATCAGCCGCTACGTCCTCAAGGAGCATTTCGGACCGTTCGCCTTCGCGTTGACGGCGCTCACGTCGTTGATGCTGCTACAGTACATCGCGCGACAGTTCGGCAATCTGGTGGGTAAAGGACTCCAGTGGTCGGTGATCATGGAGTTCTTCCTGCTCTCGATTCCGTTCACCGTAGCGATGACGCTGCCCATGGCCGTGCTCGTCGCCGTGCTCTACGCCTTCAGCCGGTTGGCGTCCGAGAACGAGATTACCGCACTCAAGGCCGGCGGCGTCTCGATGCGGCAGTTGCTACTGCCCTCACTGTCGGGTGCTTTTGTCCTCGCGCTCGTGATGATCGGGTTCAACGATCAGATCCTGCCGCGAGCGAACCACCGGCTGGCCGTGCTCCAGATGGACATCTTACGCACGAAGCCGACATTCGCCCTTCGTGAGCAAGTGCTAAACACGGTGAAGGAGGGGCAGCTCTATCTCCGCGCCGGACACCTCGACGAGGGCTCCTCGCGGATGCGCGATGTCACCATCTACGACGTCGCGAATCCCGTGAACCGGCGAACCATTTACGCCGACAGTGGCATCATCGAGCTCGCGCCGAACAGACGCGATTTGCTGATGACGCTTCATCACGGGTTGATGGAGACAGTGCCGACCGATAAGCCTGGTCAGCTCACTCGCCTCTACTACATGCGGCAGCTGATGCGTGTCATGGGCGTGGCCTCGCAGTTCCAGCAGACCGGGGACGCGGACACCGTCACGAAGGGCGATCGCGAAATGTCGGTCTGCGAGATGCAGGCCGCGCTCTCGAAGGCGGATACGAGCCTGCAGCGCGCCCGCTTCGATTCCGTCGAGGCGCAATGGCTGCGCGATTCGGCCCTTGCCGTGGCGCCCGCCGCGCCCGCCGCCATCCCGAAGCAGGCGCAGGCACCGCGACCGAAGCCGCCGACCGGTCCCCACCCGAGAGCGCCCAAGCTCGGCACCCCATTTGGCGTTGGCGGCGCGTATTGCACGCTACTCGCCGGCGCCGGTCGTCTCGCTGGCGGCTCGCCGCCACCCGCCCCGATCGCAAGGCCGCCTGCCCCATCGTCAGGCATCGCGCCATCCGCCGGCGGGACGGTAGGGCTGCCGCCTGACCAGCGCCTGAACCTCGCGAAGCTCAACGCTGACCAGGCCCGGCTCCTTCGAAATCGTTACGACGTCGAGATCCAGAAGAAGTTCTCGCTGGCCGCGGCGTGCCTGATCTTCGTGCTCGTCGGGGCACCGGTGGCACTGAGGTTCCCTCGTGGTGGCGTCGGTCTCGTGATCGGCGTGAGCCTCTTCATTTTTGCCGTCTACTACGTGGGCCTCATCGGCGGCGAGGAGCTGGCGAATCGCGGCTACATTTCGGCGTTCTGGGCGATGTGGGGAACGAATGTCATCATGACCGCCGTGGGTCTCGTGTTGACGTTCCGAATGGGTCGTGAGGCGACCACCGGCCGCGGCGGCGACATTGGTGAATTCATCGAAACGATACGCGTGTGGCTCGCGCGCGCGGGCCGCCGTTTTGGGCTACCCATGGAGCGCCGGAGACGCGTCGCGTGAAGGGCCATTCAAGCACGTCAACGGCGGTGGCCCAGTCGAACACGGACAGGAACATGATTCCTGGCCGCGAATAGAGCTCCTATGAGAATCGTTAGGCCTCTCGATCGCTACGTCTTTTTCGAGTTCTGGAAGATTTTCGTGTCCACGGCACTCGGGTTTCCGCTGTTGCTCATCGTCATCGATCTCACGGACAACCTGAACAAATACCTGAGCCGGAACCTGCCGCGACAGAACATCATCATGAGCTACGTCTATTGGCTCCCCGATTCGATGTTCATGGTGCTCCCGGCAGCAGTGCTCTTTGCAACCGTCTTCTCGATCGGCGGCTTCACCCGGCACTCCGAGATCACGGCGGCGAAAGCCTCTGGCATCAGCTTTTATCGCCTCATCACGCCCATCCTGCTCGGCGCGATCGTGGCCTGCGGTCTGGATCTGGCGCTCGGCGAGGTCGTGCCGATCACCAATCAGCGACGTGCCGATCTCCTCGAGGAGAAGGCGGCGTCCGTAACGCAGACAACGCGCTACAACTTCGCCTTCGCGGGCGAGAACGGCCGCGTCTACAAGATTGGCTCGCTCAACACGAATTCCGGCACGATGGACCAGGCGCAGATCGAACGTAAGGGCAGCGGCGAGGAGTATCCCACGTTCGTTCTCACTGCACGAACGGCGCGGTACGACACGAAAAAGGCCGGATGGACTCTGGGCGGCGGCTATCTCGAGGTTGTCCCCGATACCACTCCAAGAAGTTTCGCGGTCAGCTTCGACAGCCTCCGTGATCGCCGCTTCACTGAGCGCCCCATCGAGATGATGGCGAAGCCAAGAAGCCCCGAGGAGATGCGCTACGAGGAGCTGACGCGCTTCATTCGCGCGCAGGAGCGCTCCGGAAGCGACGCGAATCTGCTGCGCGTGGAGCGGGCTTTGAAGATCGCCATTCCCGCCACGTGTCTCATCATCGCGCTCTTTGGCGCTCCACTCGCCACCAGCACGCAGCGCGGCGGAACGGCATACGGCATCGGCGTCAGTCTCGCGACGACGATCATCTTCTTGATGATGATCCAGCTGACCAAAGCAATCGGCGGCAAAGGACTTATCCCGCCCGATCTCGCGGCCTGGATTCCAGGCGTGATCTTTGGCATCATTGGGCTGGTGCTCATGGCCCGTGTACGGACCTGAATACTGCCTGGATGCTCACGGTCGGCTGGCACGCTGTGCTAGAATTCTGGCGTGACATTTCGACTCGATAGGCGGCGCCACCGATCCGGTGAAAGCTATCGCCTGATAGCTGATCGCCGTCGCAAATGAGCTCCACATTCTATCCGCGCGGAACGGATCTCCGCCCAACGGAGACATTTCCCGTCGTCCAACGGACGGGGATGAAGTTCTTCCGCAAAGTAGCGCGGAGCTTTCTCGGAATCTTTCGCCACATCGGCCTGCGCGGCTATTTCTTGCGCGACATTGTCCGCGCACTCGGAGAGCCTGGCACCTGGGCTGCCGAGATGGTGCGGCAAATGAAGGGCATCGGTGTTGACTCGATCCCCTTGGCGTCGATCGTCGCAGCGTTCATCGGCGCGGTCATCGCGATCCAGATCAGGTATCAGCTTTTCCCTGGAGTTCAGCTCTCTCTGGTTGGTCTTGCGTCACGATTGATGATCGTCCTCGAGCTCGGACCGCTGCTCACTGGTCTGGTGCTCACGGGGCGTGTGGGTGCGCGCATGACTGCGGAGATCGGGACGATGCGCGTCACGGAGCAGATCGACGCGCTCGAGACACTCGCCTTCGATCCGATCGCGTACCTCGTCGTGCCTCGTTTGCTCGCGGCGATCGTTATGCTTCCAACGCTCGTCGTGCTGGCCAATGCCGTTGGGCTGGGCAGTGCGTACTTCATCTCTGTCAACTTCACGCACGTTCCGCCAACGGACTTTCGCGAGGGTCTGCGACTTGGGTACGGCGGCTTTCAGATCTTTTATAGTTTGCTCAAGGCAACGCTCTTCGGCGCCGCAATCGCATTCAACTGTTCGTACGAGGGTTACATCACCGAGACGGGTGCTGAGGGCGTAGGCCGCTCCACCGCTCGCGCTGTCGTCATCACATCGGTCGTCATACTCGTCCTGGACGCAATCACTGCCATCTTGCTCGGACCATTCCTTCAAGCATGAGACGACGCGACGAAGTGGCCGTTGGCATCCTGATTACGATCGCGATCGCGATCGTGGTCGTCGGTGCCCTCTGGCTTGCCCGCGGCGGTCTGTCCACCGGCTATCCGCTCTACACGCGCTTCCAATGGGGACAGAGCCTGAAGCAGGGGCAACCGGTGCTTCTCGCCGGTGTCAACATTGGCTACGTCAGCGAGGTGAAGCTACGGCGCGATGGCTATCTCGACGTCACCTTCCGGGTGAACGGCGATCAGACGGTGCCCAAAGGCTCTGAAGCGACCGTGCGTCCGGTCGGTATCTTTGGCGACGTTGCCGTGGCGCTGACGCCGACGGTTCCCGTCTCTCCTCAGAACTACGCGCCAGGCGACACAGTGCCTGCCGGAACGCCGAGTCCGGATATCGCGCAGATCATGACCCGCGTCGACTCGATTGGTTTGAACGTCGAGCGAATGACGCGCGCACTCGACATGGAGCTCGTGCAGGCGGGCGGGGTGAAGGACCTGCGAAAGACCATTGCCGCCACGACCTCGCTCGCCTCGCAGCTGCAGTCCATCGCGGCCGAGCAGAATCGCAATCTCACGGCAACGCTCGCCGCTTATCGGCGCGCGGCCAGCGCGATCGACTCGGCGCGCATCGACTCGACACTCAAGAGCTTCTCATCCACAAGCCAGAATTTCGCGAAGCTGGCCACCTCGCTCGACAGCGCGTCGCGACAGCTCAATGTCGCGCTCGGGAAGCTCAATACGGGTGAAGGATCGGCTGGCCGCTTGCTGACCGATACCTCGCTTTACCGTGACGTGCGCAACCTCGTCGGCAGTGTGGATTCGTTGATGAACGATTTCAAGAAGAATCCACGGAAGTACATCAACCTGCGCATCTTCTAACGCCGAGAGTCAGCCGCGGCGGCTAGTCGCGCGGTGCCATCGTCTTGTTCAGGTATACGGTGCCCTGTTTCATGACGAACCGTACGCGCTCCAGAGCATGGACGTCCGTGCCCGGGTCGCCTTCCACGGCGATGATGTCGGCGTAGGCGTGCGGTGCAATCACACCAATGCGATGCTCGAGTCCCAGTAGTCGCGAGGCGTTCAGCGTTGCCGCTTGGAGGATTGCCGTGGGCGGCATGCCAGCTTCGGCGTAGGCAAAGAGATTGTGCTTCGCGGCCTCGCCCTGCGGCATCCCAAGGTCGATGTAGTTGTCCGAGCCCGCGGCGATCGTGACCCCGATCTTCATGGCGCGGCGTAATCGATCGCGCTGACTGCCAACGAAGGTGCCAACCTGTGCCGGCGTGGCGGTGAACTTGCCTCCCGAGCGGCTCGCGTAGCGAAGCACGGTTGCGCTGTCGAGATCCGTGGGCACCATGAAAATGCCTTTCTGCTTCATGAGCGTGAGCGTCGAATCGGCGACCTCATAGACATGCTCGATGCCATCCACACCCGCCGTGGCCGCGCGCCACACTGCTTCATCCGACGTGGCGTGTGCGGTGACCTTCACGTGCAATCGATGTGCTTCGTCAACGATCGCACGCATCTCCTCCACCGAGAGCGCGCCGCGATTTGGCGTGTTGTTCGAGTAAATCTTGATCACGTCGGCCCCGTAGGTCACATTCTCTCGCACGCCTAACGCGGCGTCCGCGGGTCCGCGCACCACCCGATACTCCTCCTCGGCGATCGCGCGATAGCCGCTCTGGAGGCCGGGGAACTGTCCGCCTTCCGGGCTCAAACCGGGCCCCGCGGCAACCATTCGCGGGCCGTCTACGCTGCCGTCCTTGATTGCATCCCGCAGGGCGATGTCGCCAAATCGGCCCGAATTCCCCAGATCCCGAACCGTCGTTATACCAGCGGCGAGGAACGTTCTTGCGCGCGCCGCACCGTGCAAGGCGCGCAGAGGAGTACCTTCGACGATCACCGCGCCGGCGCCCTGCATCGTGAGATCTCCAGAGGGGCTTTCCAGATACAGCAAATGGGTGTGCGAATCGATGAGGCCTGGGAGGACGCTGTAGCGCGACAGATCCACCACCCGCGCCCCAGCCGGCGCAACGAGATGCTCGCCGATCGTATCGATCGTACCGCGCCTAACGAGAATGTCGCGCGCTGACACGAATCTGCCGCGTTCACTGTCGAAAACCCGGCCGGCATGGATGAGTGTGACACCCGAGTCGAGCGGCGTCTGCGCAGCGACCGGCGATGTCATGAGCCCGATCACGAGAAGGGAGAGCATCCGCATAGTCACCTTGTTTTTTTGTGATCGTCGTGGAATGTCGGGAAAGACGGCTTCAACTTAGAAAGGGCTGAAGGATTCCTGAAACGGCACGAAGAAAAAGCGTCGATGCTCTTTTCGAGACGCTTCGTGGAATTCCGGGATCTCTGGGGGCCGCTCAGTCGGCGGCCGATTCAGCGCCGGATCGCAAGGGAGCAGCAGGCCGCCGCCCCACGGTGAGATAGAAGACCGGAATTCCGAGTAGTGTCACGCCCATCACGGCGAGTGTACCCCATCGCCCGGCAGGATCGAGGACGGCGTTCACCAGCAGATAGATCGTTGCCAGCACGAACAGCGCGGGTACTACCGGATAGCCCGGCGTCCGGAATGGCGGGTTGTAATCCGCTCGACGACGGAACACGTAAACCGACGCAACGCCTAACGCATAGAAAGGAATGATCGCCGTCACGAACTGGTCGGCCAGCTGCTCGAAGGTGCGAAGCAGCACGAATCCCGCGCCGAGCGCGGCGGCGAGCGCGATGGCGACGTAGGGCGTTTGGAAGCGCGGATGCACAGACGCCACCCGACGGAACAAGAGGCCATCGTCCGCCATCGCGAACCAGATCCGTGGCGACGTGAGAATGGACCCGTTCAATGTCCCGAACGTCGACAGCATCACGGTGCTCGAGACGAACACCACGCCGCCGGCACCGATCAATCGTTGTGCGACGTCCGCGGCGACGAGCTTCGATTGCGCGATCTCGTTCACCGGCATGATCGCCAGATATCCGACATTCGCGAGCAAGTAAATCGCGATGATGGCCAGCGCCCCGATGATCAAAGCGCGTGGCATGTTCCGTCGGGGATCCTTCACCTCACCGCTGATGAAGCTGAGATCCGCCCATCCGTCGTACGCCCAGAGAACGGACACGAGTGCCAAGCCGAATGCCGACGTCGTGAAGCTTCCGGCCGGAGCAGCCGGCGTGAAATGCCCACCCGTTCGCGGAAAGCCTAACGCCAGCGCAACCAGTACGATCAACAGCAATCCGACGTACTTGGCGACCGTGGTGATGTTCTGCACCCACGAGCTAAAACGCAGGCCTACGATGTTCACCCCGGCCATGACGACAATCGCTAATGCCGCGATGTAGTGCGCATAGGTGTCATATGGGGCGATCGTTGGATTGTATCCGAGCACGCGAAGGAAATACTCGGCAAAGGTGATCGAGATCGCGCCGAGTGCCGCGGCGCGAATGATCACGAGCTCCGCCCAGCCGAACAGAAAGGCGACGAGCCGCCCCCATCCCTCGCGCAGGAAGACATAAATTCCGCCGGTGTGCGGAAACGCTCCAGCCACTTCGGCGAGAGTCAGCGCCCCGCAGAGGGCGAGTGCGCCGCCGACCACCCAGACAGTGAGTAGCGGCAACGGTCCCGGTAGTCGAGTCGCAATGCTCGCGGGGGACCGAAAGATGCCCGACCCAATCGTCGTTCCGATGACGACCGCGACCGCACTCCATAAGCCCAGGCGACGTGGAAGCGCTGACGGTGGATCGGCGACGTCGGTCGTTGAGTCACGCATGGTGCATATGCTAGGGCGCGCGATGCAATCACGGAAGGACACTCTGCGTGATTGACCCGCACCGGAGCACACGTCACCTTTCATTTGGCTCATGAGCAACCATCTTCTGCTTTCTACATCGTTCGCCAAAGCCTTTTTCTGGCTGGCGGTCTTTATTTGCAGCATCGCCAACCTGGCGATCATTCGCTCCGTCGCTCGCTCTACGCGACGTCGCCGAATCGAGATTGCCTGGGCGATCATCCCAGCGGTGCTCCTGGCCACCGTGCTCGTGATGACCTGGCGCCATCTGTCCTCGGGCGCGTGATCTGATGGCGACGCTCTCGGCACTTCGCCGCTTCTCGTATGCGGCACTGGCGGTTGCCTTCACGCATCTGGTGTTTGGCGCGATCGTTCGCATCTCCGGTTCGGGGATGGGCTGCGGCGATCATTGGCCGCTCTGTTACGGCCATCTTTTCCCGCCGATGGACCGGCCGGATTTGGTGGTGGAATGGACGCATCGATTGCTCGCGTCGATTCTCGTTCTCACCGTGGTCAGCTTCGCTGCCTTCGCCTGGCGCGCGCGCCGAGAAGCGCGAGTGGGCGGAGCCGGCGGCGTGATGCGCGCAGCACTCCTCGCTGTCTGCGCGGTAATTGCCGCGGCCCTCCTGGGCGCGGTCACCGTGAAGCTTGGCAACCCGCCGTACGCGACCGTGGCGCACTGGCTTCTCGCGATGACTCTTTTCGCGACGCTTGGCGCGGCGGCGATGCGTGCTGGCGCGTTAGGCGGCACGGCCGCGACCACTGAGCATCTCTCAGGACGCGCCACGCGGGCCGCCTATGCCGCGGCTGCGTTGGCGTTTCTGACCGTGGCTCTCGGTGGGCTCACGGCGAAGCTGCCGAGTGCCGCAATCGCCTGTCGGTCCTTCCCGTTATGCGGGCGCGACGCAACGGCGGGAGCGGAGGCGGTTCACACCCAGGTCACCCATCGGGTGCTGGCTTTTCTCCTCTTGCTGCATCTGATTGGGATTGTCGTAGGCCTCGCACGCCGTCGCGAGGAATCGCGCGCGGTGGCCCGGGCGGCGGGGATCGCGCTTTCCCTCGTGGCCCTCCAGCTCGTCGTCGCCGCGTCGATGGTCCTGCTTACGCTGCCCGCCGTGCTCCGTTCGTTGCACGAGGCGGTGGGCGTGAGCGTCTGGCTCGGGACATTCTCGTACGCCTATTTGGCGCGTATCGCATCGCGGGCGAAGGTCGCACCGGTTGAGTCGTTAGACATGGTATCCCCGCGGCAATCGGTGGGTCACGCACCGCGACCGGCGCGGAGCGCGCTGTCATGACGCACGTTGCGACCACGACGTCGCGTACCTTCGCGCGCGATCTCATCGCCCTCACCAAACCGCGCATCATCTCGCTGCTGCTCGTGACGACCATCGCGCCCATGTTCGTCGCCGGCAGCCCCAACTGGTCGCTGGTGCTCGTCGTTTTCATCGGCGGATATCTCATGGCCGGCGGCGCGAACGCGGTGAACATGTACCTCGATCGCGATATCGACGATCGTATGGCGCGCACCCGTCTCCGCCCTATTCCGAGTGGACGGCTCGCCGCGCGCGAGGTGTTGGTCTTCGGTATCCTGCTCGCGACGACGGCGACCTATCTGCTCGCGCACTTCGCGAATGTGCTTTCGGCGGCGCTCGCTCTCGCGGGCTTTTATTTCTACGTGTTCATCTACACCCGCTGGCTCAAGCGCAGCACCCCGCAGAACATCGTCATCGGTGGTGCCGCGGGGGCCTTTCCGCCACTCGTGGGCTGGGCAGCGGTTACCGGACGTGTCGATCTCCTCGCTGTCTACCTCTTCCTCATCATCTTCTATTGGACGCCTCCGCACTTCTGGGCGCTGGCGCTACTCAAGCAGCGCGACTACGACCGCGCCGGCGTGCCAATGGCACCCCTCGTTTGGGGCGAGCGCGAGACGATGCGGCAGATGCTCTGGTATACGGGAATTCTCGTCCCTCTTACCCTGCTGCCGGTGGCATTTGGCGCGCTCGGGGCGCTGTACCTCGGCTCGGCGGTGCTCCTGAATGGGGCGCTCGTTGCTGGCGTGATCAGCGTCATGCGCGGCAAGCAGTGGACGTCCGCCGCGTGGTCGTTGTACAAGTTCTCATTGCTCTACCTCGCGCTGCTGTTCGGTGCGATGGTCGCTGACCGGCTGCTCGCGAGGTAATGCCGCTCGACCTCGGCGGCACGTCGTCTGGCGAGACGCTGCAGCTGCTGGTGGGCGGCGGCAACGGAGAGCCGGAGCGCTTGCTTCTCCTCGAGCGACCTGACGAGCGCGGGCTCGTTCGGGTTCGGTCGTGGTCGAGCGACGACTGGAGTGCCACGCCCCGAGAGGACGAGCGCGAGGCAGCGGTGCTGCTGCGCGAGATCGAAGGGTGGGTACGACAGCGCCGCGGACTGAATCACGAGCTCGCCGTCGTTAGGCGCTGGCTCGCCCGGGCCTAACCTCAGCGCAAACGAAGCTTCATGTCGGCGCGGCTGATGCCCGACGCGGTCACCTGAACCTCGCGGTCAACCTCCGTCGCGCCTCGTTCGTGCCAGACCCGCAAATGGTACGTGCCTGGCGGAATCGAATCGAGACGAAAGGTTCCCGACTGATCCGTGACGGCGAAGTACGGACTCTCGAAGACCGCGATGTAGCCGTGGGTCCACGGGTGCTGAGCGCAACCGGCGGCGATCAGGCCGCCCTTCGCGGCGATGTGCTCGTTAGGCACGACCTGGCCATCGTCGGTGAGTGGAATCATCGCGATGGTGTCGCCGCCCGCGCCGCCTCGAAGGAAGCGCGTAGTGTGCGCCAACCGATCTTCGTTACGGACATTGACGGTCGTTCCCGCAACCACCGCCTGTACGCGGGGTACGAGACGGCAGTCCTGGTTCACGATCTCGGTCCGCCGCTCGCTAGGTAACACCTTTCCTTCCTTCACGTCCGTGAGCCAGACAACGACGTTGGCGAGCGCATTTCCTCGCCTGATGATCGATGAATCGGGGAACGCGCTACCGCAGGTTTCTCGGTCCGCCCCAGGCGTCACGATGCTGTCGGCGGGCGGGTCACCGTCCAGCTCGACAGTTCCCGTAATTGCGCCCACGCTCGCCAGAGCGACCGGCTTGTATGCGGCACTCACCAATTGAATCGCACCGGGGGCCGAACGGGCGGTTCTCGCTTGCGCCGTGTTCTCTCGATCGCCTGAGCAGGCCGTGAAAGCAGCGACAAAAAGTATGAATCGCGTTGAACCGGCAAGTTGTTGTGCACGAGCTCGTCGCGAAGTGCCTATGGCAAGATGGTGCACGTCAAGTATGAATTGAGGGCGTGGCGCATTGTCGAGTTGGCAAGGCGTGCGCCACGTGACCGCGAACCGAACCCATTCGTCTCTTTGCAGGCGCGATGGGTGTCGTGATCGCGTATGTCATTAGTCTCGAGTCTCTCGTCTCACATGCTGCATACACTTGTGCTGTCGCTCGCGCTGGCGAGTCGAATGTCGCTGATGCCGTCACAGCCCGACAGTGTGCGTCCCGATGTTGACGTGCGCCTGGTCGCGCTCCGACACTCCGCCGAGATTCAGCGCTGCTACGAGACCGAGGGTCTCCGCGTGAATCCTGGCCTCAGCGGAATGATCGAGGTCGAGCTCACGGTCACACCGTCCGGTCTCGTTCAGGAGGCCGCGATCTCCGCATCCGGCCTGTCTGGCGTCGGTCGGAGAGAAGTCGAGAGCTGTATCACCTCGACCGTCCGCAACTGGCGTTTCGAGAAAGGGCCCTTCGCCGTCGAGACCATCGTATATCCGTTCAATCTCGTGCGCGATCGTGGTGTGGTCAGCAACACCAGCTCATAGTTCCCAGCGCCGTTTGGCGCTTTGGCACATACATTGTCGGGTCGACGGGAAACATCTCGTCGACCCTTCGTGTATCTCCACTAATGCGTCTCAGAACCGTGCGGCCGCTCATTCCTCGTCGGCTCGTGCTCGTCGCCGCCCTCGGCAGCGTTGCCATTGCCGCATGCGCGGCTCGTACGCGAGGCGCGCCGGCACGCCTTCACGTCTGGGGTTTCACAGTTCCCTGGGATGCACGCAGCAGTGCCATCGCGCGTGACCATAGCGCGCAACTCGACGCCGTCATCTCGGGTTGGATCCAGCTCGACAGCCTAACGGGTGAGCCGTTCGCCGAATTCCGCGATACGCTCGCCCGTCAGCGGCCATCGGGCATGCGTCTCATGGGGATGGTGACGAACGCAGTCGGCGGAAAATTTCACGTCGACGCGTTGCGCCGCCTCGCCGCCGATCCCTCCGCCCTCGGCCGCGCCGCGGGTGATGTGGCGCGGCGCCTAACGAGCGGCTCGTATCGCGGTGTCGTGATCGATCTGGAGGGCTTCGCCGCCGCCGATCGTCATGTCATGACCACGGTCATCCGCGCCATCGCGGATTCCGCGCGCGCGCGGAAGATCGGTCCGATCGCCGTCGCCGTGCCCGCGGTCGATACGACTGTCTTTCACGGCCGCGACCTCGTCCCCGCTGCCGATTACTTGCTCGTTATGCTCTACGACCAACACTGGACCACGTCCGCTCCCGGCCCGCTCGCCGCGCCAGACTGGGTCGATGGCGCCACCGCCCTCCGCATCGCCGAGGTGGGTGCCAGCCACATCGTCGCCGCGCTGCCGCTCTATGGCTATCGATGGCCGACGACCGGGCCCGCCGCCGCCCTCAGCTTCGATAACGCCCTGCGCGACGCCGCCGCGGCGAACGTGACACTCCAGCGCGACTCCTCTACCGCCACCCTCCGCGCCACCAGTGCCGGCGCATGGGATATGTGGATCAGTGACGCAGGGCTGATCGATACGCTCGTCAGGGTCGTACGCGCTCGGGGAGTGCATACGGTCGCCCTCTGGCGACTCGGGCAGGAGGATCCTGCGGTTTGGGACGTCCTACGTCGCACTCGTTAGGCGGTAACACGAGCGTCCCCGGCTAGACCTCGATGAGATCGGTCTGATAGGACTTGGGCGTCACCACGGCCTCCCCCGGCCTCAGGAATACGTTCACTTCGCTCCGCATCCCGATTCTTCCCGGCAGGTACACTCCGGGTTCGATCGAGAAACCCACACCGGGAATCAATAAACGCTCTTCGCGCGTCTCGAGATTATCGAGATGCGGCCCAGACCCATGGAGATCGCGCGCGTCGATCGAGTGGCCGGTGCGGTGAGTGAAGTACGACCCGAATCCTCGCTGCACGATCACGCCGCGCGCTGCGTCGTCCACGTCGGCACCTCGAATGGCGTCACCTCGTGTGGCGGCATCGCTTACCAGCGCGATCGCGCGATCCCGCGCGTCGCGCACCGCCAACCAGATTTTCCGCGCCTCGTCGCTCGGTTCGCCGACAGAGGCCATCCAGGTCTGGTCGGCATACACGCCGCCGTCTTCTCGCGCCCACAGATCGATGAGTAGAATCTCACCGCTGCCGATGGGCCGCGGATGGCTCGGCGACGGCTCGTAGTGAGGGTTTGCCGCATTCGACCCCACGGAGACGTTCGGTCCGTGGTCCGTCGACAAGCCCTGCGTTTGAAACTCATCGAGGATCCACCGCATCAACTCATGCTCGGCGATGGGATGTCCGGCGTGCGCCCGACGCCCGGCAAATGCCAGCGCTTCGCGCGCAATAGTCGCCACCTGTTCCGCCGCCCGCTCGTGGGATGCGATATCATCATCGCTCCAGACCGCGTAGAACCGCGACACCAGCTCGCCGGAAGAAACGACCTCCGCACCCGTCGCGCGTACCATCTCGATTACTCCCGCTGGAATCCGATCGAGATATGGCACCGCGTCGCCTGCCGAGTATTCCATCGCCACACGCTTCTTTCCCGCGTACCGGGCGACGAGATCCTCGAGTGATTTCCAGGAGCTGTACGTCTCACGCTGCCATTCGCTTGGCCAATGTTGCCACGGGCTTTGCTCGATTGCGTGTGTGAATGCGACCGGCGTGCCTCGGGTCGGGATCCAGGCGAGCGCCCGTCGCGTTGCCATTCCCTCGAGTCGCAGCAAATCCTTAGCGATCGGATTGATGCCACGAAAATCGAATAGCAACCACCCGTCGACGTTTTCGTCGGCCAGACCTTGTTGGAAAGAGGCGAGTGTTTCCGGAGAAAGCATTTAGAGAGCTATCAGGAAATAGGGAATAGCTAACAGGGGCTTCGGGACGAAACGTCCGATGATGATGCGCGTCGCACACTCCAACAGCAACCAACGTTTCGTTCCGAACTACCGGATAGCTCTGAGCCTGATAGCCATAGCTACAGATTCTCGTCTTCCTCCGCGCCTGCCTGCGAGCGATCGAACGCACGCCAATCGGCACGCCACTCGCACCCGCCTTCTCCCCTCGCTTGGCAGCGGACGTGTTCTACCGAGCCTATGCTGCCGATGAGCAAGCGAAGCAGCTCACGCAGGCTCGACTCGTAGAATGCGCAGCCCACGCTACCCGGCGCGGTGCCGAGGGTGATCGAGCGGGGCACGTCGAGAAGAAGTGAGCTTCCAACGCGTCGCAGGTTGCCGCCCAGATAGCGCGAAGAGATCTTCTTCGCGCGGCGCAGTGCAACCGGCCGGGCGAAGAGCGTGGGCATGGCGCGCAGCAGCTGGCGGGAGAACGTCGATACAGTGAGGTATGCTTCTTTCGCGAGAATGCGGCCGGCGGCGCGGAACACTTCTTCCGCATCCGGACGGCGACCGATCAAGCGCGCCAGTGCGACGGCTTCGTCTTGTGCCGTGCGTTGACGTCTGCGAACCGCCTCGCTGTATCGGCGGATCTGTGAGTAAATCGTCTCACTGAGGCCGAGGCGTTTGTTCCGAAGCTCGTCGACGTACTCGGCCTCCAGACCATCGGCGGGCGTGTCGACGTTGCGGACGGCTTGGAGAAGGCTGAGAGGAAGGAGAGCGTCAACTGTGGCGAGCATCGCAATGCTTCAAGAGCGCCTTGCGGGGAGTAGGTGGCGGGAGTGCCAAGCTAATACTCAGGGCCTGTCGCTGGTAGGGCGACGCTCCGAGACGTCGCCGCGCGCGGTCCGCATGCGCGCACAGGGAATGTCGCACCCCACGCAACAGGCCGGTTGAGCATCCTCGCACGATGCGCGATCGCTTTGGCCGTCGCGCTCACGATCACGCTACTGGCGCGTCGTGCTCGCGCGTTGAGTACCGGCGGCGCGGTGGCGGCGACCGTCGTCGGCGCGCTCGCTGTGCTGGCGGGATGGAAGTGGGCAATCCTCCTCGTCGTCTACTTCGCCAGCTCGAGCGTACTCTCGCGCATTGGTGTGAAACAGAAGGACGCGCGCACGTCGAGCGTCGTCGAGAAGGGTGGCGAACGCGATGCTATGCAGGTGCTCGCGAATGGCGGCGCCTTCGCTCTTGCGGCCACGCTCGGGGTAGTGTTACCCGCCTATGGTGTACGCTGGCTCGCCCTTGGTCTCGGCGCATTGGCGGCCTCCGCCAGCGATACGTGGGGAACCGAGGTCGGTACGCTGCGCGGCGGCAGGCCGCGTTCGATTCTCGGCTTCGGCGTCGTTCCCGTTGGTATGTCCGGCGGCGTAACGGTAGCCGGGACAGTCGCCGCTATCGCGGGGGCCGCGTTCATCGCTCTCGTCGCGGCCGCTCTCTCCTGGCCATTGCGGCTCTCCATTGCGGTGTTTGCCGGTGGCATCGTCGGATCGACGCTCGATTCGCTCATCGGCGCGACTCTTCAGCAGCGGCGATGGTGCGATCGCTGTCAGAAACCGACTGAGCGTGTCGTGCACGATTGCGGGACGTCAACGCGGCCGGTGGCCGGCCTCGCATGGCTCGATAATGACGCCGTCAACCTCGTAAGCGGGATCGCCGGTGGACTGCTCGCGATGGCGATCATCGGATAAAGTTCGGCATGCCATCGGCCCGAGACGCAACGGTCGTCATTGTCGGCGGGGGTCCATCGGGAAGCTCGCTCGCGTTCGCGTTGGCGCGGCGCGGCGTGCGTGTGACGGTCCTCGATCGGGCGCGCTTCCCTCGTCCCAAGCCGTGTGCGGAGTATTTGAGCCCGCAAGCGTCGCGCATTCTCGCCGAAATGGGAGTGCTCGATGAAGTCGAGCGGACTGGCGCCGCACAGCTGGCGGGGATGATCATTCGGGCGCCGAATGGCACGCGCGTCGTCGGTGAGTTTGCGGGCTGCTCGGTAAAGGGCTTTCGCGATCGTGGTCTGTCCGTGCGGCGCGAAGTGCTCGACGCGATTCTGCTGGACGCCGCGCGTGCAGCCGGGGCCGAGGTGCGCGAGGAGACGCACGTCGTCGACGTGATTCGCCACGCGGCGGGTCGTGCGCAAGGCGTGCGAACCGCGTCGAACGAGCGCATCACCGCCGATCTCGTCATTGGCGCCGATGGGCTGCGATCGATCGTGGCGCGACGACTTGGCCTCTCCCGTTCAGCGTGGTGGCCGCGCCGATACGCGCTCGTCACGCACTATCGCGGCGTGAAGGAGATTGGCGAGTGCGGTGAGATGCACGTCGAGCGCGGCGGCTATGTCGGCATCGCCGACGTCGGCCAAGGCCTAACGACTGTGGCCTTGGTCGTTACGCGAAGTGCGGCGCGAGCATTCGCGTCTGGCCGCGAACGCTATCTCGACGGGTGGCTCGCCGCCCGGCCGCAGCTCGCCGAGCGCTTCGCGGGCGCGACTCGTGTCTCGCCCGTGATAGCAACGGGACCTTTCGCTTCGCGGTCGCGGCAGTCCTGGTTCCCCGGCGCGGCACTCGTTGGCGACGCCGCGGACTTCTTCGACCCCTTTACGGGAGAGGGAATTTACGCCGCGCTCCGTGGCGGCGAGCTGCTCGCGCCCTACGTGGTCGACGCCTTAGGCGCGCAGTCGTTAGGTAAGGCCAACGCCGCACTCGCGTCGTATGACGCGCGGCGCCATCGCGAATTTGGCGGCAAATGGATCGTCGAATGGCTCATCGGCGCCGTCGTCGGCTCGCCGCGCGTGATGAATCGTTGCGCGCGCGTCCTCGCCGCTCGCAAAGACATGGCGGATCTGCTGGTCGGCGTGACCGGCGACTTTGTCCCCGCGCGCGCCGTGCTCAACCTGCGCTACATCGCCTCCCTCTTTCTTTTGCCAATGCCTCTCGCGATCCGCCACTCCACGCCCATCTCGTGATCGATTCCGACACCTTTCGCGCCGCGCTGGGCCGCTTCGCGTCTGGCATCACGGTCATAACGGCGCGCGACAATGAGTCTCGCGACCACGGGATGACGGTGAGCGCTTTCTGTTCGGTGAGTCTCGAGCCGGCATATGTCCTCGTCTGCATCGGGCACGACGCATCCATGCACGGACTGCTCATGGCGGCCGGCCATGTTGGGATCAGCGTGCTCTCGAACGAGCAGGAAGCTCTGTCGCGGCGCTTTGCCGACCCGGAATCGGATCGGTTCGACGGCGTGGGATATAGTCGCGGCGAGAACGGAGTTGCATTACTGGACGATGCCCTTGTCCACCTCGAGTGCGACGTTCTCGCCCGCCACGAGGCCGGCGATCACACGATCCTCGTCTGCACCGTGGAGCGCGCCGAGGCGCACGATGGTCGACCATTGCTCTACTATCGTGGGGGGTATGCCCAGCTGGAGCGATGAGCGCCATGCTGGGTAGCAGATATCAGGGCGCCGAGATTCTCGACGATCCTGCTGTCGATCCCAGCGACCGCGAGCGTTCGCTCAGGGACGTGGAGCGATCCAATGTTCTCTTTGGCGGGCGTCGCGCTGTCATGCTCTCTCTTCGCCCTCTCTTCGACGACTTGGCGAAGGCTACAACGGCATCTCGTCCGGAGGCGAGCTTGCTCGATGTGGGCACCGGGCGCGCCGATCTTCCGTGGCGTGCACGGGAGATCGCGCGACGTCGTGGACTCACGCTACGCACCGTGGCCTTGGACGGCGCACTTACGCTGGTCGAGACGGCGCGGCATCGCGTGGACCATGCCCTCTGCGGGGATGCCCTCGCGCTACCTTTCGCGGACCATAGCGTGGACTTCGTGCTCTGCTCCCAGCTGCTCCACCACTTCGATGATGATTCCGCTCTCACCCTCATTAGTGAGCTCGATCGCGTCGCCAGGCGTCGGGTCGTCATCAGCGATCTGCGGCGAAGCTGGGTTGCGGCGGCGGGCTTCACCATCGCGGCGGTCGCACTTGGATTTCACGCCATTACCCGCCATGATGGCCGTATCTCAGTATTGCGCGGCTTTACGGAGGGCGAGTTAGGCGGTATGGTCGTCAACGCTACGGGCGTGCAGCCCGCGATTCGACGACGACTCGGATACCGGCTCACGGCAAGTTGGACGCCGGCGCTGGCGTCTGCCTAACGATCACGCATGACTGATACGACTGACGCCCGGCGGAACCCGTTCGTTCTCCATGCTCCCGCTCGCAATGCGCGGATGCGCACCGTGGACGAGCGCTTCGTGCGCTCGCGACTGGCGACGATCTTTCAGCTGGCGATCGATGTCGAACGCTGGCCTCAGCTGTTGCCGCATTATCGACTGGTCCACTTTCGCGAACGCAGGAGCGACGACGGAGGAATCGTCGAGATGTCGGCGAATCGTCCATTCGGACCGCTGAACTGGCCAACCTGGTGGGTGTCGCAGATGTCGGTGCAGCGCAAAGCGGTAAAAGGCGGCGACGAGCCGCGCATTCGCTTTCGGCATATCGAAGGGATTACGACAGGCATGGACGTGGAGTGGAGCTTCATACCAGATAAAGGCGGCACTCGGGTGCGCATCGTTCATGCGTGGAACGGTCCTCAGTGGCCGGTGGTTGGTGGAATGGCAGCCGCGAATGTCATCGGTCCCGTCTTCGTGCACGGCATCGCCAGCCGGACGCTCGAGGGATTGGCGGCGATCGCGGAGCAGGAGCCGATCTGAGGTTCGTTAGGCAATCGGACATCTCCCGGAGGACCGGTGGCGATGTCGCGTCACGGTGCGCCTCCGAGGGCATCTCCGACAATGAAGAGAGAGGTAATCGTGTCGTCTGCAGCAGATCGTCGCGTCGCCGTCACCGGGATTGGTATCGTGAGTCCCATCGGGATCTCTCGCGACGGGTTGTGGCACGGGTTGCAATCAGGCCGATCGGCGGTGCGCACGATCACACGGTTCGATCCGTCGATGTTTCGGAGTCGCAACGCCGCCGAGATCAACGATTTCCACCCCGGCGATTTTCTCGAGCAGAAGCGCGCGAAACGGCTCGATCGTTTTGGACAATTCGCTGTGGCATCCGCGCGCCTGGCTCTCGCCGACAGTGGCATCGACCTGGCCCGGGAGGACCGCGAACGCATCGGCTCCACGATGGGAAGCGCCCTTGGCGGGGTCGCCTACGCCGAGTCGCAGATGCACGTCTTTTACGAGAAGGGCCTCAAAGCGCTCGATCCAGCGCTGGCGCTCATGGTCTTCGCAGGATCCGCGAGCTGTAACATCGCTATCGAGCTTGGCGTGCAGGGACCGAACAGCACGAACGCGATGAGCTGCGCATCGGGTACGATCGCCATCGGCGACGGTTTCCGTGAGATTCGGGACGGCTATGCCGATGTCATGTTTTGCGGCGCCGCGGAAGCGCCGCTCGCGCCGCTCACCTTCGGTGCCTTTGCAATCATTCGCGCGATGTCCACACGCAACGACGACCCACAGCGCGCCTCGCGCCCATTCGATCGCGATCGCGACGGGTTTGTGATGGGTGAAGGCAGCGCGGTGCTCGTTCTCGAGGAGTACGAGCGCGCGCGTGCACGCGGCGCGCACATCTACGCCGAGCTCGTTGGTTATGGAAATTCGAATGACGCGCATCATATGACTGCGCCCCGTCCCGACGGCACGCAGGCCGCGCGTTCCATGAAGCGCGCGCTCGCGGACGGTCACGTCGCGCCGACGGACGTTACCTATGTGAACGCGCACGGCAGCTCCACGCCGCTCAATGATCCGACGGAAACGCTCGCGATCAAGCATGTTTTTGGTGACCACGCGCCGCGACTCCAGGTGAGCAGCACGAAGGGCTATTACGGGCACGCGTTGGGCGCGTCTGGCGCATTCGAGGCGGCCATCTGCGCACTCGCACTCGAGCAACGTTGGTTGCCGCCGACGGTGAATCTCGAGAATGCTGCCGAGAATTGCGATCTCGATTACATCCCGAAGCAGGGCCGCACCGCAGAGGTCGAGTACGCACTGAGCAATTCCTTCGGCTTCGGCGGAATCAACGCCGCTCTCGTCTTTCGCCGCGCGGACTAGCGTTCCAGATTATCTCCCTCTAGCAGTCAGCGAGATCACCCGGCATCGGAGCCCTGCATGCGTGATTCACTGCGGCATTTCGTCGCGGAGTTCGTTGGGACGTTTGCGCTCGTCTTTATCGGCGGCGGCGCGATCATGGCCGCCGACCTCGCGAAGAATCCCGCGGGAATCACGCAAATCGCGCTCGCCCATGGTCTCATACTCGCCCTGATGGTCAGTGCGACAATGCGCGTGTCGGGACACTTGAACCCGGCAGTGACCCTGGGCTTCGTCGTTACCCGGCGCATCGAGCCGGTGATGGCCTTCGTTTACATCATTGCGCAAGTACTCGCGGCGGTGATGGCCGCGTACGCGCTGCGCGGCCTCTTTCCCGCGGCGGTCGTGGCAAGCTCCCGGCTTGGCGGACAGTCGGTGGCAATCGACGTCTCGACCGGTCAGGCTATCGTGCTCGAGTTCATCGCCACGTTCTTTCTTGTCTTCGTCGTCTTCGGGACCGCGGTCGATCCACGAGCGCCTAAGCTCGGCGGCTTCGCGATCGGCCTCACCGTTGCCGCGGATATTCTCGCCATCGGGCCCCTCACGGGTGCGTCGATGAATCCGGCGCGGTCCTTCGGACCAGCCGTCGCCAGCGGCATCTTCGAGGGACAGGCCGTGTATTGGATTGGCCCGATCCTCGGCGGCATCGCGGCCGCGCTCCTCTACGAGGCGCTCTTCATACCGCACGCCACCGAGCCCGTAGATCACGGCCCCGTACGGCCGGTTGCATAACGTTTCGAGATGCCGTCGTCGTCATCACCGGAGCAACGTCCGGTCGTCTCGCTTTCGGATGAGCGCGAGCGAATCGTCCAGCAGCTCTCGGAGCATTTCGCGAACGATCGACTGTCGCTCGAGGATCTCGAATCGCGAATGGAGCTCGCGTACAAGGCATCATCCGTCGCTGAGCTCCACAGCCTAACGGCTGATCTTCCCAGCACCGCGGCGGTACCAGCCCCCGAGCCGGCCCACGCGGCGTTGGCCACGCTGTCACCCGATCGTGACCGCCTGTATGCAGTGATGAGCGAGACCAGCAGGAGCGGCGCCTGGCTCGTGCCGCAACGGCTCGATGTCGTCGCTCTCATGTCCGACACGACGATCGACCTCACGCAGGCGGAACTCCCGACGGGGATCATCGACATCCATGTCCGCTCGGTGTGCGCCGCGGTGAAGATCGTCGTTCCGCCGGGCCTGCAGGTCGTGAGCCGTATCAGCTCGCTCATGAGCAGCGTTCGCGGCAGCGGTGAGCCGAATGCATCGGCTGACCCTCAGGGCGCGTGGCGAAACGGTACGGTTGTTAGGCTGAGTGGGTGGGCGCTGATGGCTGAGGTACAAACCAAAGTCCGGCGTCGCGAGCAGATTTCGCCGGATGTCATCGTCGAATCCGAGGACGAGTAGAAGCCTGACGGCTATCCACTGCTGTCGGATAGCAATGATTGGTGTCTATCAGCTTGTTTTCAAGGTCCGACCGCCAGATACGCCTCGTCATAGCGCTTGATACCGTCCAGGATGGCCTGCATCGCGACGATGCTCTTCTCCCATCCCACGATCTGCACGCGCTTCCCCTCGAGATCCTTGTACCGCTCGAAGAAATGCTCCACTTCCTTGAGCACGTGCTGAGGAATGTCCGCGATGTCGAACCATTCCTGGTGATATGGATCGTGCAGCGGAACGGCCAATATTTTGTCGTCGGGCTCCCCGCGGTCGAGCATACGCAACACGCCTAACGGTCGCGTGTCGATCAAGCAGCCGGGAAACGTCTGCTCCTTCACCAAGACGACGATGTCGCAGGGGTCGCCGTCCTCGGCCAGCGTGCGCGGAATGAAGCCATAGTCGCCAGGATAGTGCATCGACGAATACAGCACGCGGTCGAGCTTCATCAGTCCCGTTTCTTTGTCGAGCTCGTACTTGTTACGACTCCCGAACGGGATCTCGATGACAGCCGTGACCTCTTCCGGCGGATGCGGACCGGGCAAGAGGTCTCTCCAAAGGTGGATCACGGCAGAGGGGCTTGGGTCTGGGAAAAGAGACAAGGTGGAAGCTGGAGGATATCCTTGGCCGACGCCTCAGGCCCGCGCACCCAGACCCTCGTCCCGCTGCATCGTTCCCTTATAGGCCATCGGCTCTTCAACGACGCCGAAGTTCTGCGCCGCGAGCTCCGCGACGTGATCGAGCTGTTCACTCGTTAAGTCCGATGCGTCGCTCGCGGCCGCGAACTCCACGAGCTGTTCATCGTCATAAATGTTCGGAAGCGTCGTCACCACCAGCGGCTCGGACAACAACCATTTGAGCGCCGCCTGGCCCAGGGTCATTCTGGCAGTGAGGAAATCGAGCGTCCGGATCTTTTTGACGCCGTTGATGAGCCAGGAGCGCGGCCGGTGCCGACGGTGGTCATTCGCCGGGAAGACCGTGTCCTCGGTGTATTTTCCTTCGAGCATCCCCGAGGCGTGCGTGACGCGGATGTTGAAGCAACAGCTCGGCGCATGCGCGCGGGCCGCCTCGAGCATCGCTGTCCCCGGATGCTGCTCGAGGATGTTCCAAATCATTTGGATGGTGTCGATGTCGGTCTCACGCTCCATGAGCTCGACCGCCTCGTACAACCAACCGATAGCCGGGCCAAATGCCGCGCCCCAGGCGCGGATGATGCCCTCGCGCTTGAGTGCGCGCAGCGTCTCCCACAATTCCGGCTGTCGCACCTGCTCCATCTTCACGTTGTGAATCTGCAAAACGTCGATGTAGTCAGTCTCGAGCCGCTCCAGACACTTTTCAACGGCAAACCGGATGTACGCGGGATCTGTGCGCATCGGCAGCTCACTTTGACCACGCCGAGCGCGCTGCGCCTCCTCGTCGTAGATGTCGTAGCCGACCTTCGTCCCGAAGACGACCTCGTGCCGGCGGCCGGCGAACGCCCGTGCGAGCTGGCGCTCCGCGCGACCATTGCCATAGGTATCGGCAGCATCGAAGAAGGTGACCCCACGCTCATCCAGTGCGCGACGCAACATGGCGACCGCCTCGTCGTCGCTGCGGTCCCCCCACCAGCCCGTGGAGAGCGTCCAGGTACCGAAACCGACCTCCGACACGGTGACGTCGGCGCCGGGAAATGTCCGATATCGCATGGTCTGAAAGCTAGCTGCTCGGATTGGAAGCCGCCGCCAACGTACGTGCCGCGTCCTTCGCGAAATAACTGATGACGACGTCCGCGCCAGCACGCCGGATCCCGGTGAGCGATTCCATCATCACGCGATCACCGTCGATCCAGCCGCGCTCGGCGGCCGCTTTGATCATCGCGTATTCGCCGCTCACCTGATACGCCACGACGGGATAGCCGGTCTCCTGCTTTACGCGTTGAATCACGTCCAGGTACGGACCGGCCGGCTTTACCATGATCATGTCCGCGCCTTCTTCGACATCGAGCCACACCTCGCGCATCGCCTCCGCGATGTTGGCGGAGTCCATCTGATAGCCACGACGGTCCCCGCTCTGCGGCGTCGATTCGGCCGCTTCGCGAAACGGACCATAGCAACCGCTGGCGAACTTTGCCGCGTAGCTCAGAATCGGCGTACGACCGAAGCCGGCGCCGTCGAGCGTTTCGCGAATCGCGCGAACGCGTCCGTCCATCATATCGCTTGGCGCTACGATGTCGGCGCCCGCCCGCGCGTGCGACAGCGCTTCCTTGGACAAGAGCTCGAGTGTCGCGTCGTTGTCGACGTCCCCGTCCTCGAGCACACCACAGTGGCCGTGATCGGTGTACTCGCACATGCACACGTCGGTGATGACGACGAGGCGGGGCGTCTCGCGCTTGAGTGCACGGACACCCTCCTGCACTGGCCCATTCTCGTCCCAGGCCGAGGAGCCAACGGCATCCTTCACGTCCGGAATGCCAAAGAGCAACACGCCGCCGATGCCTAACCGCTCCGCCTCACGCGCGTCACGCACCATCTCGTCGACGGAAGTTTGACAGACGCCTGGCATCGAGCCGACTGCCTGTCGTATTCCGCGTCCCGAGCGTACGAATAAGGGCAACACGAGTTGGGAGGGCGCCAGCTGGGTCTCCCGCACCAACGCGCGCAATGGCTCTGTGCGCCGCATGCGGCGCGGGCGATAGGAGGGGAAGCTGGGCATGACTCGTAAGATATTGCGAGCGGTGATGGCGGCTCGCCACTACTCGGGCTGAGGACTTGGTACCTGCGCGGCACGCCGCAAGCCTTCGAGTATCTCCGTAGCACCGCGGCTGCGCAGCTCGTTCGCGAGACGAATGCCGCTCAGCTCGGGGTTCCCCTCGTCGACCGAATGCTCACCGCGCACGATGCGGTGACCATCCAAGTCGGCGATCATCCCGAACAACATCAACCGACCGCCGGTCGCCTGTGCAACGGCGCCGATGGGCACCTGGCAGCCGCCCTCGAGCGCGGCGAGGAATGCGCGTTCGGCACGGACCTCGAGCCAGGTGCCTTCATCGTGCAAGGACGCGAGAACGTCGCGCATCCCGTCGTCGTCGTCGCGAATCTGCACCGCGATTGCGCCCTGACCGGCGGCCGGAAGCCATTCCGGCGCGTCGAGGTAGCTGGCGATGCGCTGCGAGACGCCGAGTCGATGCACGCCCGCGGCGGCGAGGATAGCGGCGTGTACCTGACCCTCATCGACCTTGCGGATGCGTGTCGGCACGTTCCCGCGTAGGGCCACGACCTCCACGTCCGCGCGCCGCGCCATGAGCTGCGCGCGGCGCCGCAAGCTCGACGTGCCGATGCGCGAGCCCCGCGGCAGGTCGGCGAGCGAGGTCGCGCCAGTGACGCTGTTGAGGATCAGCACGTCCCGAGGATCCTCCCGCGTAAGCACCGCGCCAATCGTTAGGCCCTCCGCCATATCCGTTGGGAGATCCTTCAGCGAATGCACACAGCAGTGCACAGCGCCACGCGCCAGATCGATTTCCAACTCCTTGGTGAACAACCCTTTTCCGCCTATGGCGCTGAGCGGCTCATCGAGCTTCTTGTCGCCCATCGTCTTGTACGTCTTGAGCTCGGCCACGACGCTGTTGCGCGCGAGGGCCGCCTGCACCTGGCGCGCCTGTCGAAGCGCCAGCTCGGACGATCGTGTCGCGATTAGAATCTGCTTCGGCTCAGAGTTCACGGCGTAAGAGCGACTGATACTCCGGGTGCCTCTCGACATATTTGGCGATGAACGGACATCGCGCCACGACCTTCCATTGCTCGGTGCGTGCGCGCTCGAGCACTGCCCGCGCGAGCAAGCTTCCAATACCGCGTCCTTCGAGCTCCTTCGGGACCTCGGTATGCGTGAAGAAGATCGTGTCGCCACGCCGGAGATACGACACGAGCGCAATGTGGCCGTCGACGTGTGCCTCGAATTGATTCTCGTCCGGGTTGTCGACGACCCGGATGTCCTGCGTCTCACTGGTCGATTCACTCATCGCGGCGTCTCGTTCGTGTGGGAAGATCCATGCGCCACGATGGCTTCGACCAGGGCGGGGATCGTTGCGCGCGACGCCTCCAACAAAATCTCCAAACCTGCCTCACGTGCCGCCGCCGACGTTGCGGGACCGATGGTCGCGGCGGGAACCCGTCGTGCTTCGCTCCCCGCGACATCCATGAACGCTCGCACCGCCGACGCGGACGTGAATGCCGCAATTACTCGTCCGCCGCCCTCCGCCACGAACTGCCGTATCGCGGCCGTTCCATTGCGGTCCGGCGTGGACCGATAGACCGGAACGACGTCCACCCGAGCACCGAGGTCCCTTAAACCGTTAGGCAGAACATCACGCGCGCCCTCCGCGGCAATATATAGAACGCGCGCGTCCCGAAGATCGTTCCGTGCTCCCATTACATCGAGGACGCCTTCGGCCACGAATCGTTCCGGCGTTACATCCACCACAATCCCTCGCTCCAGCAGTGCGTCTGCCGTGGCCGGGCCCACCGCGGCCACCCGGAGACCGGCCAGTGCGCGCGCGTCCAGACCGCAATTGCGCAGCTGGTCCCAAAAAATCGCGACACCATTCTGACTGGTGAAAACGATCCAGTCATAAGCGTCCAGATGCGATATAGAAGCGCGCAGCTTTCCCGGCTCGAGCGCCTCGATCCACGTCGCCGGTGCTTCGACCACTTCGGCACCCGCGGCCGCGAGCTCCGCGGCCAACCGGGAGCGGGGAGACTGCGCACGCGTCACGAGTATTCTCCAGCCAAAAAGGGGGCGTCGCTCGAACCATGCGATCTCCTCGCGCAATGCCGCGACGCCACCGATCACGAAAATCACCGGCGCTTCCAGCTCCGCAGTCGCGACGCGTTCCGGGAGCGTCGCCAGCGTGGCAACCAGTGTCTTCTGCGTGGCCCGAGTTCCCCACTGCACGGCGGCGGCCGGTGTATTCGGCGAAAGGCCTTCGCGCTGCAGAGTCGCCGTGATGCGCGGCAACGACCGCACTCCCATGTAGAGAACGAGTGTACCACCTGCACGCGCGAGCGCTCCCCAGTCAATCGTAGGCGCACCTTTGGCAGGATCTTCGTGACCAGTCACGAATGTCACCGAGGTAGCCACTCCGCGATGCGTGACGGGAATGCCGGCATACGCCGGCGCGGCGATGCCCGCAGTAATCCCCGGCACTACCTCGAATGGCACCTGCGCCTCGGCCAACGCCTGCGCCTCTTCGCTGCCTCGGCCGAATACGAACGGGTCGCCGCCTTTGAGCCGAACGACGCGCTTCCCTTCTCTCGCGAGCTTCACGAGGAGCACGTTGATCTCCTCCTGCCGCGCTGACTCGCCACTGCCTCCCCGCTTGCCAACGTCATGAAGCTCCGCCGCACTTTCGGCGAAGAGAACCGGGTTTGCGAGTGCGTCGTAGACGATCGCATCACATTGATTCAACAGCTCGCGGCCGCGTATCGTGATCAGCCCTGGGTCTCCAGGTCCCGCACCGACTAGAAATACGCGACCAACCACCGTGCCTGCCGCGTTAGACATCACGTCTCGCCGTCGCGAGCGTCGAGTAATCTGCGGTCGTGCGCGGCGATCCGCGCGCGCACACGACGGTTGCGCCACGAGAGTGTAATGGCGTAGCCGATGTACAGTACGGCCAGCCATGCGTACGCCACATGATAATACGCGCTCGTGTCGGGAGGCCCACCACTTTGTACGATCATCGGTCGAGCTCCTCGCCGGACGCGTCCAACGAGCGCAGCGCCTCGCGTTCGACACCATAGCGGTAGCGCGACCGAATGAGTGCGATACAGAGCAGCGTACACGCCACGAAAAAGGCGAAGAACGTGACGAGCATTTCGTTAGGCAACGATGGCTTGTCCGGCTTGAGAATGATCGGTTTCGGGTGCAGCGTGTTGAAGAGGTAGACGCTCAGATGAATGAACGGGATCAGCAGTGCGGCGAGAATGCCGAGAACCGCCGAGTATCGTGCCCGCATCGCGGCATCGTCCACGGCGCCGCGGAGGACGAGATACCCCGCCGTGAGGAACCAGAGAAACAGCGTTAGCGTTAGGCGCGCGTCCCAGGTCCACCACGTCCCCCAAATTGGTTTGCCCCATAGCGGTCCCGTCGTGAGCACGGCCGTGAGGAAGACGAGGGCCACCTCGCCCGCGCTCTCAGCAAGTCGGTCCGCACGTTCGTCTCGCAGCCAGAGATAGACAATCGACATCAGAGCAACGATGCTGAGTGCGAGGTACGCGCTCAACGCAGCGGGGACGTGGATGTAGTAGATCTTTTGCGCGGCACCTTGCAGCGCTTCGATCGGGGTGAAGTAGATCGCCCGCACATACGCCGCCACCATGCAGACTACGGCAACCACGAAGAGCCAATCGAAGAGCGGTCGCGATGCGCGCGGCGCCGCGGAGTCTCGTCCGGCGGTAGCGTCTTTGGAAAACGAGATGGAGGTCATTCCTCGAGAATGTACGGAAATGCCAACGTGCACGCCGTTAGGAACACGAGATCGAAGGCGATGAGCATCTTCAGAAACGGCCAGGCTTCGTGCAGTGGCCTACCGGCAAGAAGCGTCGACGTCGTTTGCGCGGCTCCGTAAACGACGGGCACGAAGAACGGAAGACTGAGCATCGGAACCAACAGCTCCGCCAACCGCGTGTTCGCCGCCATCGCGCTGAACAGGGTACCGACGGCGACGAGACCGACCGCCGCGATCAGCGCAATGGCGAAGAGTATCGGCAGCGTACGCCCGAGCGGAAGGTTGTACAGCAGCGCGACGCTCGGCACCGTGAGCAGCTGGACACCAGCCACGAAGAGGAGATTCGCCAGCGCTTTGCCAAGGAAGATGGCTTCGCGATCGATCGGAGAAAGGAGAAGGCCATCCATTGCACGATCGGCGAGCTCGACTCCGAACGATCGCTGAAGACTGAGCAAGCCGGAGAAGGTGAAGATCACCCAGAGCACGCCGGGCGCGAGATCGATCGCCGCGACCGCCGTCGTATCCCAGGCGAAGAAAAAGATCGCGACGCCAAGCACGGCGAACACCAGCACCGCCAGGAATGCGGTCCGCGTGCGAAACTCGATCGCGAGATCTTTGCGCGCGATCACCCACGCCGACGCGAGCAGTGTTGGTCTCACGTTGCCCCTCCTACCAGCTCACGGTACGCCTCAGCGTAGTTGTCGCTATCGAGCTCCTCTCGCCGCTCGCGACGCACCACACGGCCGCCATGCATCACTGCGGCCTGCGACGCGACCGCGAGGCCCTCCGGGATGTTGTGCGTCACGAGAAGCAATGTCGCACCGTCAGCGCGCAATTGCGCCAGCAGCTCAGTCAATGCTGCCGCGCCCAGCGCATCGAGACCGGTGTATGGCTCGTCTAGCAGAAGAACGCGCGGGCCATGCACCAGAGCGCGAGCAATCGAGACGCGCTGCTGAAGACCACGACTCAACGACCGCACCGGCGCGTCCGCTCGCTCGGAGACTCGCATCGACCGGAGAGCAGCCGTGGCGGCGCTGCGAGCATCGCGTACACCATAGAGATGCGCCGCAATTTCGACGTTCTCGCGCACGGTGAGCGCCGCGTACAGCATGCTTTGATGCGAGACGAAACCCACCTGGGCGCGCGCGGCCGCATCGCCTCGAAGCAGCTGTCCGTTGATGCGCACTGCGCCCGCCGAGGGCTTGAGAAGTCCCGCGAGCAGCCGAAGCAATGTCGTCTTGCCGGCTCCGTTCGGTCCGAACAACGCCAGGCATTCTCCCCCCTCGAGATCCAGCGACACATCGTGGACTGCCCGCCGGCCTCCAAAGGCCCGCGTCAGTCCTGCCGCCTCGAGCACGTGCGTCATCGACGACGGGCCGCCCCAATGGGGCCAGAGGGGATCTGCGGACAATGGAGCATTCCCAAAGATACAGATCAGCGAGAGGCATCGCCCTTGCCGACGAACCTTGCTGCGCGTCCCTTCTCGCCGCAGTATGCGACTCTGGTCCCGACGCTCGGTTCCAGTCCCTAAGTCCTGGCACCCAAGTCTCAGTCCCTAATTCCCGTGTCCGACATCGACGTCCTGCTGCAAGAGAATCGCAAGTTCGCTCCAAGCGACGAATTTCGCCGCGAAGCACTTGTCTCCGATGCCTCGATTTACGATTCGGCCGCCAAGAACCCAGAGGCCTATTGGGCAAAGGAGGCCGAGTCGCTCCATTGGTTCAGCAAGTGGAGCAAGGTGCTCGAGTGGGAACCTCCGCGCGCCAAGTGGTTCACGGGCGGAAAGATCAACATCTCCTACAACTGCATCGACCGCCACATCGAGACGCCGCGCCGAAACAAGGCCGCACTCATTTGGGAGGGCGAGCCGGGCGACCGACGGACGCTCACTTACTGGGACCTCTACGTCGAAGTCCAGAAGTTCGCGAACGTGCTCACGAAGCTCGGCGTGCGCCGAGGGGATCGCGTGGCCATCTACATGCCGCTCGTCCCCGAAGCGGCGATCGCCATGTTGTCATGCACGCGAATCGGTGCGATCCACTCCGTCGTCTTCGGCGGCTTCTCGCCAGAATCGCTTCGCGATCGCATCAATGACGCGAAAGCAAAGGTGCTCATCACGGCCGATGGCGGCTATCGCCGCGGCCAGATCGTTCCGCTCAAGCGCAATGCCGACAAGGCGCTGGAGGAATGCATGACGATCGAGCACGTGATAGTCGTGCAGCGCCGGCCCGGTTCGGGTGGCGACGAAGCGTTCGCCACGATGAAGGAAGGGCGCGATCACTGGTGGCATCGTCTCATGTTGGACGCATCGCCGAAGTACGAGGCAGCGAAGATGGACGCCGAGGATGTCTTATACATCCTCTATACTTCGGGAACGACGGGAAAGCCGAAAGGCATCGTTCACACGACGGGCGGTTATCTCGTGGGCTGCGCGACGAGCACGCGCATCGTTTTCGATCTCAAGGACGATGACGTATTCTGGTGCACCGCGGACATCGGCTGGGTTACCGGGCACTCGTATGTCGTCTATGGACCGCTCGCGAACGGCGCGACCGTACTGATGTACGAGGGCGCACCGGACTGGCCCGAGAAGGACCGATTTTGGGAAATCTGCGAGCGCTACGGCGTCACCATTCTCTATACGGCACCAACCGCCATTCGCGCCTTCATGAAGTGGGGCGATCAGTGGCCCGCAAAGCATGATCTGTCGCGCCTTCGTCTACTCGGATCGGTCGGTGAGCCGATCAATCCGGAAGCGTGGATGTGGTACCAGGAGCACATCGGCGGCAATCGCTGTCCTATCGTCGACACCTGGTGGCAGACCGAGACCGGTGCAATCGCAATCTCACCCCTGCCTGGCATTACCGAAACGAAGCCGGGCAGCGCCACCATCCCGCTTCCCGGTTTTACGGCGGAGCTGCTGGATGCGAATGGGAAGGTGATTCCGGTCGGCGGCGGACTGCTCGCGCTCACGAAGCCGTGGCCGTCCATGCTGCGCACGATCTGGGGCGACGACGAGCGCTACGTCCAAACGTATTTCTCCAAGTGGCCGGGCCGTCCCGATCTTTACTTCCCTGGCGACGGTGCCAAGCGCGACGACGACGGATACTTCTGGATTCTTGGCCGAGTTGACGATGTACTCAACGTCGCTGGGCATCGCATCGGCACGATGGAAGTGGAATCGGCGCTGGTCGAACATCCTGCCGTCGCCGAGGCCGCAGTCGTCGGCCGCACGCACGAGCTCAAAGGTCAGGCACTTGCAGCCTTCGTGACGCTGCGCGAGGGGAACAAGCAGAGTCACGAGCTGCGTGAGGAGTTGCGCAACTTCGTCGCCGAGAAAATCGGCGCCATCGCGCGGCCGGACGACATTCTGTTCAGCGCCGACCTGCCGAAGACGCGATCAGGCAAGATCATGCGCCGATTGCTGCGGGACATCGCCGAGGGACGCGCGCTCGGCGACACGACGACCCTGGCGGATCCGAATGTCGTGGCGTCGCTGAAGGAGCAGTATGAGGAGCGGGAGTGAGCGTGAAGCCGACGCGGCTGCTAGGCGGACGCGTCAGATATTGCGCACTTCTTCTGCAGCTTCCAGAGCGAGGCCGATTTCGCGCGAGAGGGCACGGGCCTCTTGCGTGGCGCTCGATACATCAGAGAGCGCCGACTGGAGCCCCGACGATCGGAACTTGATCAGATCGAGCCGAAGGCTGCCCAGCGCGAGACCCGCGTTGTCGAGCTGACGCGCGAGCACCGCTCGTCGCTGTACGATCTCATCGTACGTCGCACGTTGGCGTCGCAAGAGACTGAGGCGACGCTCAAGCTCGGGCGATCGGACCTCGCTCCCCGCCATAGCAATACGCGCCTCGATTTCCACGAGCATGCGGGGATCGATGCTCTGATCCAGTCGAAGGACCATTTGCGCGAGACGCGCCACTCGGTCGACGAGCCCGTTGATCGTCGGCTCGAGATCCTTCAAGTGCGCATGGTCGTCCTTCGGGAGCTTCGCGGCGATGTCACGAATCGCCGCACAATCCTCTACCGCCCGACGTATTGCGGGGCCGAGCGGACTCTCGAGTAACTCGGGCACCGCGAGCTTCGCGAGGTCATTCTCGGTCTGCGTCGACGACGGACGCGGCAACGCCTGTCGCGCTCGCGGCATCAACAGCACACGGCGCAACCGGAGACCGCTCTGTCGGAGGGACAGGGCCCGCCGTCGAAGCTTCCAGCCCATATAGATTGGCACGATCGGCCCGAGCACGAGGGGTGGCGCATCGTTTACGCCGACGAGAACTCCAACGATCGCCAGACTCGCTGCGAGACAGGTGAGCACGGCATATCCCCGCATTGCCTTCACGCGATCCAGAAGATTGACCCGGCCATGCCACAAACGCAGGTCATCACGTTGTGCAGGCGTGAGAGCGGCTAAATGCTCCGGCTCCATCACAATTTCGTTAGGCGCCTTCGCCGCGGGGGTGTCGTTCGGACGGGGTTCCGCGGCCGGCGTGCCGCGCCGCGGCGAAACAGCGCGCAATTCGGGTCTCGGTCCGTCTGGCCGCGGCGAAGTGTATCGCACCGGCTCCCGCGGCTCGGCGCGCCATGGCGGCGCGAGCCGCTCGGATAGGAGCGCATCACGCAGTGCTGAGGCAGTTGGCCAGCGATCCTCCGGCGATTTCATCAGAGCCCGCTCCACGGCGTCGCGGAGCATCTTTGGCGCATCCGCTCGTAGCTCGGCGATCGCACGCGGCGGCTCCGAGACGTGCTTCAACAGCAGAGCCATGGAGTTGCCAGCACTGAACGGCAACCGCCCAGTGAGCATCTGGTATCCGAGCACGCCGAGCGAGTAGATGTCGCTGCGGCCGTCCACCTCGCGATCACCCACCGCCTGTTCCGGGGACATGTAAGCTGGAGTACCCACGGCGATTCCCGTGGCCGTTAGGCGAGTGCTTGCTTCGATCGCGCGGGCAATGCCGAAATCGGTGACGAGCGCCCGCCCAGTGCTATCATCGAGCAAAATGTTGTCCGGCTTGATGTCGCGATGGATCACGCCACGAAGGTGGGCATAGGCCAGGGCGTCTGCGATCTCGCAGATCAGACGTCGCGTCTCGTCGATCGGCTGACGCGGCTCGCGGGTGAGCAGTGTCCCCAGATTCCCGCCATTGACGAGCGCCATAACGAAATACGCGAGCCCATCCCGCTCCCCGACATCGTAAATCGGCACGATGTGCGGATGGCTCAGCTGCGCGGACATCTGCGCCTCGCGAGTAAATCGCGTGCGGATGCCGGGGTCATGTGCGAGCTCCGGCGGTAGAACCTTGATCGCCACCGCGCGATTGAGGCGCCGGTCGTGAGCGCGATACACGACCGACATGCCGCCGCGGCCAATCTCGTTGTCGATGTCGTATTGACCGCCGACCGCCGCGGCGACGCGATCCTGCAGAGACTCGCTCATTCGTTATGATAACGGAAGCTGATTGAGGGACCTAACCACGCACGTGCAGGCCATACTCGAAGGGCGTGTCATTCGTTTCGCGAAGCTCTTCCTGGACAGCCATGGGCTATGCGCCGGTAGCTCGTGGTATGGACTCTGCCCTATGTGGGTATGTACCTTCTAAAGCGACATGAGCAGCTTCTTTCGGCGGTTGTTCCCGGAAACGATTTTTGCCCGCAAGCTCGAGCCTGCCGCCGAACGGCGGTTGCGACTCGCGCAGGCTCGGGCCGAAGAGTCGATCATTCGCGCCCACGTCGACAATGCGTTGATGTTCGTCGACACCTTGGCCGAAGATCTCTCATTCGATCGCGCGATCGACACCTACATCCGAGAGATGTCCATTCCGGAGCCGCTCGCCAGCACGGTCGCCACCCGCACGCTGGTGGTTCTCGGACAGGACCTGGTGCCGTATCGCAAACGCGCGCAGGAATCCGACGAATCCGAACGCCCGAAGCTCCGCCTCGGCGAAGCCTCCGAGGCCCGCGAGCGGACTGTTCGCAGAGCGTAAGAAGGTTGTGGTTGTGGGTTATGAATGAGAAGGCCCGCGGCGATGCCGCGGGCCTTTGAGTTTCTGATCGCGTGCTTTTCTCCAGCGCAGCTCCTACCCTCTACCCTCTATTCGCCAGTCCGCAAGCGCGAGAACGAACAGCGCAATCGTCATCACGGCAGATCCGACGCACCAGCGGCAGATCGCATGGATGACGAACAGCTCCAGATAGGTGAGCCACAGGGTGAACGCCAAGCCACATCCCGTGATGAAGAGCAACGCCCTCGTCAGGCCCGCCGAGCTCTCGAAGCGTTGTTGCGCTCCGGCCACCGCCAGCGCCAGCACAATGACGTAGTACGCCACGCCCCAGGCAGCGACCGGCACCCCGAGAAAATTGCCCCATTTGCTCAGCTGTACCGTCTCGCATCCGCCGGTGCCGCAGACGAGGGTACCGATGTAGCCGAGCTTGTAGAGCGTGAGGTACAGCGAGACGAAGACGCCGATCAGAGCGACCAGCGCCATCAGCATACGCCGACTCATGTCGATCTAACGTCGCGCTGGTGCTTTCGTCACCCGAGTCGACTTTGTGGTATCCGTCGGGGTGGCGATCGGCGATCCGGATCTCGCCAGCGCGGAGTCCACGATGGCCTTGAACTCGTCGTAGCCCCGCGGGCCCTCGACGATCTTACCGCCGACAATAAAGCTCGGTGTGGCCTGGATGCGTTGCTGCTCCGCCAGCTGCTCATGCGCCTGAACCTTCGCTTGAGTCTTCTTGTTATCCACGCACTGATCGAACTGCTGCTGGTTCAGGCCGATCTGGCCAGCCAGCTGTTTGAAAACCGAGTTCGGATTGCTCGTCGCCTCGCCATTCCACTGATCCTGGGCTTGGAACAAGGCGTCGTGCATCTGCCAGAACTTCCCTTGTTCGTCGGCACAGGCAGCCGCGCGCGAGGCTGGCCACGTATTGCGATGAATCGAGAGCGGGAAATCGATGAAGCGGAAGCGAATGATCCCCTTGTCCACGAGGCGTGTACGAACATCTGGCTCCGTGAGCGTGGCGAAGCGCGCGCAGGAGGGACACTCGAAATCTCCGAACTCGATGATTTCCAGCGGCGCCGACGCCGAGCCGATGACGTACCCATTCGACTGCACTTTCGGGAGCGTGCTGTCGATTGGGCTCACGTCGCGATCGGCCGGGCGTCGCGACATCCAACTGAGTGCGCCAATGCCCGCGATCGCGATGACAGCGAGCGCGAGATAGAAGATGCGCGTCGAATTCTTGGTGCGCTTCGGAGGGGTGCGACTACGGCTCTTTCCGGGGGTGGGCTTTACCATTCAGAATCCTCGTCGTTGTCGGGCGCCCACTCGGTGTTGTCCCAGTTTGGCTTGCCCGCGTCTTTCTCTTGCGCGTCTTTCACGATGCGGCGGTGCTCGGCGATTTCGGGGGTATCGTACGTCGCCCGGACCTCATAGTGAAAGAGCTCGCTTTTCACGTCACCGATGAGCCGCATCAGCTCGCCGGCCTGATTGAGAAGCCGCCCATCCGCGTCGAGCTCCAAAATGCGCGAAGCGAGTGCTCGGAGAAGCGCCTCGAGATTGCGCGCGCGTCCCTCGTCGTATGTTTGCTCGGGCTGATTGGACTCGTCCGCCATGCAAAGTGCTGCCTCGAGTTGCCTGACACTCACCGCGATGGCATGCGGTCAGGTCGGGCCCTCTCGTCAATGAGGGAGGGAAGCTACGGCCTGACCAACTTCGGTCAAGCGATTATCGAAAAAGCTGCTGTTCACCGGCGCGGAGGTCGAGTCAGAGGCCAATCGCTTGACCTGGCATAGTTCACGAATAGCATTGCCGCGCGGCAGGCTGGGTACCCTATTCTGGACGATCGAGCGAAGCGAAAAAGAACGCATCTGCCGCGCCGACACTCAACTCGTGGTACCCTGTTTCGCCGTGGAGGCTCCCATCGACGCCGACCTGCTGCGCATCCCCGTTGGTCCTGGTTCCATGCACGTGGAGCGCTATGGCCACGGTGGCTCCGCCATTCTGCTCGTGCACGGGTTCGGCACGTGCAGCTTCCTTTGGCGCAATATCGCACCCGAGTTCGCACTCGCGAACCGTACAGCGTTCGCGGTCGATCTGTTCGGCTACGGTGAATCGGACCGACCCTTCGACGCTGATTTCGGTATCGCCGCACAGGCCGAGTATCTGGATCACGCTCTAACAGCGCTACGAGTCGCACGGGCGACCGTAGTTGGGGTCGATCTCGGGGCGGCCATCGCATTGCGTCTCGCCGCAACCAGGCCTGAGCGTGTCGAGCGCATGGTGCTCGTGAATCCGATCGCGTACGACGACGTTCCGGCAAACGACGTCAAAGACCTTCAGCGAAACACGGGTCGTTACGCACTGCGCATCTCGCGAGGCATACTTGGCGCGGCGCCGTTGATGCGCGATCTGCTCACGCAGAGTGTCGCCGACGCGGCGAGCATGCCTGACAAGCTCGTCGCTCGTTATCTTGCGCCATACGTGGGGAGCGACGGACTCAATCATCTCTTGATCCTCGCTCGATCGATCGACGGCGAGGATCTCGACGAGATCGAGCTGACGCAAATCGATCAACCAACGCTGATCGTTTGGGGCGAACAGGATCGGTTTCTCGCTCATCGCGGTCGGGACAAAGCGGCGCCGGAGCGGCTCGCTGAAGAAATACCGGGATGTCGCATCGCGCGGCTGCCAAATGTCGGTCGCTTGGTCCCGGAAGAATCGCCAGAAGCGCTGATCAACCTCGTCCTTGATTTCGACGGAGCCAACGCGGCGCGCTGATCTTCCCGCGATGAAACACCATGTGCGCCACGGTTTATCACAGCGTAGATGAGTCGTACGGAACGACTCGTGCACGATGTCGCATGTGTCACGTCACTTCGACTCGTTTCAGCTGAACTCTTCCTTTTGAACGCAGCATTGCGGATCGCTCAACGAATCATCTTGCGAGCGCGTCTGTAGGAGGAGGGCAAGCTTTGTTAACTTACTCTCGGCATTTCACCCTCTAGACTCGTACATGGCCAAACAGAAGAACCGGAGCAGGACCCCAGCTAACCCATCGCCGTTCGAAGAGGCGCGGGACGAGCTGTTTCAACACATCATGCGGTGCGGTGTCGTCGAATCCGCGCCTGAGCATCAAGGCGATTGGTTCAGCGAGACCATGCAGTACATGACGGAGCGATTTCCCGAGCTCAGCACCGACCAGCTCGGCGAGCTCCGAAAGCTTGGTGAACGCTTCGCTCAGCCGCCGAAGAAGCACGACGCCGCCGACGTCTCCGCGGCCTGAACGAAGATGACGCCTCCATCGCAGCGATGGAGGCGTTTTTCATTCGCCTAACGGCGGCCGGATCGATACGCGCGCGCCACGAGCCCGATACGCAACCCGCCGCCGAGACCGACCTGCACCGCAGGGACGATGATGCCGATGCGGGGCGCCTCCAGATCCGCGATGATCACGAGATACTGGTGTGGCTTCCCTTTGGAGAAGAAGAAGGCGCTCATTCCTCCGCCGATCGACAATCCCCACGGCGATTCACTGAACGGGTCGAGCAGAAAGCGCGCGAGCGCGTCCACTCGGCCGCTCGTCTCCTCATTGCTGTTGCGCTTCGTCACGCCGCCCGCGCCAATGACCTCGAAGCGAACGTAGTAGCCCAGTGGCACATTCACGCCGGCTCCGCCTTGCAGCGTACCGGACGTGGTGGAGTGGACGTCGATCGCATCCGCGCGCAACTCGAGTGGCGGCAGCGATCGGGGTGCCGACTGCTGTGCCGCCGCGCGCGCGAGCGGCGCGAGCGCGAGGAGTGGGAAAAAGAGCGAGAGATACTCGACGCGCGAGCGCAGTCCGTGCATGGCACACGAAAGCTAGGTGTCGGGCTATGGGCTTTCCAGCGCGCTGCTTGCCCCGTTTCTCTGGCCGGTCTAGCTTGGCGAAGCCGCTGTGTTCTCTTGCGGCGATCCGCCCTTCCGCCGGTGTCTCGACGCGCTTGTCTCGCGACTATCAGCACATCATCGCCGATTTCCTGGGCGTACCGGCGAACCAATTGGCCGACCGCGCCCTCATCGGCGGATTGATCGTCGCCGCTGCGAGCGCCGCGGGGATGAACGTCGCGGGCATGCCCACCATGCGCGACCGCAAGGCGGGCGGATTGACCGCCGCGCTCTTGCACGACGATTGCCACATTACGGTGCATGCCGTTCCCGAACGCGAGCTGCTGCTCGTCGACATTCTCGCGCCGCGCACGATCGACGTCTCCCGGGCCGTCGATGTCTTCGCTCGGCGCTTGACCTCGCGCAGCGTTCATCGCGAAGCACGAGATCGCGCTTGAGGTGCTCGATGTTTAACGATCTCTCATGAGCGTCTGGCTTCCCCCCGCGCATCTCGCGCTCTGCCTCATCATCGTCGTCTGGGATATCGTCCTCGCCGGCCGCATAGCGCGTGTATCGCACGCGCCGCGCTGGTTCGCGTCGATCACGGGGCTGGCTGGCCTGCTCGTGCTTCCGGCGCTGGTCATCGCTCTCGCGACGACCACCGTGATCACTGGACGCGCAATCCTGTACGTGGACTGGATTTGGCCCCTTGTGCTCGTGGTATTCGCGCTACAGGCGGTGTACGCACTCGCCCGTCGCCTCGTGAACCCGGCATGGGGTATTCCAATCGCCATCTACGACGTCGTCATCGCCGTCACGGGTGTCGTTCGTTATTTGGCGTCGCGTGGTCTCGAGCCGGCGCAACCGCTGCTCCTGCTGCTCACTGCACACACCGCCGCGCTGTCCCTCGCGACAACACAGGCTGCGATCGCCAATCCGCTTTACTTGAACGTGCCGATGATCGCACCGGCGTTCCCCGCGCTGCGCGCGGTGACTGCGAGCTTCCGCGCCTTGCTGTCCGCTATCGCGTTAGGCTGGTCCGTCGGCATTGCTTTTCAGCTCCCCGTCGCCATCAAAGCCGTTCGCAGCTATCGCGCGCATGCATCCGATCGCCTGACCGAACGTCCGGAGGGGGACTTCGCTATCGGGGTGAAGCTCTTTCCCGATGTCGGCAGTCCGCCACCGCCGCCCGCCGTGGCCAGCGATCTCGCGCTCGCGGACACCCTCACAGCCGACGTCGTCGGAATCGTCGTCGTTCCGGACATCACAAATCCGGTGCTCGACTCGTTGGCACACGCGCTCGACCAACTACAACGGGACAGCACGCTTCTCATCGTCACGGTGGGCTATCGGGGCAAGCTGCTTCCCGAACTGCGACGCGTCCCGCTCGACGCCCGCACGCGCATCGCCGCAATCAGACGAATCGTTAGGCGGCTGCGGCCCGACATCCTTCTTCCCGCGGAGGATCCCTACGGCGTTGGAGAGCGTCTCGTCGGTCGTCTCCAGCTTCCCGTCTGGCAGGATTACTTCACCGAGGCAGCGCGCGCGGCCAAGTCCATCGATCGTCGCATCCGGATCGGCGTCGCGGCATCGGCGTTCGATTCACGCGACAGCGCCCTCTACGCCTGGGCGGCTGGACCCGCGTCACCGATCGACATCCTGGGATTCTCCTTTTTCCCAGACCGGCGTGGCGCCGAAGCACTCGACGCGTATACGCGCACCGCCGATCGCTGGATGAGCGTCGTTCCGCCAGCGAAGCAACACTGGGTGTTCGCCGCCGGCGGGTATCCACTCGCGCATGGCGAAGCCAGTCAGGCGCAGGCAATCTGGGGGGTGCTCGCTTGGGCCACCGCGCATCCCGCGATCAAGGGAATGGTCGTTTACGAAGCCGGTGATTACGGACAGGCGCGGGGTCTGCGCGCGCCAAGCGGCCGGCTCCGCGCAGCCACGATCTACGTGATGGGCGCGATGCGCGCCTTGCGCGAAGCGACGATCACCACACCCACGCCCTGAGACCCCAACGGCTACGGGCTACACTGCGCGCCCAACGCCGCGGATGATGCCTTCCACCCGTCGGTCGGGATCGAAGTAGCGCTGTGCTACTTGCTGCATTCGCTCAGCGGTCACGGCGCGCACGTTTGCCTCGAACATTTCGAGATCGCTCAACCTCGCGAACAGCCACGTATCGATCACGTCGGCGAGCACGGAGCTTCCGCTCTGCTGTTGAATGGCATGCACGCCGATAGCATAAGTCTGCGCGCGCTCCAGCTCTTCTGTCGAGACAGGCTCCTCACGCAGCCGCGCGAACTCGGCAAGCAGACCTTCGCGTGCCGCGGACTCCTTTTCCGGCGACGTCGCTATGTATGCGCCGAACGTCCCCGCGGCGCGACGTGTCGAGCTGAACGCCGTCACGGTGTAGCATAACGACCGCTTGTCACGTAGCTCGTCGAAGAAGCGACCGCCAAGGCCACTCGCGACGCTGGCAATCATCGACGCCGCAAAACGCTCAGGATCCGTACGTGACGGCCCGGGAAAGAGGAGCCCGATTGCCGTCTGGGCTTTGTCGCGTCTTTCCGCCGACGTGATGACACCCGCTGGCCAATCTGGGGTCACCAAACGCGGCGGCGCGGCACGGCCGAGCTCCGCGAATTCGCGCGCTGCGGTGGCGGCGAAGCCGTCCGGATCGCCGTCCCCGACGATCGCGATGACTGGCGCTGCCTCCGCGCCGAGTACCCGCTCTCGATGCCAGCCGGCAACGTGCGACCGCTCGATGGCACGGAGCGACTCTTCAGTTCCCGTTGCTGGAACGCCGTACGAGTGACCGCGAAATGCGGCTTGGGTCGCAAGCCGCATCGGATATCGGAACATGTCGTCGCGTCCGGCGATCACGTCGGAGATCGCCACCGCACGCTCGGTCTCCAGCGCGTCGGGCTGGAACGTCGGGTGCTGGACAACATCTGCCAACAGAGCCATCGCCGCAGTGGAGTACGCGGTAGGGACTGAGATCGACCAGCCGAAGCTGTCCGATCCAACCGCGCCGCCAACGCTGCCGCCGAGTAGCTCGGCCTCCTCAGCGATCTGCAGCGCCGTCCGCGTAAGGGTTCCTTTCTGGGCCGTTCGAACCATGAGGGTCGTTAGGCCGCCGCTCGCGTCGGTCTCCTCGCTCGCGCCGCCTAACGCAAACACGCCGATGTGAACCAGCGGCGCTCCGGCCTTTAGGCGCACGAGAATGGGGAGACCCGTTGACGCCCGGTATATGAAGACGCCCGCTTCTTCGCCCTCCCGAACCACCGTGGGCGCGCTCGACGGCGTCGGAGTCGCCTGATATGGAGGGGTCGGTGGTAACGCCGGCACCCGCCGGCTCTCCAGGATCTGCAACATCGCGTCGCCATCGGCGGCTACCGGCTCACTCGACGTTGGGCGGTACACGATAATCCCGGCCTGCTCTGGCGACAGGTAGCGGCTGGCCACGTCGAGCAGCTGCTCGCTCGTCGTCGTCAGCAGACGCTCGACGTACCAGTCGCCGAGCTTCCAGTCGCCTAACGCCTCCCACTCGGCGAGGAAGTTTGCTTGACCTTCCATATCCTCGAGCCGGCGCACCCAGCGCGATTCGTACAACCGCTTCGCGCGCGTGAGCTCGTAGTCGCCCACGCCCTCTTCGCGCATACGTCGCAGCTGATCCCACGCCGCCGTCGCGGCGTCGCCGGTCGTCGTTGGAGATGTCTCGGCATGAATGACGAAAACTCCGAGCTCGGTGGGTGTGTAGTCGTACGCACTGATCGCCGATGCCAGCTTCCGCTCCCGCACGGCGCGGTACAGTCGGGACGCACGCCCCGCGCCCAGCACCATCGCGAGAAGATCCAGAGCCGGGGTATCTACGTGCAGAGTGCCCGGTGTGCGCCAACCCATAGCGAGCTGCGTTTGGCCGATGTCACCGGCAAACTCCCGGTAGCGGAAGCCTCCGGTTCCCTCTTCCGATGGCCCCGGTGTGCGCGTCGGCGTACCGCCAGCCAAACCCCCGTAGAGACGCTCGACCTCCCGCATCGCCATCTCTGCGTCCACGGCGCCCACGATCGAAAGCACCGTGTTGCCCGGATGATAGAAGTTGCGATAGAAGCCAAGCAGCGCATCTCGCGTGAGCGCGCGAAGTCCGGGCTCCCGCCCGATGCGCCATCGACGGATGCGATGCTTGTCGTGCAACAGCTCGTACAATGTCTCCGTCGCCACCGCCGATGGATTGTCGGCCTTTCTCTTCGCTTCCTGAATGATCACTTCGAGCTCGCGCGCCAACTCGTCCGAGTCGATGAGCGAGTTTGCATACGCGTCCGCCTGCACCTCGAGCCCCTGCCGGAACCCGCTCGCCGGCAGCACCGTGTAGTAGCTCGTGTGGTCGTAAATGGTCGCGGCATTGAGATACCCGCCGACGGCCTTCGTATGTTTGGCGATCTCTCCGACACCCCGTGTCGGCGTTCCCTTGAAGTACATGTGCTCGAGAACGTGCGCGATGCCGATGACCTCGTCGGTCTCGTCGAAATAGCCCGCATTGACGTATGTCACGATCGCGACAACGGGCGCCGAGAAATCAGGCTTGATGAGCACCTTCAGGCCGTTCGCGAGCACGGTTCGCTGCACCGTTGCCGAATCAATCACGTACAGAGGCATAGTCGTGGTCATGCGGACAAGCTAATCACGACGTGCGACGGCTACTGAGTGCCGAGCGAGCGCGTGCGAAGAATTCCGACGCCGAGGAGGAGACACGCCGCACCATATCCGCTCAGCCACAGTTGCGTTATCCAGGGAAAGTTGGTGGACGTGCCCGCAACGAACCCGTACAGCGAGCCGGCCAAATGCATCGGTGGTAGCAGGTGCACGAGTAAACCACGGATGCCCGGATCCTCACCCCACATGCCCCACCCGAACGAGGACAAGACAGCTACCGTGACTAGTGAGAGCCAGTCGAAACGCCAGACGGTCGAGAGCAGAAAGCCAACTCCGCCGTAAGCGAGATACATAGCCGCAACCACGGGAATGAAGCTCCACGGAAACAACGGCCGCACGATGATCGCGAACGCAATGAGAAGCGCAACACTCACGATGAGAACGCCCAGGCCGTGGGCCGCGAAGGCATTGAGGTAAAATCGCGGCGCACTCACCGGCTTCGCGAAATAGAAACGATAGAATCCCGACTTTCGATCGGTAGAGACGATTCCGTTGGTTGCGAACAATGTCGCGAGCAACATCAGCGACCCGAGCGAATCGGCGAAGAACCCCCTAACGAGAAACATCGGGAGCGTGTCGATGCGATAGAACCGGCCACCGCTCAGCGAGCCATTCAGAATTGGCACGAGCGTCAGATATGCATACATCGAGAGAATGGCCGCAGTTGCCGGCGCCTGATGGAGCATGTAATCGTGCAGCTGCCACCAGAAATAGCGTCCGAGCCGCGCGCGACGGCGCGTGTTGTCTGCGGTCGTCACGGGCGCCGATTGCGCGATGTTCATGTGTCTGCACTCTCGACCGCTTCGCGGAACTGTCGCTCCAGCGAGGAATACACGGGCGCCACCGAGGCGATGAGGACACCGCGCGCAAGTAATAGTCGAAGGATCTCATTGAGTCGCTCGAGCGAGATCGCGGGCACCTCCAGCTCGTTGGGCGCGACGTCCACTGCGTTGGGAAGAAGCTCCCGCGCGATCGTGATACCTTCTGCAATGACGAGCCGATACGGCGTCGTCACGGCCGCGTCGGCTACGGCGCGGGTGTGCACTACCCGCTGTACGCGGCCGTGGTCGATGATCGCCACGCGATCGGCAACGCGTTGCAGCTCGTCGAGGTTGTGCGACGCAATGAACACCGCCCGATCGGGACGGCGCAATTCGCCGACGATCTCACGAAAGCGCTGCGTCCACACCGGATCGAGTCCGTGCGTCGGCTCGTCGAGGATCAGGAGCTGCTCGTCGTTCATGAGTGCCTGGGCGAGCCCCACACGCTGCAGATTTCCCTTCGAGAGCTGTCGAATCTGCTTGCCCCAGTGCTCGGCGAGGCCGAGGCGCTCCACGAGCTCACCGATCCGCTCGCGAACTCGAGACGGTTCCACGCCTGCAAGCAGCGCGTAGCGCGACAGCGCCTCCTCGAGGCGCCATCGCGGCGGAATGATGACCAGCTCCGAGAGGTAACCCACGCCGTAGCGCTCGACGAAGGTGCGCGGTGGATACCCGCCCACGAGAATGCTACCGCTCGTTGGCTTCAGGAAGCCGAGCAGCATTGCGATGAGCGTGCTCTTACCGGCACCGTTAGGACCTGCTAGGCCGAACACCTCGCCGCGCTGAATGTCGAGTGTCACCTCGACGACGGCCCGCACGTGACGGCGCAGGCCACGATACGTCTTGGCGGCCCGGTCGACCTGAATGAACGAGCCGCCGACTGGCGGCATCAGCCTCGGCCGCTCGTTAGGGCCGCGGCGCGCTGGTCGCGGGCATCACACCACCCGGCGGCAGCACGGGCTGGCCGGGGACGCCCGCGGGTCCCATCGGTGTCATCGCACATCGGCTCCAGTCGCCTTGGCCGGCGCGGTTATACCAGACCTGTGCCTCAGTGGGACGGCCGAGACGCGTGAGCGTGCAGCCGAGATAGCCCATCGCCATACGATCGCCGGTGTCCGCCTGCACCGCGCGCACCAGGAATCGCCGTGACAGGTCGTAGTTGCCTGCACTCAGGAGATAGAGGCCCAGTTCGCGCAAAGCGATGGCATTGTCGGGCCCGAGCTTTACCGCGGTCTGCGCCTCCTGACCGGCGATCGTCATGTTGCCGACCTCACGCGCCATGCGCGACAGATAGACGTGCGGCATCGGATCGTTCGGATTGTCGCGCGAGGCTTTCGTGAATTCACCCACCGCGGCCTCGCGCTGTCCACGCCTGTAGTCGTCGATGCCGCGCTGCAGGGCATCGTCGTGACCACCGAACCAGCCCTGCGAATACCCGAGCAAGCCAAGGCCCACAAGGAGCAGTAGAGCCACACCAGCGAGCGTTGCTTTGAGCCACGGCTCGAGAGCATCTCGCGGTGGCGGCACCGTCTCGGGTGCGCCCAGAGGCGAGCTCCGCATTCCCTGCGTGTCCAAAGCGAGAGGAGCCGGCGGCACGGCGCTGAGGTTGTCGGACATCAGGCCCGATTCGAACTTGAGAAACCCGTTGCGCGCTGCGTCGAGATCGGCTGGTGTTGGCTCGTAATCCGTGGCCTGGGCGCGTTCGCTCGCGGCGTGGAACTCCGCCAGCGCGTTGGCCTGCTCGAACGAGAGCATCTGCCGCTGTCGCGCTTCGCGAATCAATGCCTGGCCGCCCAGCGTTGTCCCGCCCACCAGTGAGCGGAGCGCGGTTTCCACCGCGCTCCAACTCTCCATCAGGTCCGCCGCGAGCTCCTCGAAATGTCGCGATTGGTCCAGCCGCGCGATCGCCGGTCGGGCACGATCCAGCGCTGCCAAGGCGCTACGGCGCCCGATGTCGGTCACCGTACGATGCGAAGTAAACCTGCGTCCGCGCTGCCCCTGATGAAGCTTTCCGCGTCGTGCGTGGGAATCTGTACGCCCGTCTCTCGGAAGCCGCGTCGCGCCGAGCGACGCATGAAATCCTCCATCGTGTGCGTCGGATCGCCTAACGCGTCCCGCATATGCAGCACGATTTCCTCCCACGAACCCGCGAACTTCGAACCGTCACGCGCGACGATCTGATGGGCCGCACCTTCCTCTTCCTTTTGATCGGCGAGTCCGCTCAGAAGGGTTCCGAAAAGCTCCAGCTGTCCGCGAGCGATCTGCGCCTCGCGCGTGTCCTCCGCATGGCGTGGATCGATCTCCATCAGTAGCTCGTCCACGTCATCGAGCTCGCTCGCCAGCTCCGTGAGGCGGTCGTCCCAAGGCTTCAGCTCGGGGTCCGACTCCGTCACCTTGTAGAGCATGCGCTTGAGCTCGATCAGGCGCCAAATCCCGAGTTCGTCCCAGTGATCTTCCGGCGTCGTCTGCTCGAGGTGATAAAGCGAAGCCTCGTACTCGCCACGGTCGTAGAGGATGTTTGCGAGATAGATGCGCGCCTCGGCGTGATCACTGTCGAGCTGCAGGGACTTTCGCAGCGAAGCGATTGCCCCGTCATCATCACCCAATCGATGCTGGGTGTACCCAACGCACGACACCGCCTCGGCAGACTCGGGGGCTTGCTGCACACCAGTCTCGAAGAACTCCTTCGCCGCTTCGAAGAAATCGGCGCGCTCGCGGATTGAGCCTTCGCGAAACAGTGCTCGGCCGATCTGGAGCATCAGGTCGATGTCGTCGCCGTAGCCTAGTTCGAGCGTGCGATTGAAGCAGCGGAGCGCGGCTTCGTCCTGCCCGAGCTTCAGCACCGACTCGCCAAGTCCGGCGAGACCATCTTCGTGTTCGGGCTCGAGAACCAGCGCGTCCTCGAAGCTGCGACGCGCCCATGCAAACTCCTCACGCGCGAGCTGGGCGTACCCCACTCCTATGTGCAGCTCTACCGCATTGGGATAGAGTGCGAGTCCCTCTCGGAGTATTCGGAGCGCCTCATCATACTGACCTTCATTGTAAAGCTGATGGGCACGCTCGTCGTACTCTTCCGAACTCAGGAACGGGGTGGGCATCGTGAGCAAGCCTCCAGCTCAGAGGGGTGTTACTTGCCTATAGTACCCGGCGATTCTGCGAAGTTCAATGGTGCCGCGCAGCACCGGATCGCCGCATGAGAGATGCGAAACACGCTTGCATTCTCACGTGCGCAAACGCCGGTTTTTCGGGCCCTTCCACCTACCATTACCGCGGTGGCGTACCTCCGTTTTCTCGTTGGTCCGTAGTGCTCTTTTCCTCGCCAAACGCACACGCGATGTCTGCCGCGAGACCCGCATTGGACTCGAGAAGAGCGAGATTCACATCCAGAGACTGTCCTTTAGTCAAACGACTGACAGCCGCCAAGAGAAACGGCGTTGTTTGGGGTCCTTCGACTCCCTTGCGTTCCGCCTCGCCGAGCGCGTCGTCGATCACGGCGTCCAGATCGCGGCCAGACATCGCGCAATCAGACGGCGGTGGTTGTACGACCAGGACGCCCTGCCCGTTTCCAACGGACCAGTGACTGCGCGCGATCGCCGCAATCTCCGCCGCGGTGTCGCAGCGCACGTGGAGCGAGATCCCTGTGTCCGCGGTAAAAAAGCCCGGTAGCTCGTTGGTCCGGTACCCGATGACGGGGATGCCAAGGGTCTCCAGACGCTCCCATGTCGCCGGCAGATCGAGAATCGATTTCGCGCCCGCGCACACCACGATCACGCGCGAGCGCGCGAGCTCGTGCAAGTCAGCCGACTCGTCGCGAAGCTGGGGATCTCGCTCGCTCTCGTTCCGTGATCGGCGATGTACACCGCCGATGCCGCCTGTAGCGAACACCGGGAGTCCAACCGCGCGCGCCAGCACGAGTGTTCCGGCCACCGTCGTGGCGCCGTCACTCGCCCGCGCGATGGCGACGCCGAGGTCTCGGCTCGACACCTTGCGAACGCCATCACGACAGAGAAAGCGTTCGAGATCGGCCCCAGACAGTCCGAGAAGTGGACGCCCTCGGGAGATCGCCGCAATCGCGGGTGTGGCGCCGCGTGTGGTGACTGCTCGCGTCATGCGCTCGGCTGCATCGCGATTCGCAGGAATGGGCAGTCCCTGCGCCAGCACCGAGCTCTCGAGCGCTACGATAGCCCCGCGCCGACGAATTGCGTCTTTGACAGGAGGCGAGAGATCGACGGCGATTTCGGTGGGCACGGCGATAAAGTAAGTCGCCGCACGACTTCAGATGGTCTTGCCTACCTGGGTGTTTGCGCCGCTTGCAGCTGGACCGATTCGCCGAGCGCTGATGATCAACCGATCTGGAGCGCTGCCGAAGTAACGCACCGGCCAACACGTGGTGAGCGTCAGCGTCGGCTCCTTCGTCTGGAAGAGAGCCGGGGTCTCTCGGCCGAGCACCCGCCGGGTCACGATCACCCATGCTCCCTTGCCCTGACCAGTCTCAGTGTGAACGGTGTCGCCAAGGCGCAATTCATCGAGATGACTGAAGTGTCGATCGCGATGGGCCGAGATCACCGCGTTCCCGTTCATGCCCGGTAGCGCGCTTCCAGGTAGGTGACCCGGTCCTGCGTTGAGCTCGTCGTCGCCGACACCCTCCAGCACGATCTCGTCGAGGTGAATGCGTGGAATCAGCAGCCTGGCCACCGGCGATCCAGCGGCCACCTGTTGGGTCGTGGCCGCGACGTCGTTAGCGACTCGCGCCCGCGCGGCGGCGACAGTCGCCTGCGCTTGCTGTTCCTCCCATTGCCGTCGCGCCAAATCGGCACGCAGTGCGCCGCGGATGTACCTCAGGCTCGCATAGCCCACTAGGGCCACGCCGACGACACAAAGACACGTCGCCAACGCACGCACAAACCGATCGGGCACGGAGCGCATCACCGAGATCAGGAGCGAGCTCGAGCTCGCGGGCGCCGTCTCATCAAGAGGAGCCCAGCCAGCAGCGTCAAAAGGCCCGTTGCGAGATAGATCGGGAGTGGACTCGCTGTATTCGGCGCGATGGCACCGTTCGAGAACGTCGTCGTCGTATTTCGACCGCCTGCATTGGGCGTAGACGCAGGCATGCTCACGTTAGTCGCAGCCGAAGACCCGGTATCGCTTGCCATGGCGATTTGGGTGCTCGTGCCTGCCGCGGAATCCACCCACGTCTTCATGTCTGTAAGCGACATTCTGGCAACGCTATCGGATTTGGTCTTGGCGGCGACGACCGTATGTGGCGCGGAGTCGACCAAGGCCTTGTGAGGCGGCGCGACGAACGTCGTGAACTGGGCCGAAAGGACTCCCGGCGTCAGGAGCACGGCCGCACTGAGAACAAAGGCTGTCGTTGCGAGGCGAAGCTTCACGGAATCCCTCCGAATCATTGGGTCCTTTCGAGGCATAGGTCGTGCCCGGCTGCCTTCACCGCGAATCATCGGCTTTCTCCTGCTTGCGCGGCCACGTCCGTAGTACGGCTTCACCAATCTTTCCAAGCGCCAACTGTGCCTCGTTGTCGACCAGCCAGCGAGTATCCGTGTTTTGCTTTGTGAGCGCACAGGCGACCACGCGTGTTTGCAGTCGAAATAGCGCGCACTCCGTACGCACGGAGTCAGTCGCTCCTGTCTTGTGGGGCACGGCCATCCCCGAGACCGTACGCTGCATCGACTCCATGTCCTGATTGTTTTCCAGGATCTCTAGCATCGCCGAGTCCGCCTTCGCGTTCACCGCTTTACCGTTGGCCATCATCTCGAAGAGACGGGCCATCTCGTTGGGTGTGGTGACCCCGAGGCCGTATTTGGCCGAGCTGTCGATGGCCACGCTCGCAAGGCGTAGGAAGACCTTTGAATGCACCTTCGTGTGCGGCAGCCCGAGTGCCTCCATTTTCTGCCAAACACGCCGGATGGCGATCTTGTCGAGCAGGAGGTTGGTGGCGGTGTTGTCACTCAGAATGCTCATCAACACGGCTGCATCGTGGACACTGAGTGCCATGCCTGGATGCATGAACTGAAGGACGCCCGATCCGGGAACCTGGTCGATTTTGAGGAGCGTGAGCTGGTCGTCGAGGGAGATCATCCCCTTGTCGGCAAGGTCGTACAGGGTAACCAAGATCGGCACTTTGATCAGGCTCGCCGTCGAGAAGGTCTCATCCCCGCGGAGGCTCAGACGCTCACCGGTATCCAGGTTGTTGATCGAGTAGCCGAGCACGCCGTGAAAGTGTTTCGCGAGCGAATCGAGCGTGCGGTGAAGGCTCACCGTGTCTGTCCGCTGCCCGGAAATACTCGCCACGGCAGCGCCCACTGAGAGCCGGTCACGCAAGGGGGCCGGCTGCGCTGCCGCGGCGAGCGTGGGAGCAACCGAAAGGGCCAGTATCGTTAGGCGAACAAAGCGCAGCATAAGAATGAGATAGCGGAAGGCGATTTAGCGACCGACGATGCGGGTTGCGCGACAGTATACCCTACGGCCCCGACAGTAGCGAGCAATGAGACAATGCGAGCTAACCGAGACGTGCCGCCGCGCCGCCGGATGCGTGGGAGCGCCATGCGCCGGTCGCCAGGATGTCGTCGATCATCGCCACGACGCGCTCCAGTTCCTCGTCGCTCGTGTAGAAATGCGGGGCAACGCGGATGCCGGCGTTAGGTCGGTAGTCGACCAACACGTCGTTGGCCAAAAGCGCCGCGGATACTTCGTAGCCGTGCGGTACGTCGAACGCTACCGTGCCGCCACGCTCTTCCGGATTCCGCGGGGCTGTGACAGGATACCCCCGCGCGTCCGCGAGCTCGATCAGCCGCGCCGTTTGTCGCATACTCTTTGCGCGAATTCGTTCTACCCCGGCCCGACGAACGATGCGCGGACCTTCTGACGCGGCAAACAGCGCCGGAATCACGGGCGTGCCAGTCAACCAGCGGAAGGCGTCATCCGCATACGCCATCTCCGGCTCGAACGAGAACGGGCGCGCATGCGCCTGCCAGCCAGTCAGCGCCGGCGTTAGGCGCTTGCTGACTTCCGGCGCGACGAACAAGAAGCAGCCGCCCGGCCCGCCGCAGAGCCATTTGAGCACACCTCCCGTGAGGAAATCGACACCGAGCTGGCGGACGTCGACAGGGATCACGCCCACCGAGTGAAATGCGTCTAGCGACACCAGGGCTCCCACTTCGTGTGCGCGCCGGCAAATCGCCTCCGCGTCCATGATGAAAGCCGATCGAAACAGCACATGGGAGATCGCGACCAGACGCGTGCGGTCGTCGATGGCTGCAAGCACCCGATCGGTGTCGATCCGAATTCCATCTTCGCTTTTCACCACGACGATCCGAGCGCCGAGACGCGTCGCCAGTTGATCGTAGACGTAGCGCACCGACGGAAAATCGAGCTCGGTCATCACGATCGTGTTGCGCGGAGCGCTGTAATCCAGCGACGACAGTACCGAGGCCTGGCCAATCGTCACGTTCGGCACCATCACGACTTCGCCCGGCCCGGCGCCGATGAGCGGTGCGATGTCGTTGCCCACTTCCACTGGCTTGTTCCACCAGCCGCGGACCCACGCGCGCACACCCAGCTCCGCCCACTCGTCGACATACTCGGCAAGCCGGTCGGGCACACCCCGCGGCATTGCGCCTAACGAGTTGGAGACGAGGTACGTCGTCCGCTCGAGGATCGGAAACTCTCCGCGAAACGAGAGCAGCGGATCGCTCATCAATCGCCAGCCGGCGCCGCCACAGGAACGTTGCGTCGCGCCCGCAGCAGGTAGATCGGTATCGCCACCACCAGTACCGCGACCACAGCGAGCCACTCGCCAGCCGTCAGCGTCGCGAGCAACCCCAGAATCACCGAAAGCGCGAGCCAGGGAATCACTTGCGCCCCCGGCACGCGGAATGGAATTCCGTCTGCGCGTACATCACGCCGGCGCAACTCCACGGTCGCCAGGCAGCACGCGGCGTACACCAACAACACCGCCCCGTTCGCGACGATCGCCAGTTGCTCGAATCGACCCGTCGCCGCGAGTAGGGCAACGATTATCGTCTGAATCGCAATCGCCAAGAACGGCGTATGAAATCGGGGATGGATGGACGCCAGCATTCGCGGAAGAAAGCCGTCGCGCGCGAAGGCGTACAACATGCGCGGCACCGCGAGGGTCATTCCACTCACGTAACCGAACATGCTCAGAGTCGATCCGATGAGAATCAACGTTCGGCCCCAGCTACCCAGAGCTGCCCCGCCCGCATCGGCGACTGGAGTCTTCGCGTTCACGAGTGCCGCTCCGAGAAGGCCCTGCGACACGACCTGCACGGACACATACAGCAAAGCGACTACTCCAATTGCCAGCAACACGGCGCGCGGGACGGTGCGCGCCGGATCTTTCACCTCGCCGCTCGGTACGAGTGCCGCTTCGACACCGAGGAAAGCGAAGAGCAGCACGGTCGACGCGCGACCCACGGCAACAATCGACGGTCTTTGTGGCCACGCGAGATTTGCGCGATGCATGGAGAAACCGCCCGCCACAACGAGAATCGCCAGCGGCAGCAGCTTCGCCACCGTCATCGCCGCATTGAAGCGACTGGCATCGCGCACGCCACGCACATTGACCGAGGCGAGCACCGCCAGAATGGTGAGCATGACGAGAACCTTCAATGCGGTCGAAGAGAGCGCCGGTACAAGCGCGGCAACGGAGTCCGCGAAAAAGCTCGTGACCGCGGCGAGTGCCGCGGTGAGGCCTGCCCACAACAACACGCCGCAGAGAAAGCCGACGCAGGGTCCGAACGCGACCTCGATGTACGCATACGGCCCACCGGTCATCGCCACTCGGCTGCCCGCTTCGGCGAAACAGAGCACGATCAACCCCATCGCTACAGCACAGACGAGATACGCAAGCGGTGCTGCCGCGCCCAACGCCCCTGCCACGCCGGCCGGGAGGCGGAAGATTCCCGCGCCGATGGTTACGTTCACGATCGCGGCCGCGAGCCCCCACACGCCAAGCGCTCGAATCAACGAGCCATCGTGCACCAACTCGCGGTCGTTTCGACGCTGCTGTTCTCGCATTCGACTCAACTCTAGAACGCCGTGGGTGCGAGCGCTACCACACGAGGATCATGCGCTATCACGTAAGTCCGGTTGACGCGACCATCGGGTTGGGCGTCATCTTGTGGGCAGATTTGCGGAATGGCGCGGATCTTTCGCCGTTTCCCGGACCTTGAAAGGAGAAAGCAATGAACGCCCGATCTCGTGCTGCCCTGCTCTTTGTTACTGGACTCCTGCTTGCGCTCCATGCTCCCGCGAGCGCGGCACAATCCCTTACCGAAGCTCCAATCGCGCCACAGCTGACCAAGACACCCGTTGAGAGACCGCAGCTTGGCCCAACGAATGACGCGCTGACGGTCGGTGTTCGCGCGGTCATGCCTGCGACGCCATCGATCGCGCCGCGTGCGAATGCCGGACTCGGACAAAGCCAAGCGATGATGATCGTAGGTGGCGCCGCGATTCTCGTTGGCGCGATCATAGGGGGCGATGCCGGCACCGTGTTCATGGTCGGTGGCGCGGTGGTGGGGCTCTACGGGTTGTACAAGTTTCTGCAGTGATCTCGAGCAAACGAGTTGAAGGAGCCTGAAGATCGACGATGGTGAAACAGACCGGCGGTGGTAGCAGCGGCAAGCGAGTCGCCCTCGTGTTGGGCGGGGGCGGCATGAAGGGCTTTGCGCACATCGGCGTGCTGCGTGCGCTCGAAGAGCGACACATCAAGCCGAGCGTGTATGCGGGAACTAGTATCGGCGCGCTCATCGCCGCCGCCGCCGTCGGTCGCATGCCCGTCGAGGAGATGGCTCGGCGGGCCGAAAGCCTGCGCCGCCGTGATCTGTTCCGCATCAATCATTTCGGCATGCTCCTCGAGCGCATGCGGTCGCCCTCGATCTATCTCGAGGAGCCGCTACGAGATCTCTGTCGCAGCATAGTTCCCGCGCTGCGCTTCACGGATCTCGCCTCTCCGCTGCTCGTAAACACAGTCGACATCACGCGGGGCACGCAGCTCGTTTGGGGCATGCCAGGTCTGCGCGACGTCTGGGTTCAGGACGCAGTGTACGCCTCATGTGCGTTGCCCGGCTTCTTTCCTCCAGGCGACGTCGGAGGTCGGTTGTGCGTCGACGGTGGCGTCATCGACAACCTACCAGTCGGTGCGGCCTCACTCGATGCCGACGCTGTGATCGCCGTCGATGTGGGCAGCTCCGACCTCTCGCCGACGAACGACGTCGTCACCCAAGGATTCGCGACGATCTACATGCGCGCCGCAACGACGATGATGCACGCGCTGCAGCAGTATCCGCTCGTTCGATGGGATGGTCCGCCGATGCTCCTGATTCGCCCCAAGCTGGGGCAGGATTGGCTCAGCTTCGGCAACGCCGGCGCCAGCATCGACGAGGGGTATCGCAAGGCGTCGCTGGCGCTCCAGGACTTGGACGCTGTTCTCGAGCAGCCTGGCGGCGTCTTTCCCCGACGCCGGGTCACGATCGAGGTAGACAAGGACAAGTGCATCGGTTGCGGCCTGTGTGCCGCGCTCGCGCCCGCGGTGATGGGGATGGACAACTCCGGGAAGGCATTCGCCCGCTCGCGGACCGCGGATTGGTCCACTGCCGACGGCGATTTCGTGCACCATTGTCCCACCTGCGCGATCGAAGTGCGTAAGATCGAGCGCCTAACGCCGTCATCGTCCAACCCGTCGCAGCGCGGACCCACCGAAGCCGATGCCGCGTGACGACTTGCTTGTGGTGCTGAGCGGAGCGAAGGAATTCCCCGAAGGTCATCCTGAGCGCAGCGAAGGATGACAGGCGGGCTGCACTCCACTGGTGTGCGGTTCACAAAGCCATCGTCCGGGCTCGTGGCGAATTGAGTTCCCCCTTGCTCTTGTCGCTCTTCCATCGACGCACCTTTCGCGCGCGAATCACTGAGTGAGCGACGACCAACAAATCCTTCCGAGTTGTTCGTAGGCATCGACGGCGCGGCGCAGTTCCTCGATTTGCACATGCTCATCATCCCGGTGCGCGACGTGAATCGATCCCGGACCAAAAAGATGTGGGCGGCCCCATTCGGCCAGCTCCGGGATGTCGGTCGCGAACGCGGCGACGGACGTCGCGAAACCGGGAAAAACGCCAAGCCGAACTGGCGGTACCGTGGGGCCCCTCTCTACCGTGGCTCGCCCACGCGCCCAGCGCTCGACGACACTCCACGCCTCCTCAGGCGACGTCACCAGTCGAATCATCAGGCGCGACTCAGCGCTCGGGGCCATCACGTTGTCCGCCACCCCGCCGGCGATGTGACCGATGTTCACCGTCGTATCGCCGAGCAGCTCATCGCGCGGCCACGAGAGATCGTCCAGGCCGGCGAGAAGATGTACGAGATCACGCGTCGCCGAGTGGCCGAGATGCGGATAGGCGGAGTGCGCGGCTTGGCCGGTCGTGCGAACGAACACGCGCATTGCGCCTTTGGTCCCGACAGCAAGCGTGCTTTCCGTCGGCTCGCCATTGATGAGTATTCGGGAATCGCGCGCCCCGGTGAAGTGGCTTCGCGCGAACTCGTTGGCGGCATGCGCGCCGTCGTGCGTCACCTCCTCGCCCACCACGAACAAGAGACCCACCGGCAGGCCGTGATGACGTAACCGCTCGGCTGCGCAGATCATCGCCGCAGCAATCCCTTTCGCGTCGCATGCGCCGCGGCCGCGCAGGACGTCGCCATCGAGGCGTGGCGGAATGAACGGCGGCACCGTGTCGAGGTGGGTCGAGAGAGTCATCCGAGGCATCCCCGCGCTCGTCGTTGCGAAGACGTCGTCTCGTCCAGCCGAGACGGGAATTCTACGTACCTCCCAGTCGCGTCCGGCGAGAAAACCGTGCATCCAATCGACCACTGGCCCCTCGCGCCCGCTCGTCGAATCGATCTCCATCAAGCGCGCGGCAAGATCGACCGGATCGATAATCTCGAGGTCAGATGCCTCACCCGAGGACCGGCGGGAGGAAGGGCCAGCTTGTGATCTCATAGGCAGCGAATCCTAGCGACGGGGATATACACCCAACAGCGCGCACCGTGGTTCCCACCGTCGCGCTAGATTGCGTCTCAGCCTGTCGTCCGGCCGCGTGCCGACGGCAGTGGCTCCGTCCGAAACCTCGAAGCGGCCAAACGGCCGTAGCGAGAGAGAGACTGCAATGCCTTCCACCACCAATTCATTTGGCAGCCGTGCGACGCTCAGCGTCGACGGTCAACGCTACACCATCTTCCGACTCGACGCCCTCTACAAGCTGCATGGCAGCACCACCGAGCGACTCCCCTTCAGCCTCAAGATCCTTCTCGAGAATCTGCTCCGCAACGAAGACGACGCGTTCGTGAAGAGCGCGGACATCGAAGCCATGGCGACATGGAACGTCCGCGGCCAAGTCGAGAAAGAGATCGCCTTCCGAACCAGTCGGGTGCTTCTGCAAGATTTTACTGGCGTCCCAGCCGTTGTGGATCTCGCCGCGATGCGCGATGCGATCGTGAAGCTGGGCGGAGACGCCCAGCGTATCAATCCGCTGCAGCCCGTCGATTTGGTGATCGACCACTCCGTACAGGTAGACGAATACGGCACCGAGGCCGCGTACCTCATCAACACCGGTCTCGAGGTTGAGCGCAACAAGGAACGCTACGTCTTCCTGCGCTGGGGACAGGATGCTTTTCGCAACTTCCGCGTCGTGCCGCCCGGGACCGGCATCTGCCACCAGGTCAATCTCGAGTATCTCGCGAAAACGGTCTTCACGTCTCAGGAGAATGGGGAGACGATCGCGTTCCCGGATTCACTAGTCGGGACCGATTCGCACACGACGATGGTGAATGGACTCGGCGTCCTTGGCTGGGGCGTTGGCGGTATCGAAGCGGAAGCGGCGATGCTGGGTCAGCCCGTGTCGATGCTCATTCCCGAAGTAGTCGGCTTCAAGTTGCACGGACGGCTTCCTGCCGGGGCCACAGCGACGGATCTCGTTCTCACCGTCACGCAGATGCTGAGGCAGAAAAAAGTGGTGGGCAAGTTCGTCGAGTTCTACGGCACCGGCCTCACGGGTTTGCCGCTCGCCGATCGCGCGACCATCGCCAACATGGCGCCCGAATACGGCGCAACGATGGGCTTCTTCCCAGTCGATGAGGAAACGCTCAAGTACCTTCGACTGACCGGCCGCCCGGAGACGCACGCGCGACTGGTGGAGGCGTACACGAAGGAACAAGGGCTCTTCCGCACCGACGCGACGCCCGATCCAGTCTTCACGGACACGCTGGAGCTGGATCTGTCCACCGTCGAGCCGAGTCTCGCAGGCCCGAAGCGTCCGCAAGATCGGGTTCCCTTGCGCAGCGCGAAGCAGATGTACCGCGAAGCGCTCGACGGCGACCTCGCGAAGCTCGGCGCGTCGGCGGGCTCCAGCGATGCGAAACGCGCCTCGCAGCTGGGCGGATCAGCCTCAGCAAGGTCGAACACGGCGGTACTCGACGAGCCAGCTGCGGAGCAAGCTGGCGTCAAAGTCGACTACAAGGGGGAGACGTTCACGCTTCGGCATGGCGCAGTGGTCATTGCCGCGATCACGAGCTGTACGAATACCTCGAATCCCGCGGTCATGCTCGCGGCCGGAATGCTCGCGCGGAGTGCCGTGAAGCGCGGCCTTAGTGTGAAGCCCTGGGTGAAGACGTCTACGGCACCGGGCTCACGCGTCGTTACGGAGTACTACAAGGCGTCCGGGCTGCTCGAGTATCTCGACAAGCTCGGCTTTCAGATCGTGGGCTACGGCTGCACGACCTGCATCGGTAACTCCGGACCGCTCCCCGACCCAATCGCGAAAGCGATCGAGGAGAACAAGCTGGTAACGTGCGCGGTCCTGTCCGGGAATCGGAACTTCGAAGGCCGCGTGAATCCGCTCACGCGATTCAACTATCTCGCATCACCGCCGCTCGTGGTCGCGTACGCGCTCGCCGGACGGATGGACATCGATCTGACCAAGGAGCCGTTAGGCATCGGCACCGACGGCCCGGTTTTCCTGCGCGATATCTGGCCCACACCGCAAGACGTGCAGGAGGAGATCAATCGCAGCGTGAAGAGTGAGTTCTTCAAGACGCAGTATGCCGATGTCTTCCGCGGCGACGAGTTTTGGCAAAAGCTGCAAGTGCCCGGCGGCGAGACCTACGCCTGGGAGGAGAGCTCGACTTACGTCAAGAACCCGCCCTACTTCGCGGCCATGAGTATGGAGCCTCCGGGCATCCGTCCTATCACCAACGCGCGCGCACTCGCATTGCTCGGTGATTCAATCACCACCGATCACATCTCGCCGGCCGGGAACATCCCGGGAGCGAGTCCTGCCGGAAAGTGGCTCATCGCACGTGGCGTCGAGCGCAAGGACTTCAACTCGTACGGCGCGCGGCGCGGCAATCACGAAGTGATGATGCGCGGTACCTTCGCGAATATCCGGCTCCGCAACGAAATGGTGCCGGGCACCGAAGGCGGCTACACAACGATGCAACCGGGCGGCTCGCCGATGTTCATTTACGACGCCGCGATGGAATACCAGAACAGTGGCACGCCGCTCGTTGTCATCGCCGGTAAGGAGTACGGCACGGGCTCTTCACGCGATTGGGCGGCGAAGGGCACGATACTGCTCGGCGTTCGTGCGGTAATTGCGGAATCGTTCGAGCGAATCCACCGATCCAACCTCGTCGGCATGGGCGTGTTGCCGCTCGAGTTCACCAAAGGCGATACGCGACAGTCTCTCGGCCTCACCGGCTTCGAGACCTTCGACATTGTGGGTCTCGACGCGTCGTTGCGCCCACGCGCGACGCTCGTCGTCCGCGCGAAGAATTCCACTGGCGACACGAAGGAGTTCAGCGTGCTTGCCCGGATCGACACTCCAGAGGAAATGCAATACTATCGCCATGGCGGCATCCTGCCCTACGTCTTGCGTCAACTCGTTGGGCGGCGATGACCCGAGTGTCGCCGCAAACTATCCGCAGCTTTCCGCGACGTGTCGCACGAGCCCGCTCTTTGGCCCGTGCGCATGTTCGCGCGCTGGCGACTCCACTCGCCCTGTGCTGCCTAACGGCAATCGTCAACGCTTGCTTCCTTCGCAAGTACGTCTATCGTCCCGTTCTCGTCGCCAACGCGATTGGTGATTCGACCACGACGATGGGCGGCGCTACGCTCCACGTCTACAAGAACGACGAGTACGAGATTTACGGCCCCACGGCGCTCTCCGTGAGCACTGCTGAGCAGCAAGTCAATCGTGCGTACCGCGAGTTCGCGAAGCACTTCGGCGTGCAACCGCCGCCCATGGCGATCATCATCGCCGACAGCGACTTCGCGATTCCCCCGAACGAGGCCGGCCTCTTCGCCAAGCGACGCATCTATACATTCGTCTACGTGCGGCCGCACAACCTTCGCGACATCGAGGGGGTAGCCCCCGACGCGCGCGAAGACGAGATCTGGCCTGTGTCGAGTCGGGTGGCGCGTGAGCTCTTAGCGGCACACGTCGCCGCACGACGGCATCTGCCACCGGTCGTGGAGTCGCGAACGCATGCTGCCGATTATCACCTCGACCCGCTGCCAACCTGGTACGTCGACGCCGTCGTCGCTCTCATTGGTGATCCCGGCGCACCAGATCGGATCATGGATTGGTTTCGCGGACATCTCGCCGAAGCCCCGCCCGTCGCGAGCTTGCTGGACATGCAGGCGCCGAGTGGGGGAACTCAGGACACGATCGCCGGCACACACGAGCGGCGAGCATTGGTAGGCGCCGAGGGTGTTGCACTCACGCTCTTCCTTGCCGAGCGTGAAGGACCGCGCGTGGTTGGCCGGCTTGCCGATGCTTTGCTCGCTGGCGGCACCGCCCGTCAAGTCGTTACTCAGTCGCGCCACGTGCCGCAGAACGATGCCGACTTCGAGCGGGTGTGGCGGGCGTGGGTGCGCGACGAGTACGGTCGTTGATCGTTCGCTAATCGATGATCAACCAGCGGCGCGTTTGAGCGAAGTACGCGCTTTCTCACGCTCGCCCCAGCTGGGCGAGAGCTCTTTCGCCGCCGGGACGCATCGGGATTGAGGGCTCGCCGCATTCGGTGCACCCATCGGCAACCAACCCATGATACAGCGGGTGATCGCCGCGATCTCGTCCGCCTCGAGCAGCGCCGCGTTCCCCGCCGAGCCGCCGCCTAACGCGCCGAGGGTGACTCCCGCCCTCGGTGTCATCGATCCGCCAAGCAGCGACATCAGTGACTCGCGCGCGACCTTTCGAAACTGATCGCTGCGCACTTGGCTGGTATTCTGCTTGTGTTCGCCGCGGTAGAATGCGTGCACCGCGCCCTCGACGCTCTTCACGAGCTGATCGAGGATCACGTCGAGCTGTTGTGCGACTTGCGATGGTACCATTGCGGGCCTCCTCCGATGCGGCGCGGGGAGCCACGCCAATCTCAGGACGTCGCAGATGTCACGCTGGTCACCCAAACGAAAGAGGCCCGCCACTTGTCGCGGCGGGCCTCTTGTGATCTCACCGTCTCACTAAGGATTCTTGACGTCCACAGTGTGGCCGATGATGCCGCCGAGAATGCCGCCAGCCGCGGCGCCAATGACCGCACCCTTGAGCTTATCCCGGCTCGTGGTGGCACCCAGCACCGCACCGGCCGCCGCGCCAATCACGGCGTCACGCTTGGTGTTTCGCACCGGCTCGGCCGGCTGCCGAGAATACGTACCCGAGGATCCCGTGGAGCGCGATACGCCACTACTCGAGCTCCGACGCGCCGTCGACGTTGGATAGGGGGCACGGGCGACCGTCTGCACTTGCTGCGCGGCGGCATACGGTGCGTTTGCCGCCGGGTAGCCATAGGGATTGGCATATGGATTCATCCCCTGTTCCGTTGGGGACGTGAATTGTTGCGGCTGGTATGGCTGCGCTTGGGACGCCAAAGCTAGGTCATTCTTGAGCGCGTCGTCCGCCCCGCTCTGGCTGCCTCTACCGCACGCCGCCAATCCGAAAACCAGGATCGACGCGGACAGCAGCATCGTTGTCTTCTGCGTCAGTGTGCTCAGCATATCTCTCCCCCGAATAGTTCGCCGCGCGACAAAATGAGTCGTCGCCAGTGCGCGGTACGCCATTCAATGGGCAGGGGTCATTCCGCGAGTTAAGCGCGGCATAGGTGAGTTAACTGACTCTCCTGTCTCACAAGAGGACGTCACGGTGTCCTCGCTCTTGGAAGCCGCCATGGATCTCGGCTGTCGAAGCGAGCCTGACCTTTCTATCTTCACGGCACTTCCATCAGGGGCTCAACGATGTCTCGCATGGTTCCCTTGGGCGCAGTTGCCGGCTTCGCCGCAGTGATGCTGGCGCCCCGGTTCTCGCCTGCGCAGCAACCAGCCACGCCTCCGGCCGCTGCGACGCCGGAGATCGGGTCGATGGCGCCGGACTTCACCATTGCCGGCGCAACGCGGTACGGCCTCCTACGTGATTCGGTACGGCTCTCCGAGTTTCGCGGACAGACAGTCGTCATCGCTTTCTTCTTTCAGGCGCGGACCAAAGGCTGAACGATTCAAATGGAGGCGTACCGTGATCAGTACGCCACGCTCTTCAACAACGGAAAGAAAGTGGTCGTGTTGGGCATCAGCGTCGATCCCGATACGATGCTCGCCAATTGGGCTCGCGAATCGAGCTTCCCTGTGCTGTTCGGCAGCGACCCGGATCAGAGAGTTGGAAAGCTGTACGGGTCGACACGCGGAAAGCTCGACACACGCAACCTGTTCGTCGTCGCGCCAGACGGCCGCATCGCTTTCAAGCAGATACCGGTGAACGTGCTCTCGCAGGAGGCGTACGCCGAGCTTGGGCGAGCCGTGGCCAAGACCGTCGGCACAGCAACCGGGGCCGAGAAATCAGAGCACGACCGCTGAGCGCAGGCGAAGTAAGGACGCGGGTTACGTGACAAACCGCCGGTGCGTCTCCCACCGGCGGTTTTGTCGTCTCTCCCATCCACGCGTCTACCATCCGTGACGAAGCATCGCGAGTTGCTGATCCAACTGTACGACGCGGCCATTGCTGGTGCGGCGACGGGTCCCGTCACGATTCGCGGAGTGGAGTCTCTCGGTATTCCGCGTGATCGCCGAGTCTGGATCTTCTCATTCGGCAAGGCCGCACATAGTATGGCCGCCGCCGCGGTCACGGCGCTTCAGCGTTCGCTCAATCAAATCGCGGGTGGCCTGATCGTCGCGCCTAACGAGGGCCGCTCCCCGTACGGAACGATCGTCGTGATGCAGGGTGATCACCCGGTCCCTGGTCGCCGCTCCTTTGCGGCCGCGCAGCGTATAGGTGAGATCGCGACGCGCATGAAGAGCGGAGACGTGGCCGTCGTTCTCGTCAGCGGTGGCGCGACGAGCCTCATTGCTGGCCCGTTACGTGGAATGTCCGAGGCCGAGCTCACCCAACTCTTTGAGCTACTCCTCACTTCCGGCCTCGACATCGCCGCCGTCAACGCGATCCGTCGCCGCTTCAGTCGCTGGGGCGGTGGACGCCTGGCGCTCGCTATCGCTCCAGCGGCGGCGCACTGTCTAGCCGTGTCGGACGTACCCGGCGACGACCTGGCGACGATCGGTTCGGGTCCCAGTGTCCCAGATCCCTCTACCGCGGACGACGTGCTCGACATCCTCGACCAGTCGAAGCTGCTGGACCGGATCCCCAAGTCCTTCCGTCGTTATGCAACGGATGTCTCGCGTGGCGCGGAGCCGGAAACGCCCAAGGTCGGGCATCCGGCGTTCGCGCACGGAACGGCCCGCGTCATCAGCAACAACCGCGGCGCGCTGGACGCCGCGGCCGAGCGGGCCCGCGCGTTAGGCGCCGCTGCGGTCTACGTGGTGGATGCGCCGCTCGTTGGCGAAGCGGCCTCGCGCGGCGACGCGATTGCACGGTGGCTCATCGAGCTCCGCGATAAGAATCCCGCCTCGGGCATTCCTGGTGCTCCGCGCGTGGCGATCTGGGGCGGAGAAACGACCGTCACATTGCGAGACGGCAGCACGCCTCGCGGCAGTACTCCCGCCATTCCCCCCGGCGGTCGATGTCAGGAATTGGCGCTCGCTGCGGCGCGTACGCTGCACGAGGCCGGCGATCGAGGACGGGGCATCGCTCTTCTCGCGGCTGGCACCGACGGCCGGGACGGTACGACGGACGCGGCAGGTGCATTCGTTGACGCACGCACGTGGAGCGCGATCCAGACCGCCGGACTCGATCCGGCGAATGCGCTCGTTCATCACGCCTCGAACGGTGCACTCGCGGCGGTGAATACGCTCTTCTCGCCAGGTCCCACGGGCACGAACGTGATGGACGTCGTCATCGGCGTTCTCGAGAGCCCGTAGCCACCGCTCGCGACGGCGGCTGCACGTCCCACTACCTGCTCGGCGCCAAACCGGTCAGCTTTCACGGCGCCATGAGAACCGATCCCTTTACCATCGGCATCATCCAGGATGCCGCCTCGGATGACCGTCAAGCGACGATCGACGCCACGGTCCCGCGCATCCGTGAGGCGGCGGAACGGGGCGCTCAAGTCGTTTGCCTCAAAGAGCTCTTCAACGCGCCGTACTTCTGCAAGTCACAGCAATGCGACCGCTTCGACATCGCGGAGCCGATTCCTGGCCCGACCACCGAAGCAATGCAGAAGATTGCCCGCGAGCTCGCGATCGTGCTGGTCGTTCCGATCTTCGAGCGACAAGCGCGCGGCGTCTATCGGAACTCGGCCGCCATCATCGACGCCGACGGCTCTCTCCTCGGGGTGTATCGCAAGATGCACATCCCGGACGATCCATTGTTCAACGAGAAGTACTACTTCACGCCGGGCGACGCGGCCACCGATGATCACATCGACCGCATCGGAGAGACGGCGAAGCAGGCGAGCGGCTTTCGCGTGTGGCGCACTCGTTATGCCGACATCGGCGTATTGATCTGTTGGGACCAGTGGTATCCCGAGGCCGCGCGCATAACGAGTTTGCTCGGCGCCGAGGTGTTGTTCTATCCCACGGCCATCGCGTGGCACCCCGCCGAGAAATCGGAATTCGGCCAGGCGCAGGTCGACGCCTGGCGCACGATCCAGCGATCGCATGCAATCGCCAATGGTGTGTTCGTCGCGTCGCCGAACCGCGTTGGCTTCGAGGCGGAGCCGGGCACGAATGGATTGGAGTTCTTCGGGCACTCGTTCATCTGTGATCCCTTCGGTCGCCTGCTCGCCGATTCGGGCACGGAGCCAGCGGTTCTCGTCGCACCCTGCGACCCACGCCTGATCGAGGAGACGCGTCGCAACTGGCCGTTCCTTCGCGATCGGCGCATCGACGCGTACGCGCCGATTTTGAGCCGCTACCTCGGCGCGGCCTAACGAGGGAGCACTCGACGGGTCGAGTGCAACTGTGTCGGGAGGGGGCGGATGATTGACGATTCGACTGGCGGCGGCGTGATTGGCCCAACGGGCGACGTCGACGCGCGAATGACCAGTGCGCGCGACATCGACCCCGAACCCGTCGGGCGACCCCAGACCGGTCTCGCGAGCGCGGGCCTTCGGATGCCCGCGGAGTGGGAGCCGCACGAGGCGACCTGGATCGCGTGGCCACACCACGAGCCAGACTGGCCCGGGAAGCTCGCACCGATTCCCTGGGTATACGCGGAGATCGTGCGCGTGCTCCACGCCTTCGAGCGCGTGGAGATTCTCTGTCATGATGACGACGTGCGCGCCGCGGCCGACAACCATTTGCGGGCGCACGGCGTTCAAGGCAACTACCGGCTGCACGTCGTGCCTAACGATCGCGTCTGGCTGCGCGACTCCGCGCCCACCGCTGTGGTCGGCGACGATGGCGACCTTCGGCTGGTCAACTGGCGCTTCAACGGGTGGGCGAAGTACGACAACTTCGCCGGCGATGCCCGCGTCGGCGAAGCGGTCGGCCGCCTCACCGGGGCGCCACGGCTTCAGCCGGTACGGCCCGATACAGGTGAGCTCGTCGTCCTCGAGGGCGGCGCGATCGATGCAGACGGCGAGGGAACGTTGTTGGTGACGGAAGAGTGCCTCCTCTCGACGGTGCAGCAGCGTAACCCAGGCCTGTCACGCGAAGGCTACGAGCAAGTGTTCCACGACTATCTCGGTGTCCGGCAAACGATCTGGCTCGGCGAAGGGTGTGTGGGCGATGACACGCATGGGCACGTCGACGACGTCGCGCGCTTCGTGGCGCCCGGTGTCATCGTGCTCGCACACGAGGATGATCCCGCCGACGCCGAGAACTACCGTCGTTCCATCGACAACATGGAGCGGCTCGAGCTCGCCGGCGCCGGCAATGGTGCGTTCAAAGTCGTGAAACTGCCCTTCCCCCGCGCCGTGACGATGCGCGAGGAGCGCCTCCCGGCCAGTTACGCGAATTTTTACATCGCCAACGGTGCCGTCCTCGTCCCGACCTTCAACGATCCCAACGATCGGATCGCGCTGAACACGCTCGCCGATCTGTTTCCGGACCGCCAAGTCATCGGCGTTCACGCCGTCGACCTCGTTTGGGGGTTCGGTACCCTTCACTGTCTCACGCAGCAGCAGCCGCGCAGCCGCTGACGCACCACCAGTTGCCTAACGGGAGCACGCGATGCCGGGCACGATGATCGAGTTCCAGGCCAATGGCCGCACCGCCAATGGGTACCTTGCGCGACCGACAGCGCCGCGCGGCCACGGGATTCTCGTCATTCAGGAGTATTGGGGACTCGTCGATCACATCACGGACCTCGCCGATCGGTTTGCCGCCGAAGGATTCTTTGCGCTCGCGCCCGATCTCTACCATGGCGAAAAGGCAAAGAGCCCAGACGAAGCCGGAAAGCTCATGATGGCCCTCAACATCGCCGAGACGGCAAAGGACCTGCGGGGGGCCGCCGATGCCCTGATTGCAGTAGAAGGCGTATCGCCAAAGCAAGTGGGCATCGTGGGCTTCTGCATGGGTGGCCAGCTTGCCGTCTACGGTGCGTGCGAGTTTCCGGAACGCATCGCGGCTGCCGTCGATTTTTACGGCGTGCACCCCAAAGTCAAACTACGCCTCGAGAATCTCGACGCCCCCATTCTCGCCCACTTCGCGTTGCGTGACACGAGCACACCCGAAGACAAGGCGCGTGATCTCGTTAGGCAGATCGAGCAGGCCGGCAAGCACGTCGAAGCTTATTTCTACAACGCCGACCACGCCTTCTTCAACGACACGCGCCCCAAGGTGTACAGCCGTGCCGATGCCACCGAAGCGTGGAAGCGCACGATCGAATTCTTCAACAGAACGCTTGGCTTCGACAAGGAATTGCCGGGTGGACGCAAAGTGACGTAGGTCGCACTTTCTCGTCCTTCTCGGCGGCGATGAAGCTGCGCTTTCTCGATCTGCCGAGAGATGTTCAAGCGACCGCTCATCGCCTGCATTGCCGCCCTTCTCGTCGTCGCCTGCCACGCGATGACGAGCACACCTGTCGTCCTCGGAGCCGCCGGCCCCTGGACAGAAGACTACGGCGCGATGAATCGGCGCGGCATCGAGCTCGCCCTCGAGGAGCTCAACGCACGCGGTCCGAGCCAGGGCGCTCCCGTACAGATCATCTTCCGCGACGATAACGGAGACGGAATGCGTGCCGCCTCCATCGCGCAGGAATTCATCAATCGGAAAGACGTCGTCGGCGTCATCGGTCACGTCAATTCTGGCGCGATGGTCGCAGCGGCGCGCGTTTATGACGGCCACCTGCCGGCCGTCGCGACAACCGCGTCCTCACCAGCGCTTACCGGCATCTCGCCCTGGACCTTTCGCGTCATCTCGAGCGACTCGATGAACGGTCTGGAAATCGCCCGATTCGTGATGCGACGCGGCCGGCGACGCGCGGCCATTCTCTACGAGAACAATGCCTACGGCCGCGGTCTCACGGACGCCTTCGTTCGCGGTTTCAGGGGTGAGATCGTCAGCGTGGACCCGATCGCCGAGGGCTCGAGCCAAGATTTCGAGCCTTTCGTCACCTTCTTCAAGCACCAACAGCCGGACATCGTCTTCGTGGCCGGAACAGGCGCCAGCGGTCTCGCCTTTCTCCGTGAGGCGCGACGGCAAGAGCTCCGTGCGGACCTCGTTGGTGGCGATGGCTGGAGCGTTCTCGCATCCGACACGACGCTTGCGGAAGGCGTGTATGCCGGCGTGCCCTTTACCGCCGAAGACAATCGCGCCGATGTGCGGATCTTCGTGGAGCGTTTTCGAAATAGATACGGAGTTACGCCAGACGGCAATGCGGCCCTCGCGTACGATGCGACGATGCTGCTCGCCAATGCCGCGCGACGTGTCGGGCCGGATCGCGCGCGCCTTCGCGAGTATCTTGCGGGGCTGCGCGAGAGCGGCCGCGGCTACCGTGGCGTCACGGGCAACATCGCCTTCTCCCCCGATGGCGATCCAGTGGGAAAAGCGATCGTGATGACGCGTATTCGCGCCGGCGTGCTCACGTTGCAGGACGCGCAATGAATTTCGCCCCTTTTTCCGGCGAGAGGAATTTTGGCCTCTGGTCGCGACTCCGGAGTGCGGCGGGCACGATCCGCGGCCGACTGTGGATTGGTTCGCTCATCGTGGTCGCGCTCCTGATCATCGCCGGCGCTGTCGCGTGGCGGACGCTGAATACGATGTCGCGCGAGATCACCAACACCTTGCAGGAAGTGCAGACCGAGTCGCGTCTCGCGTCTCAGCTATCGAGCGACGCCGCAAAGGCACTCGAGGCAGGTGGCCGCTACCTCGATACGCGCGACCCCGACGCCGAGCCGCGTTTCGCCAGCATGGGTGGAATGCGCACGACATTCAGCGCGCCATCAACGGCCGCCCGGATCGTACTCCAGACGAAGTCGCCACGGTCGCCTTGATCGATGCGAAGCTCTCGGCGATGGAGATTCGTTACGCGCGTGCTCATCGGCTGGCGGACATCGGTCGCATCGCCGAAGCAAGACGCACCGCGAACAGCGCCCAACACGACGTCGACGAGCTGCTCGCGAACATCGACAAGCTCGGTCTGGTGAAAGCGCAACGCGTCACGGCTGCCTCCCAACGGCTCACGGACGAGACACACCGGCGCGCCGCGACGCTGCTCGGACTCCTCGTTGGCGCCGTCATCATCGCGTTAGGCATCGTGGTCGTCACCGTCGTCTCCATCGGCGAGCCGCTTGCGCAGCTCGTTCACCAGGCGCGCCGTCTCAGCCAGGGTGACCTCACGGCGCGAAGCAGTGGTAGTCTTCCACGCGAATTCGAGATCCTTGCTGCAGCGATGGACCAAACTGGCGATTCCCTGTCACGCATCGTTTCCGTCGCCGCACACACCGCCCAAAGCGTAGCTGCTTCGGCGCACGACCTCGCATCCGTGTCCGAGCAGATCTCACTCTCGGCAGGTCAAATGGCCGACGCCATGACCGACGTCTCCGATGGCGCCGAGATACAGGTGCAACAACTCCGGGCAGTCGACCAAACGCTCACCGAGATCCGGCAATCGGCAGACGGCGTGCGTTACCGCTCGAGTGAGGTGAACGACCTCGCGCGCGAGATCGAAAGCTCGGCCGAGGAGAAGCGGCTACAAGTGCAACGTTCGGTCGGCATGCTGCGCGATGTCAAAGCGAGTGTGGAGAATGCGGCGAGCGAGGTCGTCGCGCTCAATGACACCACGGCCGAGATCCATCGCTTCGTTGCCATTGTCGCAAAGATCGCCGACCAAACAAACCTGCTTGCTCTCAACGCCGCCATCGAAGCGGCGCGGGCCGGGACGCACGGTCGTGGCTTCGCTGTCGTTGCCGACGAGGTTCGCAAGCTCGCGGTCCAAGCGCAGGCCGCCGCGGATGACATTCTGCAGGTTACCGACGTCGTCACGGCGCGCGTCGCTGCCAGTGCGCGGGCCATGGAGCGTGGCACCGCGCGCGTGGTCGAGATCGAGCACCTCTCGGAGACGCTAGAGGACGCGCTACGCAGTATAACGAGGGCCGCCGAGCGAACGCGGGTCGCTGCCGAGGGTGTGGCCGCGGCGGCGGCGACGAACGTGCGTGCCGTACAAGGCGCCGCCGCCAGCATCGAGACGATCGCCCGCACTGCCGAAGGTCATGCCGCCGCCGCCGAGCAAGTCAACGCCTCGACAGAAGAGCAAAGCGCCGCGTGCGAACAAATGACCTCCGCGAGCAATGTCCTGCTCGAAGGCTCGACTCAGCTGGAGCAGGTGGTAGCCGTCCTGAAGGTCGCCTGAGGGGCGTAGAAGCCTGCGGGTAGAGGGTTGTGGGTAGAGGGTGACGCGTGCCGGATCGAATGGCCTAACCGAAGCGCCTCCTCACCCGCCGGTGGCGACCGGTGAGAGAAATAGGAGCGCGCGCGAACAGCGCACGCAGCTCCAAATCGCCTCTCGCGAGCGCCAGCGAGGGAGCCAGTCAGCAGTAGGCGGCGCGAAGCGCCGCCTACTGCTGACACCTCCCGTTCGGATCCGGCTTGGCTTTGTCCACCAGCGGCCGATGATCCAGGTTTGCGACCGTCTGAGCGACGTCGTGCACGAGCTGGCCGACACGCGCCATGTGCGCATAGTCGATGTACTGCGGCTCATCCGTCACTTGGTGATAGTCGCCATGTAAGCCCGTCGTGAAAAACACGACCGGAATGCCTAAACGCGCGTAGTTGTAGTGATCACTGCGGCAATAGATGTTCTCCGGATCGCCGTTCGCGTCGTACTGATAATCGAAGTGAAACGGCAGCGGCTCGCCCTTGTTGACCTGCTCGACGATGTCCCCCAGCTCGGTGGACAAGCGGCGCGAGCCAACGAGCTGCAGATAGGTATCGCCACCCCCAGGGATGTCTGCTGCAGACCCGCGCCCCACCATATCCATGTTCAGCTGCGCGACAATCGAGTCGGCCGGAACAGGTAGATGATCCGTCACCCAGCGCGAGCCGAGTAGACCCTTCTCTTCTCCGGTATGCCACACGAAGAGGAGAGAGCGCCTGGGCTTCGTCGATGCTTTCGCAAAGGCTTCCGCGACCTCGAGCAACGTCACGGATCCGGAGCCGTCGTCGTCGGCCCCATTGCGAATGGAATCGAGCCTAACGGGATGCGCACGGCGAAGGCTGTCGAAATCAAGGTGCAGCGCACTGAGACGCGCCTGTTGCTCCACCGTCGGCTGCTCCCCGCGCCGTACGAGCCCGTTGATGGCGAACTGCGCTTGCCTATACGCGTGCAGTGAATCGTGGTTTACGGGCGCCGTGGCCAGATAGCCGATGTGATCGTTATGCGCGCCCAGCGCGACATATTCGCTGCGCAGCGCGGGATCGGATCCGGGCATGATCGCAACGACATTGCGCGCGGGTGCCGGCTGCTCCTCGAAGACAAGATTCATCGTAACGTGCTTGCCGGTCATTCCCTTCGTCGCCGAAGCAGGATCGGCGCCGAGGAAAACGCGCGCCGCGGCAGGCGTGACCGTCAGCGCGAGCACTCCCGGCTGGCTGCCAGGGGGCGGCGTCTTCAGCGTCACCTGCCCCTCGCGCGGATGCGTCGCGAGTTGGAGCGCCTGCGGCGTGATGTCCTCGATGGTCGCGACAGCTGCCGCGCCGCTGCCTCGTCCACCTCGACCACCGAAGCCAGCGCGACCAGCGCCGCGTTCCGCGGGATACTGGAGTACCAGCTTCCCGCGCGTCTGCTCCGGCGGAAGTGCGCCAGCGGAGTCGCCCGCACGTCCATTGAATACGACGTCGAGGGCGTTCGACGCCGCGACGGCACCGCTGGGCGCGCTGGCGATGAAGTCCGTTCCACCACGCAGTGTCGTGCCGTCCACCGTAATCGTTGATTTTTCGCTGAACGCTCGGCGAATCATCGGCACGTTCTGGAAGAAGGTGCCGTTGTCACCCGCCGGACGAAGACCCAGCCGAGTGAGCTCGTTGGCGATGTACGCGCTGGACATGAGATGTCCGCGGGTACCCGTCTCGCGGCCCATCATCGAGTCGTCGGCGAAGATGTAGAGGCGGGTCATGAGATCGGCCGCCGAAATGTCCGCCGACGTGGGCTGCGGCGCGTGTTTGAGAGGCAACGGCGCCGGCTGGGAGGTGGGCGCCGCGCCCTGTGCTTCAAGGAGCTTCGGCGTCGCCGCGATCAGCGCCGCGCCGCAGAAAGTGAGAATTCGATTTCGCTTCATGGCCTGCACGAGGGGTCGAGTGATGGTCTAGGTTTACCGGTGCGAACCAACGACAGATTGCGGCCCGACAAGCGTGCGGACCACGCTTCCTCAACGCTCGTCACTGCGAAAACGCTGATCACCACGCTCCTGTAGCGATTGGCGTCCGCCCAGTACGCTAACGCCCCATGCGAATCGAAACGCTCGCCGTCCACGCCGGCCACTCCCCCGATAGTGCGACGGGCGCCGTCACGCCGCCCATTCATCTCTCCACGACTTTCGAGCGAGAAGCAGACGGGGACTATCGAGCGGGCCTCGTGTACTCGCGTTACGCAAACCCGAATCGCACGGCGCTCGAGGAGTGCTTGACGGCGCTGGAGGGTGGCGCGGGCGCCGCCTGCTTCGCCTCCGGGTCCGCCGCAACTGCCACGGTACTCCAGTCTCTCGAAGCAGGGGCTCACGTGATTGCCCCAGACGATGCGTACTTCGGGACGACGAAGCTGATGCGCGAGATCTTCGGGCCGTGGAAGCTCGAGCTCACCCTCGTCGACATGACGGACGCCGACAAGGTGGAGCGGGCGCTCCGGCCGTCCACTCGCCTGATCTGGGTGGAGACCCCGTCGAATCCGCTTCTTCGCGTGGTCGACATCGCGCGGATCGCTGAGATCGCTCACTCTCGCTCGGCGCTCTGCGTGGTCGACAATACGTGGGCCTCTCCTGTTCTCCAGCGGCCGCTCTCGTTAGGCGCCGACGTTGCGATGCACGCGACCACGAAATATCTCGGCGGCCACAGCGATGTGCTCGGCGGCGCAGTGATCTGGTCCAGCGACGGTGCGCTTGCGGAACGCCTGCGCGCCATTCAAACGACGGTCGGGGCCGTGCCTTCGCCATTCGAATGCTGGCTCACGATGCGTGGCGTGCGTACGTTGCCCTGGCGGATGCGCGCGCACTCGGAGAACGCGCTCACACTCGCCCGTCATCTCGACAGCCACGATCGCATCGAAGCGGTGCACTACCCTGGCTTGGCGAACCATCCCGCGCACGACATCGCCGCGCGCCAGATGTCGCAATTCGGCGGCATGCTCTCGCTGCAGGTGTGTGGCGGCCGCGATGCGGCGATGTCTCTTGCCGCGCGGCTCCGCATCGTCACTCGCGCCACGAGTCTCGGCGGCACGGAGAGCCTCATCGAGCATCGCGCATCTGTCGAAGGGCCGGGGTCACGCGCGCCGGAGAATTTGCTCCGGCTCTCGGTTGGGCTCGAGCATGTCGACGATTTGATCGAAGATTTCGATCAAGCGCTGCGATGAGTACCGGGGCATCATCGTCGAAGGCGATGCCCTGCGTCGTGCTGCTGAGTGGCGGACTCGATTCCACGACGGTGCTTGCTTACGCTCTGGATGCCGGCTTCCTCGTGCACGCGATGACCTTTCGCTACGGCCAACGCCATGCTGTCGAGATCGAGGCCGCGCGGCGTATTGCCCGGCAATTCGGCGTGCGCGATCACGTCGTCGTGAACATCGACTTGCGCGTCTTCGGCGGCTCTGCCCTAACGAGCGACGTCGAAGTGCCAAAGGATCGTACGCCCGAGGAGATGTCGAGCGGCATACCGATTACCTACGTGCCGGCGAGAAACACCATCTTTCTGTCCTATGCGCTCGCCTGGTCGGAAGTGCTCGGCGCGTCCGACATCTTCATCGGCCTGAACGCGGTCGACTATTCCGGATATCCGGACTGCCGGCCGGAGTACGTTGCCGCGTACGAGCGGATGGCGAATCTCGCGACGCGCGGCGGGGTGGAGGGAACCACGCCCGTGAGACTGCGGGCGCCTCTGATCGATCTCTCCAAACGGGAGATCATCGCGCTGGGGATGGGCCTCGGCGTTGACTACGGAATGACGTCGAGTTGCTACGATCCCTCGCCTGATGGCGTGGCTTGCGGACGCTGCGATGCCTGCCGCCTTCGTCTGGACGCTTTCGCGAGCGCCGGCGCCACCGATCCGGTTCGTTATGCCTAACTACACCGTCAAGGAGATCTTTTACACGCTTCAGGGCGAAGGATTTCACAGCGGGCGCGCCGCCGTCTTCTGCCGGTTCGCGGGATGCAACCTGTGGACAGGTCGCGAAGCCGATCGTGCGACGGCGATTTGCTCCTTTTGCGATACAGACTTCGTCGGCAGGGGTCCCGACGGCGGTAGTTTTGCCAGCGCAGACGAATTGGCCGACGCTGTCGCCAGTCGGTGGCCCCACCATCGCGACGGGAGCCAGCGCTTCGTCGTCTGCACAGGCGGAGAGCCGTTGCTTCAACTCGATGAGCCAGCGGTCGCGGCGCTGCACGATCGCGGCTTCACGGTGGCAATCGAGACGAACGGCACGAGGCTTCCACCTGCAGGCATCGACTGGATCTGCGTAAGCCCCAAGGCCCGCGCCGATTTGGTGCTTACAAACGGAAACGAGCTCAAACTTGTCTATCCTCAGGTCGGTGCCGATCCTGAGAAATACGAGGCTCTGGCGTTCGAGCACTTTTTTTTGCAGCCTATGGACGGTGCGGCACTGGCCGAGAATACCCGTGCGGCCGTTCGATACTGCCAGCAGCATCCGGGTTGGCGACTAAGTTTGCAGACCCACAAGTTGCTGGGAATTCGATGACTGACGCGCCGTAAGGCGCTGACAAATAGAGGTTTGCAAGAGCAGCTTTCACCAGGTGTTTCTAGTCGCACCCGGTCGCTTTGTGCGGTCGGTCACATCCCGTCGAGTCCGGCAGCGGCAGCTTGAGCCCGTTGTTCCCGATGGCCGCGATGGTTCGTCTTCAGCGCGGCTGGACTTTGCCCGAGGTTTACGCATGAACGACAACAGAGAGCGCCGCATTTCGATTCGACGCGTCCCGCGCCTGATTGCGGTGCTCGTGTTGCTCGCGTGCCTCATGCCCTCACGGGCCGCCATGGCGCAGGCGCCGATCCCCGTCCTCGCCGGAATGAGTGCGTCCGCGAGCTCGCTCCGTGACTCGATCGTGTCGCTCGCGCGCGCGCAAATCGGCACGCGATATCGCCATGGCGGCGCTTCACCGCAGCGCGGCTTTGACTGCAGTGGCCTCGTACAGTACGTCATGTCGCGGTTCGCGATGATCGTTCCGCGCACTGCCAAGCAACAGGCGGCCGTTGGCGTTCCAATCGAGCGGGACACGTCGCTGCTGCGTCCAGGCGATCTCCTGACCTTTGCGTCGACCGGGAAAGCGAGCATCAGCCACATCGGCATCTACATCGGCAATGGACACTTCGTACACGCGAGCAGCGTCGCCGGCCGTGTGATTGAGAGTCCACTAAACCGAGCGCCAGCTCCGAAGATCAAGATCTGGCGGGGTGTCGCTCGCATTCCGTGGACAGCTGAGCCTCAGACCACCGTCGGCTTGCTCGCAACACCCGAGCGCTGATCGCCTGTCGAGATTTCGGCTCTCATAGCTGAGGTAGTTCTCTCAATTCTGCCGGCTCCCAGCTTGCGTCTCGCCTCTGGGCCCGCTGTCGTGGGTGAGATGCCGGAGTCGCCTCGAACGGACCAGAGCTGGGTGTTCGGGGTGGCGCTGGAGCGGGCATGGTATCGGTTGGCGTTCGTTTTCGCAGAACGCCGTCAACGCCGATCAGGGCGCCTGTCGCCGGAAAGTCCAGCGCGCTGAGTGAGTCGACGAGCAGCGCGGCGCGTGCCGTCGTGTCAACGCGCAGCACCCCGGGCGCCAGCTGCATCGTTGAACGCAGCCATGCCGCGCGCACGTGGCGCGCCGAGTCGATGTCTGCGCACGCCACCACGCCCCGGCTCATCGGCTCGAGCAAACGGAAGGGGCCATAGGTGAGCAGGTTGCCTAACGAATAGAAGACTAGGCGGTCATCGCGCCATTCAGCGGCGCGGAGAACGTGCGGGCCATGTCCGATCACCATCGTTGCGCCGCTTTCCAGCGCGGCGTTTGCGAACGCGACCGGATTGCCCCGATCGATGGTGCCCAGGAACAGCTCTGTGGAGTCGCGCGTTCGCTGCGCGCCGGCGCCTTCCGCACCCAAGTGCGTGGTGACGATGACCGTGCCCCATCGATCCACCGCGCGCTTCACATGACGCCGCACCGCATCGAGATCGCGCGCGTCGGGGCTGTCGCTCGAGGTGTAGAAGCCGAGCACCGCGATCGTGTCGCCCCGTCGCATGGGGACGGGTGTCGCGAGCGTATCCGCGCCTGTGACGAGCACCCCCGCCCGGTTGAGGTGAGAGAGCGAGATGAGGAAACCATCATCGCCGGCATCGCGCGCGTGATTGTTCGCCACATTGCCGACGACGACGCCGGAATCGGTCAGGGTGCGCAATGCCGCCGCCGTTCCGACGGGCTGGCGGAACGCAAAACAGTTGAGCGCCCGCTTGCCGCATTTTGGTGGTGCGAAGCCGTCGCCGATCGCGCCCTCGACGTTCACGAGGGCCACGTCCGCGTCGGAAAAGAGCGGCTTGAGTGGAGCGAGCAGTGATGACGGATCGTTGTCGAGCTGGAAATCGTGGCGCAGCTTCTTGGCCGCCGCCTTCGCCCAGATCGTGTCGAGATTGGTGCCTAACGTGACGTCACCGCCGGCGCAGAGCCGAATCGGCGCGCGCACCGTATCGCGGAGCGGGGCGCGGACCGAATCGCGGGGTGGCGCGAGGCTGTCCCTCCGCGACACGGAGTCCCGCGCCTGCGCCGCTGCCCCGCGCGGCACCGCCAGCGCGAAGGCGAGCACAGCCGCGACGGCGAGACTCGTTAGGCTCCGGCGAAAGTGGATCGCTGCCGGGGTCAGCGCCGAACGACGTGCGGCGAGAGCACCGTGGCGCCCGGCGAATGCTTCGGCGCAGCGTGCACCGCACCGCTCGCCGGCATCGGCGCCGAGGACACCGGCGTCAGCGACGGATCGATGCATGGCGGATAGCTGCCCGTGGGCACGTAGCCGGGAGGACAGCCGCCGTACGTCGGCGGCTGGTACCCAGGCCCGTACCCTGGCTGGCTAGGCGGGTAATTCCCGTAGCCGCCGGATGGATACGTCGGCGCCGCATAGATCGGCGCGCCATACGCAGGCGGTGCATAACGAGGCGGGACGTAGGAGGAAGGTGGAACGTACGAATTGAAGAGCGGCGTTTGCGGCGCGATGGGGTAACCGTAGCTCTCGCACCCGTAGCCATACGCATAAGGACAACTGCGAGCAACTTGCTCGTACCCGTTCCCGAGGTCCACGAGTACGCGGCCGTCTGATGTGACGATCACGGGATAGTTCTGGAAGACGGTCTCGCCGTATGTGAACAACGGTGGCGGAGCGGGTGCTGGTGCGATGGACGCGATTCGAGGCCGCCCCTGTGGGGCGACGACCACACGCCGGCGCGGTGACTGTGCCTGCAACGATGCGGCACCGAGTCCAATGAGCGCGAACGATCTCCCAACCATCCGGAGGAATGCCATCGGCGGAACCCTCCCCAGCGCGCGCCACCGCGCGCGATACCAAGTAAGACCCTTTCAGGATGCGCGTTCGCGCACGCTGAAACCCAGACCATCAATTGTCCGAAATAGCTTGCTGTCGAGGCAGCCCTCGACGTCCACCAACAACCTATTGTCGAATCCGATTGTCAAACAGAGGTCTGGGACACGCAGGTGGTGGTCGCGAGGTCGCGGCCACGTGAACATGGCGACTGTTCGGTTGTGGGACATGAAATCCCACAGACGGCCAGAGGAGGCGCGGAGGAGTTGATTGGAGAGTTGTAAACAGCTTGCCGCCCAAGCAGTTAGGCAGTATCTACCAGTCGGCATGCTCCTTTCCTTACTCCGCATTGGGTCCATGCCCACACTACTCGCTTCCCAGCCCTAGAGGACTCCGTTGGATATCAAGCGCGAGCCACCCAAAAAGACGAAGAAGTACATCGCCGGCGGAGTTGCCATCGTTGGCGTGCTCGTCATTTCCGCCTTCATCAGCCGTCTCAAGCCCGCGGCGCCGCCGGTTGAGCGCGCGACGCTCTGGATCGATACGGTCAAGAAAGGCGAGATGGTGCGCTCCGTAAATGCGCCGGGCACCCTCGTGCCTGAGCACGTCCGCATCATCGTCGCGACCACAAGCGGACGCGTCGAGACACTCCCGGTGCGCCCGGGCGTCAGCGTGGCACCGGATCAGACGATCCTCACGTTGAGCAACCCCGATCTCGACCTGCAAACGTTGCAGTATCAGCAGCAGCTCACCCAGTCGTACTCCGCGCTCGCTCAGCTGAAGACGTCGCTCCAGCAAGGCCTCATGACGCAGGAAGGCCTCGTGGCGCAGCTGGTCACGCAATATCAGAACGCTGTGCGAATCGCTGCGGTCGCCGACTCGCTGGCCAAAAAGGACCTCGCCAGCAAGAACGAGGTCGCCGCCGCTCACGATCAGATCACCGAGCTGAAGCGCCGTCTGGATCTCGAGCGTCAGCGATATACCGATATGGAGGCTGCGCAGAAGCAGCAGCTCGATCTCCAACAGGATCAGATCAGCGGACTGAAGGCGATTTTGCAGGAGCAGCGCAATCGCGTCGCCTCCATGCGGGTTACTGCCGGCGAAGCCGGTCAGCTTCTTTCCTTGGGCAATCCTCAGCTCGAGCTCGGCCAATGGGTCAACTCCGGAATCGAGCTGGCCCGCGTTGCCCAGCCTGGTCGGCTCAAAGCCGTCCTCCGCGTTCCGGAAACGCAGGCGAAGGACGTCCTTCCTGGCCAGCGGGCGACGATCGACCTCCACAACAACGGCATCATCGAAGGCCATGTGATGCGCAGCGATCCGTCCTCACAGGCCGGCACAGTGACGGTCGAAGTCGCCCTCGACGGTGCTCTTCCGAATGGCGCCCGCTCCGACCTTAGCGTCGACGGCACTATCGAGATCGACCGCCTCAAAGATGTGTTGTACGTTGGTCGCCCAGCCTATGGTCAGGCTGAGAGCACGGTTGGTCTCTTCAAGGTCGAGAAGGGCACCGGCTACGCCAGCCGCACGAACGTGAAGCTCGGCCGCGCTTCGGTGAACACCATCGAAGTGGTCAACGGTCTAGCCGTCGGCGACAGCGTCATCATCTCCGACATGTCGACGTGGGATAACACCTCTCGCGTTCGGCTCAAGTAGTCCTCCCCTCCCTGCGCCCTAAACTCCTAGACCCTAGCCCCTCGCGCCATGCCTGAGTCAGCAGCCAAGCAATCCCCGTCGTCCCTCTCCGCCGGCACGATGACCGGCGACAGCAATCAGCCGCTGATCCGGCTTGCTGGGTTGAAGAAGATCTTCTTCACGGACGAAGTGGAGACGCACGCACTTCAGGATATCCATCTCGAAGTACAGCCTGGGGAATACGTCGCGATCGCGGGGCCGTCGGGATGCGGCAAGACGACGCTGCTCTCCATCCTCGGATTGCTCGACACGCCTACCGAGGGCGAGTACACGCTTGCCGGCGAGTCGGTCGCGCAGTTGACGCCGTCGCAGCGGGCACGCATCCGCAATCGCCAGATCGGCTTCATCTTCCAGGCCTTCAACCTGATCGGCGATCTCACGGTCTACGAGAACGTCGAGCTGCCACTGACGTACCGTGGCATGTCGGCGAGCGAGCGCAAGCAGCGCGTGCAGGATGCCCTCGAGCGCGTCGGCATGAGCCACCGCATGAAGCACTATCCGGCGCAGCTCTCCGGCGGTCAGCAGCAGCGTGTCGCCGTGGCCCGCGCGGTTGCGGGTGACCCACTGATCCTCCTCGCCGACGAGCCCACGGGAAACCTCGACTCGACGAACGGCGAGGCAGTGATGGAGCTGCTCCGCGAGCTGCACCGCGGCGGCGCCACCATCTGTATGGTCACGCACGATCCGCGGTACGCCGCGCACGCCGATCGGTCGGTCCATCTCTTCGACGGCCGTGTCGTGGAAGAGAGCCGTCCGGGCCACGCGCACGCCTGATCGAACGCAGCGACGCGGGGCGGGTGTTTAGCAGCTGCTAAACACCCGCCCCGTTTGTTGTCGGCCGCCGGCGCAGCCACTACCTTTCGAGCCGCCGGGAAGAGTCCCTTCCCCTTCGTTTTCCGGAGCGCTACATGGGTTTGTTTTCCTCCTCCACGCAGTCGCGTCTCGCCGCCGCTGAGCCGGCGCCAATCACTGGTCCGCTCATCGCGATGCGGAATCTCGAGAAAGTGTTCGAGACCCCAGCGGGACGCATGTACGTGCTGCGCCGGATCACCTTCGACGTTCAGCCCGGCGAGTTCATCTCGATCATGGGCCCCTCGGGCGCCGGCAAGTCCACGCTGCTCTCGATCATCGGTATGCTCGACAGCGCCTGGACAGGCGAGTTCTACTTCGTTGGGCATCCCGTTCACGCGATGAGCCACAAGCAGCGCGTGGCGTTGAACAAGGAGCACATCGGATTCGTCTTTCAGCAGTACCACCTGATCGACGACCTCACTGTCGCCGAGAATCTCGACATTCCGCTCTCATATAGAAACGTGAAAAAGTCGGAGCGCGAAGCCATCGTCGGTGACACGCTCGATCGATTCGGCATGGTCGGCAAAAAGGATCTCTATCCGCGTCAGCTCTCTGGCGGCCAGCAGCAGCTCGTTGGCGTAGCGCGCGCGGTGATCGCCAAGCCGAAGCTCATCCTCGCGGACGAACCAACGGGGAACCTCCACTCCAGTCAGGGCCGCGAGATCATGGAGCTCTTCAAGCGCCTGAATTCCGAGGGAACGACGATCATTCAGGTCACGCACTCCGAGGAGAATGCGAAATACGGTCATCGCATCGTGGAGCTGAAAGACGGATGGGTGACCGGCACCGAGGGCGCCGTCCCCCGCTGACTGTCGTTATGCGCTGACACGAAGAGCGGAATGGGGCATCCCATTCCGCTTTTTTTTGGACCCGCAACCCGCGACCGTTCGACATGGCTCCCTACGACATCCAGTCCCGGCCACACGTTCTCGTTGCCGACGATCAGGCCGACGTGCTCGAGGCGCTGCGACTGCTCCTCAAGACGCACGGCTACGACATCGATACCGCTGCTTCGCCTGGGGCGGTGTTGTCGGCGCTCGAGAAGCGTGACTACGACGCGTTGTTGCTCGACATGAACTACACGCGCGACACGACGTCGGGAAAGGAGGGCCTCGACTTACTACAGCAGCTTGCTGGACTCGAGCCCGACATGCCGATCATCGTGATGACGGCGTGGGGGAGCGTAGAAGGCGCCGTGGAAGCGATGCGCCGCGGTGCGCGTGACTACGTCGAAAAGCCCTGGGACAATGCGCGGTTGATGACCGTCCTCGGCACGCAAGTCGAGCTGGGACGCGCACTGCGCCGCGCGCGTCGCTTGGAGAGCGAGAATCGCCTGCTCAAACGCGACAACCTGCCGCGCCTGATCGCTGATTCGCCGAAGATGAAGCCGATTCTTCAGCTCATGGAACGCGTGGGACCATCCGATGCAAATGTGCTCATCACGGGCGAGCATGGCACCGGCAAGGAGCTCGTCGCGCAGTGGCTGCATGCGTCATCGGCGCGAGCGCAAAAGCCGTTCATTCCCGTCAACATGGGCGGTCTATCCGAGGGGCTCTTCGAGAGCGAATTGTTCGGTCATGTCAAAGGCTCATTCACCGACGCCAAAACGGATCGGGTGGGGCGCTTCGAGCTCGCCGATACTGGTACGATCTTTCTCGATGAGATCGGAAACGTTCCGTTGGCGCTCCAAGCGAAGCTTCTTCGCGTGCTGCAGACGGGTGACGTCGAACGCGTCGGCTCATCGAAGGCGCGGCATGTCGACGTCCGCGTGATCTCGGCGACTAATGCTCGCCTCAATGAAGAGGTGGCCGCCAGTCGCTTCCGCGAAGATCTCCTTTTTCGCATCAACACCATCGAGCTGCATCTCCCGCCACTTCGCGAGCGTCGCGAGGATGTCCCGCCGCTCGCGATGCACTTTCTACGTCGCCACGCGGCACGGTATCGCAAGCATGTTACTGGTTTCGATCCCGGGGCGATGCAGGTGCTTCTCGAGCACGCATGGCCCGGCAACATCCGCGAATTGGATCACGCCATTGAACGAGCGGTGCTTCTCGCCCAGGCCGATCAGCTGCGCCCCGTCGATCTCGCGCTTCGCGGCGCCAGCGCGGCAGCGCCACGCCTGGAGGATCTCACGCTCGAGGAAGTGGAACGGCTGCTCATCCAAAAAGCCCTGAGTCGATACGATGGCAATGTGAGTCGCGCCGCCCAGGCCCTCGGTCTTTCGCGAAGCGCGCTGTATCGGAGGATAGCGGCGTACGAGCTGTGAACGGGCGCGCAAAGTCCGGATCCATTCATTGCCGCGGCCGTCGCACTTGACGCGTCGCGATCGCCGCGTCCCTCTTCTCTCATGGCTCCCCGTCAAGAGAAGCCCTTAGCGCCTCACGAGCGACGCGTGCTCCAACTCGCGTTGCTCGCGGGGCTGCCCGGCATCATCGTCTCACTCATCCTGCTTTGGCGCGACAATTACAGCGCCAAGGTCCAGTGGACGGTGGGCCTCATCGTTCTTGGCTCCTGGCTGATCACGGCGTTCGTGTTGCGCGAACGCGTGATTCGCCCGCTTCAGACACTCTCGAACATGCTCGCGGCGCTGCGCGAAGGCGACTACTCCATCCGTGCGCGCGGCGCCGAGCGTGAGGACGCGCTGGGATTGGCGTACCTGGAAGCGAATCTTCTCGGTGAGACGCTGCGCACGCAGCGACTCGGCGCCATGGAGGCCACAGCGTTGCTGCGCACTGTCATGGCCGACATCGATGTCGCGGTGTTCGCTTTTGATGACGACGAACGTTTACGACTTGTGAATCGCGCGGGGGAACGGCTCCTCGGCCATGTCGCCGAGCGATTGCTCGGCCGAACCGCAGAGCAAGTAGGCCTCGCCGATTGTCTCGTTGGTGAATCGCCGCGCACGATGGACGTCACCTTCCCCGGGGGCGCGGGACGCTGGGAAGTTCGGCGCGGATCCTTTCGCCAGAATGGACGGCCACACACGCTGCTCGTTCTCGCCGACGTCACGAAGGCGCTGCGCGAAGAAGAGCTCCAAGCGTGGCGCCGGCTCGTCCGCGTTTTGAGCCATGAGATCAACAATTCGCTGGCGCCGATCAAATCCATCGCCGGCAGCTTGCAAACGCTCCTCGATCGACCGGTGCGTGCGGGCGATGCGGAGGAAGACATTCGTCGCGGGTTGTCGGTGATCGGCGGTCGGTCGGAGGCGCTGATTCGCTTCATGTCGGCATATGCACGTCTTGCGCGACTCCCTGCACCGCAACGCGCGCCGCTCGACGTTGGGACGTGGGTGCGACGCGTCGCCGCCTTGGAGACGCGCCTTCCCGTTCGCGTGGAAGGCGGTCCGCCAATGACGATTCGCGCGGACGGCGATCAGCTCGATCAGCTTCTCATCAACCTGCTTCGCAACGCCGTCGATGCGTCGCTCGAAACCGGTGGCGATGTTTGTATCCGTTGGACACGCCAAAACGGCACAGTATCGATCATTGTAGAGGACGACGGGCCAGGACTCCCGAGCAGCGCGAACTTGTTCGTCCCCTTTTTCACGACGAAGCCGCAAGGATCCGGAATCGGTCTCGTTCTCTCACGACAAATTGCCGAAGCGCATGGCGGCGCCTTGTTGCTCGAGAACCGCCGGGGGGCGAAGGGCTGTATCGCGACCTTTCGATTGACCATCGACGATGTTCCCCGCAGCGCGGTGTGAGCAGCTAATAAATTTCGAACTTACTAACATCACGGCGAGAGAGGTGTTGTGTGCGCAGTTGCTAAGTTGCTGTGCCATTGCACTTTGGTCGTACGCTCATCCCCCTCTTTGGCGGCCATTGGCGGCATGTCGAATGCCCTCCACGGGCTGCCACGACGATGGTCGTCGCTCGGAGCGCAATGGAGGTGTGCGCCACCTTCGTGAGTTGGATGCTGGAAATCCCACATCCTGCCCGGTGCTCTGCCCGCATGGTCGCCCGCGGGGGCTTGAACGCGGAGGGCGTCAGAGTGGGAGGAGAAAATGCGAATTGGGTTTTCGAGTAGCTGCGCGATCGGCCTCGCCATCGCCCTCACCGTGGGAGGCGTGTCGACTGTGAAGGCGCAGCAGACGGACTCGACGCGCAAAGCGAAGAGTACGAAGACAACGCGCCGTGCCACGAGCTCGTCGAAGCGTATTCCGATCACGAAGGAGTCGCCGGGAGAGGTCGTCCCGACAGTGAACCAGGATTCGATCGCTGCTGCCGAGCGCGCACGGGCAGACTCCGCAATGGCAGCCGCGGAACGTGCACGACAGGATTCGATCGCGCGCATCGAACAGATGCGACGTGATTCGATCGCCTTTGCGGAACGTCGCAAGCAGGATTCAATCGCGGCAGCAGAACGCGCACGACAAGACTCCATTGCCCGTGCTGATTCCATTGCACGCGCGGAATACGAGCGCATCTCTCGCATTCGCAGAGCAGGCGGATGGTATTTCGGTATCGGTTTTGGTGCGAGCGTACCGACAGGTGGCTACACGAGCCCGGGAGTGAATAGCGGCGGATACAGCACGGGTTGGAACATGACGATTCCGATCGGCTACGACTTTCACAAAAGCCCCATCGGCGTCCGATTCGATGTCGATTACGACCAACTCAACGGAAAGGACTTCAACTCGAATTTCAGCGCGCCGAATCTGAATGCCTGGACCGGCAACCTCGATCTTCGTCTCCGTGCACCGCTTGGGCGGACGTACAGCAGGTTCTACCTGTTAGGCGGTATGACGTACAGCAACATCAGCGGTTGGGACAAGAACTTCACAGACCCCAACGCACCAGAGGATAAGACCACGTTCGGAGACTCGAACGGCCGTTGGGGTTGGAATGCCGGCGGCGGGTTCAATTTCAACTGGGGGAACATGGTCGGCATGTTCGTCGAGTCGCGGTACATCTCGATCAACGCGAACACGGTGACTGGATTCCCGTACACCAGGGCGGCCTGGGTACCCATAGTGCTCGGCGTCACGTTCTAAGCGAGCGCTAGCTCACACAGCTGCCCCGTCCGGAGATCGTCCGGGCGGGGCCTGTGGCCTGCCAGGGATTCAGGGTCGTCGCGGCACGGGGGATGCCACTGACCTGGGCGCCGCGACGATGGTCGTCGCTCGGAGCGCGACCTACGACGGTGGTCCATGCCAGACTTGGGCGGCCGCAGACGGAAGTAGGTCGCAAGGAATGTCACCGCGACGCTGCGGGACGCCGAAGGTGAGCCCCACCTTCACGAGTCGGGCGGGAAAGATCACCGACTGGTTCCGATGCTCCGCCCGCAAGGTCGCCCGCGGGGGCTTGAACGCGGAGGGCGGCATAGTGGGAGGAGAAAATGCGAATTGGGTTTTCGAGTAGTTGCGCGATCGGCCTCGCGATCGCCCTGACCTTGGGAGGCGTGTCGACTGTGAAGGCGCAGCAGACGGACTCGACTCGCCGAACAACGCGTACGACGACATCACGTCGTGCACGACGCACCACAAGTTCTTCGCAGCGCATTCCGATCAGTAAGGATCGGAACACCTCCACTGGAGAGGTGGCGGCGCAACCCGCACCAACGCCGACGGTCAATCAGGACTCGATCGCCGCGGCGGAGCGTGCACGGCAGGATTCGATTGCTGCGGCTGAGCGTGCCCGACAGGATTCGGTCGCGCGTATCGAGCAGATGCGTCGCGATTCGATCGCGGCCGCTGAGCGTCGCCGTCAGGATTCGGTTGCAGCAGTTGAGCGTGCGCGGCAGGATTCCATTGCCCGCGCTGATTCCATTGCCCGGGCCGAAGCACTCGCGCTTCGCCTGCGTCGTTGGGCCGGTGGCCCGTACATTGGCATCGCTGGCGGTCTGAGCATGCCGATGGGCGATATCAAGAATGCCGGCACGAATAACGGCGGTTACAGTAACGGCTGGAACGTGACTGTTCCGATCGGCTGGGACTTCAGCAACACGCCGTTCGGCATTCGTGTCGATGGATCGTTCGATCGTCTTGGTGCGAACAACTTTAACTCGAACTTCAACGCACCGGACGCAACCGTCTATTCTGGGAACGCTGACCTGAAGTTGCGTGTACCGCTGGGTCGGACCTGGAGCCGCTTCTACGTACTGGGTGGTGCAACGGCAAGCAAGTTCACGGGGTATTATCAGAACTTCTCGAACCCGAACGCACCGACCAACCAGCAGACGTTCAGCAACGCGAGCTGGAAGTGGGGTTGGAACGCAGGAGGTGGGTTCAACTTCAACTTCGGCCGTATGACCGGCCTGTTTGTTGAATCACGCTACATCAGCGTGAGCCCGGATAATGTCGGTGGCTTCCCGTATGCCGAAGCCAAGTTTGTCCCGATCATTCTAGGAATCCAGTTCTAACCAGGCGGGGCCGTTGTTTTCCGTCGTGCCGCCTCGCGACTAAGCGAGGCGGCACGATTATCTTTCACGGTCATGGTGACCACGAAACCGCAGTATGAATCCATGAAACGGTTGTCACTGTTCGTCCTGGCTTTTCTGCCGTCCTGTGCGTCGGCCCAACATTCCGGGCCGCAGCGCGCCGATGACGAAGCGCCGAGGCGCACGGTGGCGTTGGCGTCGCAGGACACGTCGCCGACACCGGATCAGCGGAACGTGGTCGTGGCCTCGTCGTCCGAACGTCGCTTTAGGTCGCGCACGGATAGCCTCGAGTGGGTCTCCGCGAAGGACAAAGCTGACAAGTCCACCGGATTCAGGCTCATCGTTTCTCTGCAGGAGAAGCGCTTGTGGGCGATCGTCGGTGAAGACACGGTGTTGAACGCGCCTGTCGCGACGGCCAAGGGAACGACGCTGAAGTATGGGAGTCGCGCCTGGACCTTCCGCACACCGCGCGGGATGCGAACGGTGCTCCGCAAGGAGGCCGATCCGATTTGGATTCCACCCGATTGGCTCTACGCGGAAGTCGCGTCGGAGTACAATCTCAAGCTCCGTAAGATCGAGCGCGGGGTGCCGATCAAGTTATCGGATGGCCGATCGCTCGTTGTGCGTGACACGCTCGTGGGTGTGGTTGGCAAGGACGCGCACTTCTACGAGCTGCCGACGGACGAGCACATCGTATTCGACAGCACGCTGTTCGTGCCACCAACCGGCACAAAGAATCGGCGCGTTGAAGGCGAGCTCGGGAAGTATCGGCTCGACCTCGGCGAGGGCTATCTGCTTCACGGGACGCCGGACAAGGAGTCGATCGGCTTCGCCGCGACTCACGGCTGCGTTCGTCTTCGCGACGAAGACATCGAGTGGCTGTACACGTATGTGCCGGTCGGCACAAAGGTGTACATCTTTTAGGATCGAGGGTTGCGGGTTTGTGGGTGGATACGGAAGGGGGCCGCGGCATCGCCGCGGCCCCCTTTGTCGTCATGCAATCCTCTACACGCTACCCGTTGCTACACGCTACCCGTTGCTACCCTCTACTGCTGTCGTACGATCTGGCCTCGAATTTCGCCGCCAGGGTGCGCTGTAGAGTGGACGTTCACGTAGGCCATACCCGCATCCATGGCTTTGCGTAACGAATCGCCGGTGATGCTGAAGCCCGTCACGGTCCCCCCTGACAGGTTCACCACCCCCGCTGCCCCACCTGAAGTGGTTCCTGGGGTGAAGACCGTCGTTGCCCCTGCGAAGTTCTGGAAATTGAGAACGACGTTGGCAGCGGTGTTCACGTCACCCTGTGCATGAATGTGCGAAGCTGAGCTATTCGCGCTCAGACCGGTGAAAGTCAGCGTATACGTCAGCGTATTTGTCTGCGGATCGAGCACTCCTGTCCATGTTCCCGTTGCGGTGCTCGTTACGGGCGTCGGTCGCTCGTTCGCTCCGGTGAGCGTCGCGGTATAGGTGATCTTGGCCGGGGCAGTCGTCTTGCTGCTCCCACAGGCCGCGAGAACTCCAGAACCCAATAGTGCCGTCGCCAGCGTCAACGCGTGCTTCTGCATCGGTACTCTCCCTCGTTTTTGGTGGGCAGTGAGGAACAGAACGTGTCGAGCGGCAAACGCCCCCCTCGTTGCTCCTCGAGGCATTCAGAGGTATCCGGCCTTCCCTAACGTGGTTCCAATTGCCATCATCGCACGAATCGCGTTTCGACACCCGAGGCGTCTTCCTGAGGAGGCGGTCATGAAGAGAATTGCGAGACGCCTTCGCGAACTTTCGGTCTGGACGGCATACGCGCTCTGCGCACTAGCTCCCGCAGCGCGTGCGCAGGTCATCAGTGGTCGGGTTCTCGGAAAGAGTGATCGCGTCGCCGTGCCGGGAGTGATCGTCTCGTTGCTCGATTCTTCGGGACGTGCGGTGGAAACGTCGCTGGTCAGCGACAGCGGCGCATTCCGCTTCACGGCGCCCGCTGCGGGCAGCTATTCCGTGCGGGCCGAGCGTGTGGGATTGCACTCCGTTACCACGCCGGCGTTCGCCGTTAGGCAAGGTGCAACGGTCGAGCTGCCAATCATGATGGAGGCCGGCGGAGTCTCCCTGCGGGCGGTCAACGTGAACGCCGATCGTCGCTGTCTCGTACGCCCGCAGGAAGGCCTGGCGACAGCGCAGCTCTGGGACGAGGCACGCAAAGCACTCAACGCGACGCAGGTCACTCAGTTCGTCCAAGCGGGGGCGAAGGCGCGGCGCGATCCGCATCGCTTCGCCGTTCGATGGCGCAAGTTCAAACGAGACCTCGAGCCAACCACGCTCACGCTTCGCCGAAATGAGCAGGTAGAGCTGGAGGGTGAGACCGTGACGCCCTTCGTGAGCGCGGACCCGGAGCGGCTGGCTCGTGATGGCTATTTGGCGGGTGAAATCGACAGGCAAGGGACGCTCTTCGCTCCAGACGCCGCAATTCTCCTCTCCGACCGCTTTCTCGACACCCACTGCTTTCGCGTGCAAGCGCCGGATCGTGGCCGGCAAGACGACCTGATTGGATTGGCATTCGAGCCTGTCGGCCTAACGACCGATCGCGAGCGGAAGCGGGTGGAAGTGCGTGGGGTGCTCTGGCTCGATCGCGGAACGGCCGAGCTGCGCTATCTGGAGTACGGCTACGTGAATCTTCCGTTCGAGGCGGATGCGGATCGTGCCGGCGGACGACTCGAGTTTCGGCCCTTCCCCGATGGCCGATGGATCGTGTGGCGTTGGTACATCCGCACGCCAGCCATCGAGCGACGGCGCAGCACGATCAATTCGCAGTCGAGTGACTGGCAGACGAACATCGCCTGGGTTCGCGAAGACGGTGCAGAGCTGCTCGAAGTGATGCCGGCGGGCACCGTGCGAAAGGTTAACGGCAGCGTGCATGGAATGGTGATCGACAGCTTGCGGGGCGAGCGGATGGGCAGCTTACGAGTATTCCTCTCCGGCACCTCGCACGCGGCCATTACGAACCCTGACGGCAGCTACGCGATCGACTCGATCGAGCCTGGTGCGTATAGGGCGAGCGTCGTCGCGCGCGGGCTCGATTCATTGCTCATCGACCCACCCACGCAGGAATTCACGGTGAGCGCCGGTGAGCAAAAGCAGATCGACCTCGCGATTCCCAGCTTTGCCACCCTGTCGGCGAAGCTCTGCGGCGGCCGCGTTGCCGATTCGATGGCGATCGTCGTCGGCTTTGTGCGCGATGCCGCCGGTACGAAGACGTTAGGCACCACCGTGCGCGCGGACTGGACCGACGTGTCGCGGTTGAGCACAGGTAGCCTGCTAGCGCAGCCGTTATCGGTCGAAGGGATCACTCGGGCCGGTGGCAGGTATACCTTATGCGCCTTGCGTCCTCGCACCCAAGTAAGAGTGCGAGCGCGGCAAGGCCGCGCGTCGTCCACGACGTCGGAGATCACGCTTCAAGAGGGCGAGGTGCGACGTTTCGATCTCACGCTCCGGTCGCCCTAACGACGATGCCGATCCCAAAGCAGTACTACGAGGAGCTGCAGGCGAAACGTCAGGCGGAGCATCGCGTCGCCGAACGGGACAAGAGACGCGACCTCCTGCGTACCGGCGTGTTGTGCGTGATGTGGTGCGTGGCCGGCCTGGTTTCATTCGGCTTCGCGCTGCACACCTCGGATCTGTTCTTCGCCGAGATCTGTCGATGGGGCGCGTACATCCTCACCTATGGCGGTATCTCGGCCACACTTGCCCGCGCCTATCTACGAGGAGAACGCCGCGGCGACTGGTGACCCTTTCCAGAAGTCTCATCGTGAAGTTTTGGCATCTCAGTGAGGCGGTTCCCGAATTCAGCGATGCTCGAGTACGGTCGTCAACGCCCTGAATTTCAGGCGTCGAGGGCGCCGATCAGCGGTTCGGCGTCGGGCTCAGGTTTCCGCCATCGACGACGAAGCGCCAGTCGCCACCAGGCTGCTTACGCCAAATCGTTAGGTATTTCCCGAAGCGCTGCACGACGCTGCCATTCGCACCTCGGCCCGTAAAGACGGACTCACCGATGGTAAAGCCGAGATCGCCCGATTCCACGGCGTCCGCATACACAGGGCGCCAGTTGAGCGTGCCACCCGCTCGCTGCTGTTCGTCGAAGAGCGCGCGCACCGCGTCGGTGCCGATGACGAGCTCGGAACCGGCGAATACCACGCCTTGCGGCGCCACGAACGTGGCGAAGGCGATGCCGGTGCCTTGCAGGTCCGCGGCAAGAGCGAAAGCGCTGTCTGCCTGACGAACCGCGCGAACGGCGTTGGCGCGTGCGCCGCGCGGCAGGGCGTTGAGTGGGGGCAGCTCGATGGATGGAATCGTGACGTTCGTGCCAAGCGGGGCACCACCCACTTCCGCATACGCGGCCACGTGCCAGAGTTTGTCGCTGCCACGACGCCAGAAGGCCACGTACCGATCGGTGTGAATCGTCGGTAGACCATCAGCGTTAGGCAGGGCGGTGATAGCCGTGCCGAAAGTGTAGCCGGCTTGTGCATCACGCGAAATGCCGCCGCCGAGTGGCCGCCACTGGTATGTGGCGCGCTCCGGTGCACCGTCGGCGACAACGACCAGCGCGGGACCTCGCCCATACACGATCGGCGCGCCGCCGCGAAGATACATGACACTGCTGTCGAGCCATGCCGCGGCAGCCGTGGCGATTCCCTGCCGCGTCGCCGCCTCCCCACGTGACGCGTCCGCGGCGAGCAGCGAGTCACGCACCGGCGATCGCAGCGGTGCCGGGGCTTCGTCGCCGTGGCGGAATGAGCACGCCGCCGCGGCCACGAGCACGAATGCGAGCAGCGCGGCTCGTCGCGAGAAAGCCTCAGGCGCCATATCGATGACCGCCGGTCACGTAATGCATTCCAGAACCTAACGCCTACCGAAGCGGAGGTGTCGTCGACGGCGGATGCCGATGATGCGTGGACTGCTCGTAGCCGTAGGCGAGCCGAATGAGCAACGGCTCGCTCCAGGCCCGTCCAAAGAATGTCATTCCCGCCGGAAGCGTTCCCCGCGTGTAGCCCATCGGCACGGTAATGGCCGGCCACCCGGTGCTCGGCGAGAACAATTGGCTATTGTCGCCCGCTGGGGTGTTCAGGTCGCCGATGAGCCGAGGTGGGTTACTCCATGTCGGATACACGAGCGCGTCGAGCTTCTGCACATCCATCACGCGAAGCACGGCCGCTCGCAAGCCCTCGCGAAACTGGTCGCGATCGGCGCAACCGGGAGTCTGCTCGGGCGGGCGATCCACTGCTTGCGCCAGCTCGAGACGTTTCTGAATCGATGGATGATAGCGGTTGGACCGAATGATCTCGTCGAGCGTTTTCACGGGTGTCCGCCCGCCCGTGCTCGCGATCCACCGTTCGAGATCGTACTTGAACGGATTGCATTGGCCGCGATGTGCAGAAAAGAGAGAATCGAGCGTTGGTACGAGCACTGTGTCCACGACGGCGGACCCGGCGCGGCGAAGGTCCATCACCGCGCGCTCGAAAATGTCACGCACTTCGGGATCGAGGCTCGTTCGCTCGTAGGCTTGCCGCAGGACGCCGATGCGCGCGCCGCGAAGGCCGTCGCGAACCAACGAGGCAGTGTAGTTAGGCATCGGCCGGTCGCGGGCGGCGAGCGTCACGGAGTCCGCGGGGTCGTAGCCGGCCACGACCTGGAACACGGCCACGGCGTCGGCGACTGATCGTGCCATCGGCCCAGCGATGTCGGCCGAGAGATTCAGCGGCACAACACCCCCTCGACTCGTTAGGCCCATCGTCGAGCGAATGCCCACCAGCGCCTGATGTGCCGAGGGACCGCGAATGGAGTTGCCGGTATCCGTCCCGAGCCCGACTTCACCGAGGTTGGCGGCGACCGCGGCGGCTGTGCCCCCGCTGGAGCCGGCGGTCACGCGGTCCAAGGCATACGGATTTTTCGTGTAGCCCGGAAGGATGGAGTTCACCGTCTCGTACGGGCTGAAGGCAAACTCCGCCATGTTCGATTTCGCGAGCACGATAGCGCCGGCCTCACGAAGTCGCCGCACCAGGAAAGCATCTTTGTTCGAGACGAAGCCTTGCAGCGACAACGAGCCCGCCGTGGTTGGGAGATCGACCGTCTCGAAGTTGTCTTTGACGATGACGGGGATGCAGTGGAGGGGACCGGTGATGCCCTCGCGGCGAAAGCGCGCATCGAGTGAATCAGCGACGCGGAGCGCGGCCGGATTGACGACGACGATTGCGTTGAGCGCCGGGCCATTCTTGTCGTAAGCGTCGATTCGCCGCAGGTACTGCTCGACGAGTGCACGACAGGTCAACCCGCCGCCGCGCATCGCCGAATGAATTTCGGAAATCGTCGTCTCCTCGACACGGAATGGCGCCGGAGCGGCAGCTTGCGCGATGAGCGTTCGCGAAACAGCAACCAGCGGGAGGACAAGTATGATTCGGCGCATTACGGAGAGTGCGAGGGTCAGCGAAGCAGCGCGAGCGCGGCCTCGTACATTCGGGTATACGCCGCGCGCGCGGGAGCTGCCTCGTTCGTCGTGTTGAACGCGGCGATGATGGCGGTGCGGGTCATCGGATTGAAGAAGAGGAGCGATCGAAATCCGGCTTGGCTTCCCGTGTGCCCGAGTAGTGTCGCCGACCCGCGGTGGACGACGAAGAAAGACAGCGCCATGGAATCAGGCGCGCTCGCCGAGTCGCTCATTGGATGCAGCGGCATCCACATGCTCTGCAAGGTGGGACGACGAATGACCAGGTCATAACGTCGACGCGTGGAATCGTCAGCCGCCGCGTTCGTGAGGAACGCTGTGTAAGTGGCAAGATCCGTGAGTGGTGCGTTCCAACCACCGTTCGGAATCGTGATACCCGGATCGAAGTCACGTCCGTTCGCGACTTCGGTCAGGCGACCCGAGGAGTCCTTTTGAATCGTGTAGTTGTTCGAGCGGTCGGCGGCCAGGTAGTAGGGCGTGGCGCCGAAATAACTATGCATCAGCCCGAGCGGGGCCAAGATGTTCTTCTGGACGTAGGCTTCCCACGGATCACCGGAGAGTTGCTCGATGACCCGCGCGAGATAGATGAAGCCTGGGTTGGAATACGAGTATTTGGAGCCGGGCCGGAAGTGCAGCTCCTGATACGGCATCATCGCCACGAGCTGGTTCCAGGTTGTCGGCTCGAACGGCTCCCACGATTGGCCTGTCGTGTACGGCCACGTGGGGTTCTGGAAGCCGGCGGAATGCGAGAGCAGCATCCGCAGCGTGATGCTGTCGATCATGCCATAGGGATCGTGTACCTGGCGCAGCTCCGGCACATATCGCGTGATGTGATCGTCGATCGACAGGCCGCGATGTTCGTGCAGCTGCATGATCGAGATGGCCGTGAGCGTTTTCGTAATCGAGCCCCAATGGAAGATTGTGCGCGCATTCACCCGCTGTTGCGCCGCGCGGTCCGCCCAGCCGACGTCGTGGCGCTCGAGGATCCGACCATCGCGCATCACGAGCACGCTCGCACCAACGATGCGATCGCTGTCGCAGTAGGTGTCGAACAGGCGAAGAAACCCGCCCCAATCGTCGAGTAGGGCGGGTGCGCTCGTGGGCGCTATCCTGGCGGCCGGCTGCGCTACTACCGTCGCCGAAAGGAGAAGTGAGCACAGCGCGGAAATGGTCGTCGATCGCATGCCAGGATTGTCGGACCTCGGCGCGATCTGTGCAAGCTCGGCGCGGCGCGAGGGCCGAGGGGCGCTGGAACGTCTGTGAGCTGTCACGTTCCTTTCCCGCGTCCCGCGCCCCGTCTATGAACAGATTTTCTTCGAGAGGAACCATGCGTCACGCAATTGCGCAGCGGCACATGAGCAACCTCACGGCAGTCGTCGTGGCAACGCTCTTAGCGTCTTCGTGCGGCGACCAATACGAAGCCGCCGCGCGCCAACCCGAAGCGCGCTCGATGCGCGTCGGCGCCATCATCGATTTTCACGAGCCCGAGTCCGTGAAGTACGACCCCGACCAGGACGTCTACTTCGTCAGCAACATCAACGGCTTCGGCTCGGTGAAGGACAACAACGGCTACATCAGCCGTGTGAACGCGTCGAACATCAATGACATCCAGACGCTCGTGCAAGGCGGCGCTCATGGCGTAACGCTGCACGCGCCGAAGGGCATGGCCATTCACGGCGACACGCTCTGGGTCTGCGACATCGACGCGCTGCGTGGCTTCGATCGGCACGGCGGATCGCCGCTCGCCACCATCGACTTCGCCCCATATGGCGCGGTGCTGCTCAACGATATTGCCGTTGGCCCTGATGGTTCGCTGCACGTCACCGACACGGGGATTCAGATGACTGAGAAGGGGGTCATCTTCTCGGGCGGCGACAAGTTGTTCGTCGTGGGACCGAATCACTCGGTGAAGGTGCAGGAGTCCGGCGCGCAGCTCGACAAACCGAATGGCATCACCTGGGACGCAAAAGGCAAGCGCTGGCTCTACGTGAGCTTCGATCCATTTCACAGCCGCCTCTTCGCGATGCACGACGGTGACACGACCCGCGCGGTGCTCGACAGCGGCCATGGAAAATGGGACGGCGTGGAGGCACTCGCCGATGGGCGCATTCTCGTGTCGAGTTGGACCGACTCCACGGTGCATCTCATCGCGGACGGTCATGATGAGCGACTGGTGCGCAATGTTCCCGTGCCCGCGGACATCGGTGTCGACACGAAGCGCGGATTGGTGCTCGTACCGTTGGGCATCTTCAGCCGCGTGGAGCTCTGGACGATTCCAGCGGCGAACCGTTAGGCACATCGCCTAACGACGCACGTGAATCGTGAGGCACGCGGCGAGTGATCTACATCACACATCAAAGACTTGGCGCGTCTGGCGACTGATGGAACCAGGTTTGCTCTCGTGCCCGGCATGGCTTATCGGGAGTTCTTGGATTCCAACGGGCAATCGTGGCGAGTGTGGAGCACTGTCCCGTCCACGGGCTCTCGTCTACGAGGCGGGTTCGGCCAAGGCTGGCTGACCTTCGAGCGCACCAGCTCGGACGCTAAGTCCCCGCTCAAGCGGCTGGTGCCCATCCCGCCAGACTGGGAAACGTCCTCGGAAGAAGAGCTCAGTCAAATGTGCGGCGCCGCCGAAGAGGTAGTGCGCCCGTTCACTGGCCGCACCCCCCACTCCGAATCAGCCGAATCGGCCGGCCAGGACTGAAGGGAATACTTTCGGGCCTCGAGCCGTCTGCCCTAGATGGTTGGTGGTTACGGGTTGCAGGTTGTGGGTAGAGCAGGCGAACAGCAGATCCTTGGTCGCTGCGCTCCTCAGGATGAGTGTCATCCTGAGCGAAGCGAAAGATCTGCTATTCGCGGTCCGCAACCGGCAACCCTCTGACTTCGGCGCTCTACCGTACTACAATAGGTCCGCTCCAATTGGGCACTCCAATCGATACATCGCTCACCGACCGGCACGCGCGATTTGACGCGCTCGTCCTGCCGCACCTTGATCGTTTGCTCGCCTTCGCCGTCCGCCGGACCACGATGCGCGCCGACGCCGAGGATGCGCTGCAGGAGGCGTGCGGCCGTGCCTGGCTTGGGCTGGACGACTTACGAGACCCCTCCAGGGTGCGCGCCTGGCTCTACCGCATCCTCCGCGGCGTCCTCGCCGAGTCTGAGGAGCGGCGCGCCCGCCGGCATCAGCTCGTCTCCATCACGCGCCTCGAGGAGGCGCACGATGAACTGATTTCGAGTGATAGTGATTTGGTCTTTGAAGAGGTAGCCGCGCGCCTCACCGGCGAAGAGGTCCACGCGGCACTGCAACAGCTACCAGATGACTTCGCTACTGTCGTCGAGCTTCACGATATCGATGGATTCAAGTATCACGAGATTGCGGACATCGTTGGCGTGCCGATGGGCACGGTAATGAGCAGGATCTCACGGGGCCGGCGATTACTCGCCGGCGCGGTGTTGGCCGCGCGCTCGACAACGAAAGACGATGGCGTTCAACAGGACCGGCGCACCGCTCGACGTGGCGGATCGGGTACGACCGGCGGAGGCACTCGATGACGGATAAGACCCCCCTCGCACCAGGGTTCGCCGAGGATCCGGCGGAGCGAGCCGCACGCGAGAATCAGCACCAGGTCCTGATCGATCTCCTCGGTGCCTACGCCGACGGCGAGCTGCCGCCGGAAACAACGTCGCAGATCGACGCGCACCTGGTCGGCTGCGTGCGCTGCCGGCGTGAGCTGGCCGTCCATCGCGCCATGCGTCGCCGGTTGGGCTTCGAGCCGCCGGTTGGCGCGCCGCCGGCCCTCCGCGAGCGCATCGCCGCGGCGATCGCGGCGACGCCAGTGCCCGTCACGATTGCCACGCCTGCGCCGAAACGCGCCACGATGTTTCGGCGCCCTGTGATGATGGCGTCGATTGCGACAGTGCTCATTGGGTCTGCCGTCGCCACGACGTTCGTCGTTAGGCAGTCTGCCGACCCGGTGGCCCTCACGGAGCTGAGCGCGCCGCTTGGCGCCGTGCCGCTGCTCAATGATGCCGTGTCCGATTACCGGCGCGTCATGGCGGGTGATCTACCGGGCCGGGCGCGCGATCTCGACGCCGTGCGAAGCGCCGTTGCCTTCCCGGTCGAGCCGCTACAAACGAGCGGCGTCAGACTGCTCGCGGCCTGGACAACGGAGCTCGGAGGCGATCCGGCGGTGGTTCTCGCCTACCGGTGGGACGATCGCATCATGCTGCAGTATGTCGTGTCGGAGCGGCGCTTCTTCCAGCATCCAGCACTGCGACAAGCCGTGGCTGGCGGGGGGTTGCTTGCCGCGCGCGACGGCGCGCAAGGAATCGTCGCATGGCCCACCGCGTCCGCGGGCAGCCTGCTCATCGCGGACGTCCCGCCGATGCAGCTTCGCGCTGTGGCAACGGCATCGCTACTGGCCGGAAAGGCGGCACGCAGTGCACCTTAGGGACGGGATGGCGCGCCGCGCGATCCCGCTCTCTGAGCGCCACCGCGCCGCGCCCCCATCTCGTGAGCCTTCGCACCGCCTTCTTTCTCGCGCTCTTAACCGCCGTCGCGTCGCCTGCCCTCGCGCAGAGTCCGCCTCCCACGCCCCCCACGGACTCGGCGCGGCACACGGCCGACACCCTCTCGCTGGATTCCTTGGCGGCTCGGCTCGCGCGCGCGGAAGCCGCGATCGCGATCTTGCGTCAACAGATCTCGGATGAAGCAGAGAGCTCCGTGCAGACGCGATCACGATTTCATCTCGAGCTCTCGGCGCAGGTTCTGACCAATTCGTTCCTGACGTACGGCCGCGTGAACAACACCGACGTGCCACAAACGGCGCTGGTGCCCGCGACGCCCGGTGCGGCGCCCCCCACCAATTCCGCGTTCGGCGTCACCTTGAGACAAACGCGACTCGGTGCGGCGACGTCGATCGACAACGTCGCCGGCGCCACGTTCGCGGGTGACATCGACGTCGATTTCTTCGGCGGCGTTCAGACGAGCTCCGGCGACCGCCGGCTCTTCCCCGAGCTGCGCATGCGCACCGCCCGCGCGCGCCTCATCTGGCCGCGAACGGAGCTCATGTTCGGATCGGACACGCCGCTGATCTCGGATTTGAACCCTCTCAGCTTGGCGTCGGTGGGAACTCCAGACTTCTCGGGCGCCGGAAATCTCTGGAACTGGCTTGGCCAAGCACGTCTCACGCAAAGCATCGGCTCGTTAGGCACCGGCTACCGCCGGGTGAGCTGGGCCATTCAGGGCGCGATCATGACGCCCTACGCCTCGCAGCTCGCGACCGGCGAGCCGGATCTGGTTGACGCCGGCGAGCGCTCGACACGACCAGCCTTCGAAGCACGGCTTCGGACGCGTTGGGGAGCCAACGCCGCGGGTGGCGTGGAAACGGTGTCCGACGCCATCATCGGCGCGCGACCGGGCGGCGAGATCGGAATCGGCATTCACCGCGGCTGGGTAGCGACAGCCGTCGACGTGCTCCAGGATAGCCGCGCTGTTTCATTCGACGCGCGCCTCGTCGTGCTGCCGCGCGTCGAGCTCCGTGGAGAAGCGTATACCGGCCAGCTATTGCGTGGGCTTGGCGGTGGCGCGATCGGTCAGAACTTCGGCGCGCCGCCATTGGGATCGCCGGCAAACGCGCTTGGTCCGGCAATTCGCGACGCCGCCGGCTGGGCACAGCTCAATGCTCAGCCGGTGCAGTCGCTCATCGGCGGCGCGGGATGCGGCGTCGATGTCACAAACCCGGATGACGACGCAACGCGTCGACAGAACACGGTGTGCGCCGTTCACGTCGACTGGCGGCCCACGCAACCCCTCCTCTTCGGTATCGAGTATCGCCAAATCGGTACGCGGTACTCCTCGGGCACCTTCATGGCCCATCACGTCAACTTCATCTTTGGATTCGAGCTTTAGCAGATGCATAACGCAGTGAAATGGCTAGCCGCCGCTGGCTCGCTTGTTGTCCTCTCGTCGACTGCTCTCGCACAGGGTACCGTCTCGGGCGTGCTGTCGCTCGAGGAACGTGCTGGCGCCGAACGCGGCGAGATTCGCAGCGCCGTCGTCTATCTGGAGCCACGGAGCCGGACCATTCCGGTGAACGACGTACCGTCCATGCGCTCACGTGTGATCGCGATGCATGGCCGAGAATTTCGTCCGCACGTCTCGATCGTGCTCGCGGGAGGCAGTGTCGCGTTCCCTAACGAGGACCCGTTCAGTCACAACGTGTTCTCGAATGTCGATATCGGCCCCTTCGATCTCGGACTCTATCGGCGCGGTGCAACTCGGACCGCGACGTTCGGCCGGCCCGGCGTCTATCCGATCTATTGCAACATCCACTCGATGATGGTGAGCTTCGTTTTGGCCGTACCATCGCCATGGGCTACACAGCCGGATGACGCGGGACATTTTACTCTTCGCGGCGTTCCCGCGGGCAGGTACATCGTTCACGCGTGGCACGAGCACGGTGCACGCGAAGTCACGCGCGAAGTCGTCGTCCCCGATGCCGGGTTGGATGCTCTGCAACTCACGATCGATGCGCGCACGTATGTGGAGGCCCCACATCTCAACAAGTTCGGGCGACCGTACGCGTTGATTCGAGATGATCGCTATTGACCGGGAGGAAGGCCGCCTGTCGCGCTACCTGTCGCCGACAGGCGGCATGGCGGGACGCGTCTTCTTCAGTACCGCCGCGATTGTCTGCGCGGTGCTCGTTGCCGCGCTTGTCGTCGCGTCGTACTCGGCGCGCCGCGCCACGCGTGAAGCGGAACGGCGAGGCCTGGAACAAGCCGCGGACCTAACGGCGCAGTTGCTCGCTGGTCGCGGCCGCAGCCTCGCGGGGGGCGCCCGCGTCTTCGTGCAGGGACCATCCTTCCGCGCGCTGGTTGCCGAGCGGCAACACGACGACATCCTCGATCAGGCGCTGGAGGCTACGGGGCAGCTTGGCGCCGATTGGGTTTTCATCACCGACGAGCGCGGAACCCTGCTGGCGAAGAGCGACGAACCGGGCGTGCAGAATGTTGCGATGGGCTCGGTGCAGCTCGTAGAAGGTGCACTCGAGGGTCGCACGACTTTCGGGTTCGGCATCTCCCGCGACACGTTGCTCTTTCAAACCGTGGCGGTTCCAATCGTGGTGCCTGGCGCGGCGCCGGTGGGTGTGCTCGTCGCCACGAAGCTCGTGGACCGACAGATGGCCTTGGACGTTCGCGCCGCAACCGCGTCTGATGTCGTCTTCTACTCGCTCGACTCGCGCGGGGGTGCGCACGTCGTCGCAACGTCGTTGGACAGCGCCACTCACGCCGCCGCCGCACTGCCGGCCGCCGCGAAGGACGCCGGTGCCGCGCGCGTTTCGCCTAACGATTCGGTTCTCGCTGGGCCGCGCGCGGCGCGCACGGCGGTCATCGGCGATGCGCCCTTTGCGCTACAAGGCGCGTCGTTGACGACGGCCGGCGGCGAGGTTGTGGGTGGATTCGTCGTCGCGAGACCGGAGAGCGCGACGTCGGCACAGCTGGCCGGAATACGGCGCTCGCTGTTGGTGGCCGGTCTCCTCGGTCTCATCCTCGCCCTGGCGGCAGCGTGGAGCTCGGCGCGGCGTATCACGCGACCGACACGCGCGCTCGCGATCGCCGCCGCGCACGCGCTGGAGGGTGAATACGACGCGGCGGCTCGCATTGCCAACGAGGTGACGATGCGCTCGCCGGCCGAAGAGATCAAAGCGTTAGGCAATGCGCTGACGGCGTTTCTCCGGGAGCTGCGAGAGAAGCAGGCGCTCGGCGCGCTCGTGGAGCGGGCGAGCTACGGCGATATCTCTGCTTCGGAAGCCCGTGAGCCGGCTTCGGACGAGCGGGGCCGCCTGCGCTCGAGGAGCGCACGTTCCCGCACGGCACTCGCGCCACAGTTCACGGCACGTTCGGGAACGCTCACGCTGCCCGCCGGTGCGCTCGCGCAGGGCTTCGTCGTCGCCGATCGCTACGAGCTCGATGACGTGATCGGTGTTGGCGGCACCGGCATCGTGTACAGTGCCACGGATCGCACGCTCGACGAGCCCATCGCCCTCAAAATGCTGCGGCCCGAGCTTCTCGCCGACAATCCACGCGCCCGTGAGGAGCTGAAGCAGGAGTTGCGCCTAACGCGACGCGTCTCGCACCGCAATATCGTGCGCACGCACGACTTCGGCGTGAGCCGCGGCGTGCCGTACCTCACGATGGAGTACGTCGAAGGCACGTCCCTCGCCGCGGTGCTGGCCCGTCGCGGAGCGCTGCCGAGTTCCGTCGTGCTCGCGCTCGCGAAACAGCTCATGCGCGCCCTCGAAGCGGCGCACGAGCAGGGCGTGACGCACGGCGACGTGAAGCCGGCGAACGTGCTGCTCGCGAACGATGGTTTGCTCAAAGTCACGGACTTCGGCCTCGCGACGTTGGTGCGGCGTCCCAATTCCCTTCTTTCGTCCGCACGACCGACCGACGACGTGCCAGGGCCGCCGAGGCTCGCCGGTGCGGTGATCGGCACACCCGAATACATGGCGCCCGAGCTGCTCCTCGGCGGCGCTCCGGACGTGAGCTCCGACATTTACGCGGCGGGAATGGTCCTCCACGAGTCACTCACCGGCGCCACGCCCTTCCAGGGTGACACGCCGCGCGGCTTCCTCGCCCAGAAGCTGGATACGCCGCGCGAGACGCTCATTCCCCCGTCGGCCGGCCCAGCCGCAACGCCACGTACCCTGGCCGCTGTCATCGCGCGAATGATCGCGCCCGAACCAGCCGATCGCCCCGCGTCGGCGGCCGAGGTCTTGGAGTTGCTGGCTCGGTTGGGGTAGAGGGTAGAGGGTGGAGGGTTGCGGGTAGCGCGAAAAGCAGATCCTTCGTCGCTACGCTCCTCAGCAACTGTCTTGGACATCAAGTAGGAGAAACAAGGAGAACGGGTGCGTCAGACGATGACGCCGTCGTGCTGCACCACGGCGTGTTGGTTCGGACCATCGCGTTGAGAATCGTGAGGAGCTTTCGCATGCAGGCCACGAGCGCGACCTTCGCTGGCTTCCCGTTCGCTCGCAAGCGTTGATAGAACGCTTTCAGCACCGGGTTGTATCGCACGCCCACCAACGCCCCCATGTACAGCACGGTGCGCA